>CAVUGT010000016.1:0-105164 GCA_963741105.1 Terriglobia bacterium
TTCGGGAAAAGCGGCGATCCAGTTCAGAGATCCCAGGTTTGATCGACCCTAGCTTGTTTAGTCGGATTACTGTTGAAAAATCAATTACACTCATCATCTGACCTGGGGCCTGCCCCGAGCCTCGGTAGGTCAATGAGTGTAAACGCCTTCCATGAGAAGGCCGGTCGGAGTCAAGTCGATTCTTCGTTGTTTTTATGGACAAAGGTTTTTCTCCCGCCGAGTGGCCACTGTCGCCATGCTTCCATCCGCACTCTCGAGGAGCGATCGTTTCGCTCGGTGCATGTTGGGCGTTCTCGGTTCAGCCGGTGCTGCCATCTGTTTGGCGCCCCGTCGTTTCACTTAAGTGGAACGTGGGCCAGGCGATTAACGCAGTCACCGGAACTCGGCTTTGGGCTTTTGTCTTTTCTCTTCCTGGAACGAGGTCGATTTTGTTTTTGCCGTTTGGTTTTACGCGGCTGCGGCCACGTTCGTTTGGCTGCTGTTGTGCAATGGTTCGTACACTTCTCCGCTCACCCACAGGTGATGCAGTAACACCGCCAGCTTTCTCGCGGTCGCAACGATCGCTCGCTTCTTTCCGTTCCTTCCGCCACGCTCCGCCAGTTTCAGGCCCCAACGCCGCAGGTCACAGTCCACCCCGAACGGTCCCAGAATGTGTTGCGCTCCCTGTACCAGCAGCGTTCGCAAATACGGGTCCCCTTCCTTGCTGATATGCATCTGCGGCTCGCTCTGTCCCGAGTTCCGGCGTCCCGGTTGCAGTCCCAGATAGCAGCCCACGTCGCGGCTCTGATGAAAACGATGCGGGTCTTCCAGCGTGAGCAAGAACGTCAGCGCGATCAGCGTGCCTACGCCCTTGATCTGTTTCAGCAGCGCCACCTGCGGATAACTCTGTTGCGCCAGCTTCTCGATCCGCTCGTTGTACTCCACGATGCGTTCGCTCAGCGACTCCAGTGCCGCCAGCAACGGCTGCAGTGCGGCTTGCAACTCCGGACTCAGTCCCTCAGCTTTTTCCGGATTCATGTTGCGCACGTTGCATCCGCGTAGTCGTTCTCCGTAGCTCTTGGCCAGTCCGCGCGCCGTGTTCACCAGTGCCGTCCGCGCTCGCACCAGTCCCGCTCGCGCCCGGATCAGGGTCAGATCCGCCTGCGCCTGGGCACTGCGATGTTTCACCGGACACAGTAACTCGGGATCGATCCTAGCCAATCGCGCCAGCGTCCGCGCATCCAGACGATCGTCTTTCTTCCGGCTCTCTCCGATCAGCCGCACCTTGCGGGCATTCGCCACGATCACTTCGTGTCCCAACTCGCTGAGCAAGCGACTGATCCAGGGCGAATGCGTCCCGATCTCCAGCGTGATCCGGCTGCGCGGCATTGCGCCGAAGACTTCGCCGAGAGCTTTCGCAGTCGTGCGCACGCGCTGCTCCAGCTGGATCTGGCCCGCTTCGTCCAGTACGCAGTACCAGCTGTTGCGATCTCCCAGATCCAATCCGATAGTCAGTTTCTGCTGTGAAACATTCCTCGTCTGCTGCGTCCCTACGGTGCTAACCTTCTTCATTGCCGGTCTCCTTTTTATCTGTGCCTTGAGCACGTCGATAACTTGGGAGCGTACAGCATCCCGTCCGGAGACCGGCCTTCTCATCCCATCTGTTTACAACAGTCTGGCCTGGGACATCCTTAGAATTTCAGTCTGACTGTACCCTCGGATAAACGAAAGCGACTCCATTCCAATCGAGCACCCACACGCGACGGAACGGGCCGAATCCATGTGATTGGAGGAGATGCTTGAGCGGCACTTTCCAGAGCGTTGATTTTCCCCAGGCTAAGTTCCCGAAATAAGCGAGCAATTCCACAGGATGAGGTGTTTTGTAATTTCGGCTTAATTTGGACCTCACGCTTTCGACTACCACATCATCTGGCAGAAAAGAACCTGCAATGTTGAAGGACGGGCGGCCAGGAGTATCAACGCGACCAACAAACCGCACAGAGACGAGGATTTTCTGTACCGCTTTCGAAAAAGTGCAGAATTGACCGTCCTTCTCAGGCTGGTCGAGTAGTTCGGTAAAGATTTGCGGCAGTCTCCGACGAATACGGTTTAGCGAAGCGTCCGGAGCGAAACTAAACGAGAGTGGCTTACTCGCAAAACGCAAAGCGAAGCGAGCCTGTAAATCATTTGGGGAGATCTCGGTAGGTATCTTCGAGTGCCCGAGAAACCGCCAGCCCACTACCGAAGAACCGGGCGTTTTGAGGGTGGCAAACTTCCACTAGTTCAAATGCGAGCGTTGCGCCATCTTCGAAGCGACAGAGAATGTCAGGTTCGGGAGGCTGACGCTTCTCGATGGAGTCGGGATCAATTCCCATATGCAAACTGTCACAGTAGGATCGAAATATCCCGACCTCTTCTTCGTCTCGTCTCCTGGATGAGAAATACTTCACCAAGTTAGATCCCTGAGAACTCAGGACAAAAGGAAGAACAACCACTCAAGATGGTACCAATTGCCATTCCGGTTGCAAAATCGCCATTACACATTGACCTTAGCATCCCCAGACGGGGTGTTTGGGCCGATGTTCTGACGCGCCAGCAGCAGTTGCTGAAGGCGTTATGCAGAACTAGAATGGCCCGCAGCAATGAGGTCCGGTACTGTGCTCGGCAAACAGGAGGAAACATGAAAACAAGGATGATCATACTCACTCTGGCGTTGTGCTTTGTTGGAGTAGCTGTGGTCTTCGCCGAAGACGCGAATATGGGAACTTGGAAACTCAACGAGGTCAAGTCCTCATTCGCCGCTGGGGCAACGAAGAACACGACAGTTGTTTACGAGGCCGCAGGTGACAGCGTGAAGGTCACTGTGAATGGCACCGACAAAGATGGTAAGCCCACCCACAATGAGTGGACGGGCAAATTCGACGGCAAAGACTACCCAGTGACTGGCGATCCGAATACAGACGCAAGGTCGTACCAGAAAATTGATGCCCGCACGTTGGGGTTAACCGCTAAAAAAGATGGCAAAGTTGTCACCGCTGGGCGAATTGCCGTGTCGGCCGATGGCAAGACCCGCACCGTCAGTACCAGCGGAACTGACTCGATGGGCATGATGATGAAAAGCACTGCAGTGTACGACAAGCAGTAGGGCAAAATCTTCCGCCGGATTTACGGTGATGCCCTTCCGCTCGATTCTGAACGGGAGGTTTTTTTTGTATCGCCTATTACACCCCGAACTGCCGCAGGTGATGGTCAAAATGGAGATAGCCATGGCGCATGCGCTCGGCCTTCGACAGCTGGCCAAACATGGGGTGAGGAGCATATTCCCCATCGATGGTGCAGAACCGCTCAAACAACCTCTGGAGTGTTTCAACGTCGGATGAAAACTGCACGGGTGTTGTTCCACCCTGCTGCTGGTCCAATTCAGGCCGTGTCTTGTACCCGTGAGGCCACGGAACTGGAACCCAGAGCGCGAGAGGTTTCAGAACTGCCCTCTTGAACAGGTTAGTGGCCGGACTCACGTACCATTCCCCGACTGCCGCTCTCAGGGAGTCGCTCAGGTGACAGATCATTTGGTGAGCCGACATCTTTCCCCATTTGCGCTGGGCATCCGGGCGGAGTTTAGCCAATCGGTCAAGCACTTCGGTCCGATCACGAACGTTTAGGAAGGACTTCATCTCGGCCTTGGATTTTACAACTCGCCGCGCCTGTCGGAGTGAGATCGAAGAGGCGGCAACGAATCGGATCGATCCGCGACCGACAGCTAGAGGGTCGGCGATGGCAGCGATTCGAGGACCCCTCGGGAAGCCATTTTGCGCTGCACATCCTTTGGGACTTTAACCCTGACGCCTAGCGCAGGATTGAACATTACCCCATCGGCCCCCATCTCTAACATCCACCTCCAGAAACCCCGCAGAATACTGAGTTCGATATTCACGGTCGTCGCGCTGGCCCCCTCCTGAAGCCTCTGCGCCTTATACGTTTCGAGGTCGGGTCTTAAAAACTCGTAGGTGAACCGCTTGTTGGGGAAGTGCTCGTAGAATTTCGAGAGCGCTCTCGAATACCTCTCATAGGTTCCGTGTGGAGAGTTCAGGAAAAGATGGCCTCGTAGAGACCGAGCCATTGCGTGAGGAGGAAGGATTGATCGCTAGATGGGGTGGCTGACGGGGGTGTTATGGCCGATGTGGGACTGACTGATTGAATTTTCATAGCAAGTGTTTTGTTCTCCTTGGGATAGTGGGGTCGAGATAAGAGTTGGCGGAAAACGGTTTCCGGTTAAAGCCCGGTTTGTGCGGCTTTTTGGCCTCGGAAAGCATGGCCGCGATCTCGAATCGTTTGGTGGCTGCGCCCCGGCAGCGGCTACTTCCCAGTTCCGGGATTATCCGTTTTTGGTGCCGGAACTCTAAGTGATTGTCATTGGGGCATTAACATCTATATTCCGTAGTTCCGCAGGAAGAGGAGGTATATATGTGTGTGTCTTTGTACCCCTCCCCCCTCCTCGCGGAAAAACGGAAGATCATTGCACTTGTTTGACTTGTTCAGCGCTCAGTCTGATCTTGGTCGGCAACTTCAGGCCAGATTCGGTGGGTCTTCGGAGAAACTGATAGCATTGGCTTTCTCCCCGATCAGGCCCGCTAACTCGGCGTCACGCTCGAACCGGGCCAAAAGATCAAATTCTCTTGTTAACTCTCCTTCTAATTTTGGGCTGGCCGTAACAATCGGCCCAGCCGGTACGGTTTGGACATCAGTTGTTTTGCTCAGCATTCGCACCTCAATGGGTTCGACCGAGATACGGAGAAGTTCTCCGGCCTACAATTCGGGGAAGTTGGGGTGAAGAAAAAGGCTTTCGCGAGACGCAAGATGGTTAGAGCGCGAGTGGTGTTCTTTTGCTAACTATTAGAGACTTGAAAACCGGAAAAAGGGACATTCCACGGAAAAACTTTTAATCGTGGTCTCTTAGGCGATATAACATCGGTCAAAACACCCCGTCAATCGATGCGATGTTTCTCGGTCAGTCTTCGTGAGCGGCGACGATCTCGGTGACTGCCTCGACCACTTCGTGTGGAGACAGGCGGATTTGCCCCCCAACTGGTTGAGCGCCTCACTTGACTAGATCGCGTGAACTGGGGTCAAAGGGACAACCGACAAACAATATATCTATTTCATCTGGCAGGTCACACGCTTAGGGTTGTGGTACACTCTCAACCGAAGTGGAATGCGTTGTAAGTCATTGAGATTGAAGGCGGATTCGAACCCACGTTACCCTTTCGAGTAAACACGCTTTCCAAGCGTGCGCCTTCAGCCACTCGGCCATCTCTCCCTTGCGGTTTTTTGAGGCGGGAATTTCTGCTGTTTTGATTCTACAGCAATGATTCTATCGCAACTCTGTTAAGGACGAGCCTCAGGAAGGTTTGGTGAGCGAATCCGTGATCGCGGGCGCCAATTCCGGCGCGCTGCCGTTCCCCGATGATGCCGGCGCGGCGGGTGCTTTTACGCTCGCATCAAGGACGCGATTATGTAGGCAGAACAAGGCCAGTTCCAGGCGGTCCGCCACGCCCAGCTTGTCATACACCTTGCGCAGATAATTCTTCACAACCTGCTCCGTGGTGCCGACGCGCAACGCGATTTCTTTGTTCTTCATTCCCTGCGTGACGCAAGAAACGATCAGCGATTCTTTGGGAGTCAGTTGCACCTTGGGACGCTGTGACGTGGGCCGTATACCCTGAGTGCGATAGGCTTCGAGAACCCACTGCGTGCCGCGGCTGTCCAGCCACGGATGTCCTTCTGAAACTTTGCGCAGGCATTCCACCAGAAGTTCGGGCTCGACTTCGCGCGAAACCACTCCATGCGCTCCCCGGCGCAACAGTTCGAGCGTCATTTCCTGGTCTGGCTCCTGGGTGACAACCACAAGGCGCAGGTTTGGAGTCTGCCGGATCAGATCAGAAACAGCTTCCACGGGATTCGGCGCCAGAGCAGCTTCGAAGATCAGGATATCGGCGGTAAATTTCTTGGCTGCGGAAATCGTTTGAGAAAGCGTCTCCGACTGTCCCACTACGCGGATGTTATCTTCCAGGGCAAAAATCTTGCGTAGTCCGGCACGGAAAATGGCTTGCGTATCAGCCACGATTACGCGAATGAACTGACCGTCGACTTCCTGCGGCTGCTCGACGTCGATCTCCATGCTGGTGGCCGTGCTTGCCATTCGGTTTCCTTGCCCTTCAGTTCCCTACTTAGCGGCGCTCAAAACGATATTCGTCGATGACGACGCCGACACCGCGGCGGCCATCTTCTTCATAATTTCTTACGACCCGTCCGCGGCAGTCGAGCTGCACGTCGGCTTCGGATCCCACGACATCCGCGGGCAGAGAGATGGTGAAGTCCACCATCGAGCCCACCGGCATTTCCGAATCCACGTGGAACAGCACACCGTTGGCGGAAATATTTTCTGTCTCGGCTGCGTTGGCGCCGGATTTCGATTTCACCGAAATCGGCAGTTTGATGGGAAAACGCACCGCGCTTTGCACGTCCGAATAACGCGAGCGCGCAGCTTTGGCTGGTGCAGCTTCGCGGTTTACGCTTGCAGCGGACGGCGCATCTTCGCGCCGCAACTGCGCGCCTGCAGCGGTGTTCCCGTCCTCGGCAAATCGCCCATTGTTCGACATTACGAGGTGCAGATTACACCGCTGAACCAGCAGTTAAAAGTTACGGAAGTCATGGAACTAGTAGGGATAAAGCCTTGCAGATCATGGAATTGCGGGAGGAATGGGAGGGTATGACCGGGGGAGCGAGGCACAGATTTCAAAAAATTGAATAGCTTCAGTTCTCAGTGTTTCGTTCTCAGTTCTCGGATTTTTCCAAACAAAAAGGGACGGCTCGCGCCGCCCCTCTGGAAACTGGAAACTGACAACCGGGAACTGCTTTATGTTCCTTCGCTCCAGCCCGCCAAATACTCTTCCTGCTCGGGTGTCAGCTTATCGATCTTCACGCCGACTGACTCGAGCTTCAGCTTGGCAACTCGCTTGTCGAGATCGTCGGGAACTTTATATACCGTCTTCTCCAGCGTCTTGTAGTTCTTCACCATGTAATCAGCGGAGAGAGCTTGGTCGGCGAAGCTCATGTCCATGACGGACGGTGGGTGACCTTCAGCGGCGGCCAGGTTGATCAGGCGGCCTTCGCCGAGGAGATTGATCTTGCGCCCGTCGCGCAGCGAATATTCTTCGACTGAACTTCGCGTCGTGCGCTTGGACGACGACATCTTGTCCAGCGCGACGATGTCGATCTCCACATTGAAATGGCCTGAGTTGGAAATGATGGCGCCGTCTTTCATGACTTCGAAGTGATCTTTCGTCAGCACACTCTTGTTGCCGGTGACAGTGCAGAACACATCGCCCAGTTTGGCGGCTTCGGTCATGGACATCACGCGGAAACCGTCCATGTGCGCTTCGAGCGCTTTCGTCGGATCGACCTCGGTGACGATGACCTCGGCTCCGGCGCCGCGAGCGCGGCTGGCCAAGCCTCGTCCGCACCAACCGTAGCCGGCGACGACGAACTTCGAACCTGCCAGCAGGAAGTTGGTGGCGCGAATAATGCCGTCAATGGTCGACTGTCCCGTGCCGTATCGGTTGTCGAACAGATGCTTGGTGTCGGCGTCATTGACCGCAATGATGGGGAAACGCAGCACGCCCTGTTTGGCCATGGCGCGCAGGCGAATCACGCCGGTCGTGGTTTCTTCCGTGCCGCCAATCACGCCTTCGAGCGCGTCCTGGCGCTTGGTGTGCAGCAACGTAACGAGGTCCGCGCCGTCGTCCATCGTGATATGGGGTCGGTGGTCGATGGCGGCGAGAATGTGGCCATAGTAGGTGTCGTTGTCTTCGCCCTTGATGGCGAAAACTGGAATGTTGTGGTCGCGCACCAGGCTGGCTGCCACGTCATCCTGCGTAGAAAGAGGATTGGAGGCGCAGAGCACGACATCGGCTCCGCCATCCTTGAGGCAGATCGCGAGGTTCGCGGTCTCGGCGGTGACGTGCAGGCAAGCCGAGACGCGAATGCCCTTCAAGGGCTGGTTCTTGATGAATTCCTTGCGGATAATTTGCAGGACTTTCATCGACTGGTTCGCCCAATCAATCCGCTTCTTGCCAAGGTCGGCGAAATCAAGACTCTTCACATCGCTATTCAGTGCCGGCGTAGTTGCCATAGTTTTAGGTTTCCTTCGTGTATCTTCGTGTCCTTTGTGGTTAAAGCCTTTACTTGCGAGCCGAGACTGTCTCCCGTAAACCAGCATCGCTGGCCAGTTTGGCCGCTTTGTCTGTGGCTTCCCAGGTGAAGTCGGGATCGTTCCGGCCAAAGTGTCCGTACGCTGCAGTCTTGCAGTAGATCGGACGGCGCAGCTTCAATGATTCAATGATTCCCTTCGGCGTCAGATGGAAATTCGCCCGCACCACATCCGGAAGCGTATCGGGATCCACCTTGCAGGTGCCGAACGTGTCCACCAGAACGCTGACTGGATCAGCCACGCCGATCGCGTACGCGAGCTGGACTTCGCAACGATCCGCCAAACCAGCCGCCACGATGTTCTTGGCGATGTGCCGCGCCATGTAGGCTGCCGAGCGATCCACCTTGGTCGGATCTTTGCCGCTGAATGCGCCGCCGCCGTGCCGTCCCATGCCACCGTACGTGTCCACGATAATCTTGCGACCGGTAAGACCGGTGTCGCCCATGGGGCCGCCGATCACAAAACGTCCAGTGGGATTAATGTGGTACTTGGTGTTTTCGTCCAGCAGCTTTTCAGGAATGGTGGCTTGAATCACGTGCTTTAGAATGTCGCCGCGCAGTTCTTCGTTGCCTACGGTCTCCGCGTGTTGAGTCGAAATCACGACCGCATCCACCCGGATGGGATTGTGGTTCTTGTCGTATTCCACGGTGACCTGCGATTTGCCATCAGGGCGAAGATAAGGAAGCCGGCCGTGCTTGCGGACTTCAGCCAGACGCATCGTGAGCTTGTGCGCCAACGAGATTGGCGTCGGCATCAGCTCGGGAGTTTCGTTACAAGCATAGCCAAACATCATTCCCTGGTCGCCGGCGCCGCCGGTGTCGACACCCATGGCAATATCGCCGGACTGTTTATTGATGGTGGAGATTACGGCGCAGGTGTTGGAGTCGAAGCCGTAGAGCGCGTTGTTGTAGCCAATGGCGGCGATTGTGCCGCGGACCAACGACTGGAAATCCACGTAAGCCTTGGTGGTGATTTCACCGGCGATTACGACCAGGCCGGTGGCGGTCAGGGTTTCGCAGGCAACGCGGCTGAATTGATCTTCGGCGAGGCAGGCATCGAGGATCGAGTCAGAGATCTGATCGGCAATTTTATCGGGATGACCTTCGGTTACGGATTCAGAGGTAAAAAGATAACGATTCTTGGTTGACACGCGGCTTCTCCTTCATGCGATCTGGCAAGCGATCGGACGTTACAACCTGGCGGGAGGTCAGAACGCAACAGCCTATAAATGAGCACTTTGCAGACTCTAATAAGCTATCAGAGAGGGCGGTTACCACGCAATGATTCGGGCCTGGAAAGTCTCTGGAGGCAGCCACTGGGCAGCATCTGCACTGGGTGGTAGCTGGGGCGCTTCGAATGGGGAGGGAGAAAAAGCGAGAGGTGGAGCAAATCGCAACTGTGGGCTCTAATGTTTCAGACCATTGGGATCGAAGGTGAGAGTTTTTACCTGGTTGACCCGACCTTGCGACGCAAGCTTCTTCCCGTTGAACGAAATATCGAGGGCGCCGACGTTACCGGTTTTGATCACGACCTGGTTCCGCGCTGCCACCGATTTTTCCGCCGGCGCGGCCAGCGTGTCCTGCACAATCTTTTTTCCGTCCGCAGTGATGGTGACCCAGGAATCCTCGCGCGCCTTCACCAGCACCTGAAATTCACCGGAATTATCCGTTAAGTCTTGTGGAGTGGATGTTGGAGTTGCAGCCGCCGCGCTGCTAGCTGCGAGTGGTTCAGGTGCCTGCGACTGCGAAGTCGTGGTGGCCGTTTCCGTCGCAACAGGTTTCGCCACCGGCTCGGGCTCAACTGTGGATGGAGCGGGCGCGGGAGAACTAGCGGTCACCGGTGTTGAAACTACAGCGATCCGCGGGGACGACTTCTCACGGGAATGAAAGCCCCACAACGCAAATCCAAAGGCGAAGACCAGCAGAGCAAGCGCGAACATCCCCCAGGGCAGGCCATCAGTCGCAGTTTTGCTCTTGATCCGGCTTTTCGGCACATGATCCGCCAACGAGGCAAGCACCGGAGCTTCCTCCAGAGGGGCTTCGGGAACGACCGGTGCGCTGGCGGCAACGAAATCGGCAATGGTTTGATTTTCGTCCAGCCCCAGATGGCTGGCGTAAGAGCGAACGAACCCTTTGTTGAAGATACCGCCCGGAAGCTGGTCGAACTGGTCCGACTCGAGGGCAACCAGAAAGCGAGGAGCTATCTTGGTAGCGACGGAGATGTCGTCAAGCGTAATTTTGCGCTTTTCCCTCTCCCGCTTTAGCCGTGCTCCAAAGGATTCCAACTTGGGCCGTCTCCTGCGGCTTTTAACGTCCCTGGCCGCATCCAAGATAACTGAGTAACCTCAACATAAATATATGTTAATCGAGGGGCATCCGGGCCATGAATTTGGGCCGGAAGAGAACCGTAGTGTTAAACGAGCCGGCGGCAGGCAGGAACCCGCCCATGTACTACCGGGCGTGGCTTCAGGGGTTCAGGTTACTAAGGTTGATTGCCCCCCCTTTCCGGGGCCGCATATAATTTCAACACTTCCTGCCTGCATCGAGGATTGCAGTTCATGACCAAGGCCGCTTCCGATCGTAAAGTGCAGGAACTGGGCATCTACCACGATGTGGCCAAGGCCCTGACCTCGTCCCTCGATCTGGACTCCATCCTGCAGACCATCATGGAAAAAATGGCGGAATACTTCCGTCCGGACAACTGGTCTTTGCTGATGGTGGATGAAGAACGCGACGAACTCTATTTTGCAATCGCGGTGGGTAAGGCTTCCGAGGCCCTGAAGAATGTTCGGCTCAAAGTCGGCGAAGGCATCGCGGGCTGGGTGGCGAAACACGGCGAGCGGGTTGTGGTGCCCGACGTGTACACCGATCCCCGATTCGCCAAACGCATCGACGAAATGACGCAGTGGGAGACGCGGACAATTATCTGCGTTCCGTTGCGCTCGAAGCTACGCGTGCTGGGCGTCATTCAACTGGTCAACGTGAGGATGGAACACTTCACGGATCAGGAATCTTTTTTCCTGCAATCGATTTGTGACTACGCCGCCATTGCCATTGAAAACGCGCGCGCGGTCGAGAAGATTCAGGAACTCACTATCACGGACGATTGCACAGGTCTCTACAACGCGCGTCATCTCTATAAGACGCTGGAAACCGAGGTCTACCGCTCTGCCCGCTACGGTTATGAGTTCACCGTTGTGTTTATCGATCTCGACCACTTCAAACAGGTCAACGACACGCATGGACATTTGATCGGGAGCAAGCTGCTGATGGAGATCGGCTACCTGATCAAGGCGCAGCTGCGCTTGATTGATTACGCCTTCCGTTACGGCGGCGATGAATTCGTGGTGCTGCTGCCGCAAACCGGAAAAGATGCAGCGTTGATTGTGGCCAAACGCCTGCGGGACAGCCTTCGCACCAGCATGTTCTGCCAGGAAGAGGGATTGAATCTGAATGTCCGCGCCTCGATGGGCGTGGCCACTTATCCGCACGACGCTAAGACTCCACGGGAAATCATCCGCCAGGCGGACGAGATGATGTATCTGGTGAAGAATACTTCCCGCGACAATATCGGGATTGCCGCGCGGGGAGTGATGAAGTAGCGCTTCTAGCTTCTAGCTACTAGCTACTAGCCGAAACCTCCTAACAACCACAGACCTCGTGGGGCAGCCGCCCTCGGCTGTTGAACTCGGCTTGGTTTCTAGCTTGAGCAAAGGTCGATTTCGACAAAAGGCTTTCGCCGAGCTTTGCTCGGCTGGGCGGGTGTGGGCACCCGCCCCTACACGTTCTTGCCTGCTTCTTCTCCTGCACTGACGTAACGTCGACACGACATTCGTGGTTGAGTAGCCTCAAACCTCCGCTTAAGCTTTTTCGAAAATCAGACTTCCGCACTGGATGTAACCATGTCTCATTGTTTGTTGTCGTATTCTTCGATCCGCCAAGGCGTGGTACGCCGAACTTCGGCGGCCGTGCTCCGTTTCAGCGGCATGGCTTTGCTATTTCTCATCTTCTGGCCTGGCTCGACCGGGTTTGCAGCGGTCAACACGGAAAAGGACGCCGTCCAGTCTTGCGGGTTCACCGATGACGGCTTCGACCCCACCACCGATGTCCACGCGATTGAGGAGTACGAGTACGCCATCGCGGGACTCTTGAAACAAAAGAAATTCGCGGAACTGGACTGCATCGCAAACTCAGTCCGCACCAGCAAGGCCAGATTCTCCGGCGGCACGTGGAAGCTGCACAAGTTCTACGCTGGTCTTGAGGAGCCCAAGCCCGGCCACCCCACCGAGGTTGACTGGCGCAACCACCTGGCGCACCTCAACGAATGGGTGGCGGCCAGGCCTGCTTCCATCACCGCCCGTGTCGCCCTCGCCGAGTCCTACATCAGCTATGGCTGGGATGCGCGTGGCACGGGTTACAGCGACACCATAAGCGACAGCGGAGTGAAGCTCTTTGATCTGCGCATCCGAAAGGCGAAGACGATTCTCGATAGTGCCGCGACTTTGCACAACAAGTGTCCGGAATGGTATGTGGCCATGCAACAGGTCGCGCAGGGGCAGAATTGGGACCTTCTCAGGTCCACGGCACTCCTCGAAAAGGCGGCCTCAATCGAGCCCGGCTACTTCTATTACTACCGAGCCCAGGCCACACTCCTTCTTCCGCAGTGGATGGGAAAGGAGGGCAAACCTGCGCGCTTCGCCGAACAGGCTGCCGATCGGATGGGAGGGAAAGCCGGCGACATGCTGTATTTCGAGATTGCCCAGGCAATCGTTTGTGGTTGCGACGAGCCCGAATCTGTCCATTTTTCCTGGCCGCGCCTGCAGCAGGGGTATGCTGCGATCGAACAGCAATACGGACCGTCGCTGAATGAGCTGAACTGGCTCGCTCTAATGGCTTTCAAGTTCAACGATTCCGTGGCTGCCGATGCAGCCTTCAAGCGGATTGGGCACAATTGGGACAAAGAAGCGTGGCGGACTGAAGCCTGGTTCAAACAGAACCGGGACTGGGCTCTGCAGTTCGCGGCCATGGAAGCTCGTTCTCGCGCCATCAAGCAGGAAGCCCGGGCCAATCTACAAACTGTAGAGGGAACTTCCTACAAGAAGACCTTCGATATGACTTTCGCGCCGATCGAGCGATCATGCGTGCAAAAAGCGGGCAACGATCTGGGAAAATTCGAATTCCTGGTCGAGATCGGAAACGACGGTATCGCGCAGGATGCCTGGATGACCCACCCAAGCGCTGTCGCTACCTGTTTAATGCAGGAACTCGGCGCCTCCCACGCGAAAAAGGAAAAACTCTTTCCAGTGCCGCCTCACAATGCTTACTGGATTGTGCTCGATCTCGACCCTGCTACCTTTAATACAGCGGCCAAATAGTAGCTGCTGATCCGTGAGTTTTTGGTTTGCATGGTCGCGGGCTTGCTTCGCAGGTTACAGCGCTGTCGAGCTTCGCTCGGCTGGGCAGGTGGGACACCTGCCCCTACGTGGCCTATGGCGACTACTTCGCTGGGGCTGGGGCTGGCTGGCTCAAGCGAGCGGGTTGCAGCTTGCGCTCTGGTGCGGGTTGCTGGAGCCACTTTCGGATTTCCGGCAGGGCCGCGCGCGTCGCCGCTTCGCCCGAACGGACCAACTCGGTGGAGCGTTCGAAGTCGTCGTATTTGAATCCGTTGACGTCGGGATCGATGACCAGATCGGCTGCAGCCTTCCAGACTCCGCAGTTCATTTCCTGAGCGATGGCGAAGCATTGACCGATCACATCGAACAGATGTCTTGGACCGGTGTCACCATTGGTCCAGGTTCCTCTCAGATGCACCGCGACCACTTTTTGTGCGCCCATCTCGCGTAACGGGACTGTGGGGACTGCATGAGCCAACATGCCATCCACCAACAGGCGTCCGCGAATTTTTACTGGCAGGAACATTCCGGGGTAAGCGCAACTGGCGCGTACCGGGTCGACGAGAGGTCCGGAATGGAAGACAGCTCCGGCGCCGGTGGCGAAATCGGTGGCGGTCACGGCCAGAGGGATTCTTAATTCCTCGAAGGTCTTCACCTTCAAAATGCTGCTGAGAAACTTGATCATGCGCTCGTTGCTGGCAAATCCGTAGCGCGAGAGAGTCCAGCGGGCAAAATCCTTGAAGCGAACCCGCGTTGCCATTTGTTCGAGTTCAGCAATGGTTACGCCGCTGCAGTAAGCCGCGCCAACAAGGGCGCCCACGCTGGTGCCGGCCACTAGGCTGATGGGAATATTTTCTTCTTCGAGGACTTTGAGAACGCCGATGTGGGCGATGCCGCGAGCGAAGCCTCCACCCAAAGCGAGGCCGATGCCTGGAAACTCTGTCTGCCCCGGTCCGACCGGGCTTGACAGGCCGCGACCGAAGGCCTGTACCGACCGAATGATCTTGCCCAGACTCTTCACCGGAACCTCATTTCTCCCGGCTACCCCATAACCTGGTAAATAAGATGCCATCTTCACGGCAATCGTTCCAGGCACGTCGGTTCGCCCTGCCGGTTACCTCAGGACGGGTGGTGGCCCCCATGACTAAGTCCCGCAATCCTGATAACTTGGGGCCATGGTTCGGGAAATTTCCGCGGGCGGTGTAGTGGTAAGGCGAGCCGGCGAAAGCTGGGAAATGGCAGTCATTGAGCCTCAGACTGAGTCCACATCGGCCCGCCCGACCAGGAAAACATCGAAAAAAGCTGTGATCGCTTTGCCCAAGGGACTGGTGGATCCGGGCGAAAAGCCGGAGCAGACGGCCCTGCGCGAAGTCCGCGAGGAAACCGGCCTGGTTGCCACACCCATCACCAAGTTGGCCGACATCAAGTATGTCTATGTGCGCTCCTGGGGAGACCAGCAACGAGTATTCAAGATCGTTTCGTTTTTCCTGTTACGTTATCAGTCCGGCGAAATCGATGACGTTTCTCGCGAGATGAGAGTCGAGATCAAGCGTGCCTTCTGGATTCCTCTGGACGAGGCGCCACGCAAGCTGTCGTATCGGGGTGAGCGCGATGTGGTCCGGCGCGCCCAACAATATTTGAAATCTCATTCGGAGGTCTGAGCCATGCCGCTACCGCACCACGAACATGTCGAGTCCCATTTCATGGCCACCAATACGGTGCGCGACGTGGTCATCGGCATGGCCGACGGCCTGACCGTGCCCTTCGCCCTGGCGGCCGGACTTTCCGGCGCGGTGCAGAATACGCGGCTGATTGTGGTCGGCGGACTGGCGGAAATCGCGGCCGGTTCGATCGCGATGGGCCTGGGCGGATATCTGGCGGCGCGCGGCGATGCCGAACATTACGAGCAAGAGAAAGAGCGCGAGTATCGCGAGATCAAGGAAATTCCTGAAGAAGAAATGGCGGAAGTGGGACGCGTCTTTCGATCCTATGGCATGACGGAGGCGGAAAGCACTCCGGTAGTCGAAGCGCTCAGCCGGCGTCCCGACGCGTGGGTAGATTTCATGATGCGCTTCGAGTTGGGCCTGGAAGAACCCGACCCGAAGCGGGCTGTGACCAGCGCGGCCACCATTGCGGCATCCTATATTGCTGGCGGACTGATTCCGCTTTCGCCCTACATCATGCTTTCGAATGCCGTGCATGGACTCGCATACTCCGCGGTGGTGACCTTGGCGGCGCTTGGAATCTTCGGATATATGAAAGGCCGCTACACCGGAACCGGTCCGGCGCGCAGTGCATTGCAGACCATGGTGATCGGCGGGCTGGCGGCAGCGGCGGCGTTTACCTTGGCCAAACTGATTTCGTGAGGGTTTATTTGTGTCCTCCATTGTCAATTGTCAATCTCTATCGCGCAGAGAGAACCTTGCTGGTGTCTTGGACGAACTTCCATCTTCCCGCATAATTGAATTGTGAATTCCGAATTTGTAGCGCCGGCGTCCCGCCGGCTGTCGGGAAGGCATCTTGCCTTCCCACTCATAGTTTTGTCCCTGGCGTTGCAGGCTTCCACGGTCTCCATTGCCAAGACCAGACGCACTCCGACCCTCCCAGTTTCCGAGCCTGGATACAAATCCGCGCTGGCTGCCGCGAATCGCTTTTTACAGGCTTGGCAGAATCAGGACCATGAGACTGGACTCCTCATGCTGACCGACGTAGCCAAGCAAAGCAGCTCGCCGGACCGCATGGAGAGTTTTTTCTCGTCGGGGAGCGATGCGGCCTACGAAATCGCTCGTGGGAGGAGGCTCAAAGCCGGGCGCTACGCCTTTCCTGTTACGCTGTTCGTCTCTCGTTCCGATCAGACCAGGTCAGGACGCCCCCAGAGATCGGAGATTGTGGTGGTGCTCGCGGGGAAAGATGAGTGGGCGATCGATAAGCTACCTTAGCGCCAATGTTTGATGGAGGACGGGCGTCCTCCATTGAAGTATAGAATCGATGGCGTCGTCGCTCCTCCGAGGTAGTCCATGAAGCGCATCCACAAAGTTGCTATTCTCGGCGCCGGCACCATGGGCGCACGCATCGCCGCGCATTTCGCCAATGCGGGCGTGCCCAGCTATCTGCTCGACATCGTCCCTCCGGACGCCGATGGAACAAGCCGGAACAAGATCGCCGCCGCAGGACTGGAGGCTGCGAAGAAATCCAAGCCCGCGGCTTTTTTCGAACCTGGACTCGCGCGATTGGTGACTATCGGAAACTTCGAAGACGATCTCAAGCGCCTCAGCGAAGTGGACTGGATCATCGAAGCGGTCGTCGAAAATCTAGAGATCAAGCGGACGTTGTTAAAAAAGGTGGAAGCCGTCCGCAAGCCGGGGACGATCGTCACAACGAACACGAGCGGCCTGCCGGTCGGAAAGATCGCGGAGGGTTTTTCGGACGACTTTCGCAAGTCATGGTTCGGCACGCATTTTTTTAATCCACCACGCTATATGCGCTTGTTGGAGATTATCTCCACACCGGACACCGACCTGGCCGCGATTAGAGCCGTCGCCCACTTCAGCGACGTGAGTCTCGGCAAGGGCGTGGTTTACGCGAAGGACACGCCGAACTTCATCGCGAACCGCATCGGCACGTTCTCCGTGCTCAACGTAATGCGGTTGATGCAGGAGATGGACCTGAGCATCGAGGATGTAGACGCGCTGACCGGCGATGCCGTGGGATGGCCGAAGTCCGCAACTTTCCGCACGATTGATTTGGTAGGTCTAGACATTCTCGGGCACGTGGTTGGCAACATGGAGAAATCCAGCGGAGAGGAGAAACCTCAGCCGAGCCCTTTGCCCGACTTCTATAAGAAGATGCTCGAGCGCAAATGGCTGGGCGACAAAACCAAAGGGGGTTTTTACAAGAAAGGCGCGCCTTCGCCCGCCGCCGGCAAAGGAGAAGCAGGCAAAGAAGAAGAAAGACTGGCGCTGGATTGGAAGACGCTCGAGTATCGTCCGCGGCAGAAGCCGAAGTTCCCTGCTCTCGACATGGCGAAAAATATCGAGGATCCGGGCACGCGTCTGCGCACCTTGCTTGGAATTGAAGGAGGCCCCCAGAAGGGCGATAAAGCAGGCGCGTTCCTGTGGTCAGTTTTGTCGGATCTGTGGAACTACGCGGCTAACCGCGTGCCTGAAATTTCCGATTCTATTGTCGAGATCGATCGTGCCATGCGCCTCGGCTTCAACTGGAAGCTTGGTCCGTTCGAACTGTGGGATGCCGCCGGAGTCGAGGCCACGGTGGCCCGCATGAAGAAAGAAGGGCAACCCGTAGCCGCGAATGTCGACAACCTGCTCGCGGTCGGAAACAAATCCTGGTATCGGGACGATCCCAAGGCTGCTTCAGGCCGGGCATATTTTGATCTGAAGACCGACAAATATGAAGTGGTAACTGTCTCTGCAGGCGTGTGGTCGGTTGAGGTTGCGAAGAAGTCCAACGGCGTGGTCAAGAAGAATTCAGGAGCCTCGTTGGTCGATCTTGGTGATGGAATCGCCTGTATTGAATTTCATTCCAAGATGAATTCGCTCGGCGGCGACATTGTTGGGCTTATTAGTCAAACCCTAAAGGTTGGCGGACCGGGCGATGGGTTCGACGCCTTCGTCATCACCAACGACGCTGACAATTTCTCGGTCGGCGCCAATGTCATGCTGCTGCTTATGTCCGTTCAGGAAGAAGAGTGGGACGAGGTTGACCTCGCAATCCGGCAATTTCAGGGCATGACGCAGGCTATCAAGTTCTCTCCGAAACCGGTAGTGGTCGCGCCTTTCGGGTTGTGTTTGGGTGGCGGTACTGAAATCACTCTGCATGCTGCGGCCCGCCAGCCTCACGCCGAACTCTACGCCGGACTGGTGGAAGTAGGCGTCGGTCTGTTGCCTGGCGGAGGTGGCTGCAAGGAAATGCTGCTGCGCGCGGTGGATAGCGCGGCGGCGATTCGTCCGGGACGCGGCGAGTCTATCGAACTCATGGAGGCCATGAAGAAAGCATTCGAGACGATTGCCACCGGCAAGGTCGCAACGTCCGCCCATGAGGCGCGTGGCTTGGGCTTCCTGCATGAGTCCGACAACATCTCGATGAACCGCGAGCGTGTGCTGGCTGACGCCAAGGCTCGCGCGTTGGAACTGGTTCGAGCAGGATACGAGCCTCCGCAACCGCGCACTGATATTCCCGCTCCGGGGGAGAACGTTCTGGCCGCGTTGAGACTAGGTGTCCACATCATGCGGCAGGGCGAATACATTTCCGATCACGAAGTGAAGATCGCCACCAAGGTCGCGGAAGTGCTTTGCGGAGGAAATGTGACCTCGGGCACGCCGGTAAGCGAGCAGTACATTCTTGATCTGGAGCGCGAGGCGTTCAAATCGCTGTGCGGCGAGAGGAAGACGCAGGAACGGATTCAGTTCACGCTGAAGACGGGGAGGACGCTGCGGAATTGAGGTGCATGCGTAGGGGCAGGTGTCCTCACCTGCCCGGCGGACGGAGTCCGCTGTGGCGAGCTTCGCTCGCCCGCCCAGACGGGGACGTCTGGGCCTACGTGGCCGGTATGAGCATCTAATATTTGTTGAGGTGTAGGGTTGCCTAAATAGTCGAGTGGAAATGTCTTATGAGAGAAGTCGTCGTTGTCTCCTCCGTTCGTACGCCTGTGGGACGCGCGTTTAAGGGCACGCTGCGCGCTACCCGTCCTGATGAACTTGCCGCCATCGCCATCAAAGGTGCGCTGGAACGAGTGCCGCAGGTGGATACCAAAGAAATTGAAGATGTGATTCTGGGCTGTGCCACGCCTGAAGCGGAGCAGGGGATGAACGTTGCGCGCATCGCCGCGCTGCGAGCTGGTTTGCCGGTCGAGACCTCCGCGATCACCATCAATCGCTTCTGCTCTTCCGGACTGCAAGCGATTGCCATGGCGGCGGAGCGCATCATGAGCGGCGGGGCGGAGATTATTGTTGCCGGCGGAGTGGAATCGATGTCGATGATTCCCATGGGCGGACACAAGATTTCGCCGAATCCGTGGTTGATTGACCACTATCCCGATGCGTATCTTGACTATGGGGTTGACCGCCGAACGGTTGGCGCAGCGTTTCGGCATCACGCGGCAGGCGGCCGATGAATTTTCTCTGCACAGCCATCAGAAGGCGCTAGCTGCGATTGCGGCGGGTAAATTTGCCGACGAAACTGTGTCGGTGAATGTGAGCTTTACCATGCCCAACGGTTCGAAGCCCAAGCGGCAGGAGATTGTTTTCAAAGTGGACGAAGGTCCGCGGGCTGATACTTCACTCGAGGCGCTTCTCGCACTCAAGCCGGTGTTTCATGCCAAGGGAACCGTGACTGCAGGTAACTCCTCGCAGACTTCCGATGGCGCGGCAGCGGCTGTTGTTATGTCCGCCGAGCGGGCAAAAGCGTTGGGAATCACGCCACTGGTCCGTTACGTGTCTTTTGCGACCGCTGGTTATAAGCCCGAGGAAATGGGGCTCGGCCCGGTGTTTGCGATCCCGAAAGCATTGAAGATCGCCGGATTGAAGCTCTCCGACATCGACGTGATCGAACTGAATGAGGCCTTTGCGGCGCAGTCGCTGGCTGTGATCAAGGAAGGCGGCCTCGATCCCGAGCGGGTGAATCCCAATGGCGGTGCGATCGCGTTGGGGCATCCGTTGGGATGTACCGGGGCCAAGCTAACGGCCACCATCATTCGCGAGATGAAGCGGCGTAGTGCGCGCTACGGGATGGTGACGATGTGTGTGGGCGGTGGCATGGGCGCTGCTGGTGTGTTTGAAAACCTTTAACCACTAAGGACACTAAGGTTCACGAAGGAAATCCTAGCTTTGGGTCTTCCTTCGTGGACCTCTGTGTCCTTCGTGGTTGAAGATTTTTTTCGCTTTTGTGACGAGTGACCTGGACATTGCTGTACTGAATAACGACGATGGCGGCTGGAGGATAGTATGGCCACTGCCACAACCGGAGTATCTCGCCCACAACAGATTAGTCATGCGGTGATCACTGCTGCCATGACAGTCCATACCGAGCTTGGCCCGGGTTTGCTGGAAAGTACTTATACTGCGTGCCTGCAACACGAGCTCGAACAAGCTGGATTTCGAACTGCCGCTCAGCTTGGCCTTCCTGTCGTTTATCGTGGAGTAAAGCTCGACCTAGGTTATCGAATGGACTTGGTCGTCGAGGACCTGGTAGTGGTGGAGATCAAGTCCGTCGAGGGCATCTCACCGGTCCATCAGGCCCAAATCCTTTCGTACCTCAAACTCAGTGGTAAATCCATTGGGCTGCTTATAAACTTCAACGTTGTACATCTTAGAGACGGCATCAAACGGTTTGTGAATGGGACGGGATGGAAGTAAAGTCAAAGGCGTAAACCACGAAGGGCACTAAGGTACACCAAGGAAATCCCATTCTCTCGGTTTTCCTTCGTGGTACTTCGTGTCCTTGGTGGTTAAAGGGGTTTCTGAATGGCTACCACAACTGCAGTTCCCAGCACCAAAATCTCTGGCGGCAGCTTTCTGCTCGAAGAGCGCAAGGTTGACGAGGTTTTCACGCCTGAGGATTTCACCGAGCAGCATCAACTGATCGGGCAGACCGCGGAGGAATTCGCAGTCAACGAAATCCTGCCCAACATCGAGAAGATGGAGCACAAGGATTTCTCCGTCACTCGCGATCTGCTGAAGAAGGCTGGCGACCTGGGACTGAGCGGCGTCGAAATTCCCGAAGCCTACGGCGGCCTCGAAATGGACAAAGTCACCGCCGCCGTCATCGCCGACCACATCGCCAAGTACGCGGGCTTCGCCACCACCTGGGGCGGACACACCGGCATCGGCACGCTGCCCATCGTTTATTTCGGCACCGAAGAGCAGAAGAAGAAATATCTGCCGCGGCTGGCTGCCGGAGAGATCGTCGGCGCTTATGCCTTGTCGGAAGCGTCTTCCGGTTCCGACGCGCTGAACTGCCGCGCCCGCGCCCAGCTTTCGCCCGACGGCAAGCACTACATCCTCAACGGCGAGAAGATGTGGATCACCAACGCCGGCTTTGCCGACCTGTTCACCGTGTTCGCCAAAGTGGATGGCGAAAAGTTCACCGCGTTTCTGGTGGAAAAAACTTTCCCGGGATTTTCCATCGGCGCGGAAGAGCACAAGATGGGCATTCGCGGATCGTCCACCTGTCCGCATCATCCTGAACGACTGCAAGGTCCCGGTCGAGAACCTGCTGGGCGAAATCGGCAAGGGCCACGTCATCGCCTTCAACATCCTGAACGTCGGACGCTTCAAGCTGGGCGCGATGTGCGTCGGCGGAGCGCGGCTGTCGCTGGAGAACGCCATCGCCTATGCCAAGCAGCGCAAGGCGTTCAACAAGGTGATCGCCGACTTCGGGCTGGTGCGCGAGAAGCTGGCCAACATGGCGACGCTGATTTACGTCGGCGAAGCTCTGGTCTACCGCACCGTCGGCATGATGGATGTCGCGCTCAACGAAGTCGACAAGGCCGGCGCCGACGCAGCCAAGGACACGCGCAAAGCGATCGAAGAGTACGCGGTCGAGTGCTCGATCCTCAAGGTCTGGGGCTCGGAGATGATTGACTACGTGGTCGATGAAACCGTGCAGATCTACGGCGGCTACGGCTTCGTCGAAGAGTATCCCGCCGAGCGCGCTTATCGCGATGCCCGCATCAACCGCATCTTCGAAGGCACCAACGAGATCAACCGGCTGATCATCACCGGCTTCCTGCTGAAGCGCGCCATGTCGGGACAGCTGCCGCTGATGCCCGCGATCAAGAAGCTGATGGACGAAGTGCTGGCCGGGCCCAGCGTGGGCGAAGAACTCGAAGGCCCGTTGGCGGAAGAACGCAAACTGGTAGGCCAGGCCAAAAAGCTGGGTCTGTTCGCCGCCGGCGCCGCCACCCAGAAATACATGCAGGCGATTCAGGACCAGCAGGAAGTCATGGGCGCGATCGCCGACATGGTCATCGAGACCTACGCCATGGAATCGGCCGTGCTGCGCGCGCAGAAGATGGTCGAGCAGAAAGGCGAAGCGGCATCGTCGACTGGCGGTCGCCATGACGCGCGTCTATCTCTCGCAGGCCATGGACAAGATCGAATCTGCCGCGAAGAAGATTATCGCCGCGGTGGCCGAGGGCGACATGCTGCGCACACAGCTGGCGATCCTGCGCCGGCTGGTGAAGCATGAACCGTTCAACACGATTGAACTGCGTCAGCAGATCGCGCAGAGGGTGATTGAGCGGGGGAAGTACACGTTAGCTTAGAAGTGACGGTACTCTGATTCGCGCCCCGATAGATATTATTAGAGCTGGCTGATCGGTCGGATTGCTTAGCACTGGTCACTACTAACTCTCGCGTTCGCGGCCGGGATCATATGGGGCCGGTTCCTGGCCACAAGAACTGAAGCCATAATTTCAATCACTTCTGTGCGGCCTTCGTCCACAAGCCGCGCGTCGTTTGCGCTTTTTATTCGCCATCACTCAAAAACTTTCTAGGGGCAGCACTTCAGTATTGTCGGCGCATCCTAACCTCTTGGCCCATAGGAGGGTTATGAAAACGTTGTTTGCGCTTTTCTTCGTCGCCATTTTGTCGTGTGCGCTGGTTGCTGGCGATGATTCAGACGCCAATTCTGAGACGACTAGCGCTTTGACGGGCGATCAAAACACGTCCGTATTGCACGGTCATTACATCTGGAAGAGTCAGGGCTTTATCTCTCATAATCACTTGCCATTCGTCGAGGCTGGGCAGTCGTACTTCGACGGCCAAGGGCACCACTGGGGATCATCAACGATAAACGTCGATGGCACGCCACACTACCACCATTGCTCAACCTGGTGTGGTGGAACCTACAACATCAACGATCGTTTTGAGGGTATTTTTTTAGCGCCGAAATATGGAGACACCTGTCACCTTGAGGTCACGGTGGATGGGTCGACGGCGTACTGCGTTTCCACCGACTCCACCTCGACGTGGATCGTGGAATTTACAAGGAGAGGAGACTGAAGTCTTGACGATCCTCGGGGAGAATTTGTGGCAAGACGACCTCGATACGGCCGACACTCTGATCGAAGGACCACAGGTCGTGCTGGCCTCCGATTCGGCCGAAAGCTAACCCAGGCGGTCAATAAGTGATTGGTAAATGTAGTGGAGGCGCGGGTCGGAATCGAACCGACGTATAAAGGTTTTGCAGACCTCTCCCTTACCACTTGGGTACCGCGCCCTAGTGCCTAACTTAGCGCCATCTCCGGGAATTGTCCATCTGGCGCAATGACTGCTGCGTTGAATCCACCGAAGGATTGTCATCTCGCCGCGCGGTTTGTCGCGCTGGGAATCTGTTGTTTCGCTGCCGGCAGCAAACGATTCCTCGCGATGAACCTGGCTTCGGAATGACAAGGGACGGGGTTGTTGCTGAAACTCACCACGACCGGAACTCATACGTTGAAAAAGCCCTCGCTGGGCGCGGGGCTTTCTCCTCAAAATCTGGAGCGGGAGACGGGGGTCGAACCCGCGACATCGACCTTGGCAAGGTCGCGCTCTACCACTGAGCTACTCCCGCTCGTGCGTGTCTGATTATAAACAGGTGGCGCGGTTGCAGCAATGGATGCTGGTTGGGCGCACTCCCGGGCGTCGTGCTGCGGGGCTTTCGTCCCAAACCATCTTGCGCGCACCGCAGGAAACCTGGGCGACCGACATCCGCTGCGCGCTGGATCCTTCGCAAGCTCAGGATGACGCCGTTTTTGGAGGAAGGGACAGAGGAGATCGCTTCTGCACGAGCGGGGCGCTCGCGCCTACATTTATCATCGTCAACCTTGCATGGATTGGGCGGTGATGCGGTTGCGGACGTCCCATAAGTCTTTGTAGAACAAGTGCTCCATCCGCTGGTGCAGCACTTCTACTGGCGTTCCCATCGTTCCCACCACTCCGCCTCCGATAATGCGCTGAGCCAGTTTGAGGTGATGAAAGCGGAACAGGTGGACACGTTCGTCAAAATCCAGGAGACGTTCGGCTACGTCGTGCAGGCCGAAGAATTCGGTGTGGCGGCGATACAGATCGTCGACGCTGATGTTGAGTTTATCCAACTGGGACTGGAAGGCTTCGCCCAGGCGTGGGCCGATGTGCAGCAGGGCGAGGAAGCCTGGGGAGTCGAGGCCGCTGCCGTGTCCCAGGCCGGCGCGGATCAGGTGGTAGTCATAGGGTGTGATGGTCTCCAGCTCATGCAACATGGAGATGGGATACTCCAACATGTGATTGCCGCGGCGGAGGAGTTGCGCGGAGTTGAAAAAGTCTCCACCCGCGATGAAGACGCGTGCACGTTCTAACTCGAAGGCCACACCTTTCAGCAACAACTCGGAAGCCTGGTGAATGACCTGGAAGGTCATCTCGTCCGGGTGCAGGAGTTCTGCCGCGTCTTTCTGCAGAGACAACAATTCATCGGTGCGCAGGTAGCGCTCGTAGTCCGACGCGCCTTTGCCGGGAAGAATGGGTTTTCGCAGGTCGTCCATGCTGGTTTTGCGACATCCCTCGGCGGTTTTAAAAACCATTTAACCACGAAGGGCACGAAGGATCACGAAGGAATGCAACTGCCACTACGAGTGGCCGGTCCACTGCGGGTCCTTTTCCGGAGCTACGATCTCGCCGTCGCGCATATGGATGATGCGATCACCATAGGCGGCTGCTTCCGGATTATGCGTAATCATCAAGACGGTCTGGCCCAACTCCCGGTTGGAATGGCGCAGCATGGCCAGCACGATGTCCGAGTTCTTGGAATCGAGGTTGCCAGTGGGTTCGTCGGCCAGAACGATTGCCGGTTTGTTGATCAATGCCCGGGCCAGAGCTACGCGCTGTTGTTCGCCCCCGGAAAGTTCGGAGGGACGGTGATCCAGACGCTTGTCCAACCCCAGCAGGCCCACAATCTTGTTGAAGTATGTGGCGTCGCGGACGCCGTTCGCGCCTGCAATGTCGAGCGCGATATCGATGTTGGAGCGGGCGTCGAGCGTGGGCAGCAGATTAAATTTCTGGAAGACAAAACCGATTTTGCGTTTGCGCAGCCGGGTGCGTTCCGCGTCGGAGAGTTGGGCGAAGTCGTCTCCGTCGATGACGACGCGACCGGAGTCGGCGCGGGTCAGTCCGCCGAGCAGATAAAAGAGCGTCGATTTGCCACTGCCGGAGGGCCCCACCACGCTGACAAATTCTCCCTTTTGAACGGTGAAGGAGATGCCGCGGAGGGCAGGAACATCGATCTTGCCCACGCGGTAGGTCTTACGAAGTTCAACGGCTTCTATGAAGGCAGGCATCCAACTCTTTGATATTACACGAAGTGTGGGATGGGACAGGGTCAGGAACTTCTTGGCCACGGATTTCACGGATCGGCACGGATAAACCTTTTCCCAGAAAAACCTTTTTTGATTGTTTTTTCTGATCCGTGGGATCTGTGTAAATCCGTGGCTGCGATTTTCAGGCGGCGCCGGCGTGACCGGCGGATTGGGCTTGGGCTTGCGCGCGTTTGGGTCCGCGCTTGCGTACCAGCAGCAGGCGGATGCGTTCCAGCAAATCCACGGGCGTGTACATACCTTTGGGCAGGAAGACGTCGGCCCGGGTGTCACGATCGTAGATGCGCACTTTTCCAGAGAGCAGAATGGCGGGAGTCTGCGGCGAGAGAGTCTTGACCGCGTCGATGAGCTTACTGCCGTCCACGCCCGGCATGATCAGGTCGGTGAGCACCAGGTCGACGCCGCCCTCTTTAAAGCGCTGCAGGGCCTCTTCACCGCTGTTGCAGGCGATGACACGATAGCCGCGAGTTTCAAGCATGACCTTACGGATGGAAAGGGACTGTTCGTTGTCGTCGACGCAAAGGATTGTTCGTTTCGGCTTCATTCCGGCTTCGTGCCTGCTTCCGAGATGGCAGCCTGAACGTAATGCAGGTGCCAGCCAGTCAAAAACTTTTAAATGGATTGAGGAGAACTCAGAGCGAGAAAGAATCCTAACGGCAGAACGGCAAGCTGTAAAGTGGCGCTGATGCTAATGGTCAATTCGTCTCATTGAAAAACTTTTGCGCATGTGCATAGCATGATTTTTTCGAGGCAATTGAAGAATGCGGCTTAGAAAAAAACCTCGCCGCGCAAAACTTCCACAGCATTTCCTCCTACGCGAACGTTAACCACTCTGTTATCACGCCGCGACGCCCGCACAAAAATACGGCTGGGCCGCAGCATTTCGATTCCCTGTTCGATAAGCACCCGTTCGTCGGGCTGAGCGACGCCATGCTGCACCATCCAGGCGGTGGCGCATCCGGAAGCGGAACCGGTGGCCGGGTCTTCTCCTCCGTAGAACAACATGCGCGCGTGCAGGCGGGCGGCGGGATCGACGGTCTCGCGGCTGACAAAGTAAAAAAACTTGCCGCCCGATTGCTTCAAGTACTCCGAGGACCTCGCTAGGTCCACCTGCAGGCGGCGCATGACGTCCATTCCACGCAACGGCACGATGGTGAAAGTCAGTCCGGTGGAAACTGTCTGGATCGGCAGCGAGGGGTCGATGTCACCGTCGCGTAGGCTGGTGGCGCGAACCACGGTTTCCCGATCGTGGATCAGTCCGAATTTGGGTTCCTGCTGTGTCATCTCACCGAAGACTGGCTCTCCCGGTTTTTCCTCGAACCGCACCGGGATTTTTCCTACGTTCAGGTCGAGATGGATTTCGGCGGCGCCGGTCGCACCGCGCAGCGCGAATGCCGTACCCAGCGTGGGATGCCCGGCAAACGGCAATTCTTCCTGAACGGTAAAAATGCGGACTCTGACGCCACGCTCGCGTTCAGTTGCCGGGTCGCGAGGCATGACGAAAGTAGTCTCGGCTAGATTCATCTCGCGGGCCAGCGCCTGCATCAGTTCGTCGCTGAGCCCGCGGGCATCGGTGAAGACCGCGAGAGGATTACCCTCGAACGGGCGGGAAGAAAAGACGTCGAACTGCACGAATTGGAAGCGACGACGGTCCGGGGCCATGACGGATTATTGTAGCGTTCGATGGTGGCGGTTCGTTCCCAAAATTCCGCATCAGCATAAGATTCCATAACAGGAGCAACATTGTTTCACCGCGCGAACTCATCTGGGGGATGGCGACGGTGGTGGTTTGACGGAATTTCGGGGGCCGCGTATTCTATGCGCAGTATGAGACTGTGCTCCACGCCGGTGGTGTTCTGTTGTTGTAAACCGACGCCGGGGTGTGGGTAGCGCAGCAAGATTTTCCGACACCCACCCGGCACAAATCGGGTGGGTTTCTTTTTGCCCTGATTTCACCCGTTCTTGAAAGCCTCGGCGGGAACAAGCCAGGATTCCAAAATCAGCGACTGAGGAGAGGAATTTATGAGTACCGATACCGCGACAATTGCTCCAAGCGTCCCCCGCATCAATGATGTTGCCCCGGACTTTACCGCCGAAACTACGCAGGGCACGATCCATTTTCATGACTGGATCGGCGACGGGTGGGCTATTCTTTTTTCGCATCCCAAGGATTTCACTCCGGTGTGCACCACCGAACTCGGTTACATGGCCGGTCTCCAGCCTGAATTCACCAAGCGCAACACGAAAATCATCGGACTGAGCGTCGATCCGGTAAGCAGCCACGGCAAGTGGGCAGCGGACATCGAGGAGACGCAGGGTCACAAAGTGAACTACCCGATGATCGGCGACCCGCAACTCAAAATCGCAAAGCTGTACGGGATGCTGCCCGCCGAAGCCGGCGAAAGCTGCGAAGGCCGCACCGCCGCGGACAACGCAACCGTGCGCACCGTCTTCGTCGTGGGCCCGGACAAGAAGATCAAGCTGCAGCTCAGCTATCCCATGAGTACCGGACGGAACTTCGATGAAGTTCTGCGCGTCCTCGACTCGATCCAGCTCACAGCGAAGCACAAAGTTGCCACGCCCGCGAACTGGAAGCAGGGCGGCGATGTGATTATTCTGCCTTCTGTTTCGAATGATGAAGCACAGCAGAAATATCCCCAGGGCTGGAAGTCGCCCAAGCCGTATCTGCGGATCGTTCCTCAACCAAAGTAGTTTGAGGCACAAATCCGCCACGGATTTTCGCGGATTCACACGGATCAAACCAACCTCTTAAGGGTTATCGGTGTGGATCCGTGAAATCCGTGGCTGCTTTTTTTCTTACTTCTTCCCGCCGGTCTCGTCCGGGATCAGCTGATAGCTTACGAAGGCTAACTGTTTGCTGTCCGGGGACCATGAAGGGACGTTGATCGTTCCCTGCCCGCCGAAGAGTTTAGCCAGCACCGTAATTTTCTTATCATCCAACGACATCAGGCGCAGGGTCACATCCTTGTTCGGGGGATGTCCGGTCACTCCCCTTTCAAAAGATAGGAAGACCATCCACTTGCCGTCGGGCGAGATGTGCGGAAACCAGTTGTTGAACTCATCGAAGGTTACTTGCTCTTGCTGGCTTCCGTCGTTGCGCATGCGCCAGATCTGCATGGTGCCGGTGCGTTCGGAGTTGAAATAGATGAAAGTGCCGTCGGGAGAATATTCGGGTCCGTCATCGAGGCCCTTGGCGGTGGTGAGGCGGGTTTCTTCTCCGCCCTCGATTGGAATGGTGTAGATATCGAAATCATCATTACCCTGATCCACATTACGCTGGCCAACGAATGCCAGAGTCTTTCCGTTCGGCGACCAGCCATGCCAGTACGACGGCGAATTTTTCGTAATGCGACGTGGAGTTCCGCCGCCAATCGGCACGATGTAAACCAGCGAGCGATGCTCTTCCTGCGACTGGTCGCTGACGGCAATCTGGGTGCCGTCGGGCGAAATGCCGTGATCGTTATTGCAGCGATCGGCGAAACCTGTGTCGATAATCGCGGGCTTACCTCCGGCGACGGGCATCCGCAGAATGTGGCCGTCCCGGTTGAATATCAAGAATGATCCGTCGCGACTCCAGTTTGGGGCTTCGAAATGTTCAGGCGCGATGTACACCACTTGCCGGTCGGCGGATTTGACGGCCACGGTTTCCAGAGTGCTGTAGAGCGTGGGCTGGGCAGAGGTGGGCGAGGGAGTGGTCAACTCGACTTTGGAAAAGCTGGCCTTCTCGATGACGTCTTTGTCGTGGGAGCAGACGCCGATCCCGACATAGAAGGTTCCTTGCAGCGGCACGCGCAGCCATCCGCCGGCGACCTCGGGCTCGCCTTCCGCGGCTGCCAGGGCCATGTAAACGTAATCGCCGCGCTTGGCGATGCGCAATCGCCGGGGCGCGGACAGATTGGACTGAATCTCTCGCGTGAGGGCGCCCTTTTCGTCGCGAAATTGCAGGGCTGTCATTCCGTTGCCGTGCAGCGCCACGTCGGCGTAGACGGAGTCCGCGTCGAGACTTTGCCGGAGCATCAGCACCGCCTTCTTGTGCGGATTGCCAGTCGTAGTGGGAAACGAAATATCGGCGGTCAAAGTGACATCTCCGGACATTTTCTTCCAGGCAAATTGAAAGGCATCTGCCTTGAACCACATGTTCTCGCCGCTGCCGGTGAGAGCGTAGGTCGCACTGGAAGAGTCATAATCCGCGGAGCCAGGATGCAGGACGGTGCCAACATCTCCACTGGCTTCGAACATTCCGAGGGGAGTGTCTGCAGGCTCCGCCCACGAGTGATTCAACGCGGCGTCAGCGAAGAGAAAAACTACGGCGGTCAGAACAGGCAGGACGACGATCTGTTTCCCACGCATGAACACCTCCAGCGCCTGCTTCTAAAAGACAAAACCCGCTGCACAAACCATGAACCACACAGTACACAGAGGACGGAAGAAACCCTCGATGGAAAACGTACTCTGTATTAGTTTCCTGCCCGTCCTCTGTGGCCTCCGTGGTTCGCTTAGAGATTCTCGGCGAATCCGACTTTCAAGGCAAGGTAAACGATAAACGCTATACTATTCGCCGTATTTTGTGAGGGGCCCTTGTTCGGAGATCGTGGGGACCAGCTTCTGGTGTTCGATGTAGGAGGCAGCCATATCGGCTGTGGCCTGTTCGATCCGGCCCGCGTCGGCGTCAACAGGTTGAGCGATTTTCCCGTCGCGAGCAGCACTCCCGCTGAATTCTTTTCAGCATTTGATTCGTTGGCCAAGAGCGTTCTTGCGGATTCACGTTCGTGTGCGGGCGTGTCGATCGCAATGCCGAATCCGTTCGACTATGAACGCGGCATCAGCCACATGCGGCACAAGTATCAATTGCTCTATGGTGTGAAATTGCGCCCGGAACTCGCGCGGCGCCTGCAAGTTGATCCGGCACGCATTCACTTTCTGAACGACGCTGCTGCCTTTCTGACCGGCGAACTCTATCAGGGAGCCGCCCGGGGCGCGAGCCGCGTTATCGGAATCACCCTGGGGACGGGCGTGGGATCAGCCTTTGCGGTGGGCGGCGAAGTTGTTTCCAGCGGCCGCGGTATTGCTCCGGGCGGCGAGATATGGAACCTGCCTTATCGCGACAGCATCGTGGAGGACGTCATCTCCACGCCCGCCATTCAGCGGATTTACGAGAAGAACGGGGGCAGCCGCATGGCGGTTTGCGACATCGCCCACAGGGCCAGCCACGGACTGCAGGCCCGTCACACCTTTGAACTTTTCGGGAGCGAACTGGGGAAGGTTCTGCGTCACATCAGCGTTGAGTTCGGACCGGAACGAATTGTGCTGGGCGAAGGGATCTCGCGCGCGGCAGAATTTTTTCTACCCTCCGCCGAAAAAGAGCTGGCTGATCTTGCCATCCCTTTGAAGATTTCAGAATTGTTCGATCAGGCAGCGCTGATTGGCGCCGGCGTCGCCTGAATGCAGAAATACATGCCTGAAAGAATCCCGCCGGAATCGGGCTGCGCATAGCGTTGGTCGTTCGTCGTTCGTCGCTGGTAGTTCGTCGTTGGCCCTTAGTCGTTGGCCCTTGGCTCGAGCAGTCCGAATCAGATACCTTCTTCATCACGGAAGCGCATGTGGTCCGGTGACTGCCACGGTCTTCAAAACCGTCGGGCGGCGGGTTACCCCGTCGCCGGTGGGTTCGACTCCCACTCGCTTCCGCCATTGTGACTCGTCGCAGGTCGCCACATACCGTGTGGGGCGGGTCTTCGACCCGCCCAGGCTGTGGCGCAGGCGGGGCCGGTTTTGCAATACAGAGTGTTGAAAGATTAAACCCGTTGCCGAGCTGGGCTCGGCCTGGCCGGGTCTAAGACCCGGCCCCACATGGTTCGTGGTGACGGCCCTCACAGCGTCTTCTGCTCCGCACTCTCCACTTGCGTATCCGGCACCGGCTTGCTTTGCGTGATGCTGAAGTCCTTGACGTTCTTCAGAACAATCGACGGAACGTCCGCCGTCCTCGGCAGTTTGACGTGGATCAGTTCTGCTCCCTCCACATCTTCGAGGACGAAGCCCGGGCGCATGTCTGGCTTTATGGGACGGACTTCGACGTCTTTGATCTCGATTCCCTTCACGTGACGAATGTAGAAACCGTGCGCCGGCAGCGGGCCGAAACGGTTGGGATCGGGATATTCTTTTTCCTGCTCCGGAGGCTGGATGGCGGCATCTTCTTTGGTGCCTCCGCCGCGATGTTCGACCAGGATATTGCTCATTCGTAGATCTTCAATGTAGTGGCCGGGGATTCCGGAGATGAGCGTGGCCTGGCGCGAGGCGCAGTTGGAGACGACCACGTTGCTGATGAGCACACGCCGCAATTCTCCCACCGGCGTTCCCTCGGGGCCGCGCATGCGGGCGCCGAGACGAATGAAGAACGGGACGTCGACCAGGTCCCGCATGGTGATGTTGGTGATGGTGACGTCTTCCAGAATCGCGCCGTCCACCGACTCGAGAGCAATGCCGCGGCAATCTTCGATCACGCAGTTGGAGACGGTGATGTTGCGGAAGCCTCCGTTGCTTTCCGTGCCGAACTTGATCCGACCGTTACGGGGGACTTTGTAGTCAACGGGAAACCGTTTGAAGGTGGCGTCCAGCATACTGCCTTCTTCGTAGCCACCGGTGACGTAGCAGTTGGTGATGGTGACGTGATCGGTGGAGCGGGCAAAGCCCAGGCCGTAGGAGTCTTTCAGGCAGATGCCATCGTCCCAGGGCGAGTTGACGCTGCAATTCGAGATGCGCACGTTGCGGCAGCAGTCGACGTCGATGGCGTCGCGATTGGTATCGATCTTCAGGTTGTCGATGGTGAGGTTGTCCACGCCGGTGGCCAGGATTGCGAAGTGTCCCCCATGTAGGATCGAGATATCGCGCAGTGTCACGTTGCGGCAGTTTTTCAGGCTGATGGATTTGTTTCCGACCCCTGGGGCCAGTGCAAGGTCGCGGTCTCCCCGGCTGAGTCCCTTGCCCCAGATCAATCCCTGACCTTCGATGGAAATATTCTGCAGGCCTTCGCCCCAGATCAGGCTGTTGTGCCAGTGGCTGTGGCCGAAGTCCTGAAAGTGGTCCCAGGCATTGGGTTCAGGCGGATCGTAACCGCCGCCGGAGGCTGGAGTGTCGGCGGCAACGATGGTCGCGCCCGGGTCCAGATACAAAGTGATGTGGCTCTTCAAATGGATCGAAAAGCAAAGATAGTTCCCTGCCGGGAAACGAACGACGCCGCCACCCACGGCGGCGGCCGCGTCGATGGCTTTGTCGATGGCGGGAGTGTCGAGCGTCTTGCCGTCTCCTGTGGCTCCGAAAGCTTTCACGTCGAAGGAGTTACCGGACGGCGAATTTGCCTTGGCTGGCGCTGCCTGGGCGGTCGTAGCTGCACCCAACGTAACACCGGCGATCCCGGCCCCGGTCAGCTTCAGGAAGTCTCTTCTTTTTCGTTCCTCGGACATGATTTCTCCCCTTTTCAATGGCCTGGCACAGTCTAAACGGGTTTATGGGCGGCGTTCAGCACACTGAAGGAATCACAAATCAATGTCAAACGAGAAATTCTAACGACTCATTTCAGCGAGACTGGGAGCATCCATTCGAAACTCCAGCCGCACAAAACCCCGAATTTGCCGGCCCAGTTACCGGCATTACTGGCCCCCGGCACTGGCCAAATTCGCGTCCAGACCGTGTTCTTGATTCGTCCCGCGCGGTATACACTTTGTTTATCCAGCACCCCGACGCACCACCGTGCGGCGGCGCTGAATAAGAGACCTCCCAGTCGGTATGTCGAAACAAGGGGCCTTGGGCAAACGAGTTTCACAACGAACGCGAACCCAACTCGCGTTTGGCGCGGCCGTGATCCTGCTTGTTATCAGCGCGATCGCTGCCTACAGCACCGCAGTCCGCCTGCGCACCGCACAGCGTTGGGTGGGCCACACTCGCGACGTGCAATCCGCCTTGTCCGACGTTGAGAGCCTGGGAACGCGCGCGGGACGGGCGCGCACCCGTTTTGTGGATACCGGAGATACCGCATTCTTCGAGGAATATCAGGCCGCCGCCGATGACATTCCGGCGAAACTGCAGCTAATCGAGGACCTCACCGCAGACAATCCAGCGCAGTTCGACCTGCGCAACCGGCTTGTCCAGGTTACGAATCGCAGACTGGCCCTACTGAACGCGTCGGTTGAGCTGAAACGGAGCGGTTCGCCTGACCTGCCGCAACAGGCGTTGCTGCGGCAACAGATTATCGATATCTCGGCGGAATCCGACGGACTGGTCCAGAAGATGCAGGACCACGAACAGCAACTTCTGGAGGCGCGGCGGCAGCAATCGGAGCTACTTTTCCGGATTGCCGCATACATTCTGTGCACTGCATTTGTCATTGCTCTAGCGCTTTTCTTCCTCCACTACCGCATGCTGAATGCTGAGTTGAGTGCGCGAGAGCAAGCCGAGTCCTCGTTGCGGACCCTGAGCGTCCGCCTGCTGGAACTGCAGGACCAGGAGCGCCGGAAGTTTTCCCGCGAACTGCACGACAGTCTCGGACAGTATCTGGTGGGCACGAAGATGAACCTGGGAATGCTGAGCAGGTCTTTGCCGGAAAACAACCAGCTGATTGCGGAATGCATGAAGCTTCTTGATCAGGCCATGACCGAAACTCGCACCATCTCTCACCTTCTGCATCCGCCCCTGTTGGATGAAACAGGTTTTGCCTCGGCCGCACGCTGGTATGTGGAAGGGTTTGCGAAGCGCAGCGGCATACAGACCAGTCTGGACATGCCGGAAGACCTGGGCCGGCTTTCGCCGTCGCTCGAGCTTGCGCTGTTCCGGGTACTGCAAGAGAGCCTGACCAACGTTCACCGGCATTCCAAGAGCCGTAAGGCAGATGTTTCGGTGAAACTGTCGGAGGACGAGGTCGTGTTGCGGATCAGGGATTACGGTCAGGGAATTCCGCCGGATGTACTCAATCGTTTTCGCAGCAAGCGCGCTCACGGCGGCGTGGGACTGGCGGGCATGCGTGAACGAATCCATGAACTGGGTGGGCGGTTGGATATGGATTCGGACGGCAACGGCACGCAGGTCGTGGCAAGTATGCCGCGCTCGCAACCTAAGAACTCCAGCCAAGAATTCGCCGCGGACTGAAGTATCGCTTGGCGCTACACGCGTTCTCCCGCAAAACACAAGGTGTGAGCAGACCGCCTCAGAGCTTCTTGCTGAGATCGCTGGACATGCCTCCGGCGGCGGGCACATAGCACTTCAAGACATAGTCCATCACCATGCGGTTCGCATTGAAGCGCCAGCCCAGGGTGCGAATCGTGCGTTTCATGCGCTTGATCCAACCGCGGGGCAGGCCGTCGCGGTCCCGGCTGTAATAAAGAGGAATGACCTCTTCGTGCAGCACGCGGTACAGATCTTCGCCATCACGGTTGTCGTGAATGCTCATGTCAGAGTGGGTTTTGCCGGTGCCAATGGCGAAGCCATTCAGCCCGTCATAGGCTTCCGCCCACCAGCCATCCAGAACTGACAGGTTAAGACCGCCGTTCAACACGACTTTTTGACCGCTGGTGCCTGAAGCCTCCAGGGGCCGTCGGGGATTGTTCAGCCAGACGTCGACGCCCTGCACAAAGTGACGGCCGACGTTGATGTCGTAGTCTTCGACGAAGACAAATTTGTCGGCGAACTCGGGATTGCGCATGAGTTTCGCGATCTGCTGCAGCATCTTCTTGCCGGGTTCGTCGCGGGGATGCGCCTTCCCGGCAAAGATGAACTGCACCGGACGTTTGGGGTCGTTCACCATCGACGCCAGCCTTTCGATGTCGGCCAGGATCAGATCAGCCCGCTTGTAAGTGGCGAAGCGGCGGGCAAATCCGATGGTCAGTGCGTCCGGACTGAGTACCCGGCCCAGCTGTTGCAGAATTTCTGGAGACTCGTCGCGGCGCTCCGCCTGCTCCATGACCCGCTGCCGCACGAAATCCAGCAGACGCGATTTCAGGTGAAGGTGAGTTTCCCAGAGTTCCCCATCATCGACGTTCTCGATTCCCTCCCAGATTGCGGGATCGGCGTTGTTCTGCTGCCAGCCTGTTCCCAGATGGCGGTCGTACAGGCGGAACATCTGCGGCGCCAGCCACGATGGGACGTGTACGCCGTTGGTGATGTGTCCGATAGGAACCTCGTCCTCCGGCTTGCCGGGATAGAGGCCGCTCCACATGTGCCGAGACACTTCCCCATGCAAAGCTGAAACAGCGTTGGCGCGGCGCGCGAGCCGCAGACCCAGAACGGTCATGCAGAAATCTTCGTTGGGATCGCCGGGATTCTCGCGTCCCAGTTCCATCAACTTGTCACGCGAAATGCCCAGGGCTTCGCGCATGGGACCAAGATGCTCTTCCATCAGTTCAAGATGAAAGCGGTCGTGCCCTGCCGGGACAGGCGTGTGAGTCGTGAAAACCGAAGTGCGGGAAACCCTCCGGGAAGCATGATCGAAACCAATGCCTTCGCTCTGCATGCGATCGCGAATCGCTTCCAGAATGGCGAAGCCGCTATGTCCCTCGTTCATGTGCAAGACGCCAGGTGTAATGCCCATGGCTCGGAGAGCGCGGAAGCCTCCAATGCCGAGCAGCAATTCCTGGCGGATACGAATGCGTGAATCGCCACCATACAAACGGGAGGTGAGTTCACGATCCTCGGGATGATTGCCTTCGATGTTGGAGTCTAGGAGATAAAGATCGCAGCGCCCAACCCGCATGCGCCAGACTTTCGCCCGGATGGGTCCACCGCGGGTTTCGACTTGAACTGTTACCGGTTCTCCGTTAGCTCCGATGGCCGCTTCCATGGGAAGTTTGTTGACATCGGTCTGGATATATTCTTCCTGCTGCCAGCCTGCGCTATCGAGCCGTTGCCGGAAGTATCCCTGGCCGTAGAAAAGTCCCACAGCCACCAGAGGAATCCCCAGATCGGACGCGCTTTTGACGTGGTCGCCGGCCAGGACGCCCAAGCCGCCGGAGTACTCCGGAATGGAAACGTGCAAACCGAATTCAGCGGAGAAATACGCCACTGGACGAGGCCGCAGAATGCCGGCGTGTCGCGCTCCCCAGGTGCGGTCGGCATCGAGATATTCGCGCTGACGGCGATAGGCGTAATTAATGCGGCTGTGCAATACCAGTTCCCGGGCGCGGCGTTCCATCACGGCCAGCGGGATTTCCGAAAGCAGGGCGACGGGATTGTGGTTGAGCTGCCGCCAGCGAATGGGGTCGAGGTCGCGAAACAGACTGCTGGCATCGTGATCCCAACACCACCACAGATTGCGGGCCAGCGTCCAGAGACGTTCCCGGGCAGGAGCGATAAAGCGATCCAGAGTGCGGGCTTCACTGACGACCGAGCCGACCTGGGCTGCGGCTTCGCTCAGCATTCGGATTTCATCTTCCCGAAAAACACGGGGCGCAGCGGTCTGTACCACCAGAACTCCCTGCAACACGCCGCGATCAATAAGAGGAACGCCCAGGAAAGACTGGTACGCGTCCTCACCCGCTTCGCTGAAATATTTAAAGCGGGGATGGTTCTTTACCTGTTCGACAGCCACCGGACCCACACGCTCCGCCACCAGACCTGCGAGACCTTCGTGCAATCCCATGCGAAGAGTGCCAATGCACTGCGGACGAAGTCCCAGAGTCGCAGCCAAAACCAGATTGGCACGGTCGGGTTCCAATAGATAAGCCGAGCAAACGTCGGTTTGAAAGCGCTTGGCGATCAAGGCCACGACGTTCATCAGGGTTTCGGCGGACTTGCCGCCCTCGGCGGCCAGATTGGCGATTTCCTCAAGGGTCAGAACGTGATTCTGGTCTTGCGCAGGAGCGGGTTGACTCATGTTTTAAATTGTCTCTTGTGAATCCAATTTGGGTTTAGTGGGCGCGATTACTCACGCTGTGTTGGTAACAGTGTAACTGCTGAATCCCCGACGCGCATAGTTTACGAATGGGCTCCCTCACACCAAAGTGCGACAGCTTTGGCCTTGCATTTTCATCAACCTTACTGCGCAACCGGAGCCATATTGATCAGAATCTGCCTGGGAAGGATCAACTTGAAGAGAACCTTAGACGGTGCGTCCGAAGTCGTCCAATCGAATTTCTTTATGGGATGGATATAAGTTGCGGTTGCAGGGAGGCTGAACGAAGAACCGCCCTTGTCATTCCGAAGCCAACTGTATCGGCGATGAAACCGTACTTCGGAATGACAATCTCTAGGGGGATTTTTTGAACTACGCCTCGACGGGAGGGTGCATTCGTTGGACGCTTTCGGCACCGGGATTTTTGTGCTCGCTTACAGGAAATACAGTAGGTACGAATTGCGCGGTTCAGCGAATTGCGTGGCTTATGTATTTTCATAACTCGCAGAAAATAAATGCGATTTAATTTTGGCAGACGAACTGCAACAAACTCCGGAAGCGCCACATTCTTCCAGGAGGTAACGCGTGACTGAGAGTAATAGTCATGGTTGGAAACAACTGGCTGAGGCAGCGCGAGATGAGAAAGACCCCAAGAAGCTGATGGAACTGATTCAACAGCTGAATCGCGCTCTCGACGAGCACATGAAAGATTCGTATCCGCTGCCGACCGAGTCGAGCAGCTAGCCACTCCACTCTTCCGCTTGCTTTTCGTTGCGCTCTTCACCGATCCAAACCCGACTGCTGACCATGACGGGAATCCGGAAATCGTTTTATCGTCAAAGTCCTGTTTATCTGTAACGGGCAGGAAGCCGCGCTTTCGAAATCCACTTGCATGTAGAATCTCCACGTTGCGCCGGATCGCATCCGGCGAGAATGAAAATGGATTCTCGGGCGCGCTTCTTCAGCTCGAAATCTCGATCGGAAAATGATGGCGCCATGCGACGGGAAAATTGTACTGGTCACCGGCGGAACATCAGGTATAGGACGTGAGACTGCCGTCCTCTTCGCGAAAAATGGCGCGCGGGTTGTAGTAACCGGCCGGCGCGAAAATGAAGGCAATGAAACTGTAGACCTGATACGCAAAGCCGGCGGCGAAGGAGTTTTTCTCCGCAGCGACGTGTCGAAGGCATCCGATGTCAAAGCCATGGTCGAGAAAACTGTCGAAGCTTTTGGCGGCCTGGACTACGCCTTCAACAACGCTGGCATTGAAGGTAATTGGGTACCCATCGTCGAACAAACCGAGGAAGAATGGGACCAGACGATCGATATCAATCTCAAAGGCACGTGGCTGTGCCTGAAATACGAACTTCAACAAATGCTGAAGCAAGGCCGCGGAGGCGCGATCGTCAACATGTCGTCGATTGCAGGTTTCATCAGCAGCCGCGGCACCGCGATTTACTCTGCCAGCAAGCACGGAGTGCTGGCGTTGACCAAGGCGGCTGCCATCGAAGTCGCGAGAAATGGAATTAGAGTGAACGCGGTTTGTCCCGCAGCCATCGAAACAGCCATGGGGAACCGTCTTTTCGGAGAGCCTGACGTCAAAAAGAAATCGCTCACGTTTTATCCAATGAACCGGTTTGGCCAATCCAGCGAAGTAGCGGAAGCAGTACTGTGGATGTGTTCCAGCGCGGCCAGCTTCATGACCGGTCAGAGCCTGGTTCTGGATGGAGGCTTTCTCGCGGGTCCGAATGTGCAACCGGAATAACCAAGCAGGCAAGACTGATAACGCAGGAATAAGAAACCTTATGATCAAGAAAATGATCAAGCGCGACCGCACGATGCTGTTGCTGGTCTTTTCCGCCACTCTGCTGTTCCCAACTTGGGGAAGCGCGCAAGCGTCAGCCGCCACACCGGAGATTATTGCAATTGACGCGACAGCGCCGGCGCATCCCTTTCCCCATTTCTGGGAACACATGTTTGGCTCGGGACGGGCCGTCCTGAGTATGCGCGACAGTTATCGCCAAGACCTGCGCCGGGTGAAGCAAGTGACGGACGTGAAATATATCCGCTTCCACGCTGTCTTCCACGATGAAATGGGCGTCTATGACGAGGACAGCGCTGGCCAACCGATTTACAACTTCTCCTACGTAGATCAGGTTTACGACGGGCTTCTCCAGAACGGCGTGCGTCCTTTTGTGGAGTTGAGTTTCATGCCGAAGAAGCTCGCGTCCAAGGATGCGCCTCACGCTTTCTGGTACAAGCAAAATGTTGCGCCTCCGAAAGACTGGGCGAAATGGGACGATCTCATTTATCAATTTACGAAGCACCTGGTCGAGCGCTACGGCATCGATGAAGTTGCGCAGTGGTATTTCGAAGTCTGGAACGAACCCAACATCGACTTCTGGGTGGGCGAACCGAAGCAATCGACTTACTTCGAGCTTTACGATCACAGCGCGGCCGACGTCAAGCGCGTGAGTTCACGACTGCGCATTGGCGGTCCGGCAACGGCGCAAGCCGCATGGGCTGATGCCTTCATTCAACACTGTGTCGAAAAACACGTTCCAGTCGATTTCGTTTCCAGTCACGTCTACGGAAATGACGGCGCACAGGATGTGTTCGGCACCAACGAAAATATTCCGCGCGATCGCATGGTGTGCCGCTCGGTCAAGAAAGTTCATGATCAGATCAAAGCATCCGCCCTGCCGACGCTTCCATTAATCTGGAGCGAGTTCAATGCCAGCTACAAGAACGAGACTGAGGTCACCGACTCGATCTATATGGGCCCGTGGATGGCCGACACCATTCGCCAGTGCGACGGCCTGGTGGATGAGATGTCGTATTGGACTTTTTCGGATGTATTTGAAGAACAGGGAGTCGTAAAGAAACCCTTTTACGGCGGTTATGGCCTGATTGCTGCTGGAGGAATTCCAAAACCGGCGTTCGCGGCCTTTACGCTTTTGCACCAACTGGGGAATGAACGGCTGGCGCTCGATTCAGATTCAGCCCTGGTCACGCGCGCCGGGGATGGTTCACTCGTATTAGCGGTATGGAACATTGTTCCTCCCGAGCAAACTGGAACGGCCCGAACAGTGACACTACGATTCAAGAATCTCAGCAAGCGGCACGCGTTTATCTCTCGCGTCGATAAAGACCATGGCGACCCGCACCCGGCCTACGAAAAGATGGGATCGCCGATCTATCCGACGCAGGCGCAATTGGAGACTCTGCGGAATTCGGTAAAGCTTGGCTCGCCGGAAAAGCAAGAGCTCAAAGGCAGCGAACTGACGGTGACGCTTCCGCCCGATGGGCTGGCTGTGATTGCCATCAGATAGGAATGTGTGGGCGGGCGCCCTCGCCCGCCGCTTTTAACCTTCATCGTTCAGACGACCAAAAAAGTCAAAGTCAAGGGCGGCGGGCGAGGGCGCCCGCCCTACACAAGTCTATGAGCCGACAAACCTTACGGGCCCGTGAGGGATCTACATTTCGCGCTAATCCAGTCAGACAATCTTTAATCGTTTGCCGGTATATCTTCTAGAAAACCCCGAACTTGGTTAGGATTCATGCATGGCAGAGCAAAAGACCTTCTTAAGCAGCTGGCAGGAGCGGCTTACGGCGCTCCGCAATACTCCGCCGGTGCTCAAGATTGTGTGGCAATCCGGCCCGGGGGTTGTAATTTTCGGACTGGTATCCCGCCTGTTCGCCGCATTGCTGCCGCTGGCACTCCTCTGGGTTCCCAAGCTGATTGTTGACGCCATTGTTCATGCCAAAGTCGCGGAGCAGGCTGTATCTCCCCGACTGTGGTGGCTGGTGGGTCTCGAATTCGGCCTCGCTGTTTTGGGCGGCATTCTGGCGCGCGGCATCGACTACTCCGACTCACTGCTCGCCGATAAGTACACGCGTCACGTCAGCATCCAGGTGATGAAGCACGCCGCTGAACTGGACCTGATTGCCTACGAAGATCCGGTCTTTTACGACCGCCTGGAACGGGCGCGCGTTCAGGCGACGGACCGTCTGGGCATGATTCAGCAGATCGGGCGGCTGATCCAGTTGGTGATTACGACCACCACACTGTCGGTCACCATCATAGTTTACTCGCCGTGGCTGATGTTGCTGCTGGTTGCCGGAGTGCTTCCAGCATTCCTCGGCGAGAGCCATTTCGCCTTTCTGGGATACGCCAAGAATTTCCGCCAGACTCCGGTCCGACGCCAGTTGGATTATCTCCGCCAGGTAGGCGGCAGCAAGGAAGCCGCAAAGGAACTCAAATTATTTGGACTCAGCGGTTTCCTTACCCAGCGTTTTACCAAACTCTCGGACGGAATTTACGAAGAGAACGTCGCGCTATCGCGGCGAAAATTAATCGCAGGCGCATTTCTCTCCGTGATCGCATTCATGGGTTACTACTCGGCCTACGTGTTCGTCATCTGGCGCACGATCACCGGGGCGTACACCATCGGCCTGTGGTATCTGCTGTCCGGCGCGATTCTCCAGGCCAGCAGCAACATCCAGCAGATTTTCTCGACCGTCTCCGGCATCGCCGACCAGGCCCTTTTCCTTACCGACCTGCTCGCGTTCTTCGATATGCAGCCGACGATTCGGTCCAAGCCGAATGCGTTGCCCGCCCCCCGGCCGATCGTTCGTGGATTTGAATTCCGCAACGTTTCTTTTCGCTATCCGGGAAGTTCGCGGATGGTGCTGAATGGGTTGAACTTTCACCTTCATCCGGGAGAGCGGGTGGCCCTCATCGGAGAGAACGGCGAAGGCAAGACCACGATCGTCAAATTGATCACGCGGCTTTACGATCCCACCGAAGGCCAGGTGCTGCTCGACGGAGTGGACTTGAAAGAGTATCGTCTTGAGGATCTCTATCGTGAGATTGGCGTTATCTTTCAAGACTTTATGCGCTATGAGATGACGGCGCGCGAAAATATCGCCGTGGGGCGGATTGAGGAAATTGACGACCTGAAACAGCTTGAAGACGCGGCCCAAAAGAGCCTGGCGGACGGGGTCATCGCGAAGATTGGCGGCTACGATCAGATGCTGGGGCGGCGTTTCGAAACCGGCGTCGATCTTTCCGGCGGAGAATGGCAGAAAATTGCGCTGGCTAGGGCTTATCTGCGAGACGCGCAACTCCTTGTACTGGACGAGCCCACCGCCGCGCTCGATGCTCGCAGCGAATTCGAAGTCTTCAAACGCTTTGCCGAACTCACGACCGGAAAGATGGCGCTTTTTATTTCGCACCGCTTTTCAACCGTGCGCATGGCCGACCGCATCGTAGTGCTTGAAAAAGGCAGGATCGCGGAAGAAGGAAATCACGACCAACTGGCGAGACTGGGCGGACGGTACAAGGAAATGTTCGAGTTGCAGGCCGCCAGTTATCGTTAGAAATACTTTCACCAGCCATGCCACCAGATACTCATATCGAGACGTTGGGCGCGGACGCAGATCGTCAGCCCGAGCTTCCCAAAGAACCCGGTCCCAATCTGGAGGCCTTGAGTTCTGCCGCGGCCGATCTGGGGCGCAGACTGGTCTGGCTACCCGACACCCGTTCGCCTCGCTCTTTCTTCGAGCGCTATCGCGCCCTGACCCGGGCGATCCGTCCGGTATTGCGAGCCTTTCATCGCCCTGCACCCAAGGAAACGGTGGGCGACGACTTTCGCTGGCTGAATGACAACCTTCGCCTCGTGCATTCCGACCTGCGGGGAACGAAAGATGGCTTCAAGTTAGTCCGGAAGCTTCCCCACGTCCGTACGCCTGACGGGGCCACCGCGCCTCGCGTGGTCGCCCTGGCAGCGGGATACCTGTCCACCAGCGGATACGACTTCACCCAGAGCGGGCTGGTCGCTTATGTGCAGGCCTTTCAGCAGAACACGCCACTGCGAGTGGTCGAACTGTGGGCGCTGGTTCCGGCGCTGAAGCTGGTTTTGCTGGAAGAGATCGCAGCCCGCGGTTCCAAAGTGCCGGACGACCCCGGAGGCTCTTACGGAGTCGGCATATGTGTGCGCAGCCTGCGCGATATCGGACATACGTCATGGAAAGAGCTTCTGGAGCCGATGGTCCTTTTCGATCGCATCCTGCGGCAGGACCCAGCCGGCGCATACGGGCGCATGGATTTTGACAGCCGCGATCTCTACCGCACGGAAATCGCGAACATCGCGGAACATTCCGATCTGAGCGAAGGAGAAGTCGCTGCCGCGGCGCTGGCTCTGGCTCGTTCCGCGCACCAGGAAACGCACACCAGCCCGCGCGTTGCCGCCCGCCTCGGACATGTGGGGTACTACCTTCTTGCTGAAGGGGCGCCAGCGTTGCACCGGAAAGTCGGTTTCTCTCCTCCTGTGGGCCAGTGGATCACATCTTCTTTACAACGGCATCCGAACGAATTCTATCTCCCGGGCACCGAAGTGCTCACCCTCGCCATCATGTCGGCGATTGTGCTGCTGCTGACCAACACTTACACATCGCCGGGGCTCATTCTTTTCTCCATGGTGATGCTGCTTCTGCCTTGTTCGCAGAGCGCCATCCAGTTGGTGAACTATCTGATCACTTCCCTGCTGGAACCGAAGATTTTGCCCAAGCTCGATTTTTCGGAGGGAGTGCCCGACAACTGCACCACGCTGGTGGCGATCCCCAGCCTGCTGTTCAGCCAGGAACAGGTTCGCCGGCTGGTTGAAGATCTGGAAGTACGCTTCTTGGGCAATCACGATCCCAACATTCATTTCGCGCTGCTCACCGACTTGCCGGATTCCGCGGTGCCCGCATCCGAGGATGATCCGGTGATCGAGTACTGCGCGCAGCTGGTACGCGAGCTCAACGAGAAGTATGCGAGCTTGGCTTCGGGATCTTTTCTGGTCTTCCATCGCCACCGGGTTTACAACCCACGCGAACGAGTGTGGATGGGATGGGAACGCAAACGCGGCAAGCTGATGGACCTGAACAAGCTGCTGCGTGCCGAGCATGACAGCTTCCCGGTGAAAATCGGCGACCTCTCGATATTGTCGCGGATTCGTTTCGTCATCACGCTGGACGCGGACACGGAATTACCGCGCGGATCGGCCGATCGCATGATCGGAGCAATGGCGCATCCCTTGAACCAGGCAATCGTCGATCCCGATCCTGAAAAGAACATCGTGGTCGCGGGCTACGGCATTCTGCAGCCGCGCGTTGGAGTGAGCGTGCAGAGCGCCTCTCGTTCACGGCTGGCCAGCCTCTACTCGGGTGAGACCGGATTCGACATCTATACTCGGGCCATCTCTGATGTTTACCAGGACCTTTACGGAGAGGGCATCTTTGCGGGCAAGGGTATCTATGAAGTGGATACGGTTCACCGCGTTCTCGACCGGCGCTTTCCGCGCAATGCCCTGCTCAGTCACGATCTGATCGAAGGCGCCTACGCGCGGGCCGGCCTGGCCACTGATATTGAAATTATCGAGGACTATCCCTCGCACTACAGCGCTTACAACCGGCGCAAGCACCGCTGGCTGCGCGGCGACTGGCAGATCACGGGCTGGCTCTTGTCAAAGGTGCCGGATGAATCGGGACGCAAGGTTCCGAATCCCATCTCGCTGGTTTCGCAGTGGAAGATTCTGGACAATCTCCGCCGTAGTCTGGTGGAGCCTGCAACTTTCCTGCTGCTGGTTTTCGGATGGCTGGTGCTGCCGGGCAATCCGCTTTACTGGACGCTGGCAACCCTGAGTATCTTGTTCGTGCCGACATGGTTCCAGTTCCTATTCAACCTGGTGAGGGCCGCGTTCGAGCGAAAGTCTCAACTGGTCAAAGACGCCCGGTCGGCGCTGCTCACGGCCAACGCCAGTGTGTTCTTTACGCTTTCATTTCTGCCGCATCAGATGTTGCTCTCGCTCGATGCCGTGGTGCGGACTCTGGTGCGAAGGCTGGTAACTCGGCGACGTTTGCTCGAATGGGAGACTGCGGCAGAAACCGAACTCAGCACCCGCAAACGCACTCCGGTCGACATCTATCTCGACTGGATACCGGCACTGGCTCTGGCATTGGGCGTCCTGGTGTTTTTCGCCCGCCGCCGCGCGTTCTTCGCCGCGCTCCCGATCTTACTGCTGTGGGGTTGCAGCAAATGGATTTCGATGTGGCTGAATCTGCCGACGAGGGCGATGCGCGCCGAGACTTCCGACAAGGACGAAATGTTCCTGGCTCGGACCGCGCTCCGTACCTGGCGCTACTTCGCCGAGTTCAGCACAGAGGAGCATCACTGGCTGATCCCAGACAACGTGCAGGTCGAACCTGCAGTCGTCGCCGGCCGCATGTCGCCTACCAACCTGGGCTTTCTCTTGAACGCGCGTCAGGTGGCCGGTGAATTCGGGTTTCTGACCGTCCCTGAATTTGCCGAACAGACTCTTCGAACTCTGGGAACCATGGCGACGCTTCAGATGTCTCACGGACATCTCCTGAACTGGTACGACACGCGGACGCTCGAACCGCTTCGTCCCCGATTTGTTTCCGCAGTTGACAGCGGCAATCTGGTGGCATCGCTCTGGACGTTGCGACAGGGTTGTCTCGATCTCTTGCAGCGTCCGCTGCTGGAACAGCGACTGGCGCACGGGTTGGCGGACCATCTTCGTGTTCTGGTCGAGAGGCACGCATTTCCCGCCAAGCGCTTCCGCACCTTTGAAGAACAGATTCAGAAGAAGAGCTGGCTGCAGCGTCTGCTGGCGCCTTCAGAAGAGGGGTTGCTGGAAACTGACCTGGATGTGAGCAGCCCGAAGGACGAGTCGGATGTACATTGGTTCGCCGCTGAATCTCTCTCCCGGGTACGAAATCTTAGGAAGGCGGTGCAGGTCTACGCTCCGTGGATGCTGCCGGAGTTTATCCCGCTGTGGAAAGATGACACACTGGACTTCAAGTTCGACGCCCAGAGCATGACCATAGAGAGCCTGCCGATCGTAGTGGACAAGCTCACCGCCCGATTGCAGTTTGCTCTCGACCATTCGAATGGCGCCGGTGAGCGCAAAGAGCTTTATCAACGACTGCTGGACATGTTGCCAGATGCACGTTCGCGTGCGCGGGAACTGATCGACGACTTAAAAGAAATCGCCAGCACGGCCGTGAAATTCGCCGACGACATGGATTTCCGCTTCCTGCTCGATCCGAACCGCAAATTGTTGTCGCTCGGTTTCGAGGTTGAAAACGGAAAGCATGCATCCGCCTGTTACGACCTGCTGGCTTCAGAGGCCCGCATCGCCGTATTCTCCGCCATCGCCAAGGAAGATATTCCGCAGGACGTCTGGTTTCAGCTCGGCAGATCGCACACCCGCGAGCACGGATACCCGGTCCTGCTTTCCTGGACTGGAACCATGTTCGAGTACCTGATGCCGGTGCTGTGGATGAAAACCTATCCCAGTACTCTTCTGGACAATTCGCGTATCGCCGCCGTGCGCCTGCAACAGATTTATGCCAACCAGAAAGGCGTGCCTTGGGGAATTTCAGAATCTGCTTACGCGAAGCGCGATGACTCGGGAAATTATCAGTACCAGGCGTTCGGTCTCCCTGACATTTCTCTTTACCGTGGAGATCCGACTCCGCTGGTGATCTCGCCTTATTCCACTTTTCTCGGACTGCACGTGGATCCTTCGGGAGCCTTACGGAATCTGCGCCGGATGGAAGGCGAGGGATGGCTCGGTCCGTACGGTTTTTACGAATCGGCCGATTACACAACGAATACTGGCCGCCGCTCCTGGCGCCATCGTCATGAACTGGTGCGCTGCTGGATGGCCCACCACCAAGGCATGAGCCTGCTCGCGCTGGCAAACTTCCTGCACGACGGCGTGGTCCAGCGCTGGTTCCACGGTGACCGCCGGGTACAGGCCACGGAATTACTGCTCCATGAAAAGCCGGCGACCAACGTGAAGTCGTTGCGCGAACTCTACGGCGCTGCCGCTTGATTTTTAGATTGGATTGCCGAACAGACTATGTACGCGCAGTCTTCTCGAATTCGTCGACCATGTCAGACTCGGGAAACTCAAGCCCCCAGTTTTCGCCCATGGTGCCGAGTCCTTCCAGTCCAACCTGATACTCGCTGGTCCCGTCCATCGGCTTTACCCAGGCGACCTTGAACTGGATTCGACGTTGCCTATATTGCAGGGTGAGTTTGTCCCCTATTTTCAGGGCATGATGAACCGCACCCAGCCGGGCTCCATTTGGGGTAATGTCCAGAGTGTGCGCCAATTCCCTTACAGGATTATTGGCCGAGTCTTTCCCTGAGATCCGCACCGGCAAAACCATTTTGATCCGCTTGTATCGCCGATTACCTTTTCCCAAGAGAGCCCCCGAGTGCGGTCAATGCTTTATTTCGCTTCGCTAGGAGCCGCATTTAAAGGGCCACCCGTCGGCGAAATGGGACATTTCGGACACCTGCAGAATCAAGAGGTTAGATGTGACGCCTGGTCACAACATCGGCGGCAATCTCATGGAATGACAATCTGAATCAACCGCCTGACAGTTTTTGTCAAAGTCCATGAGGTTTTATTTGGAGATATCCTATTCTCCGTTACTTTTTGAGAAATGCGGAATCAGATGACGGCCACAGGAGAACCCATGAAGGACAAGATTGCGTTGGTTACGGGAGCCAATGGAGGTCTGGGGACCTCCGTCACGCAGGCGTTGCTCGATGCCGGCGCTACGGTCGTTGGCTTGTCACGAAAAATTGAACAGTCGGAGTTCAGCAACCCAAACTTTACCGCGTTGCCGGGCGAGATCTCGACTGCCAGTGGAGCGAAGGCTGCGATGGACACCGTTGTGACCCGCTTCGGCAAACTCGACATTCTGGCGCACACCGTGGGCGGCTTCGCGGGAGGGCAGTCGATCGCCGAGACCGACGACGACACCTTCCAGCGAATGTTCGATGTCAATCTGAACAGCACCTTCTATATTTTGCGCGCGGCAATTCCTGTCATGCGCAAGAGCGGCAATGGACGCATTGTCGCCATCGGCAGCCGGGCTGCGCTGGAACCCGGAGCGGGAGTTGGAGCTTACAGCGCTTCTAAAGCCGCCATGGTTTCGCTCATTCGAACAATTGCGCAGGAAAACAAGGACGCCGGACTTACGGCCAACGTGATTTTGCCGGGAACCATGGACACGCCGGCGAACCGCAAATTCATGCCGAACTCGGACTTCTCCAAATGGGTACGCCCGGCTGCGGTTGCGAGCTTGATTGCGTGGCTGGTTGGCGACGCCGGCAGAGATGTGAATGGCGCAGTAATTCCGGTCTACGGCAGCGAGGGGTAAGTAGCGAACCTCGGGCTACAAAGACCATGTGGGGACAGGCGCCCTCGGCTGTCCAGCGGAGAGACGCTCCGCTACTTTTGGTCTGCAAAATCTGTCGAGCTTCGCTCGACAGGACGGACGAGGGCGTCCGTCCCTGCATGGCCGGTGGTGGTCTCTGCACGAGCGGGGAGCTCGCGCCTAAATTCAGATCCGGTCGGGGAAGACGAAGACGGTCCGCGCCAGATCGGATGCCAGGGTCTCGGAGCGATAGTAGCGCGTCAGGATACCGTCCTGCCATGCCAGCAGATCGGAATTGCTCTCCGCAAACTCTTCCCATCCCTGTTTCTTCCCTGCCCGCTTCATGCGCTCCTGAATCATCAGGACGTAGGCCCAGGTGATGGTTTCGTGGTAGGCCTGGGGCTTGCCGCGATTCTCCGCGAGTCGTCGCAGGGCTTTGGAGAATGCCTGCAACGCCTCAAGCACCGGGTACTCGGTCAAATAGAGGAACGCCGCCCGAACATGCTCGCGATGATGAAAGCCCTCATGCGGAAGTGTGCCAGCTTCGAGATGTTTTATCAGTTCCTGATCGGTCATCGGGAAGGCCGCCGTTTGGTGTCATTCTTCTTGAGGCTGTGCTCTTTCAAGCGATGGCTGGAGCTTGAATCCAAAACCAGACCATAGAAATTTTTCAGCGCCTTGATCCGGTCAAGAGACGATTGACTGAAGGGAGTCTTGCCGTCGAAGGCGTGCAAGACGATTCCCTCGAGTAGATCTCCGAGGGTCATGTCGTGAAACTCCGCAAAACCCTTCAGCACTTTGAGCAGGCGCTTTTCCATCCTGACACCGGTTTGTACGCGCTCTACCAGCACAACTCCATTATCTTTCATGGTACCAGTGTACCACGGTACATATCTTCGTTTTTTGATAATCGGGAGCGGTTGGAAGTTGCCAGATCGTTCACAAGATCTCCACCCTGTCTCTCCGAAAAGCGGAGAGACGAGGGTGGGGCACCCTACTTTTGACGGTTTAATAAATTTCGCTTATCTCTTCCATAAATTTATGTTTTTAAAAGTATTTGTGATAAGCGCGAAAAGAATTATGCATTGGACTCAAAAGGGCGCAGGGCGGTACTGTGCACCACGCTGGTTACGGGACTGTGCGAGTGTCTCACTGCACACATAACTAGGGGAGAAATGGAGCTGTCTAGATGAATTGTGCCTTCCGCTGGAGGGTTTTAGTTCTAGCCGTCACTCTCGGGATCGTCTGTAGTTCGGCCACCCGGTCGCTGGCTCAAAGCGAACCGGCGCCGGACTTGGCTGGCCGCATCGATTCTCTGGAAAAACAACTGGCTGATCTCAAGGCTCAAATGGAGGCGCAAAAAGCAGCCGCGGCAGCGCCTGCTCCTGTACCCGCCCAGGCCATGGTAGCCACTCCGGCACCGGCTGCGACTCCCGCTCCCACTGGGCTTGCCGGTCTGCTGGGGCCAACCACCCTAAGCGGATTCGTGGATGTCTACTACGGCTACAACTCGAACCAGCCGATCGGCCGAACCTCGGCGTTTCGCAACTTTGATATCAACTCCGGCCAGTTCGGACTGAACATGATTGAACTGGTGGCCGACAAGACGCCGGATGCCACGGCGAGCCGTCTCGGCTATCACGTCGCTCTGGGCTTTGGACAGGCGATGAACATCATCAATTCGACCGAGCCCGGCCAGTTCGCAACCGAATCAAACTTCGATCAATATCTAAAGGAAGGCTATCTCGAGTACCTGGCACCTGTGGGCAAAGGTCTGCAGATTAACGTCGGCAAGTTCGTGACTCCGGCGGGCGCGGAAGTCATCGAGACCAAGGACAACTGGAACTACTCACGCGGACTGCTGTTCGCGTTGGCTATTCCTTACTTCCATTTCGGCGCCAGCGCCAAGTACGCTTTCAATCCCAAGTTCGCCGTAACCGGATATTTGGTGAACGGCTGGAACAACAGCATCGATACCAACAGCGGCAAGACCACCGGTTTCAGCGCCGCATGGACACCCAACGCCAAATTCAGCCTGATCCAGAACTATCTCGTAGGCCCGGAACAGACCAACGACAACTCCCATTTCAGGCACCTTTCCGACACGGTAGTGACGTACTCACCCAACGCCAAGCTCTCCTTGATGGCGAACTACGACTACGGCCACGACCACCTCACCTTAAGCCCGGCTTCGGTCCATTGGAGCGGCATTGCCGGTTACATCAAATATGCACCGAATGATAAGTGGGCATTCGCTACCCGCGGCGAGTATTTCAGCGACAACGGCGGCACGCAGACTGGAACCCCTCAGAAACTGAGCGAATTCACATTCACGCTGCAGCGCATGCTGGCGAGCAAACTCATGACCCGTCTGGAATTCAGGCGTGACATGTCCGACCAGAATGTTTTTCCTGATCACGTGACCGGGCTCAGGGATTCGCAGAACACCGTGACCCTGGGGATGGTTTACGCGTTCACCAGTGCGGACGCCAAGTAACGATGCCACACCGACAGGAGGCAATCGAGTTGAAACAACTTCAGTTGTATCCGGTCGCCGAAAGCAATGGCGCACTGGAAAGACAGATTTTACCCGGCGGCAACAGTGCCGCCTTTATGTGGGCTAACGGCTTGGGCTCAACTCAAACTACCCCTAGTGCCAGCGCCCAAGCCGTGCCCACACCAGTCGTGCAGTTGTAAGGAGGCGAGCAGGTTTTTGTAGGAGGCAGGTTTGGCTTTTACTTTCGACAAACACAACGGACGGGGACCTAAACTTGCCACCGTTCAAATACTCGACGTAAGGAGCAAATCGATGGGTTCGAATGCAAAGCAAGGAATCTATTTGGGAACCACTTTAGTCGGCTTCACATCCTTCGTGGCAGGTTTGCATAGCGGTGGCGGCATGGGTGTCGTCGTTGCCATCGTGGGCGCAGGGTTGCTGTTTGTCGCTGCCGCCGGCTTTTACAAAATCAAAGCTGTATAGCTCACATTTGATTTCAGTTCAACGAAAGAGGGGAACCACATGAAGCTAGTTGGTGTGTTACTGGCGCTTTTTGGATGGTTGCTTCCGGTTGTCGCACTCAACATGACTTCGTCCACCGGGGCGAGGATGTTTCTATGCATCCTGGGAATCGGCATCACGCTATTCGCGATTCTCAGTCTGCTAAACAAGGCTCATCAGAAGGAAGCGGTCTGGAAGCAGTGACGACAGAAATCGGTTCAGCCCGGCTGGATTCTTAAGACATCGAGGACGCGGCGACGATGAAGCCCGCGTTCAACCTCACTAGGAGATAGGCAATGAAATGTTGCACATGGTTGAAACCATGTTTTTGGGCAGCGATTGTAGCGTTGCTCGTATGTGGTCTACCGGCCTGGGCCCAGGGTCAAACCGCTGCGCCCAGCGCTCCTGCCGCCGCACCTGCCCCACCGCCTATCGCGGTGGACGCGCCTCTTAACGTCAGCGGACCTACCGCCGATGATCTGGCCGCTGGAGATCCCAGCGGGACCAAGACTGGAACGGCGAATGACGTGGTTCACGCCGATCCGACCAAACCTCTTACGCTTGTTGATCTGGTCAATCAGGCGGGACAGAACCGGATTGCCATCAACTTTACCTGGACCCTGGTGACTGGCTTTTTGGTCATGTTCATGCAGGCTGGGTTCGCTATCGTTGAAACCGGACTGTGCCGGGCCAAAAATGCCAACCACACCATGATGATGAACTTCATGGTTTACGGCTTTGGTCTGTTCGCTTACTGGGTATGCGGATATGCCATCCAAATGGGCGGCGCTGCCGGCACGGCAATGCTCGGTGGCGTCAACCCCCTTAACCACGAGTTCACCATTCACCTCCTCGGACACGACTGGGGACTATGGGGGACGAAGGGATTCTTCCTCTCTGGCGCCACGTATGACGTGGGCGTCATGGTTCTGTTCCTGTTCCAGATGGTCTTCATGGACACCGCGTTGACTATCGTGACGGGTGCCGCGGCCGAACGCTGGAAGTATGTCGCCTTCTGTATCTCGTCTATCTTCCTGGGCGCGATTACTTACCCAATGTTCGCCAACTGGGCATGGGGCGGCGGATGGCTTTCGAAACTGGGCGCCAATTACGGACTGGGCGCGGGCTACGCCGACTTTGCCGGCTCCGGTGTTGTACACGCCGTAGGTGGCATCACAGCACTTGCTCTGTCTCTCATCGTCGGTCCTCGAATCGGCAAGTACAACCGAGATGGTTCGTCGAATGCCATGCCCGGACACGACATGGTGATTGTTCTGACTGGATGCTTCATCCTGGCCTTCGGCTGGTTCGGATTTAACCCCGGCAGCACTCTCGGCGCTTCCGGTGCCCTGCGTATCGGAACTATCGCGGTCGATACCATGCTGGCGGGATGTACTGGCTCGTTTGGAGCACTCCTCTACATGTGGATCAAGTACGGCAAACCCGACGCTTCCATGGCAGGCAACGGCCTGTTGGCAGGTCTGGTAGCGATCACCGCTCCCAGCGGTTACGTCAACACCATGGGAGCGGTCATCATCGGATTCGTCGCTGGCTTGCTGGTCTGCGTCAGCGTCGAATTTGTTGACCGCGTTCTGCGCGTAGATGATCCGGTTGGCGCCATCTCGGTTCATGGCACCAACGGACTTTGGGGGGTAATCTCGGTTGGTCTGTTCGCCGATGGGACCAATGGCGTAAAGGGATTGTTTTACGGAGATCCGACGCAACTGGTGGCCCAGTTGGTCGGCGTGGCGACCTTGCTGGGATTTGTATTTTCCCTCTCGTATATAGCGAACATGGGAATTCATTTCATCGTTGGACAGCGGTCCGCTGCGGCGGATGAACTCGAAGGCCTGGATATCCCTGAAATGGGAGCTCTGTGCTATCCCGAGTTTGTACTGAAACCAGATACCTCTCACAGCGGCACCGCCGCCAGCGACTTCAAAGCTGGCTTGCAGGTTGCACGGGAGACTGCATAATGACAAATACCTTTCCCATCAACGGTGAGTTGGGTGGACATTCCCTTGCGTGGCAATGTCCTCCGATGCTTGGCGTCGCTCCGGAGGCGCTTGAGTGCTTCCAGGAAGGTGTGGAACGGCTTCAAACCGGGGACGCGGGAGCGGCGCTGGTTGCGCTCTCCCGCTGCACCGACATCGAACCATCATTTGCAGAAGCCCACGTTTTTATGGGCCTCGCCAATGCATTGAGCAACAAAATTTATCCGGCGATCGATCACCTCGAACTTGCCGCCCAACTGCAACCGGACAGTTTTGCGGCGCATTACACACTGGCGCAACTCAACTTCAAACTACGCATTCCGCAGAAAGGATATGCCGCTTCGCAGGAGGCATTGCGCTGCGTCACCACCCTGGAGCAGCGTAAGATGTTGACTCAGTTGCTAAAGGAAGAGCGGGCGCGCGAAAGAAATGGAATCGCTCGACCCTGGTTCAACAAACCGTACAGCAAACCAGGATTGTTTATCGCGGGTAGCGGTCTTGCGGCGGTTATCGGGGCACTTCTGCTTCATGTTCGCTGGTAGAGTGAGAGTGAGAGGAACAATCAATGCTTGACACATTGCTCGAAACCTTGAAGAAACAGCGAATGGCATGGTCGTGGGCTGTAATCATCGGCCTCTTCCTGGTGGTTGCCGGTCACGCACCTGTGCTGCCCGTGGTTGCCGGCTGCTTGCTGGCGGTTGGAATTTCCGTCTTGCGCGCCTGGCCCCACCGAATGGGAAAAACACCCATTCGAGGAGCCTAGTCCCGCTCTCCCGTCACAGTTCGGATCACGAAAACCCGGATATCACGCTTGCACGCGATGAAAGGGTTGGGCGAACTACGGGTCTGCGTTCACCACATACGACGAGTATTGCGATCTATGATTTTGAGCTCTGAAATTCGAATGCTTGAGGACAAACCACAATGACCAAACTTGAAGCGATAATTCAGCCCACCAGATTTGAAGCTGTCAAAGCAGCTCTGACGGAACTTGGGGTGGATGGCATGACGATATCCGATGTGCGCGGCCACGGACGGCAAAAAGGCCACACCGAGGTTTATCGTGGCCGCGAATATACTGTCGACCTCGTGCCCAAGATCAAACTCGAACTGGTTGTGGCTGACAACCTCGTCAATGCCATCGTTGATGCCATCGTGCAGAGTGCGGGCACGGGAAAGATCGGCGACGGAAAGATTTTCATTTCCAAAATCGATGAGGCTGTGCGGATTCGAAACCAGGAACGCGGAGTGGCAGCGCTCTAAGGCACGTTGCGGCCAAAACTATGCGGAGTTCCCAGCCGGTTTGTCGCTCGATGCACTAGCGGCCAACCGGATGGGCTTCGTTTCCTGTATAGCGCCGGCTTCCGGCCGGCCCGAGTGGTGGGCGGGACGCCCACCAGACAGCCGGCGGGACGCCGGCGCTACCTTCTCCAAGGATGGGATCTGCCATCGTCAGCCAAGAAATCATGGATCAGGAAGTCGCGAGCGGCAATCCGGGGTCGACGCCTGCGAGCGCCCCGCCAAGCTCTCCGTCTGTGGTAATGCTGTCAGGACGGAATTTCATGCTCGGCTGTGCCATCGTGGCGAGCATGCTGTTGCTCTTGGGCCGGACCGCATCCCTTCCCATGTGGCTGCTGGCCGCGGAGGTATTGACCACCATTCTCGGATTGTTCCTCTTCGGTTCGTTCAAATACCAGATCCACAAGAACGCTCTTACTTACGGAATGCTGTTGATCATCATCGCCACATTCTGCGGGCTGCAGAGTTCGGAGTGGCATAGCGAGATTGCGCAGCGCGGCTGGTGGAACTGGGCACAACATCACCTGCTCTCATTCCATGGCCTGGACGATCTGGTCCACGCGGACACGATGTTGTTTATCCTCGGCCTGACTTTCTTCGTCTCAGTGATTGCTCAGACCCGCCTGCTGGAGGGCCTCACCTTTTCCCTGCTGCGTCGCAACCGGGGAGAAATCCTGTCGACCGTGATTGCGGTGACCGCCGTGGTGGCACTGGCGTCCGGAGTTCTTGACGGGGTCTCAATGATCGGGCTCACCATCCGGACGCTGGTCATCATCCTGCTGCTTGCGGCGGCGCCGATGGCTGACATCCGCCACGCAGTGATGGTGTGCACCACCGTGACAACGATTTGCGGTATCTGGCTTGCGTACGGCGAGCCGCCCAATCTGATCATGAAGGCGAATCTGTATCCCCGCCTGGGCAACGCTTTCTTTCTGATCTACTGTGCTCCGGTTGCTGTGGCATGCTACCTGGTGGTAGCACGGCATGTCCGGAAGAGGTTGCGTGGCCGACACGTCAATCTCGAAACCATGGATGTGATCGACGCCAACGCCGAGGACGTTCGATTTCTTCAAGCCACCCGGCACAGCGAGGTTGTTACTCCGGTCGAACTGGTCGAAGACCATGCCGCGGAATTGGGCGACCGCGCGGAGTTCGTATTGCAACGATTGCGCGGCGGTGATTCGTTGGGCCTCGCGCTGGTACGAGAGCGTGTGCCTGAGGCGACCCGCAAGAGCCTGCTGGGACATCTGGTAAGCGAAGATCTGGCGGACGCGCTTGATCGCCATTACATCCTTGATGCTGCCGGAGACCGCGAGGCGGCGCTTGCCGCGGAACGCTCGGTGGATGAAACGCTGGCATCGATGGCCCACCTTCGCCAGCGGGCTCAGAAAATCGGTGCTCTGGCGCTCGTGCCGTTCGTCGGCTTCCTCGTGTTGCACGGCTTCTATCACAACGTGCCGCTGTTCCTGGCGTCGTTCGCAGGGTTTGCCGCAGCCGTTGTGGGCATTGCTGGAATTCCGAAGATGCGTGCTCTGGCCCTTCGAGATGCGCGGCTCGAGTATGCCGAGTACTACTTCCTGTTTCCCCTGTTCCTGTCGATCACGCTCCTGACCAACGCCGGATTCTTCGCTCAACTTCAGGGCCTCATCCATCACGGAATCGACACTCTGGGAAACGCTCACGTAGCCTTCGCCCAATTTCTGGGATGCACGTTCCTCTCCGCTATTCTGGACAACAACATCGTCGCCGACTTCGCCTCCCACGGTCTGCACAATCTGGAGAGTGCAACCCTGCATCTGTTTGCCCTGGCCCAGATCGCCGGCTATGCGCTGGGCGGATGCTGGACGCACATCGGGTCGGCGCAATCCGTGGTAGCTTATGCCTTCATCCAGCGCGACGTCGATGCAAATTACACTCCGGTGCAGTGGATCAAGGAATTGACCCCGGTGATCCTGGAAATGATGGCTGTAATCACCGTAATTCTTTATGCGGAAAGCGCTTTGCTGAGATGGCTGCCCTGAGGCCCTACGCGGCGGTCTTCGGGCCCTATAACCGTTCTGAATCGTCCGGATAAAAACTATAGATTAGCCATCGTGGAGCGGAAATCGCATAATTAGCTCCCGGGCGAGCTTCCTCGTGTGTCCCCGATTTCAAAGTCGAAGCAACTGGCCCCGTTTGAGTGTCTGAATGGCAGGCCTGTGACGCCGATTCACATCAGGAGACCGGAGTTCAATGCCCGTGCTGGCGAATAGCGCGATATCACAGGACGCTTACCAGGCCGAGTCCGAGAAGATACGACAGAGATTTGAACACTCCCACAACGGACAGGCCGCGATCCATGAACGCTCGAACCTAACCGATTCTCTAATCAGCGAGCTATGGAACCAGGTCTCTCCCGGCGCGACTGACCACCTCTGCATTGCCCCGCTCGGCGGATACGGCCGGCGTGCTCTGTTTCCGCACTCTGACGTCGACATCCTCTTCCTGCACGAATCGCCCCTCAGCGAAGATGCGCAAAAGCGTGTGATTTCGCCAATCTCACAGGCTCTCTGGGACCTGCATCTTCGCCTTAGCCCCACCACCCGTTCTCTGGTGGAGTGTGGCAAGATGCACCGCGACAATCTCGAGTTCAACATTTCCCTGCTCGATTGCCGCTACATCTGCGGCGATGCCAAGTTGTTCGAGCAGCTTCACTCGCAGGTGATTCCAAAAATGGTGGCGCGCGAGGCGCTGGAACTTCAACAGCGACTCATCGACTTGACCTCGGCCCGTCACAAGAAATTCGGCCACACCATTTTCCATTTGGAACCGAACATCAAAGACAGCCCGGGCGGACTCCGTGACTACCAGGTGGCGTGTTGGCTTAGCCTGATTTCAGAATTGGAGAAGACTGGGGTTTGGCCAGCGCCGGAAAATCTGCTGCCAAGCGCGTTTCGCGCAGAGTGCAATGCCGCAATGGATTTTCTTGCCGCGGTCCGATGCTTCCTGCACTACCGCCAGGGCCGCGACCTGAACGGATTGACCTACGAACTCCAATCCGAAGCAGCCGCGGCAGGAATCGGAATGCCGGACGGGGCGCCGGTCGCTGCCGCTGCCTGGATGCGAACCTACTTCCGGCACGTGCGGTCGATCTACCGGCTGACCGTCCTCTTCGATGAAGTACAGCCTGGCCGCTCGGGTTTGTATCGTCTTTTCGAAAACCGCAAGTCACGCCTGTCGAACGCCGATTTTTCCGTGGTGGAGGGCCGGGTCTTTCTGCGGCAGCTTTCCTCTGTGCAGGATCCCACGGTGCTCCTCGGCCTTTTCGAATTTGTCGGCAGGCACGGTCTGAAACTCACATCTGAAAGCGAACGATGCGTCGAGACCGCACTTCCCAGTCTTCAGAAATGGGCGCAAGATTCTCCTGAAGTGTGGGCATTCTTCCGTCGCATCCTGGTATCGCAACATGCCGGCACCGCTCTGCGGGCCATGCATCGCACCGGGGCGCTGGTCAGTCTGTTTCCCGAGTTCAAAGCGGTTGATTCCCTGGTCATTCGCGATTACTACCATCGCTACACCGTCGACGAACATTCATTGGTGGCGATCGAGAATATTCACGCACTGCGAACTCCCGAGAGCGAAGTGGAGCGCCGCTTCCGTGACATTCTGGACGGACTCGAGCGTCCCGACCTCTTGTTCCTTGCCCTCCTGTTTCACGATGTCGGCAAGGGCATGCCGGCAGATGATCACGTGACGGGAAGTCTGCAAGCTGCCGCCAGTGTTCTGGAGCGGCTTCGCCTGGAGCCGGAGGATCGCGAAACTGTAGTCTTTCTGATCGGAAGCCACTTGCGAATGTCGGCTACGACCAGGCGTCAGGACATCTTCGATCCCAAGGTGGTGGCCGAGTTCAGCGAGGCTCTCGGCACTACAGAACGATTAAAGATGCTCACCCTGCTCACTTACACCGACATTAAATCGGTCAACCCGGAAGCTTTGACGCCGTGGAAGGCAGAGATGCTGTGGCAGCTGTACGCCGCGGCGTTCAATCATCTTAGCCGGACCGTGGACGATCAACGCCTCACTGCCAATACCAGCAACAGCGAACGCATCAAGGAAGCCGTGTCTGCTGCCGGTGACTCCGATCCAAAGCACATCACGTCTTTCCTGGAAGGCTTCCCAAAACGTTATTTGCTGATGCACACTCCGGTCGAAATCGTCGCCCACTGCCGGATGTACGACCGGCTCAAAGAGAAAGATGAAGAGCCGCAGATCGAAATACTGCGCCGCGATGGCTATTTCGAACTCGTTCTTCTCACTCTCGATTGCCCTGGCCTGTTTTCCCACGTCGTAGGGACACTGTCATCGTGGGGCATGAACATATTGAAGGCTGAGGCTTTCGCCAACAAAGCTGGCGTGGTGCTGGACACTTTCCGATTCTCAGACCGGTTCCGTACGCTTGAGCTGAATCCATCGGAAATTGGCCGCCTGAAACGGAAGCTGGCAGAGGCTGTTTCCGGCGAGATCAATGTCGTCGAGATGATGGAGACGAAGTTCAAGCCGGCGGTGCAGAACCCGAAAATCACGGTTGAACCCAGCGTCCAGACCGACAACCACTGTTCGCAACACAGCACCCTGATCGAGATCATCGCTCAGGACCGTCCAGGACTGCTCTACGACATCAGTTCCACCATGGCCGAACTAGGCTGCAACATCGAAGTTGCGATCATCGACACTCAGGGGCAGACCGCAACCGACGTCTTCCACGTAACCTGTGCCGGCGCCAAACTGGATCCCAAACATCAGGAAGAGATGCGCGCTGCGCTGATGCAGCAGCTGTAGCTCCGCTCAAACCACCACAAACCACGGAGGGACAGATGTCCTCATCTGTCCAGTCGAACGAAGCTCGACATGAGTTTGCTGGAGGCGAAATTCGCGGAGCTGCGCTCCGCCGGACAGATGAGGACATCTGTCCCTACGTGGCTGTTGCCAGGTACCGCTGCAGTGCATCGTGCCAATCAGGCATGGCGATGCCATGTTTCTCCAGACTTGCGGGCGACAGCACGGAATACTTCGGTCGCGGCGCTGGACGTACGAACTTGTCGCTGGTGGTCTCGTTTACGACCGTCGTGAGCCCTGCGCGCGCGATGATTTCTCGAGCAAACTCGTACCATGAGCACTCGCCGCGATTGGTGACGTGCACAATCCCGCTGGCGGCCTGGCGACAAAGTTGGACGATGGCATGCGCCAGATCGATCGAATATGTGGGAGAGCCGCGCTGGTCGCCCACCACTTCCAACTGAGGCCGGGTCGCGGCCAGTTTCAGAATTGTGTCAGGGAAGCACTTTCCACCGGCGCCGAAGAGCCACGAGGTCCGAACGATGCAGCAATCCGGAAGGACCTCAGTAATTTGCACCTCCGCCTCGGCTTTCGACTGGCCGTAAACGCTGCGTGGTGAGCGCGGGTCATCCGTAGCGTAAGGAGTCGTTTTAGTTCCGTCGAACACGTAATCGGTGCTGATAAAAATCAGGCGTGCGCCGAACTGCTTTGCCGCTCGCGCAACGTTGACCACTCCTCGGCAATTTACATCGAAAGCCAGATCGCGATTGGTTTCACATCCGTCGACATCGGTATAAGCAGCGGTCAAAACGATCCAGTCAGGCCGCGTGCGCTGAACCAGATTCAGGACCTGCTTTTCGTCGCGGATATCTCCATCGGCGGAGCCGAATCCTGTGACCTCATCCTCTTTCCACTGTTGCATCAGCGCTTTTCCCAGCAAGCCGGTGGCACCGAATATTGTGATTCGCATGCGGTCAGTTCTCTGATCCGGGGAAACGCGCACATCTCATGAGTACTGGGTGGCAATCCACTTCCGGTAGTCGCCGCTGGACACTTCTCTCACCCACTCGTCATTCTGCAAATACCATTCGATAGTCTTGCGAATGCCGCTGTCGAAAGTCTCGCGTGGTTTCCATCCCACCTCGCGCTCGATCTTTCGACCATCAATAGCATAGCGGCGATCGTGACCGGGACGGTCTTTCACAAACGCTATGAGCTTTCGATGTGGCACGACCGGGTCGTCCGGACAGGATTGGTCCAACAACGAGCAAACAGTCTCAACGATTTCGATGTTCCGTTTCTCACTGCGGCCACCGATGTTGTAGGTTTCTCCAACTTTGCCTTTGGCAAGGACCGCCCGCACGGCGTCGCAGTGGTCCTCAACAAATACCCAGTCGCGCACATTTTGTCCGTCTCCATAGACCGGCAGAGATTTGCCGGAGCGCGCATTCAGAATCATGAGCGGAATCAATTTTTCCGGAAACTGGTAAGGGCCGTAGTTATTCGAACAATTGGTGGTCAGAGTGGGAAGGCCGTAGGTGTGATGATAGGCGCGCACCAGATGGTCAGCGCCAGCCTTGGAAGCCGAATACGGACTGTTGGGGGCATAGGCCGTGGTTTCGCTAAACGGAGGGTCGTTCGGCCCCAGCGAGCCGTACACTTCGTCGGTTGAGATTTGAAGAAAGCGGAACGCGCTGCGGTCGTGGCCCTGGAGCCCCTCCCAATAGGCCCGCGCTTCTTCCAGAAGACAAAATGTCCCCTGCACATTGGTTCGGATGAAATCATCCGGCCCGAGGATCGAACGGTCCACGTGACTCTCAGCGGCAAAGTGCACGATGGCACGAGGTTGGTGCTGTTTGATCAATCCGCGCACGAGTTCGCGGTCGCAGACATCTCCGTGCGCAAAACAATATCCAGGACCGGACGACACTCGAAGCAGGTTGCGCGGATTACCCGCGTACGTCAGCTTGTCGAGGTTGACCACCGGAGTTCCTTCCTGCTCGATCCATTGCAGAATGAAATTGGAGCCGATGAATCCGGCCCCTCCGGTGACGAGAATTGTTTTTTCCATGTGAGCGGGCCGCTGCAACGGTGAGTTGCCACCAATCGGCGATGCCGCTCTGATTGTAATAAAGAATTGGCGGAACGGCGGTTCCCGCAGCTAAAGGTTAAACTTGCAGCGTTCTTACAACCCCAAGCGGAGTTGAAGTCATTCGCGAGTGAATGCTTCAACGCAGTCGAGGGACAGCCTGGTGCAGGCACAAAGCTGATCTTTCGACCGCGGGAGCGGACTTGCAAAGCGAGTCGACTGGACGGTTCAGGTGGCGATCCTTAACGCGGACAATCCTCGCGACGGATGGCCCGACATGACGGTGGTTCGCCGCCTGCACCTAGCTCATCCCGAGGTGAGCAAAATCATTCTGCTCGACAGTTACGACCGCGATGTCGTGGTCAATGCTTTCCGCTCCGGCGCCCGGGGCCTGTTTTGCTTCTCTCAAAACCCTTTCCGGCTGCTCTGCAAATGTATCCACAGCGTGCATCAGGGACAGGTGTGGGCCAACAGTGAGCAGATGCAATACCTGGTCGAGGCCTTGAGTTCCGTCCCGTCGCTGCACATGGTCAATTCCCGGGGCATCCGGTTGCTGACCCCGCGGGAAGAGCAGGTGGTGGCATTGGTGGCCGACGGCCTCAGCAATCGCGAGGTGGCACGCGAACTCTGCCTGAGTGAGCACACCATCAAGAAATATCTATTCCGCATCTTCGACAAACTGGGAATTTCGAGTCGCGTGGAACTGGTGCTGTACGCGCTCAGTCACGGAGGCTCTCGACAGGCGGAATGGGTGGCGGGGTACGGCGCCTGAATCAATTTCTTGAACTACAGAGGACACAGAGCTCACAAAGAAGCGGACGTTACTTCGTCTCCGGCATCTTCTTGCAGACGATGACCGTATGCCCGGTCTTGGAATCGATCCGCGTAGTGACCGGCACGCACCGGCAGGATACGGTATTTGCATTTTCCCGCTTGGTCACTACGCAGTGCTCGATGACCTCCGCGGTGGGCGGCGGCATCTGACTCTTCACCGGCGCAGGCGGTGGAGGTGCCGCTGGCGTAGCTGTGACCGGCTTCTTCTTGGCCGAGCACCCAATCAGGCACACCAGTAATATGAGCCACAGGTTCTTCATGAGATGAGTAGCCTCACTATAACGCTGCCGTCGCCGCCCAACCTATAGCATCAGTGGCTACCAAATGACCGAGGTCATGTATCCGAATGGGATACATCGGAGAGGGTACCCCGTCCAAGCTCCGCTCGGGGGGGATCTGGTACAGAATTAGACCGTTCTCATTTTTGAGAAAAACTTAGTGATCCAAACAAAATCCCCGCCCAAGCGGAGCTTGGACGGGGCACCCCTCGAGAGTTATGGACAGTTACATCAGTGCGTAGAGGAAGCCATCTGTACTGCCTACGTAGATCACATTGTTCACTACCACCGGCGACGACAGGATCGCGCCCACACTCATCATCTTGTTGACGCCAATCACCATGCTCTCGTAAAAACTGTCTCCGAACGCGGCTTCGTAGTTGGGAGTTCCATCCGGCTTAGTGAGAGCGGGACCTTCCTGTCGCGATGCATCAGTCTCGAATGTCCATGCTGGTTTTTGGCTGGCAAGATCAATAGCGATCAGTTTGCCCTGATGTGATCCGATGTAGAGCATTCCTCTGGCAATCGCCGGAGAAGAAAACAGGGGCCAGCCGCTGAACTTCAGAGAGAAAATTGGATTTCCGGTTTTGGCGTCCATCGCATAGACCATCGCCGTGTCTGATGTGGCGAAGTAGACCTTGCCATCCTGTACCGCAGGGGACGTGATCACCCATGAACCTTTATTGTTGAAGGCCCACTTCTTCTCTCCAGTGCGGGCATCGAGCTGCGTAGAAGTTCGAGTCGCGACAGCCGAAATACACGACGCCATCCATGACAGCAGCCGAGGACTGAATACCGACCTGGTTATAAATGTCGTGATCTTCCCCGGTCTTGAATCGCCACTTCTCGTTGCCAGTGGCGGCATCAAGTGCATAAAAATAACTGTCCCAACTGCCGATGAACAACGTCCCCTCGGAGATTGCCGGAGATGCATGTACGACATCGCTGGTGTGAAATTTCCACTTCAGTGTTCCATTTGCAGCGTCGAGGGCGTAGACGTTCCCATCGCCACTTCCAAAATAGACTGCTCCACCCCACAACGCCGGAGACGACAAATAGAAATCAAAAGGATCGGGCATGAGTTCTGCCGCGGGCTCGGAACCATGCAGGTGCTTGCCTTCGAAGCGCTTTTCGCCGTCGGTTTGAAACTTCCATTTCAGTTTCCCGCTGACCGCATCGACCGCGTAGAACCTGCCGCTATAGCTTCCGAAGTAGACGACTCCGTTCTCCACGGCGGGCGACGATGTCACCCGCACGCCGGTAAACAGCTTCCATTTTTGCGTGCCGGAGTCGAGGTCCACGGCGTACAGATTTCCGTCGGTACTGCCTACATAGGCTATGCCGTTCGCGATCGCAGGCGACGAGATTACCTGTCCGTCGGTGTGGAACTTCCACTTGATCTGGCTGAACTTTGGAACGCCGGCGGCGTTATAGACGCCCGTATGCGCCAGGTTCCCGCGAAACGTGGCAGCATCCTGGCCGAATGCGGTCAGACTCAGAAACAAAAGAGCGAGAAGACATCGGCAAGCCATTTTCATGCGAAATAGACGAGGGAGGCAGAAGAAGGTCATCACAAACTGCATGGGGACAGCAAGGGTGCCCCGTCCAAGCTCCGCTTGGGCGAGGATTTTGTTGAGGGACCGTTGAGCAACAAACAGAAACCCCCGCCCAAGCCGAGCTTGGACGGGGCACCCTAGTGGTCTGTGAAGAAAAAAGGGAAGCCGAAGCTTCCCTTTGTAAACAAAACCACCAGACTAAAGCGCGGCGCAGACTGACTTTACTTCGGTGTACAGTTCCAGGACATCGTGTCCCATTTCGCGTCCCCAGCCCGACTGTTTGTATCCACCGAATGGCAACGCGGCGTCGAAGACGTTGAAGCAATTGATCCATACCGTGCCGGCGCGCATTTGCGAAGCCAGGCGATGCGCCTTGCCGATATCGCGAGTCCAGATCCCCGCCGCCAGCCCGTATACCGAATTGTTGGCTGCCTTGACTACGTCGTCATAGTCGGAGAAAGGAATTGCGGTGACCACGGGCCCGAAAATCTCCTCGCGCACCACTTTCATATTTTCGTTGGTATCGACCAGCACGGTCGGTTCAACGAAATATCCCTTGTCGCCATGACGATTGCCTCCGGCCATAGCCTTCGCTCCTTCGGAGCGCCCGGCTTCCAGGTAGCCGCAGACACGGTTGAGCTGCTCTTCAGAAACCAAAGGCCCCATATCGCTGGCTGCTTCCCATCCCGGCCCAATCTTGATTTTCTTTGCTCTCGCCGACACTCCGTCGACTACTTCGTCGAAGATGTTCTTCTCCACGTAGAGACGGGAGCCGGCGCAGCAGGTTTGTCCCTGGTTAAAGAAGATGGCGCTGGCCGAGCCCGCTATGGCTGACTTCAGATCGCCGTCGCCAAAAACGACATTAGGAGATTTGCCGCCCAACTCCAACGAGACTTTCTTCAAATTTCCAGCCGCCGCCTGAAGGATCAGTTTGCCGACTTCCGTGGAACCCGTAAAAGCTACTTTGTCGACGTCAGGATGCGCAGCCAGTGCAGCGCCCGCAGTTTCGCCATAGCCCGGGACGATGTTCACCACTCCGTCAGGAAAGCCGGCCTCTTGAACCAGTTCACCCAAACGCAAACAGGACAACGGCGTCTGTTCCGCAGGTTTGATCACTACGCAACATCCCGTCGCCAAAGCCGGGCCCAGCTTCCAGGCGGCCATTAGTAACGGAAAGTTCCAGGGGATAATCTGACCGACCACGCCGACCGGCTGGCGCAAGGTATACGCCAGAAAATTCCCGGCAATCGGAATCGTGTTGCCTTCAATTTTGGTCGCCCAACCCGCCATGTAGCGGAACAGGTCCACGGCCAGCGGAACATCCGCCGCCCGCGCTACTTTCAGAGGTTTGCCGTTGTCGAGCATTTCCAACTCGGCGAACTCCTCCAGGTTTTGCTCCAGCAGATCGCCCAGCTTCCAAATCAGGCGTCCGCGCTCTGAGGGTGTCATCTTCGACCAGGGACCGGTTTCGAACGCGGCTCGGGCTGCCTTTACGGCGCGGTCGATATCTTCGCGGTCTCCTTCGGCCACGCGGGCCAAGACCTCGCCCGTGGCCGGGTTGTAGGTTGCGAATGTCTTGCCGGAAGCGGCTTCGACCCACTGTCCGTTAATCAGCATCTTGCGGTTCTTGGAGATGTAATTTGAGACCTTCTCGTCCATTTGAACGCCAGCCAGTACGGTTGCCATAATTTCCTCCAGAGTTGCGAATTCTCCTTCAGCGCGCGTGGAAGTACTGCTCGGAAACGGGGTTGTAGAAATGCCTCCCCAAAGCTATAGATGAAAACTCGGGCGGGTCTGGATCCTGATCGATGAAACGTCGGCGGCTGCCCGTCCAGCCTGTACCGACAACACCGGGGATTGTAGCTCATTTCGGAGTTTTGCAAACCATGAACCACCAAGGACACGAAGGTACACGAAGTAAGCCCTTGGCCTAAAGCCTTCGTGCTCCTTCGTGTCCTTCGTGGTTTATTGGGTTCTGTGGATCGTATCGTAAAACTGACCCACTACCCCATTTTCAACCACCAAGGACGATACGGTTGGCTTTTCAGGCTGCAAAGCGGAAATCGTGTTTGCATACCGACCTACTCTGTCTACAATAGGATTTCACTCCGAGGTGACATTGAAGACGCTTGACCCGCGCACGCGCCGCTGGACGGTGATAGCCTCCGGGCTGCTCTGTGGCGCCATGGCCATGGTCGTGCTCTTTACCAACCGAGGCGCATTCTACAGCCCGCTGGCAGTAGTAGTCATGGGCGCCGTGGGGCTGGCCGCCGTGCTGCTCCAGCTTCGCCTGCAAAACCGCGATAAGGAGCCATCGGCAAGCTCGCCAGCCTGGCTCAATATTCTGGGAATCCTTTTTGCCCTGGCTGCGTTCTTCGGCGACCTGCTGCACATCGCACCGCAACTCACAGAGTCGCTGGCTTTGGGGGCGGTAGCAAGCTTTGGCATCAGCGGCGTGATTATTCTCCGAAGCTTTCGCAAGCGCCTTGCTCCCAAATAGCCGGCACCAATCCTCCCGCCAGACCTTCCCGTGCGACACCCCCATTGTCGATTCGACGCCTTTATAATTGCGATCGAACCATCTCAGACGTAACCGCAGCAAGAATACGATCTATGGCGACGCGGGAAGCAGAACCCAGCATTGACGAATATCTTCGCAAGCGGCTGATGCCGGTCGAAGGCGCGATCCCGCAACTGGCCGGGATCGATATGTACGGCAACTCGATACCCGCCAGCACGGTGGGCGGCGATCTTTTTGAGTACATCAACTTTCAGCAGCGTTACAACATCGACGCTCGCATCGCCCGCGCCATCAAGTTGTCAAAGGATTATCTGGAGCCTCTTCCCAAGGGCGAGACTCCGCGCAACTCCGTCGATGCACACGTGCAGTGGCTTAAGACGAGACCGGGCTACAAGCCTTCCGTCGCAGCCGAGTACCGAAGAGCGAAGAGTTCCGAACAGGTAAGAATCTCCGAAGATCTGCAGGAGCTTTACACCACGGCCGGCGTCCTGCTGGTGGATGCGCAGGGACACGGCATCATTTCCGCCAAGATCGCGTCCACCGTCCACGACACCTTTCATTCACTCATGCTTTCGGAACTCGACAACAGCGGGAAAACGACGCCCGGTTTCTTCGAGAAGATCAATCTCAGGTTGGCGCAGTCGGTCACCGCCCGGAACGCGCTGGGAAGAAACAAGGACGACAATTCGCGTGAGATCGCGACCATGCTGTACGGCGAAATACGCCCCACCGGGCATTTTCGTTTCGTAAATTTCGGTCATCCGCCGCCGCTGGTGTTCTCGGCGGAATTCAACCGGTTCATGGAGATCGACGACGCCCGCATGGTGCAGTTCCTGGCGCTCGGACTGGAGATTCCCGAAGACCATCCCGACCGGAACAAATATCTTTCGATGGCGATCAGGCCGAGACAGATGAACTCGTCCGACGTAGCGGAAATCACGCTGATGAGCCCGGGAGACCTGCTCTTCCTTTACACCGACGGAGTCTACGACGGCAGCGACGAGGAGGAGCGTCTGCTGATCGAGCAGGTAATCCGCGAGCACAAAGATCAGCCCGCGAGAGGAATCTGCAACGCAATCCTGGAACACGCGGTCAAGCAGGACCAGATCCTGCAAGAAAACGGCGAAGAAGACCGCATTGACGACAAGACCGTGTTCATCATCAAGCGGGGATAGGGGTCACTAGCGCCGGCGCTACCTATCCCCTGTCATCCCGAGCGAAGTTGAACCATTCGCTTGCGAATGGTTCACGCAGTCGAGGGACCTTGCGTTTGCGGCACTGGCCTGGACCTCGCGGCAGTGGTAACGCACAGACACAAGGTCTTTCGACTTCGGCAAAGAACTCGCAAGCGAGTTCCCCTGCCTCCGCTCAAGATGACAGGTTGATTGCGAAGCGGACTTCGACCAGCGGGTACTCCTACTTCTTCACCTGTATTCCCAATTCCTTCAACTGCGCATCGCTGACCGGCGTCGGCGCATCCACCATCAGGTCTACCGCGCGCGCAGTCTTGGGAAATGGAATCACTTCGCGCAGACTATCCGCGCCAGCCAGGATCATCACGATCCGATCCAGCCCTAAAGCTATGCCGCCATGCGGAGGGGTGCCATACTCCAGCGCTTCCAGAAAGAATCCGAAGCGCGAGCGCGCCTCTTCTTCTGTCATTCCGAGTGCCCGGAATATCTTGCTCTGAATATCCTGGCGATGAATACGGATCGAACCAGACCCAAGTTCGGTGCCGTTTAACACCACGTCATAAGCCAGCGCGCGGATTTCTCCCAGCGGGGACTTGGGATCGCCAGTCGTGTCGTAACTCGTCTCGAGCTTGGCCATGTCTTCGTCATGCAGCGACGTGAACGGATGATGAGCCGCGTTCCATCGTCCCGACTCGCGGTCCCACTCGAACATCGGGAAATCGGTGACCCACAAGAAGCGAAAATCTGTCGCGGGATCGCCCGTCTTGGCAAACGCACCGTGCTTCGCGGCGTATTTCTGCGCGAGATCGAGCCGGAGCTGTCCGCAGGTCTGATAGAACTGGTTCACACTCTGCTTGGAGTCTGCCTTGCGTACCACCAGCGCCCACAAATCACCGGATTCGACTCCGGCAGCCTGAAGAATTGGCCCAATCGAATTGGGATAGTCCCGCGCAAAGCGATTGGGGTCGGTCATCAGACTTACGTGGGACGTACCCTGCGCATGCGCGAACGCGCCGTAAGTTCCAATGGTCCGCCGCTCGGTCCCGGAAATATCTCCCGCCTTCGGAATGCGAATCAGCGCCGAAGTAAAATCCGGACTGACCTTGAACGCCGCGGCGAATTTCTCCAACTCTTCCGGCGTAAATGCCGGACGCACGTCAACCATCGCAGGCAGACGCATATCCGGCTTGTCGCTGCCGTAGAGTCTCATGGCATCGTCATAACTCATGCGAGGAAACGGCGTCTTGATCTCGTGTCCCGCGGCCTTGAAAGCCGCGGTCAGGAAGCCTTCGACCACTTCCCAAACCCGCTCCGCCTGCGGATACGACATCTCCAGATCGATCTGGGTAAACTCCGGCTGGCGATCGGCGCGCAAGTCTTCGTCGCGAAAGCAGCGCACAATCTGGAAATATTTATCGAACCCCGAAATCATCAGGATCTGCTTGAACAGTTGTGGCGACTGCGGCAATGCATAGAAACTCCCCGGCTGCACCCGGCTGGGAACCAGGTAGTCACGCGCGCCTTCCGGCGTCGAGCGCGTCATGAAGGGAGTTTCAATCTCGAAAAATCCCAGCGAAGAAAGGTAATCGCGAATCGCTAGCGCAACCTTGTGCCGCAGTTCGATGTTGTACTGCATGGCATCGCGGCGCAGATCGATGTAGCGATACTTCAGCCGCATCTCTTCATTCGGCAGAACAGTTTCGCTGGGCAGAAACGGCGGCTGCTTCGACTCGTTCAGGATGCGCAGCTCTTCCGCGATCAGTTCCACCTCGCCAGTGGCAATGTTCTTGTTCACCGTGTCAGGAACGCGCTGTTTGGCCGTGCCGATTACGGCGATGACATACTCGTTGCGCAAGGCCTCAGCCTTCTGATGGATGGCGGGATCGCGCTCCTTGTTAAACACCACCTGGGTGACACCGCTGCGGTCGCGAATATCGATAAAGATCAGGTTGCCGAGGTCGCGACGCCGGTTGACCCATCCCATGAGGACGGCCTTTTTGCCCGAGTCAGTGGGACGCAGAGCGCCGCACATGTGAGTACGTCGTAGATCGCCAAGAAAATCGAGCAAGGTGTGCCCTTCAGTGCAGGATACGGCAGTAAGCCGAATCAAGGATTATAAATGGTTGGGATGGATTCGCGTGTCTGCTGACCGTTGGAGCCAGAAACACCTGAGAGTCGGTCGCGTCACCCAGCAACATACAGTACCAAGAGCTAAACGATCAATCGGATATTTGAAGCTTCAGGTAGCGGCCACTCGACCAGTAGTACAGAATGGCCGCTTGCTCCAACGATTGGAGGTCAATGCCGTCTAACTTGATCGTCACGGACTTGCCACGCTCAGAATCAAGATACTTTCCAGGCTTTACCTTGGAACAACGATGCCCGAATTGGCCTGCCCCTTCGCGCTGTTCAGCATCTTCCAAGAGTAGGCCCCTTGTGCGGAGTTCTTTGTAACAACAATGAGTTGGTAGCCATTGGTCGAAGTCGATTTCGGCACGAGTAGCACGGCATAAGAGAGCTCATCGCCGCTTTGATAGTGCCCTGTGGCGATGCCCGGACAATCCCGCGGATGGGACTTTAACCAAAGTTTTTGATCATATGATTCTAGATCGGAGAGCTTTCGTGGCCTCGAATCCGGGAACTGAGACGTTAGAAGTTCGTGGACCGGAACCGGTAAAACAGTACCGCAACCGGTTGCTACCGGCATTTCGAAGATCGCAGCTGAGGTTGGGGTGCCCAGTGCCGCAATTAGAAGAACGATCCTGAATAACGCTATCACAACAATCACTACCTCAACTACCGGGTTGAAATGTCGCAAGTGCACGACGTCACCGCCGAGTGGGGAACCCATGGCCCGACTGAAGTTCAGTCAACCGGTCGCGCTGCGGTTGCCTGCTGGAACCTGAGCCTCCACTGGTCATCCTGCTTCACCCAAAGATCGGAAATGTGCTGGTAGCGCGGCGCCATGCCGGGAGCGTCTCCCTCGGGCATATGAATGATGCAATCGTAAGTCACGAGAGCAGAGTCCTCATCGACCGGCAGAACTCGCAGATTGTAGGTGTAATAGTCCTTGAGTTCGCCATCCCGTGCACTTTCCACGACTTCTTCCTTGTCGTGGAGTTTGCCTTCGCTGCCCACGAAGACAAAATCATCGGTCAACGTACGTTTCAGGAAGTCGACGTTCTTCGTTTTCTGCGCTTCGGGAACGGCCTTGGTGTTCGCAATCAGCGTCTGCTCCAGCGGACTCAGCGGCTTGGAGGCATTCCCCGCGCTTTGCGAGAACGTAAGCACCGAAAAGCAGAGCAAGCAGGCAATGAAAGCTAGATTTCTCATGTTCCTCCGTATCAGCGTGTGCCGCTACTTCGCCTGGATCTTTCCCGCCAACTCTTCGCGCGGAACTGAAACCTGCTCGCCGGTTTCCAAATTCTTCAGAGCAAACGAACCGGACTTCACTTCATTTTCGCCCACGATCAAAGCAAATCGAACTCCGAGCTTGCTGGCAGTCTCAAAAGACTTTTTCAGACGAAAATTCTCGTCCCCCAACTCGACTACCAGATCGTGACGGCGCAACTCCCGCGCCAGGCGCGCCGCCTCGCGGTCCATGCCAGCGCCCAGAGGCGCGATGTAAACGTCCGGCCTTGCGCTGAACCGCTTCAGCCGATTCCTGCAACGCCAGCACCAGGCGGTCTTCGCCAATGGCAAAACCAATTCCGGGAGCGCTCGGCCCGCCCAGCGATTCCGAAAGCCCGTCGTAGCGGCCGCCTCCGAGGATCGCATTCTGCGCCCCCAGAGCATCGTGGGTGAACTCGAACGCTGTCCGCGTGTAGTAGTCGAGCCCGCGGACGAGTCGATCGTTGAGCGCGAACGGCACGCCAACAGCGGTCAGGATCGCCTGCACCTGTTCGAAATGCTTGCGGCAACCGTCATCCAGAAACGCGCTGATACGCGGCAAGGTTTCGATAATGGGCTGATCTTCGGGAACTTTGCAATCAAACACTCGCAGCGGATTGGTGACCGCGCGTCGTTTGCAATCCTCGCACATGCCACCGACCACCGGCTCCAGGGCTTTGCGTAACGCTTCGTTGTAAGCCGCCCGATCGCTGGTGCAGCCGACAGAGTTCAACTCAAGCGTCCAGTCTCGAATGCCGAGCCGGTCGAGCAATGTCGCCAGCAGCTCAAGCACCTCGGCATCGCGCGCCGGAGATTCGCTGCCCGCTGTCGACGGCCCGATGACTTCGGCACCGATTTGATAAAACTGGCGATAGCGCCCCTTCTGTGGCCGCTCTCGGCGAAACTGCGGACCAATGTAGTAGAGCTTGTTCAGTCCACGATCCCAAAGCTTGTGCTCGATGTACGCGCGCACCACGCTGGCGGTATTTTCGGGACGCAGCGTCAGCGACTGGCCTTTATCACTCTGCGCTCGTCCGCGATCTTCCCAGGTATACATTTCTTTCGCGACAACGTCAGTTTCCTCGCCCACGCCACGGGCAAAGAGTTCTGTCGACTCGAAAATCGGCGTGCGGATCTCGTGAAAGTTGTAAGCACGGAAAACATCACGCACCGCCGCCTCGACGAAGTTCCACAACGCCGTCTCCGGCGGTAGAAGATCGCGAGTTCCTCGAACGGCTTTAATCATGAGGACGAAATCTCAGTTATCAGTTTCAAGTTCCCGGTTCTCAGTTTTATTGTGTAGACCGACGACCGATGCGGCTCGGACCGATTCAAAAAGAATACCTTAAACTCGGCTAGGTAAGGACTAAGCGCTGATTTCACGCGGTAAACTTTTCATCGGGCGGAACCGGCATGGATGGCGGCACGCGGTCCGTCACTTCGGCAAGCACAGCAAGCTTCTCGGCCAGAGCGCGGGTCAGCGAACCCGGCTGATATCGCCAACGGAAATTTCCCTCGGAAACACTGGGCGTATTGAGTCGGGCTTCGCTGCCCAATCCCAGCACATCCTGCAGTGGAACCACCGCCAGGCTCGCCACCGACTCCTGCGCCAGACGAATGAACGCCCAGTGCATCCCGTCTTCGGGTGAGCCCACATAGGCTTGAATCGCGCGCCGCTCGGCCACTGATACTCCCGACTTCCACCAGCCCAGCGTGGTGTCGTTATCGTGCGTTCCGGTGTATACGACGCGATCCGGCGTAAGCCGGTGCGGCAGATAAACATGCGCTCCGGCATCGGAGAAATCCGAATTGCAGCACCGCCAGCCCTGGAATCTGATGACGCTCGCGCAGCGCGTGCACTTCCGGCGTGATGTAGCCCAGGTCTTCGGCAAAAAACGGCAACCCGCCCAACACGTCGCGCAGCTTGTTGAACAACTCGTCCTTGGGACCATCCACCCAGCGGCCCTTTACCGCAGTCGGCTCGCTTGCCGGAATCTCCCAGAACTGCTCGAATCCGCGAAAGTGATCGAGGCGGATGTAATCGCAAGTCTGTGCGCCCCAGCGCAGGCGGTCGATCCACCAGTCGTAACCGCGCAACCGCATTGCGTCCCAATCATAGAGAGGAGTACCCCAGCGCTGGCCGGTCGCGCTGAACGCATCGGGAGGTACGCCAGAAACAGCTTCCGGTTCGAGATCGTCCTTCAAGCGGAACAGGTCGCTATGCGCCCACACATCCGCGCTGTCGTAGGCGACAAAAATTGCGATATCTCCCACTACGCGAATCGACCGCTGCGCGCAGTAACGCCGCAGAGCATGCCACTGCTCGTAAAAGAGAAACTGAATGACCCGTCGGAGGTCCACCTCCACTTTCAGTTCTTGCCGCGCCGCCGCCAGGGCCGAGGCTTCGCGTCGAGCCAGAGGACTGGGCCACTCCTTCCAGCATCGTCGTTCGTTTCTTTCGCGCAACGCGTCGAACAAGACAAAGTCTTCCAGCCACCACAGATTGTCCGCGCAGAAACGATCAAAGCGATGCCGCGCACCGCCCTGGGCCTTCTGAAGAAAAGTGCGTGCAGCTGAAACAATCAGAGGAAGCTTGCGCTGAAACACCTCTTCATATTCGACTGGGCCGGCGTCACGCGGCAGACTGGCCAGCTGCGAAGATTCAATCCAGCCGCGCTCGGCCAGGCGGTCCAGGCTGATCAGTAGCGGATTGCCGGCGAATGCGGAGGTTGAAGAGTAGGGAGAACTCCCGGTAGCGGGCGGTCCCAACGGCAACACCTGCCACAAGCCCTGGCGCGCCGAGGCAAGAAAGTCGGCAAACTCGTAAGCGACCGGGCCGAAATCCCCAATACCACCGCGCGATGGGAAGGAAGTCGGGTGCAGCAGGATACCGGTGGCGCGGGGAAAGGAAATCATCGGGGACTACCTCGATGCTACCAGCAATCCCCGGACCGGTGCGCTGTCGAGCTTTACTCTCCCTGTTCCCCGCCGCCCGGGGCGCGGGTGAGGCCCTTCATCTCTTCAGGATTGATCTTGATCTTGCCCGACTTCTCCATCTGCGCCCGCAGGTTGGTCACAAACAAACCAAAAATCTCCTGCTGCTTGGCCTGAATCAACCCATCGCGAATCTGGTCTTTCTTGGCCTCGAAATCCTGGGCCGTAGGCTCCTGCCGGTCCAGAACCGACAGCACAACTCCGGTGGTGCCGTTGGTGATCGGACCGCTGATTTCGCCCGACTTCAAGGTGAAGGCCACCGAGGCTCGGCCGCCCATCGATCCAATGTCCGGAACCTGTCCGTCGGGCAGAACAAACTCGCTGGTCTTCATGACTGCTCCAGCCTCTTTCGCTGCCTTCTTCAGATCATGTTCGGCCTTGGCGCGATCGGCCAGTTCTTGTGTCTTCTGAGCGAGCAACGCAGCGACGCGTTCATTCTTGAATTCTTCTTCCACCCGGCTGCGGATCTCTTCGAATGTCGGCGTCGAGGCCGGCTTGATCGCCAGAACCTCGAACACGGCATAACCCTGCGCCACCTGCACCTGGTCGGGAGGAGACTTCTCCGCCTGCCCGAACACTGCACTCATGAATTGGGGCGAGCTGCCAATGCCCGGCAGCGTGTCGGTATTGCTCACAAAATCCGTGTTGATGACACTCAATCCCTTGGCTGCGGCCGCTTTGTCCAGTCCGCCGGTGCGGGCTTGCGCCAGCAACGCATTCACCTGATTGGTCGCCACCTGGGCAGCTTTCTGCTGCTTGATAGTTCCCTCGATCTGGTCTTTGACCTCGTCGAGTGTCTTCAAGTGAGCGGCCTGCTTGTCGTCCAACCGGATGATGTGGAAGCCGTAACTGCTCTGCACCAGACCGCTAGTCGCGCCCTTGGTCAGGGAGAATGCCGCCTGTTCAAACTCGGGAACGGTGCGGCCTTTGCCAAGCCAGCCCAGAGAGCCGCCGGTCTTGCCGCTGCCCGGATCTTCCGAGTATTTCTTGGCCAGATCGGCAAAATTTCCGCCTGCCTTTAGCTGCTTCAGAACGTCTTCGGCCTTTTTCCGCGCCTCTTCCACGCCCTTAGGATCAACCTTGCCGTCCGCGCCCGGCAGCGGAGTCTTGATCAGAATGTGGCTGACGTTGACTTGCTCAGGCACGCGGTAGTCGTCGCGATGCTGGTCGTAGTAGCCCTGGAGGTCCTCACGCGATACGGTGACTTCCGCCTCGATCTTTGAGTTATCCAGGACCACGTACCGGACTTTGCGCTTTTCCGGAATCGAATTGTTATAGGTAGCCTTGTTGCGGTCGTAGAAGGCTTTCAGCTCGGCATCGCTGGGCTTGATCTGTTTCATCAGATCGTCTTTGCGGAGCACGGCATAGTCAAACTTGACCTTGGCATTCTGCTTTTCAAACGCCTGCCGCACTTCACTGTCGCTGACCAATGCGCTGCCAGCGATAAGATTTTGCAACTGGCTAAGCAGAAGCTGCTCTTTTACGCTTTGCTCGAATACCGGCACGGTCAGCTCGGCGTTTTGCAAAATGTTTTCGTACTGCTGTTGCCCGATGAACTTGCCGCCCGGGAAAAATGTGGCTGAATAGCGCCCGTGCTGCAACTCGTCCCGCACCTCGTCATCGGTAGCCCGCAAACCAAGCCTTTCGGCCTCCGCGACCAGGGCTTTGCGGCTGATCAGGGTCTGCGCCGCGCGCTGGGTAAAGTAGGGGAGGAGCATGTCAGTCTGCGCCCCGCCTTGCGGAAACTGCTGGCGCAGCATCTGCCTGGCTTCGCGCTGCACGTCAAGGGTCGTCACCGGATCGCCCGCCACGTTGGCAACAACCCCCTGGCCCGGTCCGCCCACTCCAAGGCTGTCGCTGATCCCGCCCCAACCGAGGGACATCACCATGGCTCCGCAAATGACGAGCAACATGGCGCTGAGAATAATTTTCTTAAGCGGACCTTGGGTTTGCAGAAATCGAATCATTGTCTTCTCACTCCAGAGTTTTAGGCGGAAACTTAAATTATAGACTACGCCACGAACCACGCAGGGGGGACGCCCTCGTCCGCCCAGCCGAGCAAAGCTCGGCAGATGCGTGAGCGATTCACGGATCCAGAACCTGACGAGCTATGCTCACCCTCCTTCCGCATCACGAAAATCAGCCATTGAAACGTATTAATACTACGTGTTATTAACCTAGAGCGGCTGCCGGCGCAACCGGCCAGATGCGGCATAATGGAACGCACTCTTAAAAACCAATCCCCGGCAAAGGATCTCTTGATGACGATAAAGATGAAGAGCAGCCTCTGGTGCATCGTAGCGCTGTCTCTCTCCGGACTGATGTTTGCGCAGGAGATGCCCCATCCTCATCCCGAGTCCCTTGCTCTGCGGGACGGCTGGTCGCTGCAATCCTCCGGTAAGGTGGACGATAAAGGCGACGTCCTCTCCACTCTGGCCTTCCATCCCAAAGACTGGTACGAGGTCAGCGTTCCCACCACGGTGGTGGCGGCCCTGGTGAAGCACAAGGTGTATCCAGATCCTTTCTTTGGCACCAATCTGCGGACTTTTCCCGGCGTCACCTATCCCATCGGCGCGAATTTTTCCAGCATCCCGATGCAGCCTGACAGCCCGTTCATCATTCCCTGGTGGTACCGCAAGGAATTTGTCCTGCCCGCCAGTTTCAAGGGAAAGAGCATCTGGCTGAACTTCGGAGGAATCAACTACCGCGCCAACATCTGGCTGAATGGCAAGCTGCTGGCCAAGTCCGACGACGTCGCCGGCGCATGGCGCACTTACGAGTTCAACATCACCGATGCTGCTCTGCTCGGAAAAGCGAACGTACTCGCTGTTCAGGTCTTCTCCCCGACCGACACCGATCTGGCCATCACCTTCGTTGACTGGAACCCCGCGCCCCCGGACAAAAACATGGGCCTGTTCCGCTCCGTCGACATCACTACCAGCGGGCCGGTGGCCGTGCGCTATCCCGCCGTGGTTTCGAAAGTAGATTCGCCGGCCAATGACAAAGCCCACTTGACCGTCACCGCCCTGGTGAAGAACGGATCGAGCCAGCCGGTCAAGGGAACGCTCAAAGGTCAGATCGAGAAGACTGAATTTTCCCAGGAAGTTGAACTTGGTCCCGGCGAATCGAAAGACGTTACGTTCACGCCAGAGCAGTTTTCCCAGCTCAACTTTGACAATCCACGGCTGTGGTGGCCCGCTCAGATGGGCAAGCCTGAGCTTTACAACCTCAACCTCGAATTCGCTTTGGACGGAAAAGTCTCCGACCAGGCTGGAACCAGGTTCGGTATTCGCGAGATGAAGTCAGAAGTGCTCTCTGCCAACCGGCGTCTGTTTTCGGTGAATGGCAAGAACGTGTTGATCCGCGGCGGCGGCTGGTCTCCTGACATGATGCTGCGCCAGGACTCGCAGCGCCTGCGCGACGAGTTCCGTTATGTGCAGGACATGGGGCTGAACACCATCCGCCTCGAAGGCAAGCTGGAAACCAAAGAATTCTTCGATCTGGCGGACGAGCGCGGAATTCTGCTAATCGCTGGCTGGTGCTGCTGCGATCACTGGGAGCATTGGCCCAACTGGAAACCGCAGGATTTCACCATCGCAGAGCAATCTCTGCGCGACCAGATGTACCGCCTGCGCGGCCATCCGAGCCTGATCGCCTGGATGAACGGCAGCGACAACCCGCCTCCGCCTGACGTCGAGCAGACCTACCTGAGAGTAGAAAAAGAGATGCTCTGGACGAACCCGACGATTTCTTCCGCCACCGCGAAACCCGCACGGCTTCTCCGGCGAGAGCGGCGTGAAGATGACCGGGCCGTACGAATACGTCGCGCCGTCCTACTGGCAGACCGACAAAACCGACTCAGCCCGCCAGTGCAACCCGGGCGGTTGCGGCGGCGCTTACGGCTTCAACACCGAGACCAGCATGGGGCCAGCCGTTCCGCCGATCGAGAGCATCCGCGCCATGGTGGGCAAAGACCATCTCTGGCCGATCGACGACACCTGGGATTACCACGCGGGCGGCGGAGCTTTCAAAGACATCCACGTATTCAGCGACGCGCTTGAATGCACGCTTCGGCCCAGCCACCAGCGCCGAGGACTATTCCACTAAAGCGCAGCTCCAAACTTACGAAGGCATCCGCGCCATGTACGAAGCCTACAGCCGCAACAAGTACACCTCCACCGGCGTGATCCAGTGGATGCTGAACAACGCCTGGCCATCAATGATCTGGCACCTTTACGACTACTATCTGCGCCCCGGCGGCGGATATTTCGGCGCGAAGAAGGCGATGGAGTCGCTGCATCCCGTGTACGGCTACGATGACCACTCCATCTGGCTTGTCAGCAGCCAGTACGAAGACGCAAAAGGGTTGAAGCTGACCACACAGGTCCTCAACCTGGATATGACCGAGAAGTTTTCCAAAGAAACCACGCTCGATGCCGCCGCCGACAGCACTAACAAAATCCTGACTCTGCCTGACATCGACGGCCTCAGTCCAACTTATTTCGTCGTGCTTCGGCTCCAGGATCCTTCCGGCAAGCTAGTCGGCTCAAATCTCTACTGGCTCTCCAGCAAGCCCGAAACGCTCGACTGGGAGAAGTCGAACTGGTACACCACTCCGACATCTTCCTACGCCGACTACACCGCGCTGTCCCAGCTACCCAAAGTGAAGGTCAAACTTACCGACCACACCGAACGCAAGGGCGACGAAGCGACCACCCACGTCACGCTGGAAAACCCAAGCAAGAGTCTGGCCTTCTTCGTGCGCCTGAAGGTAAACAAGGGCAAGGGCGGAGATGAGATTCTTCCGGTGGTCTGGCAGGACAACTACATTTCGCTGCTGCCCGGCGAGAAACGCGAAGTCACCGCCACCTATAGGGCGGGAGAGCTGGGATCTGCTCAGCCCGCAGTGGAAGTCAGCGGGTGGAACATCGAGTGAGCGGTCGCAACAAATTGAAGCAATCAATGTTTACTGCGGGTGAACGACTACCTTGTCAAATCGCTTATTATCCAGCTGAATCCTGGACATCTGTGCAATTCCCGGATGAAGAGCGAGATTGACGTCCGACGAAGTTACTTTGGCGAAGGCTACTTTCGCAGCCGTGCCATTCCCTGCTTGCTTGAGAATTCCGGTGGCGATCAGGTAGCGCCCGGCCTCGTCCTTCAAATCCGGGGAACTTCGGCTCACCACAGCTAATGCGTCCTGTAAGGTCGGGATGGAGCTGCCGGACATCTGCTGGGCGTCTTTCGCCAGGCCGTCATAAAGCTGCTGGTTGTCCTGCTTTACTTCGATCTTCACCTCGATCGCGGACCCGGAGTTGTCTTTGATTGCAAAGCTTCCGTCTGCCGCCGGTAGTATCGTCCGGATAATGGAAACGGTCGTCATGGCCCCGTGTGGCACCGTTCCGGTGGATGGGCGGGGCACAAATGCCTCCGACAAGTCTTCCACCGAAAATTGCAGGTCCCGGTTGCCGCGATTGGTCACTTGAATAGACCGCTCCGGCACCTGCGATTCGAATGTAAGCGCCTTCGGATCAACCCCCAGCATAGTTCCGCAGCCCTTGGCATATCCCGAGCTGGCCAGGTCCTTAAAGGACGCGATGGCCTGCAAGGCAATCTGGGCCTGGGCGTCGTCCGTCAGGCTTCCCAGTTTGTCGACGCTGACGCTGAGTGCGCGGACGTTGTCCAACGCCTTGTCCATGTTGTCGCGGCGGCAGTTGTATTCATCCTTGCTGATGGTGCCGGCCTTCAGATCACGGCAGGAAGTCTCGTACTTTGCGCCGTAGTCTTTCAGCAGATTATCCAGCTCTCGTACTTGACTGGCCGAGATATTCAACTTGGTTTTCAGGCCATCCAGCTTGGCTATAGTGCTGTCCGCATCCACGCCAAACTGGCGGTTCCATCCCAGGAACTCGCACCGATCGGGACGGAACACAAGCAAGTAAGCACCGACGCTGACGCACACTACGATCAGGAACCCAAGGATGACTTTCCACATGGGCTGACTCCAGCAATTGATTTCGAGGGGAAGAACTGCGTGCAGCATTTCACAACGCCTGATAGTCGATGTCAAGCGGAATATTGGCCGAAATCAGGTGGATCAAGAGAAGGGAGGAGCTGAGTGGAGCAGGCTGAGCCGGGAGCAGGGCTTTCAGCCCTGCATTACAGCTAGCCAAAATGCAGCCGGCTTCAGCCGCTGAGGGGCTTCATCAGTGAGGGATTGTCGTAAAGTACCTCGGCGGCTAAAAAGCCGTTCGATATCCGGCTTTGGATGCAGGCCTGAAGGCCTGCTCCACCCAACCCGGAGTCTGCCTCACTTCTTGCCAACCGGGCGGCGGAGTTCGCGTATGGTTCGCTCGTGCTCTGAGTCTTGGATGAGTTGGATCAACCTCTTCAGACGCGTCTCTTCTTTCTTGGCGCTGATCACCCACCAGCTTGCTGGTTTTCCGATACCACGGCGGTTGGGCCTGGAAGAATTCCCATGCCTTCTTGTTGGCGCGAAATTGCTTTTCGTAAGGTCCGCTGAGCTTGGCGCCTTTTCTTTGCTCGTAGGCGTAGACTTCCGAGCGATTTCCTGTCCGCAGCTCAAACGCTTGAGCGCCTTTGGGTCGCATGATCCCCAGCGCACTGAGTTCGCTCACGCGCCGGATGTTCACCAGCGCTCCAGATGCTCTTCGCCCGCCGCGGTGTAAACCGTATGACGTAGCTGGTTTCGTCGAGCCTCTTGCGGACACCGTCGATCCATCCGAAGCAGAGCGCTCCATCGACGGCTTCCGGCCATGTGATGCTGGGTTTGCCTGACCCGACCTTGTGGAAGCCGACCCACAGTTCCTCATGCTTCTCATGATGCGCTTCCAGCCAGGCGTGCCAGTCGGACGGAGATGGAAAGAACTTGGGCTTCATCGCTTCCAGGAAACGCAGTTACTCAATCTTCCGGAGGCACGTCGAAGTTCACCAGGTTGCTCTGGAAGCCTCGTGTCTTCCATGCTCCGTAAGCAATCCCGGCCACCATCCAGATCGATCCCGCGATCAGCGCCAGGTTCGACAGGTGAATCCAGATGAACAGACAAATCAGGAATCCCAGCACCGGTGGAATCAGCTGTCCGAGAGTGCGGTCTTCGCCACGAATGTAGTAGTGGGTCAGCGCCGCCAGATTGACGCCCATGAAAGCGATCAGCGCGCCGAAGTTGAGCAACTGGGCACCGTTGTCGTAGCTGATAAGGAAAGTTCCCAGCAACGCAATCACTCCGACGAAGATTACGTTGTTCGCGGGAATCCGCGTCCGCGGATGGATGGCGCCAAAGAATTTCTTCGGAATCGCGTCGCTGCGTCCCATGCCATAGAGCAGTCGGGCCGCGCCGAGTTGTGATCCCATGCCCGAACCGACGGTCGCAATCAACAGCGTGATGCTGATGGCTTTGGTCATCAGTGGTCCGCCGGCGATTGCGGCCACGTGGCTGAACGCGTTCTCCACTTCGTCGGCCGAGAACAGATACTGCGAGCTCAGCAATTGAGCGCCGTAAACTTCAGCCGCTGCCAGAAATCCCGTCACTACGCAGACCAACACGGTCGCCAGGAAAATATTGCGCTTGGGATTTTCCACCTCTTCCGACAAGGTTGAAATGCCGTCGAAGCCAATGTAGGTAAGCACCGCAACCGATGTTCCGTGGAACACCCCGTTGATGGAGAAAGTCTGCGGGTTGTAGAACGGACGCAGGAAGTACGCCTCAGGATATTGCGGTAAATGAAAAATGTAGCGAATCGTGTACCAGAAGAAAGCCAGAATCACCGCTCCCATAATCGCGCATAGAGTCTGATTGATACGAGCCGAAGTCTTGACTCCGCGCAAATTCAGCCCGGTAAACAGCAGAGCAAAAATCACCGGCCACAGCAGTCCAGGATAAGGAATCTGATATCGCGTCCCCGTCAGTAGATCGGCCATCGCCTTGGAGCACCAGATGGTGCAGATCAATGGATTGAGTATGTAATCCATCGTCATGCTCCAGCCGGTGACGTAGCCCAGTGAGGGATGAATCGTCCGCCCCACGTAGGTGTAGGCCGAACCCGCACTGGGATACACCCGCGCCATACGTCCATAGCTCATGGCTGTGAACACCATGGCGATCATGGCGATCAGGATCGAGGTGACGACGTGGCCCTGGCCCGCGTTGCTGAACACGCCGTAGGCGGGCATGGGAGCCGTCGGCTGGATGACGATGATGCCGTAAAGAATCAGGTCCCAAAGCGTGAGCGATCGACGAAGCCGCAGGCCCGATGAGGGAGAAGAAGCGTCAGGAGTGGTTTCCATTCCCGCGTATTGGATTATGCCGGGGCAGAGAATGTCAACGACTAAAACGATTCCGTACCGCGAGCCCTTTCATCTACTCCTGTCGCAGCATCAGCGGGGATAATCAAACCGATATCCCTTAGGCTCGTTCCCCGACATGTGGCGCGTGTTGTAATCCAGGAAATAGTTGACGTGCGCATCGTCCAGCGGGAACGTCCTGCCCTTGGGATAAGGATACGTCCCCATCGTCCGGAAGGGCATCGGGTGGACCGTGTTTGCCTCAGCTGCGTAGAAGTCCATATCTTTTTCGTAGCCGTTGGCCACAAAGAAGTAATCCCGCACCCAGCCTTTGGGCAACGCCGGCAACTTCGCCGGATCGAAATCGAGAGCCACTTCGTCTCCTGATCCGAAAACGGCCAGCCGGTCGTCGTAGCCAGTCAGCAGCGGACGCACGTCCCCGTAGCGGGTGTAAGCCCCCATGGGCCGGGTGTAAGGCCCGGTCGCGCTGGTCTTCTCGTACACGTAGAGAACGTTGCCCGGCGGCTGATTTTCAACCTTCAGCGGGAAGCCACGGAAACGCAAATCGGCGCGCGCCATCGGCACCTGCGTCAGCCGGACATTGCCGTTTTGCTCTGCTCGATTGATCAGAATGTTGTCCCAATAAATTTGCAGATTTGTCGTGATGCGGATGCGCCGCGTCCCCTGCGGCAGCTTGTCCGTCAGATCGGCAGTCATAGTGCGAGGGCCACCTGCGGGGAAGCCCATGTCGTCGATGACGCGAACCCATTTTCCGCCGGCGTCCTGCGCTTCGACGTAGGGCGCGACCGGCTCGATCCCGGACTGGTACGCGGCATACATGCTGGTTGCGGAGAAGTATTCAATCTCGCCGTGCATCATCAGCCAGAGCGGGCCTCCCCGATAGGCTTCGCCCAGATCAAGCTCGAGAGTATGAGACTTGGTGAAGCCCTGAAAAGGCAGGAGATCGAAATCGCCGAAGTAACGATGCGCCAGGAGATCAGGCAACACGTTGTGGCCATGCTCGTCCCGTGCGGCGGCCGGTGGGCGCGCATCACGGCTGTAGACCACCTTGAACGCCGGGTACGGCGGGTTGCTGGCAAAGTATTCGTTGGGAAATACATCGTCGGCAGCAGGGTGGTCGACCGCCATCAATTTCACCTGATCGAGATAGACTGCCTCTTCCAGAGGCTCCATGAAGCGGAAACTGAGTTTGCCGTCTCTCTCGCGAATCGACTTGCGCGGCACCTTGATGTATTCGGTGGGCCGCGGAATATCACGCTGGTTCGGCCCTACCCAGTGGCCGACCACGCCCGCGCCCAGCATGTCTCCCACCAGTTCGTAGCGGCTTCCGTTCCACACAAAAAGCGTAGGACAAGAACTGCCGCGACGATCCAACTCGCCGAAACTGTAGTCCTTCATTCCAGCAATCTGAATTTCGTCCTGGATCACTCCGGAAGGCCACAGCATACGCACTACATCGGCTTCCTTGGCGTGCCCAAGGCCGACTACGAAGTCAGGTGAGTTCTGTCCCAGGTAGCCGGACGATCCCGCGATTTCAAATTTCTGCCGGTTCGCGCCGGAAAAGATCTCTACCTTGGTGCCGATCGCACTCTTGTTGTCCGCCAGTCCCTTGAACGAAACCCGCAGCCAGTTGTTCTTGTTGCCGCCATCGTTGCGCAACAGCACTGCGGAACCATGATTCTGCGTGATGAGCAGGTCAGTGGCGCCGTCGCCGTCATAGTCCGCGGTGACGATCGCTCGCGGATCTTTGAGTTGAATCTTGTCGAGGCCGACGTCGGCAGTGACGTCTTTGAATCCATCCGGGCCGAGATTACGGAACAGTCGAACTTCGCCTTTGCCATCGGCCGTCTCACCAACTGCGACCAGGTCAATCCAACCGTCGTTGTCGTAGTCGAATGCAGCGACGCCCCAGGCGCGAGTCCAATTGGTTTTCGGAAGTTCGACCGGCTCGAAAGTTCTTCCGTGATTATTTCGCCAGAGCGTTAGACCGCCCGACGCCAACTGAGTGAAAGCGGTGTCCATCCAACCGTCATGATCGAAGTCGAGAACAGCAATACCGGCAGTCGGGACATCAGGGCCGTTCCAAGGCATCAGAGCAGCGAATTTTCCTTCACGCGGATTCTGGAAGACCGTCGGCTCTTTGTACCAACCTGTGACGATTAGATCGACAGCGCGGTCATTGTTGTAATCACTACCGACCGCCGCTAAAGTAGGCACGGGCCCCGCCAATCCGGTCGATTCGCTTTGGTCCGTGAATGTGCCGTTGCCATTATTACGCCAGAGTCGATTGATCTGGGTGTTCGGAATGTCTCCGCCTGTCCACTGCCCTTTTCTGCGCGGGTCAAAGTAAGGGTGATCGTTGTACTGCGCAACAAAAAGATCCAAGTCGCCATCGTGATCGTAGTCGATGAACGTTGGAGCAACGTTCAGGCCGTCGTTCTGTATTCCCGCAACCTGCGTGACGTCCTTAAAGGTACCGTCCTTCTCGTTGTGCAACAGCAGCACGCGACCTTTTAGGCTTACGGCTAAATCAGGTGAACCGTCGTTGTCGTAGTCCCCGGCCGTGCATCCAATGGCGTGAAGGGCGGGATCGATTCCGGCTTTCTTCGTCACGTCTTCAAACTTGCCATTGCCGAGGTTGTGATACAGCGTCATCCCGCTCTGCGGACCGTTATTCGAGAGAAACAGATCAGGCTTGCCATCACCGTCATAATCAAGAAAGCAGGCACCCGGCCCGAGGAATGATGCGAGATCCGTCGCCGGCCCCGGCGACGCCTTCGAGGTCAGCCCTGCACCGTCCGTCATCGGAACAAACCGCACCGGAATCGGCGGTAACGCTTTCTCCGCCGCGCCCACCGCCTCTTCCACCAGCGAGTACCGTCCCTGATCTCCGTAAGCCAGCCCGATCGGCGAGCCCAGCTTGCTCTGCGTAATGTGCTGGAAGCGCACCAGATGTTCGCGGGCCTTGGCCGCGTCACCCGACTGCTGGTAGGCGCGCGCAATGCCGAATTCGCCCGACGCATGCAGCGGATTCAACTTCAGCGCATGCTGGAACGCATCAATCGCCTGTGGATACTGTTTGAGCTGCGCCAGTGCAGCGCCCAGAAAATACCAGCTGTCGGCGTCGTTCGGATCGATCTCTGTGACCCGGCGAAAGGCGTCGACCGAGCCCTGCGGATTGTCGGAATTCTTGTACAGCAAGCCCAGGCTGAACCAGGCGTGAGGATCGTTGGGCGCGTTCTTCCCAGCCGCCTCGAGAAGCCCCTTGGCAGGCTCGATGCGCGCCAAGTTCAGCAGCGCGATGCCCTGATTCAACGACGCGATCTGCAACTTGGGATCGAGCGCCGCGGCTTCCTGAAACGCCTTGAGGCCCTTCTCGAACAGCTGCTGGTTCATGTAAGCCGCGCCGAGGTTGTTCAGGCGTGCAGCTTCGGTGGAGGTGTCTGGCTTGGAAGGTGAATCGTCCGGAGCGGCCGCCAGAATGGCAGCCAAAGCCATGGCAACACACGCGCAGAGCAGGAAACTTCGCTTATTCATGCCATCAACAAGTAAACCACAAATGGACACGTAGGGGCAGGTGTCTCACCTGCCCAGCCGAGCGACGCTCGGCTACCGCCCGCAGCCCGGCGAGCTTTCGCTCGCCCGCCCAGATGACGACATCTGGGCCCACGCGATCCCTAGATTTCCGGATGCCCGTAACAGCCGACCTCTTTTTCCAAAGCCGCCGCCAGCGAAATCACCAACTCTTCCTGCCACGGACGCGCCGCGATCTGCACTCCAATGGGCAACCCATCAGGCGACTTTCCCACCGGCATCGACATAGCCGGCATCCCCAGCAGATTGAACCACTCCGTATAACTCCACGCGTCGAGGTACTTCACAGTCTTGCCCTCGACCTGCCAGCTGCGTTCGCCATGCTTGAACGCTGGAATCGACGCCACCGGACAAAGCAGCACGGGGAAATCCCGCATCTGGGCAAATAGCTGCATTCGCACCACGTCACGCTCGATCCATGTGTCGAGCAGCGATTGGCCGGTATGAGAAGGCTCTCTCGTCACCACACTCGAAAACTCTTTGAGAATCGGACTCAGCTCAGACTCCCGGCCCATGGTCAGCGGACCCAGCATCATTCCGCCAGCCGTGCCGAACAACTTCCACCACAGCTGTCGAGCTAACTCAAGCCCATCCGGACGAAACGGTTCCACCTGAAATCCCGCGCGCCGCAATGCTTCCGCCGCAGTCCGCACCGCGGCCCGCGTTTCCGGAGTGACCGGGGTTCGTGCGTCGTCTTCGAAATAACCGATGCGAACACTTTTCACCTCATCGGGCTCCGGCCAGCGCAACGGCACAGGCGCAGCCGTGGGATCACCGTCGTCCGGCCCTTGCAGCACTTCAAACAAAACTTTCAGGTCGCCGACATTGCGCGCCATCGGCCCGACCACTCCCAGCAGCGCGAAGGGGCCGACCGACTCCGGAAAATGTCCCGTCGCGGGGATGCGCCCGGGCGTGGGTTTCAATCCGCAGATTCCGCTGAAGTGCGCGGGTACGCGAATCGATCCGCCACCGTCACTGCCCACGCCTCCGGTGGACATGCCGGCCGCAATCGCCGCCGCCTCGCCGCCACTCGATCCGCCCGGTGTGCGCGTGACGTCCCAAGGATTATTCGTCCGCCCATAAAGAAGATTGTCCGTCTCCCATGCCATGAGCAACTCGGGCGCATTGGTCAGGCCGAGGATGATGGCGCCGGCCTGGCGCAGGCGCGTCACCAGCGGGGCATCTCGCTCGGCGACGATGCCAGCGCGTAGTTTCGTCCCAGCCTCCCAACTCAAGCCCGCGACTTGAATCGAACTCTTGATGCTGAGCGGAACGCCGTGCAAGGGGCCGAGCTTCTCTCTATTCCGCACGGCTGTTTCTGCAAGACGGGCCTGCTGTCGCGCACCTTTAACATCCACTTGCACAAAAGCATTGAGCTTGGGATTCAACTCTTCGATCCGGGCAAGATGCGCGTCGACCAGATCCACCGGAGACAGTTCTCCCCGCCGGATCTGATCAGCCATGGATACAGCAGAAAGGAAAGTTAACTCTGGCATGCGCTCTCTGTTAGGAGAAGGTCGAGTCTAGCACGCAGCCCTGTGTGGGGCGGACACTCCTGTCCGCCGCCTTTGACCTAGACTTTGACTTTAGCAAATCAAAATCCCCGCCCAAGCAGAGCTTGGACGGGGCACCCTCAGGTGTAGATATAGCTACTTGAAAGATTAGTGGGAACCCGCCGCGGCGCGGCGAGCCTTTGGCACCACAGTTTTCGCAGCCACGGCTTTCATGCGCTGCGCAGGGCGCGCGACGATATTTTTCTTTGACTCTTTCTTCACAAACCACTGTTTCAGATATTTTCGCGAAGCCGGTGTCAGACGCGAGAACAACATGCCGGCGCGTCCGCCATCGTCGGCCCAGACCACTTCGCCCATACCTTCCACCATGTGGCTGGTTCCGGGCAACACGAAGCGCAGGGGTACTTGCTGCACCGGCGGCAACGGTTCAGGCGCTTGCAGCGCCAAGCCGTTCTGGTTCAAATCGATCACCATGGCCGGAAGCGAGGCAATCCCGAATTGGAGATAAACCAGCGATTCCAAACTCTGCCGTGGTGACGTTCGGCGATCCGGACGCATGAAGCCTCGCCCTGCACGCAGGCAACGCACAATCTGGTCCACCGCAAGCGGCTTATAGAAGATAAAATTCGCGCCCGCCTGAAAAGTTTCGGAAATTTCGGTAAGGGCCCCAATCATCCCAAAGATGACGGGCCGTCGCTTCGTTGGGCCCAGTCGCGCCATCCGGGCCACCGTGGCCGCTCCGGGCAAATCGAAGTCGATCACGAGAGCCGAGTAGTGGCTTTGCACCGTGAGATCCAGCGCCTCGGGCGCCGACAGGCAGACCTCTTGCTCCATCCCAACCTCGTCCAGGGCATTCCCCAGGACTCGGAGGTGCTTTTCTTCCCGGCACATCAGCAAGGCATTGAATGCCATACGGACGCAGCTTACGGCCACCCAGGTCAGAGGTAAAGTAACCCAGGTAATCACCAAATGCTTACCGTCCAAATCACCAAAGCCCTGGGAAAGGTTCGAGAAAGAGGGGGGAAACAACACGAATACTTCGCAGAAGTAATCAGGCTTCACTCTTTCGTAATCTGCCCCTTGGCGCCCGCCGATGTCATAGTGTGACGTACGTATGCCCAGATCCAAGCATGCAGATGATGTCCGCCGCGCTCCGCGGGTCAAACTGGCGGGAACCATCCTGGCATTGGTCCAGCTGGAAAACGGACGACAGGTCCGCGCCCGATTGCACCAGCTTTCATTCACTGGCGGCTTGCTCCACCTCGAAGCTCCACTGGACGAGGGCATCAAGGCGGAAGTGATGTTCCACGTTGGCGGAAGCACCATACGCAGCACAACGGTGATGCTCTTTCCGATGTGGGCGACCCAAGGGTGTCTGCAACCTTTTGAATTCACCGGCCTGAACGAAGAAGATCGCCGGAAGCTGGAAGCTGATTTACAGAGGTTTCTGGGCTCACCGGTCTCAGCCTCTCAGGCCTCCGAACAAACCTCCAGCGCTGCCGCCGGTTCCGCGGAGTAGTCAGCAGCAAAGAGCTTCGCCACCCGCGTTTTTCGCTAAAATACCAATTACAAGTCAACCTGGATTCGGGAGTCTTTATGCCCCCTCAGCATTCCGCCCGTTTTTTGAAAATTGTCGAAGATGCCAAACAGCGGGTCAAGGAAGTGAGCGTGGATGACATCAAAGCCAGGCTTGATCGCGGCGACAAATTTCTACTGGTGGATGTCCGCGAGGAAACCGAGTACGCAAAGGACCATCTGCCGGGAGCCATTCACCTGGGCAAAGGAATCATCGAGCGCGACATCGAAGAACGCGTCCCGCAGTTGAACGCGCCGCTCGTCCTTTACTGCGGCGGTGGATATCGCTCCGCCCTCGCCGCCGACAATCTCCAGAAAATGGGTTACACCAACGTCCTCTCAATGGACGGAGGAATCCGGGAGTGGCGCGAAAAACAATTCCCCCTGACCTCAAAATAGCCGAAACGGCAGGCGCCGCCGGGTAACTCTGCCCCGCTAAACTCATCGACAAAGTACCTCCGTAACTTGATCGCGGCACCATATGGCGTCAGCATGGAATCGCGGGAGTAGTCTCCTTACTCGGCAGTACAGATTGGGGCGAGATGGCACGAGACAACCAGGGTTCAGGCAAGAATTCTTCAGGAGCGGCCGCAGCGCCGGCGCGCGACCGGGCCGCATTAGAGCAGCGCTTTGCTCAGGCCGGTACGCCGGTTCAATGCTGCGTCGAACTCGCCAAACTTTTTGGTGTGCGGTCCGATGAAGTAGCGCTGTTGCGCCTGGAAAATGGCTTACTCAAGTTCCTCAGCCCGGTCGAACTCAGCACGGCGGGAACAATCCCGATCTCCAGTTCCACGGCGGTTGCGGCCCACACCGCAGTCACCAAGAAAATCGAGTTGTTCAATAACTTCACCCGTATCAAGCATGCCAGCATTTTCGAGAGCATCAAACCCGGTGGGGAAAAAGTCGAAGGCGAGGATCTGCGTCCCGCGACCATTCACAAATTGATGTCAGCTCCGATTCTGGATAAAGCAGGGGCCGTCTTGGGTGTCGTCCAGGTCAGTCACAAAGGCTTCGATTTGGGATCGGCTGGTCCCGACTTCACTCTCGACGACCTGCAAGAGCTCGAATTGGCCGCCAAAGCTCTGAGCACCTGCGACTTCATGAAGGTGCCTTCCTAGGATTTTCTGAAACCAGGATTTTTGGTTAGCGTCTACGAAATTAAGATCCCTGAAACGCCTCGTCCTGCAAGCGAAACCTGTCTTCAGATTTGCGCGCGATAGCTCGCGCCATACCACGGAAAATCAGCACATGGATGGGATACAGCACCCACCAGTAAAGCTCGCCAGCGAGTCCGCGAGGTTCGAACCAGGCAAAGCAGCGGAGAAGCGTGCGCTCTCTCGAGTCCGGTATAAGGATGAATTGCAGCCACGCCCGCCCCGGCAGCTTCATTTCGGCGTGCAAAGAAATCTTTTCGCCGGGCACCACTTCTTCGACCCGCCAGAAATCCAAGCAATCGCCGGCCCGCAGATTTTCTCCGGCTCGTCCGCGCGACATGCCGACTCCACCTAACCAGTGATCGAGCCATCCCCGTATCTGCCACAACAGGTTGGCATAAAGCCATCCCACCTTTCCGCCTAGCCCGTGCAATACGCCGAACACTTGGGCCGGAGGCGCGTGCACCAGAATTTGCCGAACGTCGCAGATCGTTCCCCGGCTTCGGAGTGCAATATGCGACACACTGCGCGGAATCGTCTCGCTCACCGATTTCGCCGGGCCTGCCGCCGAAACGGCCGCTTCCACCGCTGCCGCATACCGCATCGGGATAATTCCAGGAAACAGGGTCGAAGCCGTGTCGCTGGTGCAGACGACTTCAGTTTTCAGACCTTCAATCAACGGACGCGTAATCGCGGCCGGAAACGGCGTTACAAGGTTCAGCCAGTACGAGGACAATCGCGGCGTGAGCACCGGGACTCGCAGCAACCATCGTTTCAGTCCTCGAATGCGCGCGTACGTGAGCATCATGCTGCGATAGGTCTCGATGCTTGCTCCACCGATTTCGACGATCTCTCCCTTCGACTCGGGTACGTCCAGCGCTGATACCAGATAGTCCAGCACGTCGTCGATGGCGATGGGCTGGGTCCGCGTCATGACCCAACGGGGACAAATCATCACCGGCAATCTTTCTGTAAGACATCGGATGATCTCGAACGACATGCTTCCGTTGCCCACGATAATCCCCGCGCGGAACTCAGTTAGAGGCGGCCCGAATTCCCGCAGCACCTCACCTGTCTCCTGCCGGCTTTTGAGATGAGAGGAGACTTCAGATGTTCGTGAAGTCAGGCCACCCAGATAAACGATCCGCTGTACCCCTGCCTGTTTTGCCGCAGTGGCGAAGTTCTGCGCCGCGCGTCGGTCGCGATCCTCGAATCCCGCCTGCCCGCCACCCATCGAGTGGATCAGGTAGTACGCCACCTCGATTCCTTGCATGGCTCCAGGCAAGCCGCCGGGAAGCAGGGCATCGCCCTTGACCACGGCTGCGCCTTCCAGTCCATGGACGGCTCGCGAAGGGTCACGCACCATGCATGTGACTTCGTGTCCACTTGGCAACAGCTTGGGGAGCAATTGGCCGCCGACATAGCCGGTCGAGCCCGTAATCAGGATTTTCATGACTTCCCCGCATTCAATCGCCAGATCGAAAAATTGAGCACGCTGGCAAACGAAACCCACATCGCGTAAGGGACCATCAACCAGAACGCGGATTGCGAAAATGAACGAAACTCGATTGCGGTGGCAACCACCGCGACCAGCAATGCCAGTATGTCCACCAGAGCCAGGCCCGGACGCCGGAGCCCGAAGAACACTCCGGACCACGCCAGGTTGAGCCCGAGTTGAATGAAGAAGAGCAGCAAAGCAACGCGCGGAGTTTCCCATCCTCCCTTGCGCCACACCAGCCATGCGCTGGTTGCCATCATGAAGTACAGCGCCGACCATACAGGACCAAACACCCAGCTCGGTGGATTGAAGGAGGGTTTCTGCAGGCGCACATACCACGTCCGGACAGAAGTCGATGTCCACATCGAACCGATGGCCGCAACCGAAAAACAGATGCCGACAAAAAGGGCGAAAGTAAGCCAGGGATTGTTAGACATGCGCCCGTCCTTCCAACTGGGCAATCTGCTCGATGTATTTCTTCGAGTCGAACTTTCGTCCGGTGCTGGCCAGCGACATGTAGCGAATCTTTCCGTACACCGGACGGTCCGACCACGCCCGGTCATGCTTCCCGACAATGGCCCACGCGATGCCCGCGTATCCGTTAGGATCGCGTCCATCGATTTCATAGCGATCGTTGAGCTCCACCGCACGCTGGTAGGCCGCGCCTATCGATGGACTCCACTCAAGTATCTTCTTCGCCCAGTACATCCGCAGATAGTTGTGCATCCAGCCCCCCAGCACCATCTGCTTTTGGGCAGCGTTCCACAGCGGATCATGGGTCTCGCCTTGCTCCAGTTGTTTTTCGCTGTAAAGGACGCTTCGCTGGTCGCGCGCATGCTCCGACAGCGATCGCGACGCCCACGGCTCCAGACACTCCATCGAGTCGTAGGACGAATTGAAGCGTACGAAATTGATGGCAAGCTCGCGCCTGACGATCACTTGCTCGAGAAACGCGCCCTTGGCGCGCGCCGGAGCGTCACTGGCTTGCACCGCAAGCGCAACCGTGAGCGGTCCCAGGTGCCCGAAATGGAGATAAGGAGAAAATCTGCTGGTACCGTTTTGTTCGGGATGATTTCGGGCTTCCGGATAATCCGCCAGAGTTTTAACCACGAAATCGCGGAGCCCTCGTAAACCATGAGTGCTCCCGCCGTGCCAGCCCGGAGCCGCCTGGACCGAACGATCCAGCTTCCATCGGGACATGAAGTCTTCGTGCGGCGTGAGCGACTGCAGACGCGGCGGCGAGACCCAGGGCACATGAGCTTTCACGTTTTTCTGCCGCACCAGATACTGGGGCAGCAGCGCATGAATCCGTGGCCGGATGGTCCGCGCTCCGAATTGTTCCTTCAACAGCAATTTGGTGGGGACGATTACATCCGCATCTACCGTCCAAAACGGTATTCGCAGGCTCTCAGCAGCCTTCACTCGCCACTGCTCCGGCTCGCGCATGGGATTCTCGTCGCCAATCACGATCGCCGGCCGGAACTCGTCGCAAAATTTCACGAGACTGTGTTCAGGGTAAGTACGCAGGACGAGGCCCACGCCGCGCGCTGTCAGTCCTTGGGCAATGTCTGGAATGCCATCCGCCAGGAAGTAGTAGTGGCGCAGGTTGGCCCGAGGATAAAACGGCACCGGCGCAAGAAATACCACCACAGGCTTGTTGAGTTCGTTGCCGACCCGGATGGCAACGTCCAGCGCGGGATTGTCGATCGCGCGCTGAGCTCGCTGCATCCAGTAAACCACGCACTTCCCTGCAGGATCAGGGGCGCCTGATTTCCGTATCGTTACCCGTTCGTCCTTGCTGAGCTTTTCGATCGGATTCATCGTGTAGATCAATCTCAATGAAGAAAACGGGAAGATTCCAAATGGTCTCTTCCCGTTGCCTAAGCTGTGAGTTGCAAACTCCGTTATCGGGCCATCACAGAGTCGTGTCCCCAACGGCGTTGAATTGCCTTGAACGAAACCGCCTGGTACAGCGCGGCCAGACCCACCAGGCTGTAAACCACTGCACTCAGCATCGAGGTTTCACCGAAGTGCATGCCGAAAATCGCCGCCACGAGGTCGAAATGGGCGATACCCACTAACCCCCAGTTCAGTCCGCCAACTACCAGCAGTACTGCCGCTACCACGTCTACAGTTCTCATTTTCTCCTCCAAAACTTTTGTCGATTTTTTACTTTGTTATTGCGCTATTTCCCGCTTGCGATGTATTAACTGTAATGCACAATTATTGTCGTGTAATGAAAATACTCAAGCCCGCAGAAATCATTTGCCCGGCAGGCAAAAATCAGTTGATTTCTTTCCCTGCGGGAAAAAGGAGGCTCCGTTGATCAACAAAACTATCGCGGACGGACTTAAGCCCTACGGGGTCGGAGAAAAACTTCGGACCCTCAGGCTTAAAAAAAGCATGGGACTGGTCGAACTGGGGCAACACACGGGGTTGTCGCCCGCCATGCTGTCGAAATTGGAGCGCGGAAAGTTGTTCCCCACGCTGCCGACGCTGCTGCGGATCGCAATGGTGTTCGGAGTCGGCCTGGATTTCTTCTTCGCCGACGAACGAAAGCGCCACGTAGTCTCGATCGTGCGCAAACAGGAGCGCATCAAGTTTCCGGAAAACGCGGGATCAAGCGTGATCGCTTACAACTTCGAGAGCCTCGACTTCAAAGCCAGTGAACGGAAGCTGAGCGCCTTTTATGCGGAATTCGAGCCCGTGCCGGCCGAAAAAGTACGCCCTCACCAGCATCCCGGCGTCGAACTTTTGTACATGATCAGCGGCAAACTGGAATTGAGCATCGGCTCTGATCTGCATGTTCTGGAGGAAGGTGATGCGATTTACTTCGATTCCGCAGTGCGGCACAGTTATCGCCGCTCGGGCAAGAACCGGTGCAGTGCTGTGATTGTTACGGTCTGATTTTGTCGCGCGTAAGTCGACTACCGCTTCTCTCGTTGACGACTAGCGAGCCTGGTGTGCAGCGCTCGATCGAGCGCGCTCTTTTCTTCGTTCGTCAGAGATCGAACTTTCCCTTTGGCCAGTTGACCCATAGGCAGTGGACCAATCGCCACCCGCACCAGTCGCAATACTTCAATGCCGAGGGAATCGAGCATCCGGCGAATGTGACGGTTCTTGCCTTCGTCCAAAACAATCTCCAGCCAAGTATTGCGTTCGCCTCCACGTAAAACGCGAACGCTTTTGACGCGCAGGAAGTCTCCTTCCGCCGTCTTGATTCCTTTTTCAATGGATTGCAGCAACTTGGCGTCAGCAACCCGGTCGATTTGTACGTGGTAGGTCTTGTCCAGATGCGTCTCAGGCGCCGTGACTTGGGCAGCCCATTTGGAATCATTCGTCAGCAAGAGCAGGCCTTCACTCGCTTTGTCGAGTCGCCCGATCGGCGAGACCCAGGGTAATGCGGCGTCCAAAAAACCGTACACCGTTTGCCGGCCCTTTTCGTCGGATGCAGTCGTCACCACTCCCCGCGGTTTGTTGAGCATGAGATAAATCTTCTCGGCGATTGCGACCGGCTGGCCATCCACTTCAATCCGGGCGCTCTCCATTCGAACCGGCGCCTCGGGATCGCGACTCACCGCGCCATTCAGTCGCACCCGCCCGGTTCGGATAAGATCCACCGCTTCCGAGCGAGAGCAGTAGCCGAGCTTCGACAGAGCACGCGCCACACCCACTCGTCTGGAGCGATTCCCACTGGTCACACTCCCATGCTAAATCAAGGAAAGAAGCACACCTTCTATACTGATCACAAAGGATTCACATGAGCGTCAAACCGTTTACGCTGCCATATTCCGAAGCTGCAGTCGAAGATCTCCGTTCTCGGCTTGCCCGCACACGCTGGCCCGATCAAATACCGGATTCGGGTTGGAAGTATGGCGTCGATCTAAGCTACATACGCCAGCTCTGCGACTACTGGAAAGACCGCTTCGACTGGAAGGCACAACTGGAAACAATGTCCGCCTTCCACCACTATCGCTGCACTGTGGACGGCGTCGGTATTCACTTCATTCACGAACGCGGCAAGGGACCGCATTCCATCCCGCTGGTTTTGACTCACGGATGGCCCGGTTCTTTCCTCGAGATGCTGAAGATCATCCCGCTCCTGACCGATCCGGCGAGCTACGGCGGAGATCCCGCGCATTCCTTCGACGTGGTCGTGCCGTCTCTTCCCGGCTTCGGATTTTCCGACCGTCCCACCCAGCCCGGAATGAACACCTGGCGGATGGCCGACCTCTGGGCCGGACTGATGACGGAGTTAGGCTACGAGCGCTTTGCCGCACAGGGCGGGGACTTTGGCGCGTCCGTCAGCACGATTCTGGGCTTGCGCCATGCTCACCGCCTGCTGGGAATTCATCTCAATTACATTCCCGGATCCTACCGGCCGCATCTCGAGCCGGGCACACACACTCGACGACATCGAGCAACGTTCTCTCGACGACTCTGACCGCTGGTACGTTGATTTTGGAGCCTATGCTCACCTGCAGCGCAACACGCCGCAGACCGTAGCCTACGGTCTGAACGATTCTCCAGCGGCTCTGGCCGCCTGGATTGTCGAGAAATTTCGCGACTGGTCGGACTGCGATGGCGATGTGGAACGCCGATTCACCAAAGACGAACTGCTCAGCAACGTGACGCTTTATTGGATGACCGAAACGATCCATTCCTCGTGCCGCCTGTATTACGAGTCGAAAAAAGCACCTCTTCAATTCAAACCGGGCGAGCAGGTCCGCATACCCTGCGCCATCGCACGCTTCCCCAAGGAAGATCCGTTCCCGGCGCGTCGCTGGATCGAGCGCGGATACAACATTCAACGTTGGACCGAAATGCCGCGCGGGGCCCACTTCGCCGCAGCCGAAGAGCCTGAGTCGCTGGCTCGCGATATTGCCAGCTTCTTCCATAACCTGAAATCCGCTGGCTGAGTGGGTCTCAAAAAGTCATCACAAGTGGCAACAACCCAGGCCATGGATGGTGGTAGTCTGTTGGAGGAAATGACTGAGAAAAATACAAGCGAGCGGAAGCTCGCCAACGATGCTCAGCAGGCTGTCAAAAAGCCTTATCTGAAGCCCGAATTCCGCTACGAACGGGCTTTTGAGACCATGGCCCTGGCCTGTGGCAAAGTCCGTGCCACTCAGGGACTCTGCCGGTTCAACCGCAAAAATTCTTAGTTCAGTTTCTGGTTTCCAGTTTCCAACCCAAGCATCGGCACTCGGTTTCGAAACCAGAAACCAGCAACCGGAAACCGCCCTGGGAACTTCCTCTAGCCAACCTGAAATCCAACTGGTAGTATCCCGCGCATGTTCAAACTACTGGTTGTGATGCTGAGCCTGGTCGCAACAGCGTCATCGTTCGCGGCCCCGTCGCCCGCCGATCTTCCCAGCAAGAAGTATCTGAATCTGGCTGCGATCAAGACCATGGTCGCCGCCGCTGAGGCGGAAGCCAAAAAACAAAATGTAGAAGTCACGATCTGCATCGTGGACGAAAGCGGCAATTTGCTTTTTCTGGAAAAGGCCGACGCCGCGTCTATCAACACTATTCAATTCGCGCAGCGCAAGGCGCGCCACGCTGCCTTCTACCGCGCCCCTTCGAAAAACGGCGCCGACGCCATAAAAAAAGGTGATGTACAAGTTCTCGGCTTCCCGGATTTCTTCCCCAATCAGGGCGGACTGCCCATCCAGGTGGATGGACAGACCCTTGGTGGAATAGCGGCCAGCGGTGCCAAATCTGAGATCGACGAAGCGATCTCTCAGGCGGGCCTCGATGCTCTTCTAAGCAAGTGATCAAAAAAAGAGGAAGCAACTGAGAACTGAGAACCAATAACCGACAACTGGTTTTCAAAATGTCCCTTTACACGCCCCCATCGTAGGGCCGAATTTCCATCCCTAACGAGTAGGCCGAAAGGTGGTTCGATGGCGGGAACTCGACGCAGTTCGTTAGTCGGAGCTTTTCTGCTCGTCGCCCTAGGACTGCTTTTTCTCTACAGCAACTTCCGTCCTGGACTGGATCCCTGGCCCCTGCTCTCCCGCTACTGGCCTGTGCTGCTGATCTTCCTCGGACTGGGAAAGGTCTGGGACCAGTTCAGGCCGCGAGATAGTTCGCAGGGCGCGAAAGCGTGGCTGAGTGGCGGCGAGATTGCCGTCATCCTGCTACTCATCATCGCAGGCATCGGACTCAGCCTGCAGACCGCCACCGGCCCGGTTCACGACGTACAAACCATCGACCAGCAGGGAGCGGAATCGGTCCGCGTGCATCTTCAAATGCCGGCGGGAGAAATGCAGTTGTCCGGCGGTGCCGGCAAGTTGATGGAAGCTGACTTCAACTACGACAAAGCCGAAGGTAAGCCTCAGGTTTCTTATCAGGTGTCGGGTGGCCGGGGCGAACTCGATCTGACCCAGCCCGGAAAGAAATTCCACATCGGTCCCACGCGCAACGACTGGAATCTCCGTTTCGCCGACAACGTGCCCATGGAACTCACGATTCAAATGGGTGCCGGCCGCAGCGATTTGAAACTCGGTGACCTGTCGCTCACCCGTTTGGAAATCAATATGGGCGCAGGCGAGGTCATTGCAGACCTCACTGGTGACTGGAAAAAAGATCTCGAAGCAGAGATTCACGGAGGCGTCGGCCACGCGGTCATCCGCCTTCCACAGGAGGTTGGCGTGCGCGTCCACGCCACGGGAGGGATTGGTTCGATCAACGCGAATGGTTTAAAGCGCGAGGGAGATGAATACGTCAACGATCTGTACGGCAAATCGCCCGTGACGCTGCGACTCGACGTCTCCGGCGGAGTCGGGAATATCGACCTCCGCCCCACGCCCAAAGCGCACTAGCGGGAAAACAATCTGGACCGCGAAACGCCTAGTCTTCCTGCGACTCTTTCTTTCTCCCGGTTCGACGCGCTTTCCATCTGAAATCCGCCGCCAAGAATCTTGGCAACGGAAGTCAGGTCGCGGCTCAACGCGCTGCGCCAGCGTCCCACGGAATCCTGCGCCAGCTCTTCCATGGTCTGCCCGAAGGACAGGAGGCTGGCCGCAACCTCCGTTTTGACCAGATCGTTCACCGAAGTTTCGATACCCTTCTGCACGATCTTCAATTTTCCGCGAGCGTCCTCGAGCTGACGGTCGAGTTCCTTCGCATTCCGCGTGCCCAATTCTTTCAGGACCACGTCGACCGCACTCTCGAGTTGTACCCGCGCAGCGGAAATCTGATCGCTGGCCATCTGCGACAAACGGGTTTCCATGCCTGATTCCAGCCGGCATGCGATATCGTCCAACTGCGCCATGCGGCCGCCCAGAGACGTAGCTTGCGCCTGCAACCGGGACACTTCAGCCGCCACCGTGGTCTGCATCTTCTGCATCTCTGCCCGGTAGGCGTCGTGCTCTTCGCCCAGCCGTTTCTGCAACGAGAGGAAGTGTTCCTCGCCTTTGCGGCCTGCGCGGTTTCCGGCTTCCGTCACCTGCTGCTGAAATTTCTCTGCTCCGGAATTGAAGTGCTGCCCCACCGCCTCGGCGATCTCTTCGGACAACCCTTGCGCATTCTGCGCGACGGTTTGCAGTTGCTGCGTCACCTGCTGGCGGAATCCCACGAGCGACTGGCTGATCTTCTGCTCAATCATGGTCGTGGCTGATCCCATGACCTGCGCCGACTGCTCCTGCGTCTGCTTCAATACTTGTGTGCCCAAGTCTTCGCGCAGGCGGACCCACAATTTCTCCTCCACCTCTGGTGGAATGTGCGAGAGCGAAATATCGAAGCGGCTGCGCTTGAGATCTCCCTCAGCTGCCTTTTCTTTCAGCGACATGATTTCCGCATGCAAAGGCTGCACAAACTCGGCTACGATGGCGCGCAAATCGCGCTCGGAGAACTGAGGCTGGCCCTTTTCAGAAACAATTTTAAGTCCGGGGGTTAGGGTCTTCTCGCTTCGCGCCGCCATTTTGCGCACCGTCTGGGGATCGTCTGAGTGGACCTCCACCAGCCGCGCCCAGTCTTCCGGACAGGTCTCGAGTCCCCAGAAATTCTCCGGCCGGTCGAGGGTCGCGGCCAGTTGCCATCCTTGCTGGCCCGATCCCATCGGTTTGCATTCGACAACGTGAGCTTTGGCGGCGCCACCACCTTTGCGCCGAAACTGTACCGGGATACCGGCTTCCAGCCGCGTGGGAGAAAATATCGCGCAACCATGCGCGCTCACCACTAGGGTCTCGCAAATTTCAGAAAAAGGAGCGCTCGGCTCCAAGCTGGTGACGGCGATAGGAAGGGTGATCGGCACTCTCGAACTGCGCCGCATGGTCTCCGGTACGTTCGCACTATGCATGATGTCCCTCTTTCAGTTTGGCCCGATTTCCTGCTGCGTGTTTCTGACCGCGCTCGCCGCTCACCTCGCGGCCATTCAAAAACTTCGCACCCGTACAGTAACGCAACCCTCGCCAGTAGCGGGATTCCAGTAGTTCGTGCCGCGGCTTGCAGCGGGTCAGTTACGTTACGCATCCCTAGGTAACACGGTAATCAGACAGGACAGTGGCCTTATTCCCACGGCCGATGACCAAGAAACACACACGCATTTTGCTGTTCTCGGAGTAGGGTTGAGGACAGCAGCATTGAGATCAAAAGGAATCCTACGAAGCCATGACAAATTCCCTCGTCCAACGCCTTATCGAAATGTGCTGCCGCCACGAGTTCACCTGGCCGCACGCTGGCATCCACGGCACTGCCTACCAGGCATGCCTGCTCTGCGGCGCGGTCTATTCGTACGACTGCAACACCATGCAACGGACCGGCCGCCTGGTCACGACTTCGGATCCGCGCTACCAGGCGCTACCCGAGCGACAAACCGCGAGCGAGTAGGAGCATCCTCGAAGTCGCAACGGCGGTCACGACCGCGCCTCGCAAATTCCCAATGGTGACCAGCCGCAGAGCGGCGCAAGAATAAAGCCCCGGGCGCCAGCCCGAGGTCAATCATGTAAATGAGGTCAGCCCTGAAAGGGCGAAAGACGGGGCGACGAGAACCTCCCCATCGATCCGATCATCCCTTGCCGCGGAAGTACACCACCATCCGTTTCCAGCCGTTATCTAGCGATTCCGAAGCGATGTGCCGAAAATCAGGCTGGAGAACCTGCCGCTGTGAAGATTCTACTGGTGGACGATTCGAAGCTGGACCGGCGCCGCGTCAGCGAGTGCCTGGAGCATTCCGGCTTCGACTTTGTCACGGCTGAAAACGGGACCGACGCCTGGGAAATCCTGCAAGCCCCCGACGCTCCCACCTTCGCCTTGCTCGACTGGGTCTTGCCCGGAATCGATGGCATAGAACTGTGCCGCCGGATTCGTTCCCTTGGATCAAACGGAACTTACATCTACACCGTGATGCTCACGGCCAAAGACCGCAAGCAGAATCTCCTGACTGCCATGGACGCCGGCGCCGATGACTATTTGGCCAAGCCGGTTGACATTTCCGAATTGCGGGCCCGCATCCTGGTCGGCAAACGGATTCTCGATCTGCAGCAATGCCTAAGATTTTCCGCCACGCATGATTTCCTGACCAATCTGCTAAGCCGCTCCGAGATTCTGGCCTCGCTGGAACGCGAACTGGTCCGCACCCAGCGCGAAGGCCGGCCAGCAGGAGTGATCATGGCCGACGTGGACGGCTTCAAGCAGATTAACGACACCCTGGGTCATCCCGCGGGAGATGCAGTGCTCGCGGAAGTAGCCCGCCGCCTGAGATCGGATTTGCGACTTTACGACGTAGCCGGACGCTACGGCGGCGAAGAGTTCATTCTGGTGCTGCCCGGCTGCGACTTGCAGACCGCTGCGCGCCGCGCCGACGAAATCCGCAGGATAGTCGCACGAGAGCCGATCGTGACGCCCGCTGGACCGATCTCCGCGACAGTGAGCATGGGAGTAACCGTCACCAACGCGGAATCGGACGCAACTCTCGAGACTTTGCTACAGAGGGCCGACGCCGCTCTCTACCGCGCCAAGAAAGCCGGCCGCAACCGCGTCGACGCGTTTTCGTTGAACGTCAAAGTCGAAAAATAGCGCCGACGCTATCCACACTCTGTCATCCCGAGCGGAGTTGAACCATTCGCTTGCGAATGGTTCAGCAGTCGAGGGACCTTGTGTCAGCACGCATCGCACTGGCGGCGCAGAGCAGGGGGTGCTCCGCATAGCGCCGCCCTCCGCCCTACTCAAAGCCATTACGCCTTGATGAACTGAACATCCAGGGTGATGTTGACTTCGTCTCCCACCAGGATGCCGCCGGTTTCGAGCGCCGCATTCCACGTCAGCCCAAAATCCTTCCGGTTGATATGCGTGGTCGCCGACAGCCCAATGCGCGTGTTGCCCCACGGATCTTTCATCGGAGCGCTTGGCCCTTCCACTGCCAACTCAACATTGCGGGTAACGCCGTGAATCGTCAGATCGCCGCTGACATTAACGTCACCACTCTTGCTCTTGACGACGCGAGTCGATTTGAACGTCAAAGTTGGAAATTTCTCGACGTCAAGGAAGTCTGCGGTCTTCAGATGCCCATCGCGCTGCGCTTCGCCGGTGTCGATGGTCGTGGCATCAATCGAAACTTCGACGGCAGACTGAGTCAAATCGGCGTCGTTCAGTTTCAACGCGCCTTTAATGCCTTTGAACTCGCCCTTCACGTTCGAAATCATCATGTGCCGAACTTTGAACTCGGCATGAGAATGCACGGGATCGATATTCCAGGTGGTGGTCGCGGTCACTTCGGGTGTAGCAACGGTGCTCATAAGATGAATCCTCCTGTTATACAGATGATCGTTATAACGAATAGATTCAAATACCCGTATCTGGTAGATTCATAAAGAGATACTTTACGTTCTCGCGGCAGCAGCATGCCTGTTCCAGGAAGGCGGGCGTATCATGCCGTGCATGAAACCAGGGCACATGATCGCGACGGCAGCTCTTCTTTCCTCGTTGCTGTTGCAAGTCACGGCAAGTCTTGCTCAGGCCGACCTTACTCTTGCCCAACTCACAGGCTCCTTCGCTCACCCGCCTGACGACTGCCGCATCATGATGCGCTGGTGGTGGTTCGGCCCCGCGGTCACGAAGCCGGAGATCCACACTTGTTAGGGCTTCGTTCGGAGCATGTATCGGGGCTGTCCTTCTCATATGAAGCAGATAATAAAGGGGATAAGCTGCTGGCCGGGAAGTGCAGAGCTCGACTCGTACTAGCGGGGAAACACGGCAGACTTCATCTCCATGGTCATTTCCTTGGAGATCGGAACGCGGATGCCTTTGCGGTAAGCGATTGTTTTATAGCGCAGTTTGTCCGAAGGTCTCATGGTTTCTAGTTTCTCTCTGCGAGCACAATGCCAACACAGAAGATCGGCTGCATGAAGCGGTAAACAATTCTTGTCAGCAGGAACCAGTTGGCCTACGAGTCGCGCAAGGTCTGGGCTTCCTAACGCGGCAAGAGCGTCAGGAAGCTGGGAATGAAAATCTTGAATGTAGTTTGTAATTGTCGTTTTCCGCTCCACCACGAAATCTAGCTTCTCCGCTTCGGGGTGATATTCAGCTAGGTACTTCAGGCTCGCCCAAGCATAGGCTAGAAAACAGATGTAATCCGGTTCGAATTTTGAAGCAGCGAACTGTTTCTGTGTGGTTCGTACAACCCTGGTTTCGCGGAATTCGTCGCGAAAATTGCCAGCATCGGTCACTATGCGGATTGGATGCAAATTGGCCAGTTGGTCAAGGATGACGCACGCTTGGTCAATCCGATTCTCTGCATCTTCATCTCTTATGCCGTGATCTTTCCGCCATTGAGGACGACGGATATCGGTCATATGCAAATGAGGAATGCGGGGTGGTCCAGCAAGCACACGCTCATCCCATGCGGGAGTAAAAAAACGAGACCAGTCCTCCTCCGGCCCCATCCATCCTGCAAGCAAAAAAGTGTCTCGCTCGTCCCTGCCAGAGCTCTCGTCGGAGAAGGATACAAAAACACCCATACGAAGTCCGTGTCCGGGCAGACCGCAGAACATCGACCGCACCAGCTATGCCGCTACGGCGGCCTTGTAGTAGTCAGTCAAGTAGATTATTGCCGATAAACCATCCCCAGCCAATCTGTGGCCGGAAGCGTTCCTCTTTCACAGAGGCGGGCGTATTATGCCGAGCATGAAACTAGGGCACCTGATTGCGTCAGCAGCTCTTCTTTCGTTGTTTATCTGTCAACTCCCAGCGAGCCTTGCTCAAGCCGACCTCACCCTCGCCCAGCTGACAGAATCCTTCGCTCACCCACCGGACGACTGCCGCATCATGATGCGCTGGTGGTGGTTCGGCCCCGCGGTCACGAAGCCGGAGATCCAGAGGGAACTCGAGCAAATGGAGGCCGCCGGCATCGGCGGCGTGGAAATCGCCACGCTCTACCCGCTGGCCCTGGACGACTCTCAAACCGGCTTCCGCAA
>CAVUGT010000017.1:0-35949 GCA_963741105.1 Terriglobia bacterium
GCTTCTTTGGCTGTCAATTTCTTGGGGGGCATGGGGAACCCCCTTTCGGGTAATCTGCTCTCGCTTTCAGTACATCTAAATTCTAAATCCTAATGTGAGAGTTTGTCACCAGTCGCCAGGCATGCTGTATACGAGTGCCGATTACACCAACAATCCAGATCGTGAGTGAAATCGCGATGTTACCTTAATCATCCTGGTAGGGTAGGCAGTCTATCCGGCCAGAACTCGGTAGTCTATTTTCGTCCGCACCCAATCTAAGCGATCATTTTTTCCAGTGCGGGCTTGTTCCGTATCAGGATGGTTGCACCCTGGGTAGCAATCAGGCTCTGATGTTTGAATTCGGCGAATGCGCGCGTAATTGATTCGCGTGTGAGACCAACGACTTGAGCGATTTCTTCATGGGTCAAGCCCAAGGTGAAGCACAGTCCGCGCTCTGTCTCCTGTCCCCGCCCAGCCGATTCGAGCAGAAAGCAGGCCAGCTTTTCGGTGGCTGAAGTGCTCAGACCAAGACGGCGAATCTGATGACACGCACCGCGATAGTTGTCACTGAATTGCTGTATGACGCTGACCGCAATATCCCGGTGTTCGCTCAAGAGTTTTAAAAAGTCCTTCCGCCGCACGAAGTCCACCTGGCAGGATTGCAGAGTTTCGGCCGTGATTTCGAAAGCATCGCCCGAACAGGACGGAATGCAAACCCAACAGCTCACCTGCTTCGGCGACCCGCATAATAATCGTTTTCCCGTCCGGGGATGCCATGGTCTGCTTTACTCGCCCTTGGCAAAGCATGTATACGCCTCGCGGAACCTGGCCCTCGACGAAGAGAACGGCCCCCTCGGGGTACCAACTTGAAAATGTGACCTTTTCGAAAGCGATGAGAGAATCGTCGGCCATTTGACGGAAGAATCCTTGCTTTCGTAGCGGGCACATTGTGTAATTGTCAAGCAGATCCATCCCATACGGCACATGCACTTTCATTTTTGTCTCCCAACTGTTGACCTCACAGGGCAGATCGGCAGGGTATGCAGGCACGACGCTAGCCGTACCGCTGCCTAGTTCCTTTGAACGCGGGAAGTTTACACCTATGTTCGGTGGCGTACGAACAATTGCTTGTTAAAATCGTGGGCACGTCGGTTTCCCGCTCCCAACCCCATGACCGCGTTTCGGTTCACAGAATATCTGCCCCACCTGCCTTAGTTAGCTAGAGGTTGTGCTAGATGCCGCCTCCGATGTCTTGTGAGCAAGCGGGGCAGATGGTGTGGCCAATCCATGATTGATGTAATCAGGCGATTACACTCAAAACGGCTCAAGCCTCCCCTTGCGGAAGGCACTTCAGCGGCTACACAGGTTCCACTTTCGTCGTATAGCCACGTCGTTCCAATTCCTTCTGACGACGTGGTGCTTCCGTGGACAGGAACTCGGACGCTTGCGCCTTCGGTACCACCAAGATATCGCCCTTGGAGCTTCGCATCGCGTATTTCCCAGGATGAGATGTGATCCGAATACGAACGAAGGATACAGGGGCTGAAGGTGTCTTCGGTTTAGCCCAGCGCGGCATCACAGGATTTTACCCAAAACTCTTTTCCGATTGAACCCTCGGAAGGGAGCCGTGACAGTTTGAATTTTTCCACCTCAGTGGAGATGCCCCGTTTGAGACAGCCTCCGGCGACCGGGAGCTAGTCGTTGACCGATTGCATGTCGACTTCCCCCGACTCGAATCCTATTCCTGGCGATGGCGTCGGTGTATCCTCGATTCGCGGTTCGCTTCGCTGTCAGCGGCGCGGGCCTCGGCAGCGGACCAGGATCAAGGCACCAGTGAGGCAACCCAAAAAAGTTGCGCACGCATGTCCAATCGGCGTACCTTCGCGCGTCGTTAGTGTGTTGGCGCTTAGGCCGACGGAAAACCACAGGAGAACCAAGATGCCGAAATATCTATTTATCCAACGGAGCATACCGCGGACGTCGCAACAGAAGCCGCAGCAGCCCTCCCCCGCGCAAATGCAGGATATGTACGCCGTGTTCAACGTCTGGAAGGAGAAGTTCAAGGACAATATCGTAGACATGGGCGGGAAACTCAAGGCGGGAGGCAAGGTCGTGACAGAGTCCGGCGCGACTGACGGGCCCTTTGTCGAGTCGAAAGAAGTGGTGGGAGGGTACATGCTTGTTTCGGCAAAGAGTATCGAACATGCGATCGAGGTCGCGAGCGGATGCCCAGGGGTCATTTCACCCGGATCGAGCGTCGAGATACGGGAGATACAGGAGATGCCTGGTTCTTGAACGGCGGCCCCGTACAGGGAAGTTTGTCCCGCGCGCCGGGCTTGGTCGAACATTTCTTTCGGCGAGAGTACGGCCGGCTGGTCGCCCTGCTTACGCGCAAGGTCGGCGTGCGGCACATCGAAGTTGTGGAGGACGCCGTACAGAGCGCGCTGCTGGCCGCGCTCACCGCTTGGACCACTCGCGGCATTCCCGATGATCCCGGTGCCTGGCTGTATCGTGTGGCGCACAACAACCTCGTTGGGGAGTTCCGGCGGAAAGCTGGACGCCGCAGGATTCTGGAGCAGGCTCCCGTTACTGTTGTTGAGAGTGTTGATCAGCGGGAGCCGCCGGGTTTTGCAGGCGAGGTGCGCGACGATTTGCTACGCATGCTTTTCGTTTGCTGCGATGACGCCATTCCCAGAGAATCTCAGTTGGTCTTCGCACTGAAGATCCTATGCGGCTTCAGTACTGGAGAAATCGCGCTGCGGCTGTTCACAACCGAGGCAAACGTCTATAAGCGCCTGGCGCGCGCGCGCAATCGTCTGCGCAAAGCCGACGCCGGCCTCGAAACGCCGCCGCTCGACGCGCTGAAATCCCGGCTGTCCAGCGTGCACACGGTGCTCTATCTACTTTTCAACGAGGGATATCTTTCTGCAAACGCGGACCTGGCGATACGGCGCGAGTTGTGCGACGAGGCAATCCGCCTAGCCACCCTCTTGGCCGAGCACCCCGTGGGCGCGCTCCCCGACACCTTCGCGCTAGTAGCGCTCATGCACCTGCATACAGCGAGGCTCTCAGCCCGCACCGACGGAGCGGGTGGCCTCTTGCTGCTTGAAGAGCAGGATCGTTCGCTTTGGGATCGCGAAAGTATGGGGCTCGGGGCCGAATGGCTCAAGCGGTCAGCCAGTGGCGAAGCGTTCTCGCGATTCCACGCGGAGGCCGGCATTGCTGCGGCGCATTGCTTCGCGCCATCTTTCAAAGAGACCCGTTGGGCCGAGATAGCTGACCTTTACACGATGTTGGAACGCGTCAATCCATCACCTCTGAACATCATGAACCAGGCCGTAGCGGTCGCCGAGTGGCAAGGGCCGGAGGCGGGACTTGCGTTACTTCAAGCCCTTGCGCCACCCAGTTGGTTGTCCGGTTCGTACCTTTGGGACGCCGTGATGAGCGATCTGCACCGGCGCGCGGGCAAGCTGGAGATCGCGCGCCAGCACATGGACCGCGCATTAGCCTCCGCTCCAACGGCGGCCGTACGGGCCCTCCTCCGACGCAGGCTGACAACACCGGCCGAGTAGCGGGTGGCGGAAGTCTGGAACCCAAAATCGTTTATCAGCGTCCTTGGTGCCGCGAGTCGGTAGCCTGAATCACACACGCGCGTTCATCACATTAAATAATCGACTTTAAATTTCGTCAAAAATAGTCTGGGCTTCCGGGGGCCCCAGAGCCTGAACCTTTTCAACCCAAACCGGCGTGGGGGTGGTCGGTCCGACAGGGAATTGTTAGTGCCTTGCCGATGGTAGGACAGCGCTCGCACGAGGTCTGTGCCCTGTGTCACCGGTTGTGTCGTAACCCGGCCATCCAAGCCGAGACGATCGCGTCCCACTATCTGCAACTTGGTGCTAACCGCGATCCGCCGGAACCCCGAATTAACTGGGGTTCCATGCGAATCGGTATCGCTTGCTGCCACTCAGGGCTTGACGGCAAAGGGAAATGGCATGGAAGAGGTCGTCGGTTCGATCCCGACCAGGTCCACCAAAATCTCCGATAGTTTTCCGGTGGTTCGGCGCGCACGGCCCTCACGTGGCGGAACTTTCTACGTTCATCTCACGCAGCATCTCAAGCACTACCAGCGCCACCGAGAGGACGACTGGGCCGACGAAGAGTCCCATGACGCCGAATGCTTTTACTCCGCCCAGCAGGGCGAAAAAGACCAACAGTGTATGCAGATTAGCCCGCTCACTGATCACGTAGGGGCGAACCAGACTGTCTACCTGCCCAACCACTGCTGCTCCCCAGGCCAGCAAGATCAGCCCTTTCCACCAGTGTCCGCTAACCATGAGGACAATCACGGCCGGCCCCCACACTGCAGCTGAACCAATGAGCGGGATCAATGAAAAGAGCGCTGTCACAATGCCCCATAGAACCGGAGAAGGCAGACCCAGGACCCAGAAACCCAGGCTGGCAAGAGAGCCCTGGGCCATGCCCACCGCAAGGCAACCGTAAACGTTGGCCACGATCGAGTTGCTGATTCCGGTAAACAGGCGTTCCAACTGGCCACGGTTCAGAGGAAGGAGTTCAGCCACGCGTTCCCTCATCGAGCCGCCTTCCCGGAAGAGAAAAAACAACGTGAAGAAGGCAACCAGGGCGTCGCCCAGGAAAGAAAGAACGTTGCCAACCGCACGAGCGCCCCATGAAAGCAGAAACTTGCTGATCCCTTCGAGCCATCGCAGGATCGTCCCCCGCAAATCAAAAGTGGAGAGATCGATATATCGACCGGCCCAGCCGAGCAGACGCTCCATGGCGTGCATCACATAGGGGTTCCATCCGCCCTGCTCGGCGCTGCGTTCGCTCAGCAACTGATAGAGCCCCGTGACCTCCCGGCTGACCACAACTCCCAAGCCGACCGCTGGAACAACCAGAATGATCAAGACCAGAAGGGTAGAGATCAGAGCCCCCGAATTGCGGCCGCGGATCCGCGCCTTCACGCGGGCGTGAACCGGATGGAAGACGATCGCGATCATCACTGCCAAAAAGATGGGGCTGAGAAAAGGCCTGGCGATGACGTAGCAGAAGTAGAGCGCGACCGCAGCCAACGCCAGCAGGAAGGTAGTGGTCGTTGCCCGTTTACTCTCCATGAATCTCCTCTAAACATCAGAGCGCGGCCGCAGACAGATTTGTACGAATCCATCCTGCCACAAATCGGAGGGGAGGAAGGAATACCAGAAGGGAACCGGCATGAAGATGTCGCCGGATCAGTTGGCAGAGTCAGGGTTCCGGCGTGGCTTCGCCGGCCGAAACTAAAGAGTAGAGATACACAGCAATGCCGGCCACGCACAGAAGGCCGCCGACGGCGACCAGGAAAATAAACGCAAGCGGGCCCGCTCGCAGCAGACAAACGCCTTCGACCAGCAGTCCGAGTATCACCAGGATTCCCGCCAGCCTTAACCGTTTCTCAAGTGCCAGTGTCTGTGCCATCAGTTGGCTCCCTTCCAGAATTTCACGTTGCCCAACTGATCGGCATTGTGTACCAGGTCATGGCAGCCGCTGGAGACGCAGGAGAGTTTGTTCGCCTTCGCGGCCGGGAGCAGGTCTGGATCGGCCGTATGCACCGCGCCTTCTTCGAACGAGCGGGCGCCCTGGTGACAGTGCAGGCATTCCCGATTGTTGTAGGGCTCATAGAGCCGGATGGGGTTATGGGGCGTGCCCAGGTACTGCACGTAGACGTGGTGCAGCCCGTTCAGTTTAGCTTTGAATCCGCCGAACATCGCGTAGTTCGTGTGGCAGGTGTAACAGGCGTCATCAGCCGGGACGCGGTGATTCTGAAAGTGGGCAGCGGCGAGGTAAGTTGGATCATCCACGTACAGGCTGCGGCCGTGTGAGTCCATGGTGTGACACGACAGGCAGAACGAAGTACTGGTGGCCCGCTGGAACTCAGATGTGAAGCCCATCGCCATGCACAGCAACGGAAGTAGAAACAGAACCATGAACGCGAGGATTTTGCCTCCCCGCGTCATGGTCAACCCGGGCCGGGCGACCAGCACGCCGACCAGCGCGGCACTGAATGCGATCAGCGAGAGCAGGAGTATGGTTGGAGTATGCATATCTGTACCCGGTTCTCCAAGCAAGAGTTCCGATGTTGAGATTGCTCGGGCATCTTACTAGATTCTTCGGCTCGAGTCTCTCAGCAGCACCGGTTTAAAGTAATTTCCGACCCGCTTCTATCGTGTCGCCTCGTATCCGATGCTTAACTTTCAATACGCTTGATATAGAGCCGGAGTCCGACTAACACCAGAGCGATAGCGACAAGAGACATGCCCAGCCCGACACGACGATAGTTGCGCTCGGCCATGGCTTTTTTCCCCGCCTCGGTACCCTTCGCGGCGGTTTCCATGCCAGGTTTGACTTCGGATTCAACATGAGCAACGTTGAAGGTGTGAACGGTGACGCGCGCTTTGATCAATGCATCCCGGGCCTGGGTCAGGTCCAGCCTGGCTTGGCTTACCTCCATGCCCGAACTCTCAGCGCGACTTAAAACCTGATCAGTGTCGTCGATCGACGCTGCAAGCTGAACCAAATGTTTTTTCATTTGTCCTGCGGCAATAAAACCTGCGTCTCCATCAACGTGGCATTGCGTGCAGACCGCCTTGTCCCCGGTCCCGATTAGCTCGTCGTTGGGATGGGCTATGTCGTGATTGCTGTGGCAGGTAACGCAACCGGGAAGGCCCGCTGACGCGAAGGCTTCTTTATGCGGGCTCGAATCAAATAATTGGGCCTGAAAGACGTGGCAAGTCGAACAAACATTCGCTACCGACGCAAACCCCGGAGGAGCGGCGCCGTGATTGCCGTGGCACGTGGTGCAGGTCGGAGCGCTCAAATCTCCGTTCACGGCCAGAGCGTGGTGGTGGACACTCTTGCCATATTCCGCAAACTGGTTGGTTGGGATCTTGTACCCACTCATGTAGCTGGCGTCCGCATGGCAACGAGCGCAAGTATTGGCCACATTGACCGGGTTTACCGTTGAGCGCGAGTCGCTCGGTGCTCGCAAATCATGCACGCTGTGGCAGTCGGTGCAAACAGCAACTTTGGTATCACCTGCATCCAGACGCTTACCGTGTACGCTGGTGTGGTATTGGCTCAACTGATCTGTGCGCAGGCTCGGGTTGAACTGCCGCATGTAGGCAGGATCCGAATGGCAACTCCCGCACAATTGCGGGATCTGCTTGCGATCGATCTTGCCCTTCCATCCAGCCTTGCGACTCATGGCCTTCTCAGGATCGTCGCTGGTGGGATCGCCATCGTGGCAACTGGCGCAGGTCAAACCCTTCTGGGCGTGTATATCCTGAGCGAACTTTTCCTGGCTGACTCCGAGCGGCTCGGGTAACGCGGAATGGCAGTCCAGGCAAGAGTTCTTACTCTGGCCGCCGGCTGCCGTGACCCAGAGCATCACGACGCCTGCCAAAGCTCCACGCAACCATCTGCCGTCATTGTGCGAAGTGACCATAAACGGTCATGCCTGCCACGTAAGCAAGAGCAAAGATTCCAATTCCGGTGATCCACTGCTTGGCGGGGGAAGGGTGATCCTTCTCCAGAAATGGCAGGAACACCCAGAGTAAAGCGAGCAGCCCCAGAGCCAGAACCCCGAGGACTTCCCCATCGATGAACCCAACCTTTGGAGGAATCAGCTTGAGCGTCTGAAACATGAAGAGGAAGTACCACTCAGGTTTGATCCCGGCGGGCGCCGAAACAAATGGATCGGCTTTGACACCCAAATTCCACGGAAAGATGGCGGCCAGCGCGCCCAGGACACCCAAGGCAACGTACCAAGCCATCAGTTCGCGCAGCATAAAATTCGGAAAGAACTTCATTTCCCTTCTTTGGGCTGGATTGGCATTCCATTCCGCTGCCAGTTTCGGGGGCACACTCATGCCAAGGCGCTGGACCAGGAGCAGGTGCACAAGAATCAGCAGCGTCACTAAACCGGGCAGAATGGCAACATGAAATCCGAAGAAACGCGTTAGCGTCGCCCCGGTTACTTCCGGGCCGCCACGAAGAAAGATCATCAGAGGCCTTCCGATAATTGGTACCTGTCCCGTGATCTCGGTGCCCACTTTAGTAGCGAAAAAGGCCAGCGTATTCCAGGGCAACAAGTAACCGCTGAATCCGAAGCCCATCACCAGGAAGAGCAAGATGACGCCGCTGATCCATGTAAGTTCGCGCGGTTTGCGGTATGCCTTGAGAAACAGCACGCTGAACATGTGTGCGAAGGCGGTAAAGATCATCAGATTGGCCGACCAGGAATGAATGGAGCGGATCAACCAGCCAAACTGTACCCGGGTCATGATGTACTGAACGCTTTCAAAGGCTTCGTTTGCGCCCGGTCGATAGTAGAGGAGAAGCAAGATCCCGGTGATCACCTGAATGATGAACAGGAACAGGGTAATGCCTCCGAGAAAATACCAGTAGGAAAGGCGGTGCAGTGGGACAGTCTTCTTTCGCAGCGGGGCGATCATGGCATCCCACCCCAGCCGCTCGTCCAGCCAGTTGCGCACCGCGTGCAAGAGAGTCATGTCAGGTATCCCGCCGGCGCCTCACAAAGACCTCATCGCCGCGCACCTGTACTTCGAATAGGTCTAAGGGACGCGGCGGGGGACCAGAAGCATTTCGGCCAGTGAGGTCATACACGCCGTTATGGCATGCACACCAGACGTGTTGCGTATCTACGCGGTATTGGACCGTGCAGGCGAGGTGGGTGCAGGTGGCAGACATCGCCCGGTACTCTCCACCGGCGGTGAGGATCAAAAGCCCGGGTCGGCTGCCAAAGCGAAAGATCTTCCCACTGTTCGGTTTGAGCTCTCCGATCCGGGCGGCTACCACCGAGTCGCTACCGAGGTCTAATTCCTGGGGCGGTACCAGATAACGAAGCACCGGATATAAAAAAGCCACAACCGTAGCGACCACGCCGCTGCCTAATACAGTCTCGACAAACCGTCTCCGCGGTATCGGGGTAAGCCGATCCGCCGGGTCAATCATTCCCGGATCACCTTTGGCCATAGGCGTCTCTCGTGCGACTACTTCTTTCCGAGTTCACGGAGGTGAGCGACCAACGACTTGATTTGTTCTTCACTCAGCGTCTTGCCGAAGGCTGGCATTTTCCCCTTGCCCTGCCCGATCAAATGCGTGAGATCGGCGTCCGACTGCTTCTGAACTTCGGCGGAACCGAGGTCGCGGACGCTTAGCTTCTGGCCCATTGGTGTCTTGCCGGCCCCATCCGGGCCGTGGCACATGGCGCATTTCGCTTTGAACAGCGAGGCTCCATCAGTCGGAGTGTTCTCGGCCTGAGCGGGGAGTAGAACGAAGACAATGCCCACCACAAAGACAAACAGGATGGACAAAGACTTGTTTCGTGGATGAGATGTCATGGTTACTTCCTTTCCTTGGTCGAAGGGCGAGTCACAAAAAGATGCGAGCAGCTGAGGTCTTCGCACAAGCTGCTCCCGGGAGGCTCGATGATGTCGAAAGATGAGTAGAACTCAGACCTCCTGAATGCTCGAAAGTTCAGAAGAAGACCCAATTGCTGGACAACGCAATCGGCCTAAGAACGGTGAGCCTGTTGGCGCACTTCATTTTTTCGCCAAGGAACGAATATACCCCACCAGGTCTGTGATCTGCTCGGGCTTCAGACTTTTCTTGTAGCTCGGCATCTTGTCCTTGCCGTCTGCAATCATGGTCGTCAATTCGGCGTCGCTCATCTTCTGCACGTCCGGCGAGGCGAGATCCTTCAAGCCAAACTTTTTGCCCATCGCTGTTTCGCCTTTGCCGTCTGCGCCGTGACAGGCGGCGCATTTTGCTTTGTAGGTACCCGCGGCATCGTCGGCGGTTGCAGGTGTGCTCCAAATAGCCAGACTGGCTGCCAGAATCGTTAACATCACACCGCGAAGCAGACTGATTCTCACGCTTGCCATTTTTATTTTCCTCCTTGTTTCTCTAGGTCTCTAGTGGTTCGACTATTAAACAGAAGCATCGTTCTAAATTCGCTCCAGGATTTCAAAAGTGATATTCGACCGTTGCTGCCAGATAATGTGCGTGGTACGACGGTTGGTCGGCTCCCAAAAACAAATATCTGGCTGCACTCGTGTCGCCCACCAGGAAGTAGGGATAAAACGGACTGGGCGTTCCGAGCAGCGGATTTGTGCATCCGGGAACCGGCGCTCCCGGTGGCAGGGGGCTAACGCATCCCATGTATGGCGTCATGGCGCTGGTTTGATAGTCCTTGGAATCAAACTGCTGGTAGCGATACTCCACCTTGGACGTCAGGTTCTTGGTCAGCTTGTACCTGAAAACGGCGACGACCTGGTGGTTTCTACTGACCGTCTCTGGGTAATCCACGGCGGCGTTGGTGCCAGTCAGCAAGAATTTGTCGGGCCCGGTGAGCAGGGTGGGATCGCCGAACGGTCGGCTGTCCACATTGCCCTTCGCTGCGGACAGCGTGTAGTAGGTGTTGAGATTTGCTTTCTTGCTGAAGTGGACATCTACACCGCCGGCAAGAATGTGGACGAATTCGCGTGAAGTGCTGCCCCAATCATTGTTGGCACTATCGCAACCCCGTCCGGAAATGCTGCAGTCCAACGGCGTCGGTGTAGCTCCACCTGGCACACGGTACCTTGAGGTCATGGATTTGTAGTAACGCTCGTATGAGTACTCGGCAAACATCGTTATCGCGTTGGTCAGGGTGAAATCGCTATCGAAGCCGGCATTGTACGAAAGATCCTTCAGCACCCCATACAGGTAGTAGGGGTTGGCAGTGCCCGCAATGAAGTTCAGCGGCGTAGCGCTGTTGACCCCGCCCTGGTGGTTGAAATTGTTTTGCGTCGTACCGCCGAACCCGGAGAAACTCAACCGATCGGTGGGGCTGTACTGGATCTGGGCATCCCCACGGTTGCGGGTTCTGGTGGACTCGTCGAAGCGCCGGCTAAAGATCTGGTCGGCAGTAATCCCTCCGTTAATTTCCTCCGTTTGGTCATCCAGGTACTGCTCGGGATTGCGAACTGAATAGCGGTAAGACACCCGGAACGACAGGTCTTTTCGAGGCTCTGAGTCGATCGCGGCCACAAATCCATTTTCGGTCGAATGCTCGACGTCGCGATGCGAACGGTCCATGATCTCGCCTTCATATCCCACTTTTACCGAACTCTTCTTTCCGTAGTACCAGTTGCCGGTCACCTCGATGTTCTTCCTGTTGTACCCAAACGGGGTGTTTTCCTCCGGGCTGGTGGGATCTGCGGCCGCAAAATCGCCCTGAACGGGGGTGAAACTGAGCACCGGAGTGTTGTTGTTGTAGTCGTATTGCCGGTAACCTGCTTTGATGTCGAACTTCTTGCCTATGCTCTGAATCAATTTGTAATTCATTGCCAGCGTCTGCTTCTCTCCGTGCAGACTCGAAGCCGGCAAGGGGCCGGTACCGGCTAGCAATATTGCATTCGTCGTGTAGGGCACAAAAGCGTCGTTCTGCCGCAGCCATCCAGCGTTGATACTGGCCAGCAGGCGAAGATGCTTCATCAGCAAGAACGAACCGGCGAAGTTGATGTAGTGGGCGTGGTTACCGGGGTAGAGATCTACCCGGCCTGTCGCCGGACCTTGCGTCGCGTTTGTGCAACCGTTGGGCGCGACACAATCGCTGGTGCGGAACGGATTGTCGAAAAACAGTGAACTGGTATTGTTCTGAAAGAACGAACCCGTATACCCGATTTGTATTCCCCATCTTTTTCGGATGTACTCAGCCCTGACTTTCACCGTGTTGTTGAAATAGTCGATCGGCTCCGGTACTTCCGCCCCGTAACCGCCGGTCAGGGAAGCGCTGGGACTGGAGTTGAATATCAGGCCAAGTGGGCGCGTGCCGGACTCGTGTTCGCGCGAGTAAGAAGCCAGCAAGTCCCAATCCGGAGTGATGTCGTAGGCGACCAGAATCGTCCCTGCGCGGCGTTCGATGGCGGGAACGATGAAGTTCATGCTGGGCACCAGCTGTGTCTGGATGGTACTAGGGAGCAAAGTAGAAGCAGACGCAGCCAGACCCTGCAGGGTGTTCCGCGTGAGCAACGGAATGGTTAGCACTCCCTGTGCGGTTTGGGTGTAAAGCGTGCGAGCTGTATTGGTGTAGGTGTGGGGGATTTCGTCGTAGCGGAACTGCACCTTGAACCGGTTCCACGCGCCGAAAGTTGCCAGGTAGCTCTGGTCGCGATAGATCGCGTTGTTCGATTGCACGTCCAGAAAGTACTTTGACCCGGCGATGTCGTCCATGCTCAACCGAACCTTGGGGAGGAAAAATCCGTCGCGCACATCACGGTACTCGTTGTACTTCGATGTTTTCAGCGATGGGTCAAACGGCAGGTCAGGGCGGCCATATACGTCACCCCAGGTCCAGCGGCTACCCATCTCCACCACGCCGGCCACGGGAGGCGACTGCGCGATGTCTTTGTCTTTGTCCTTGTCCTGGCTGAACGAAGCCGGCGCTATCAGGAGAGTGAGCATCAGCGACAGGCATTTCGTTCTGACGAGTTTCATGGCTCGCTCCTTAGCTAGCGCAAAAAGAAATTACCCGAGGGGTGGTTCGATCCGTGGATCAAAGAGTGGCAATTGGTGCACCCCCGGTTGAAGTTTTTGATGGAACCGAGCGGCTGCGGTTGTGTCGGGTGGCGGCTCGCATCATGACAAGAGTCACAAACCCGGGGCATCCTGACCTTCAACAACTGTGGATTGCTGCTGCCGTGCGGCTCGTGGCAGTTGGCGCAGTTTTCCATGACCGGAGGATGCTCCCACAGGAATGGACCGCGGCGTTCGGTATGGCAGCTGATGCAGTTCTCGTTGATCGAGCTTTGCATCAGCTGGCTGGGATTCGGACTGCCGTGCGGGTTGTGGCAACTGGTGCAGGTAACCTTGCCCTCGCGATACGGCATGTGCGACGAGCGCTGCAACTGGGCCCGCCGCATCTGGTGGCATTGCAGGCACAATTCCGGCTGCGGCATTTTCGTGCCGACGTGTTCGGTCAGAGGCGTTCCGTAGCGCGAGTCTGTAGAAGCCAGAGCCTTATAACGTTCGGCAGGGCTACCGTAATGGACGTTGTGGCAGTCCACGCAAGCCATGGCCCGGGACTCATGGGGACTGCCGGTCCAGAACATCTGGTTGCCCTTGGTATGGCAGGACAGGCAGGCCGCATTCCTTTCCTCGACCGGCGTGGTGGAATCCTTGGTGAAGCGGACAGGAATCGTGTCCTTGCCGCCCCCGGCCTCCACGTGGGCCTTGCCCGGTCCGTGACAGGCTTCGCAGCCCAGCTTCTCCTGGGGAGTTTTGGCGTGGGCCATGGCGTTGCCCATGATGGTGTGGACAAAACTTTTCTCCTGGTCGGCGTGGCAGGTCACGCAAACCTCAGTGCCGACGTAGTCGCCCTCGGGCGCGGCGGCAGGGGTGGCGGATGGAGGCGCCGCAGCCACCGGCTTAGTATTCTCCTGCGCCGTACTTCGCGACACGGTCAAAGCCGCGACGCCTGCCAGCGCTGCAACAAACAGAATCCGCCTGGACCACTTAGTTGGCTTCATCGTTCTCCCTTTTTGAAAGCGGGACGCGCCACAAATGAAGTTCCTTGCCTTATTCTCAACCGCTCACCGCCGACTCATGGCCCAGAACCGACACCACAGTACTTAGGCACAGCCATCGCGACTGATTGCTTTGGCTGCGTCATAGATCAAGAAGACTAAGAAAGCTCTGGAACCCAATCTGTTCAAAATTGCTCACAAGTCCCGCAAATCACAGAACATTAATCTGGCAGCCACAACAACTTGTCTCAGTTCCATTTCTGACAAGACGGCGACTGGATAAACCGATGTCCGCGCCGAGACTCGCTCCGGCAGTTTCCCAAGTGGCCTTTGCAAGGTATAGGAGCGCTGTCACCCATCGATGTGATTGAAATCACAACTCCCGAAATTTCACCGGGATAGGTAATTCCGGGTATTTTGTAACTGTTCTTGCGTTAGTGCGCGACTGGCAGAATTGTCAGACTTGTCGCCGAGTTTGCAAGGGACTACAGCATGGACGACGCCCAGGCATTGCGGAGGCCGATCCTGGAGGATTTAGGGACTCGCGGGGACTAGAACGAGAAAGCAGAAACTGACGGAAAAGCTATTGCGGAATTATCTTCTGTTCCAAGTCTCGGGCGGCTTGCTTCAAATCTTCTAGTCTTCCCAGATCGCGCCAGTAATATTCATCGGCGCGAAAACCGAGGATCTTCTCGCCCTGGGCGGCAAGACGCAGATAAGTGTTGATGATTGAAAAGGCTCCTTCTTCAATCATCATTGGAATCAGCCGAGGCGAAATTACGTGGATACCGGCAAAAGCCAGCGCCTGTGGTTGGGGTGAAGATCGAACTAACTCGGAGGGCCCGTCGCTTCCGGAGCGGCGGCCGCAAAGACGGGATTGTTCGTCGAACAGCAGATAGCGGGAAGTTTTGCGGTCTTGCACCGCCAAGGTGGCGAGAGCCTGATGCTCAGTATGGAATTGCACCATCCGTCGCAGATCAATCGTGCTGATGACGTCGACGTTGTGCAAAATGAACGGTTCGTCCGCATGACTGGTACCGTCTAGAAAGAAATGTCCGGCTTTCTTCAAGCCGCCGCCGGTGTCGAGTAGTACATCCTCGCGAGAGACTGCGATCTTCATCCCAAAATTATTGTTGGTCGTCAGGTACTGAAGAACCAGGTCAGCGAAGTGATGCACGTTGACAATGACCTCACTGATTCCAAAGCTGCGCAGACGCGCGAGGGTGATCTCCAGCAGTGTGCGTCCGCCAACCTCAACCAGCGCCTTGGGACGGTCGTTGGTGAGGGGACGCAGCCGGGTGCCAAGACCGGCGGCCAGAACCATGGCCTTCATTGGCCGAGTGTCTCCAGTTCACGATGCCGCAAGATCACCTCGACCCCATTCCGGTTGCGCAAGCGCTTGGCCAGTTGCTCGGCAAGATAGACCGAACGATGCTGCCCGCCAGTGCAGCCGAATGACACCATCAGATGCTTGAACTTGCGTCGCTGATACTCGCTGATGCTGGCATCGACCAGCGAAAGCACGCTGGCCAGAAACTGATGCACGCTTTCTTGCTGGTTCAGATATTCGATTACTGGAGCGTCTCTTCCGGTCAGGGCTTTAAAGCGCTCTTCGCGGCCGGGGTTTGGCAGGCTGCGGCCGTCGAAGACAAATCCGCCGCCGTTGCCCGTTTCATCTTTCGGCCAGCCGCGGTGAAACGAAAAACTGAAAATCCTCACCACGAGATTTTCAGCGTCGGAAGCCAGGTTTTGCAACTTCTCCGAAGCCAGCATGCTGTTGAACGCCTCCATCAGAGTAGGCACCGCGATGGGCAGAGTCACATTGTGTAGTAGCCAGCGCAGGTTTTTCAGGGCGTACGGGACACTCTGCAGAAAATGCGCCTTGCGTTCATAAAATCCGCGAAAGCCGTACGCTCCCAATGCCTGCATGATGCGAACGTAGACGTAGGCGTAGTAGTGCTGCATGAACTCGCCACGATCGAGCTTGATGAAACCGCCAAGCGTGTCGAGATAGTGGTCGAGCAACTGCTGCCGCAGTTCCGGCGGCAAGTCGGCCTTGGCATCGTAGAGCAGGGAAGCGACGTCGTACTGCAGCGCCCCTTTGCGTCCGCCCTGGTAATCCAGAAAATATGGCTGACTGTCGCGCCACATGACGTTCCGTGACTGGAAGTCGCGATAGAGAAAATAATCGTGCGGGGCGCTCAGCAGGAATTTTGTCAGCCGGCTGAAATCATCTTCCAGTGCTTGTTCATTGAACGGGATGCCCGCCAGACGAAGGAAGTAGTACTTGAAGTAGTTCAAGTCCCAGGAGATCGATTGGCGATCGAAGCTGCCCCTTGGATAGCACACCTTGTAATTCAGATCGCGTCCCGCTTCTACCTGAAAGCGAGGGAGCACGGCGATGACCTTGCGATAGGCCTCAACTGCCTCGGGAGCAATCTTGTCGCCAGTACGATGTTTCGATAGAAACTCAAAAAGCGTGGTGTCTCCGAAGTCTTCTTCGAGATATGCGCCTTGAGCCAAATCTTCCGCATAAATTTCAGGCACCGGCAGACCGTGCCGCCGAAAATGCCGGGAAAATTCGAGGAAGGCGACATTTTCTTCACGAACGTCATATAGGATCCCGATCGCACTCGATCCCCCACCGGTGAGCCGGATGATCTTCCGTCCGGAGCCGCCGAGCTTGCCCTGCAGCGGTTGCACCTGCTCAGCCTGCGTGTGAAAACGCCGCTCGAAAAGCTGTTGGAGAATGTCCATGAAGATGTCACAAAGATAACATTGAACTTCCAGACGGAAAGACCGAAACAGGGGCGGAAGCAGTTACTTGGGTTTCAACAATCTCCCCCATTCGGACGTCATCCTGAGTGGCCATCAGGCCGCGAAGGATCTAGCGCGCGGCTCCGCAACTCTGGCCAGTCTGGATATCTGCTCCACGCCAGATGCTGTGCAAGCTCAGCATGACTTCCGTTTGGGATGTACTCAGTGAGCGAGGGCAGGCGGAGGTGTTCCAAACGCAATCGGCCGGGCGGAAATGATGCCCTTTCCTTCTTGAACCATAATGAATTCATTAGGCTCGACATTCGCCACAGAGTCTTTCTGTCCACTGGGCCACACGATGGTCAGACTTACCTTCTTACCTTCCTCTCGTTTGCCCAATCCGAAAGTGAGTGGCAGTTCGCTTTGTGAGAGATAGCTCGATCCCGATTTGACCATCCCAAACAGTCGGGTGCCTTTGCTGGTCTTCACCGTCACTTTCGCGCCGATGCCGTCACGATTCGAGCGGGTGCCCACGGTCTTCACCCGCAACATATCGTTCTGGTTCGCATTGTCGTTGCGCAACAGTCTTGCGGCACCGCCGTTGGCAGTGATCAGCAGATCGAGGTCGCCGTCGTTATCAAAATCTCCGTACGCCGCTCCCCGGCCTACAATCGCTCGCGGCAGCGCGGATCCAAGCTTGTCGGTCACGTCCTCAAACTTTTTCTTGCCCAGGTTGCGGAACAGAATTGGCGGCTGGGCATACTTCAGAGTCGGCTGCACAACGCTGACGTCGTCGGAAACGTGTCCGTTAACTGCGAGCAGATCGAGCAGGCCGTCCAGGTCGTAATCGAAAAAGAACGCTCCGAAGGTCAGCGACTTGGTCGATATCCGGGCAATGCCGGTGGCGGGGGCTTCGTCGGTGAAAAGCCCCGAACCATCGCTGTGATAGAGCGCCATGCCCTCGTTGGTGAAATTACCGATGACCAGGCTCTGCCAGCCGGAGTTGTCGTAGTCAGCGGCGTCGGTGCCCATGCCTGCGCGCACTGTGCCGGCTTCGCCGTAGGCAATCCCGGCGGCGATGGCAACGTCGGTGAACGTTCCGTCGTGATTGTTGTGATAAAGCTTGTTGGGCTCGGTGTCGTTGGTGACGAGAATGTCCATCCAGCCATCGTTGTCGTAATCCAGCATGGCCACACCGAGCGACTTGCTGCCGGGATCGTAAAGGCCGGCGCGCTTCGTCACATTCTCAAACGTTCCGTTGCCTTTGTTGTGGAACAGCGCCGCGCTTTGGCCTTTGTACCGTTGCGGCGTGCAGTAGGACTTGTTCTTGTTGTCGAGCGAACAGTATTGATCGGTCTCAATCGACCATTCGATGTAGTGAGCAACGAACAGGTCGAGCTTGCCGTCGTTGTCATAGTCAAACCACATTGCGCTGCTGGAGAATCCGGGATCGGCCACACCGGCCTTCGCGGTGACGTCGGCAAACTTGCCATGACCGAGATTGCGGAAAAGATGGTTCGACCCGACAGCGGTGATGTAGATGTCTACGTTGCCGTCGTTGTCATAGTCGCCGACTGCGCAGCCCTGACCGTAGACCTCAAGCGCTAGTCCAGCCTGTTTGGTTACGTCCGTGAATGTTCCGTTCTGATTGTTGTGATAGAGCGCTGGGTAGGATTTGCCCGTCTGATGGCCGGGCCAGTCCATGGAATTGATCAGCAGGATGTCCTGCCAGCCGTCGTTGTCGTAGTCGAGAAAGCAGGCGCCGCTGCCCATGGTTTCCGGCAGATATTTCTTCCCGAAGGCGCCGGTGTTGTGTTTGAAATGGATACCGGCCTGAGCAGTCACATCGGTGAACTGGATTGGCCCCGAAGGTCTCGCGGGGACAGTGTTGGGGGTTGGTGCGGGCGTTGGTTCCGGTGCAAAAGCGGGAGCCGCTGCGGTAGGGCTGGCGGCTGGCTGCTGCGAAGAAGTCTCCTGAGGCTCCGATTTGCGCTGCCTACATCCCGCAAATGTCAGAAGAGCTAGCAGCGCTACACAGAGAGTGACCCGGCGTCGAGGCATTGGCGATTCAGTGTCCTTAAACCAAGTGTTACCGGGTGACTGCTAACTTTTCTGTACTCTCACGGCGCGAATCCAGCCAGATCTCGACCAGCATGGCGGTGGGTCCCACAATAAACAGTGCGTAGAACGGCGCGTAAACGATCTGCTTCATCCGCATGATCATTTCAGCGACCGCGACCAGGAATACCACGACGCACTGCCACTTCTTCGATCGCACGGTGGTCTTCGGATCGGTGATCATGAAGAAAATAAAAAGCTGGTACATCGGTCCGGTGATGGGCGCAATCTCGGACTGCCACGGACTTGCCGTCAACCAGCTGCGCATAAAACCGAAAGCAATGAATGACGCTACGTAGGTAAAAGTGATATGGAAGCGATGCAGGCGCCAGATAATCACCGAGCCCAGCACCCAGATCACCAGCATGGGCAACAGATAGTTGCCCCACTGAATGCTTAAGCCAGCCACGGTCTCGGGAGCGAGAAACAGCAGCACCGAGATGCCGAAATTCGAAGGGTTCCAGATATGCCGCCCCTTAACGCGCAACACATACTTCGACATGATCGAGATGGCGGCGCACAGCGCGTACGGCCAATAGGCTGGCGATCGGACCAGGATGCCGACGCTGATGCCGCTGATGTAGGCGCTCGCCGGATGCACCCACTTGTGAAAGAAGATGCGGCCCAGTGCCAGCTCCGTCACGATGCTGACCGCAATCGCAAGCAAGGTCCTCTGGTAGCTTTCGAGAATGCCAAATGACAGGTGCCCCACCAGGAGAATGCATGTAATGAAAATCGGCGCGATGTATCGGTTGTCCAAGCTGAAAAATTGCCAACCTGTAGGCGTGGCTGGAGGCGACGTCAAGGGAGCGGACATTTGCTGGCTCATGCGGGCTCCTTAATCTTGTGCAGTTGGCCGGTAGCAGGCTTGTCGATGCTCTGCACCTTTCCCGACGGCCAACGGATTACGGCCTTTTCCATCTGCGGATATTTTCCTAAACCAAAATGCAGGCGGCGTTGGTTCTGCGCGGCAAAACCACTGCCTCCGGAAACTTCCTGCACCTGCTGCTGTCCGTTCCAGAACAACGTCACGCGCGCGCCGATCGCGCTGCGGTTGCTGGCGGTGCCTTCCAGTTCAAATTCGATCCATTCATTTTCCGGCGTCACCGTGTTCTTGTAAATGAGCAGCGGCCCCTTCTGGTTGGCCACGACAACATCGAGAACGCCGCGATTCCATAAGTCCGCAAGCGCGACGGCGCGACCATCGTAAGTGTCACTGACACCCACCGACTGGGCGACATCGACAAACTTGCCCGCACCATCGTTCAGCCACAACCGTTTATGTTTGATAGCCCGACAGGCTACGTCCCTCGAACGCTGGCCAGTTCTTGGCGTCGCCGATGATGGTGCTGTTGCCGCCCGCGACTTTCGAAAAGTCGTACCAGTAGCTGCGGTTGCGGTCGAGCGAGATGTAGCCATTCGCGAGATAGAGATCGAGCGTGCCGTCGTTATTCAGATCGCCGAATTGCGCGCCAAAACTCCAGCCGCCGAGCTCGACTCCGAAGTCCCGCGCCAGGTTCTCGTATTTGATGGAGTCGCCGGAGGTCCCCTGCTTCGGTACCCACAGATTATTTCCCTGGATGAGAATGCCGTCTTCGGAAATGTTCGAAACGTAGACGGCGTATCTGCCCTGATTCAGGATGTCACCGAAGGCGGCGTTCATGCCGCTCTTGGGGGCGAAGCCCACGCCGGTCTGCTCTCCTACTTCGTGAAATTTCTTGCCATCGTTGAAATAAAGTTCAGAAACTCCGTAGTCGTTGGCGATGAACAAATCCGGATGCCCGGTGCCGCGCAGATCGGCAGCCGCGGCGGCCAGCGCCCAGCGCCGGCTGTTGATGCCAACTTTTTCGGCGACCTCTTCGAACTTTCCGTTGCCAAGATTGTGAAACAGATATTTGCGTCCGCCGTTCTTGGCGTATTCAAAACTCTCGGGCATGATCCGCGTGGTCGCGAGGTGCCAGAGGTCAATGTTTTCGGCATAGTAGCCGCCGACAAACAGATCGAGCAGGCCGTCGCCGTCGTAGTCAAACCAGATGGCGGTGTTGGCGTTGATCCAGCGCGGCAGCCCCGCTTGTTCGCTCACGCGGGTGAAGCCGTGGCCCTGGTCGTTGTGGTAAAGCTCGGGGCGTCCCCACTTGATGAGGAACAGATCTTCGTAGCCGTCGTTGTCGTAGTCGCCCCAGACCGCTCCGGTGGAAACGCCGGTGCCTTCCTGATTTACATCCGCGATGCCAAGTTCGGCGGCAACATCCTTGAAAGTGCCGTCGCCCATATTGCGATATAGCGCGTTCTTGCTTCCGATAGCGCTGTTGACGACGTAGATGTCCGACCAGCCGTCGCGATCGAAATCGACGATGGACACCGACGCACCCATCGACGCGACCTCGCGGCATGATCGGCTTCAGTTTGGGATCGAGTTCCGGCACCTCGTGGACAAACTTGATGCCAGCCGCCTGAGAAACTTCCTGCAGGTAGAAACCGTGACGCGCCAGCGCTGTCTTCGCGTCGGTGTTTGATTTCTCTGCCGTGCGCCTTGCCGCCAGGCGCTTGAACACGAGTGGGGACAGCACAAGCCCGACGAAAACAATTCCGAGAATGACCCTTGCGATGCGGTTGCTGTTCATTTAGGCAGGTCGCTCCGCAATGCATTCTGGAATACCTGAGGCGTCACGTAGCGCGTGTGATAGTTCTGCCAGTCTTCGGGATGCTGGCGGTAGGCCCATTCATCTTCGAGAGCGCCCGGCCGCGTCGTGTATTCGTTCTTGGCGTGATAGGGCAAGCGGCAACACGGTCTTGGAGAACGTTGAATTGAAATCGCCGTCCTTGATCCAGCCATCGCCCTTGATGACAAAGTCGCGCACCCAGCCTGCGGGCGGCGGTGGCTGCTCGGGAAAGTGCAACGACATTTCGTCCCCGGAGTTCACGATCACATAGCGGTCGTCGATCTTGGCAGACGAGTTCACGGATATCTCCGTAACGGGTGTAGTAGCCGATCAGGTCGCGCCAGCGTTGCTTGGTGCCTTCAATCTGTTGGTAGTCTGGAACTTCCGGCGCGCCGGCGCCAATCGGCATGTGCATAACCGAGTAGCCGCGATAATGCAGGTCAGCCACCGACGGATCGAGAGTTGTTTCTTTCAGTGGAGCGCCCGGAGCGCCTTGCGCCCAGTGGATCGCGTCCCAGTAGATTTCCAGATTCGTTCGAATTCGGACCTTACGTGGCGTGCCGGGACGAAAAACATTCGTCAGATTGAACAGAACGGTTTTCTTGCGGCCTGCGGGAAAGCCCAGATTGTCCTGAGCGGTAATCCAACCGCCGTGGCCATCGGGCACTTCGACACTCATGCCATGGGCACGCCAGCGATTGCCCTGCGTGATCGCAACGTTCACCGACGACTCGGTGTCATGGATCGAGCCTTGCGCGATCAGATACAGCGGACCGCTCTTCGGCGCATCCTCGCCGAGATCGACTTCGAGATAATGATCACGAGTGACGCCCTGAAACTGGCCGCGCCCGAAACTGCTCACTGCTTTTCCGTCGAGCGTGCTGACGAGGTCCGTCACATCCTGACCCGTGTCGTCCATCGCCCGCGCGATGTTGTGCGGCGTGGCGACGGTGGTGATGCCAAGTTTCGCCGGCGGAATCACGAAGCGCTCATCGACAAAAATCTCCGTGCCAGCCGGATGGTCTACCGTCATCAGCGACAGATAATCGTAGTAATAGACCTCCCACAACTCCGCCGTAACGCGGATGTCGTAGAAGCCGTCGTGCGGCACCAGTTGGTCGCGCCCGATCTTGTACCACTCGCCGGTGGCGGCGATTTGCGCCGAGCCCAGCGTGTTGATGCGCAGGCCGATGGCGGAGCCCCAGGGAACTGCGTCCTTCACAAACTCCATCTGCTTTCCGTTGTAGGCGAAGAGGAATGGACAGGAAGCCTTGAGCCGCTGCTCGGTTACAACATCCTGATCGGCCTTCACCCCAAACTCGGCGCGCACCGTACCGTTCGGCCAGATGACCCGCACCACCTCAGCCTCGGTCTGCTCGCCCAATCCGAAATGAAGTTGCGGCCCCGTGATCGGCTGTTTCTGGACCAGCAAGCCAGAGCGGATTTCGATTTCACCGCCGACGCCGAACGGATTGATGCGCTGATCACCTACAGCTTGTACCGCATGCGGACGAACCACTTGCCAGTGATAATTCTTCGGACTCTGACTGATTGCCCGCACCGCCTGTCCGTCGGCGGAAAGACCGAGGAGATCGAGATGGCCATTGTTGCTCACGTCCGCAGCGTCAAACACCAAGGCCGGTCCCACGGGTTGGGAGAGCAGCGTGAATTTGTGCTTTTGCATCCCCGAGCCAGACCAGAGCACCCGCGCCGGAGCGATCCTTAATCAGGGTAGTGGGAGACAGAAACAAATCGAGGGCCCCGTTGTTGTCCAAATCAGCCACGTGCAGACGAGCTTCGCCCGCAAAAACACTGCCTGTATCCGGGACGTTCGCAATTTCCGTGGTCTCCCAGGTCTGTCCTTCGTTCTTGTCTGAGATGCGCATGATGGCGCCGTCAGCCAGGACTGCGATCAGATCGAGAATTCCGTCCTTGCTGGCGTCGGCAACCGCCACCGCTTTCACCGACGAAAAACCGGGTGGCAACGGCCGCTCGTGGAATTGTCCCTGCCGCAGATTCATGAACACGTGCAGTTTGCCTGTTCCGTCGATGATTGCCGCGTCGGGATTGCCGTCGCCATCCAGATCAGCCCAGGCAAATCCGACCGCACCGGAGATTCCGGAAAAGGGGTGAATGGGCAGGAATGTGCCATCTCCATTATTTCTTAGGACAGGCGGCGTGCCGTCTGTAACGCCGAGCACGATGTCGAGATCACCGTCGGCTTCGATGTCCACCGCCCACGCGCCAATGTATCGGGCGTTGGCGACGGCATCGGGCAGTTTGGCTTGTGCCGTCACATCGGTGAAGGCCTTAGGGCTGTCCTGACGCAGCAGGCGCACGCCGCCAGCACCGGCCAGCACCAGGTCGGTTTTGAAGTCATAGTTGAAATCGACGGGCACAATGCCTTCCGGCATCGGCGGTATGCCTGTCTTTCCGCCGGGAAAGGGGAACGTCGCGCCGGTCGACAAACGCACCTCGCGGCCATTGGCTGCGGCGATGGCTGGCGCGCCCGCGCTGCCCAGCGGAATCGCGCCAATCCAACTCCAGCGATTGCTGCCGGGCTTCCCGGGAGCGACTAGTTCGGGTACAGGTTGGACGTTGAAACTGATCGATGTGTCCGCCGGCGCCGGACGGAAGGCGGGAGACTCGAGCCGCAAAAAATGAGTGAATGGTTCCGCTTCATCGCCGGGAGGCGCCTTGATCGCAGTCAGGCTCTGACGATATTCGGGCACCCGCATCATCACGTTGCGAAGAAATGTAGTTTGGGTTGCTGCCCGGCGCAGGTCTGAGCCTTTGGTAGCTGACTGTACCGCCGCGAGCTGATGCTGGACTTCCGGCGGCCATCCTGCAGATCGCGCGCTGATATCGGCAACCGCCGACTTCAGCGTGGTGTCGTCCCCGCGCTTAGCTGCGATCCGGCTCAATTCGAGCAGGGCGGCCAGGTTGTCCGGTTGAGCAGACAGGATCCTTTGCAACAATTGCTGGACTTCCGCGGCCCCAGTGTCGGCGCCGAGCCGTTCCGTCTCTTCCGCCAGCCGGTAGGTGGCCCGCAAGTTTTGCGGATTCAGATCGGCTGCTTTGCGCAAATCGACAATGGATTCCGCGGAATTGCCGCGCTGACTCTCAAGAATTCCCAGCAGGTCGTAGATACGATCATTCTTCGGCGCAAGACCGCGCGCTTTCTCAAGTCTCTGCGCCGCTACATCGTAGTTTCGTTGCCGCAACGCCAGCACTCCCCAGTTGGCCCAAGCCGCAGGCTCGCCGGGCACCAGCTGCGTCGCAGTCGAGAGATTGCTTTCAGCGTGGACGTCATCGCCTACTTGCAACGCCGCCAGGCCGATGTAAAAGGCCGAAACCATATCGGCGTAGGTCTTGGAGTTTTTGTTAGGCAGTCTCGGGGATCTATGGCAGCTTGTGAATGCAACAATCGCTGCCAGAACAACAGGAAGAAAACGACGTTGGCCGCCGACCGGTCCGCGCGGATGCGTAGTGGAACCCAGTCGAAATGTAGACGATAAACCCATCCTCAAAAAAACGGCCAGAGTCAGACCCTCGTTCCTTGAAATCTCGCTTTGAAATCTAGCACAGGCGCGTGCCCCATTCGTCGCAATGCTCCGCATTTACGCGACCTGCAATTTCTTGTTCCTGCGGGTTCGCGTCTTTGCGACTCCGCGAAACCACAAGAACGCGACCGCAAGAAACGGTAAAAGGTACAACAGAAGGTCCCACCGGCCGAAGCCAGGAGGCGTGGCTTCCACCCGGGAAAACGCTTCACCACTACCTTGTGCGCTTGTTATCGCCAGACGGACCTTCCAGAACTCGTCCCTATCGAACTCCGCCAGAACTTTGTATTGTGCCTGCCCCCTTGTGTCATCGCGAGTAGCTGGGTAGACGACTTCGGCGAGCCTGCCGCTTTCCGGTTGGATCCCGATTGTGATCTTCAGATCGTCGGGAATTTTGCTACCCGGCAACGGATCTACCAGCACAAAGAAAGTTCCGGTGCCGACATCGGGATGAGTCCATAGAGAAATCACGCACGGGCCGACTTTCTGATTTTCGATGATAGGGAACGGCGGGCCATTGTGGGCTCGGGCCGACAACACGAGCAAGAGCACGGCCGCAATAGAAGCCGGGAGTCTTTGCGTGCCGGATTGGTTTCTCCATTTCATGTCAGCGGCGGCTGCTTAACATCTCCACAACCAAGCTCAACATCAAAATCAACGTCAAGGGTGGCGGGCGAGGGCGCCCACCTTACACGCATGCTATCCGCTCATCAGCGTGGCGCGCATTTCCATGGGTTGAAACATCAGCCACATCGACGCCACCCACAGGACCGCACACACTGCCGCCCACGGAAAGAATGCGCGCAATGGCCGATCCGGAAAATCCTCCTGTGCCAGGCCATGCGTTACGAGTAGCGATCCGGCAAATCCCAACAGAAGGAATCCCATTTCGAAGACCTGAACGATGTTCGATGGCAGGCCGGTCAAAGTCCACCGCGGTTCTCCCAGTACAGGCCATCCCAGACTTGCCAGAGCGCTCTGGGTGACTGGGATCAACGTATATAGTCCGGTCAGAAAGTGAAAACCGTAGTGAGCCAGCCACATTCCAAAGCCCAACGGGACCAAACCGTATGTGTATCTCACCACCAGTGGCAACAGCGCGCGCTGGTTGCCCGACCACCCGCGAGTGATCCATGCAGCCAGTCCGAGCAGGACTACCGGTTCGAGAACTAAAAAGAAGGTGAAGATCAGCCCGAGCACCGGAGCCTCGTGGCTCACGTGCAGCACCCGTCCGAGCCAGCGTTCGACGGCGTAAACGGGACTGACCATGCCAAAAGCATTCAGCAACGCACCAAAAGTAAATACGATGGCCAGCGCGGCCAGGTCCTTGCGGTGCGAGAAATAACCAATTCCTGAGCGTAGAGGATCATTCAGCAGTTCCTCGCCGGGCATCCGGCTCAGTATTCCAACGTTGTCATGGGGACAGGCATGGACGCAGTCGAGGCAAAACGTGCAATCCATGTTGCCAACCTTGCGCGGCTGAAACAGCGCCAACTCACAGCCGCGAATCACCACCAACTCCGAGGCAGGCTCGGGCTGTCCGCGAATGCAGTCCTTGGTGTTGCAGGTGACGCAGACGTCAGGTTCGCGAACCTTCACTTCGAAAGGAGAAAGCGTCGAGGCCACAAAGTTAAATTGTCCGATCGGACAAACGAATTTGCAGAACGAGGCATGCTTGAAAAGCCCGTCGACCACGAGCACGGTCAGGAAGTAGGCGATGATCAACCAGGCCGTCCACCAGGGCGAAGACCATAGATCGAACAACTCGTAGGTAAACAGGATCAGAACGAACAGCGCCACCGACAACCACTTGTTGCGCAGCGGGCGCGGCCAGTTGAATCGCGGTTTGAAAAGACGCCGCGCCACCTGCCGCACCAGCATGAACGGACAGGCCAGGCAGAAGAAATTCCCCGCACACAGCAGGACCAGCACGAGAAGTCCGCGAAAGTGAAGCCAGCTCAGGGTGGTCGCCAAGTTCTTGGGGGCAAGGTTGGGACCGAACAATCCATGCAGGATCATCACAACGCTGACGACCAGCAGCGGAGCCTGCAGGAGCGGGCGAGCGTGCCGCCAGCGAAACAACCGCCCCAGTCCCGGAACTCGCATTAGATCAAAGGGCTGGGACTCAGGCTGATCCAGGGCCGGGATGGAGGACGGAGTCAACAGCTTGCCTAGTTGGGTCGAACGTCGCGTACGTTGAATTGGCGCTCCAGCGTTTGCCCGCTGGGAAGCTTCACATGCAGAAGAACGATCCAGTCTCCCGCCATTCCAAACTTCAGACGGGCCTGGTACTGGCCAGACGAGGTTTCGGTCGCGTCTCCAAACACGGGAGCCATGCCCGGGTGTGACATATCAGCTTCCAGCGTGATGTGAGCTCCGGAAGCCGGTTTGCCGTCGGCGCCGATCAGCTTCAGACCGACTGCAATCGGCCCCACCTGCGGGGGGTCAGGCGAGATCGTGTGCTCCACAGTTATCCGGGAAGGGGCATCAATCGGTCTTGAACAGCCGGCCATCAACAAAGCTGTAACGCAAGAGACCGATAAAACTCCCAGACGGACGTAAATCGCCTTCCGCACCGTAATACCTGACACAACCCAGCAGACTCACAGGCAGTTCAAAAAGAGTCAATAGTTGATTCATATTAGTGAATGAGCCCAGTCGTTCTTCTTAGCCTCCTTCGCGTAATCCTTTGCGCCCTTTTGCGGTAGAGCCTTCGTCAACCGCTTTAACCGCAAAGTTCGCCAAGGATTCCGCAACGGACGCAAAGAACCAGCTTCCGGCCTCCACCCCTCACCCTGGACACCAAATTACATCCGTAACTTGTAGAAATGTTACGAATTTCCTAATCTCGCAATATTGCCTGTCAATCTTAGCCGCAGGATTTGGACCCTTTTGGATCAAACGAAAAAGCCGCGGCCAGTCCCTCGCTTCCGTCAGACCGGCGTTGGCGTCTGCCTGTTTATATTGGCTCTTCTTTCTCTGACCCTTGCCCATGCTCAAAACACTCCGAGCTTGCGCAAACTGGTCTACAAAGTGGCCCCCAAATATCCTCGGGAGTTGAAGCAGAACGCGATTGGGGGAGTCGTCCGGCTGTCGATTTCGATCAGTCCAAACGGCTCAGTGGGAAAGATATCGCCCATCGGCGGTAACCCTATCCTGGTGGATGCGGCGACCCTGGCTGTCCGACAGTGGAAGTATGTGCCCGCCGACCGCCCAACTACAACCGAAGTCCAGCTGGATTTCATTCCCGGCCGGCAGTAGCCGTTCCGTCACAGGTTCGTCCGCTCTGATTGTGACTCCCGCATTCTCTCGGGAATGCTAGGCTGAAGCAGGAGCCCTTAAGCTTGTTGTGTGCCATCCACCGCCGCGGCCTGCTGCTGATCGTCCTGACGTTGGTGGCGTCGCATTTGAGCGGAGCGGCCGAGGCTCCAGCGACAAAGCCCGCTGCGAAGCCCTGGGCCGTTCGCTGGCAGCCAACACAACTGGTAAACGGATCTCCGATCGTCCTTGAAGTCACGCCCCCGGTGCGATTGACCAGCCTGTCCGCGACCTGGCTCGACCACCAGATCCTCTTCAGCTATGACGCGAACGCGAAAGCCTGGTACGGAATCGCTGGAGTCAGTCTCGAGACAAAAGCCGGCTCCTTTGCTCTTGCGCTAAAGGGAACGACTGCCAAGGGAACAGAGTTAGCATTTTCCCGGAACATCGCGGTTCACGCCGGAAAGTATCCGAGTATTGCCGTCAGTGTTGCGAAACGCTTTACCGAGCCGAGCAAGGAACAACTGGAACGCATTCAACAGGACAAGACGGTCAAGCAGGATGTGTTTCACCACACCGATCCCGAGAGGGAGTGGTCCGGAGAGTTTCGCGCGCCGGTCGAAGCGAAGGTCTCTGATGTCTTCGGGACCCGGCGCACTTTTAACGGGAAAGTGCAAAGCATGCATCAGGGACTCGACTTTGACGTCCCCACCGGTACACCCATCTCCGCTGCCAATTCTGGAACGATCTTGCTGGCGGGCCCGTTGTACTTCGAAGGGAACTGCGTAGTGATCGACCACGGGCAGGGACTATTGACGCTCTACCTTCACATGTCCGATATCAAGGTCAAGCAGGGCGAGCAGGTCAAGCGCGGCGATGAGATAGGACTGAGTGGAGGAACAGGTCGCGCCACCGGACCACATCTCCATCTGGCAGTACGCTGGCAGGGCGTCTATTTGAATCCTGCAACCTTGTTAGCCCTCAAACTGCCCTGAGTCACAGGCGGCCATCCATGACTCTGCCGGTTCCGCTGCGCAGAATAGGGAAGGAGCGGATCGACGTTCGCAGATCCAGATTCCTTACCAGCCGGTGAAGATAGTTGGCGTGCACTCCCAGATTGCGCGCCGCCTCGGTGTAGTTGCCTTTCGCTTCTTCGAGCGCCGTGAGGATGAGCTGTCTTTTCAATTGCGTTACGGCCGCGTGATACTTTGCTTCCTGCTGACCCGGTCCGGGCACCTTCTCCAGAATCGACTCCGGCAAGTCCTCCGGTTCGATGCTCTCCGATACACCCAGCACCAGAGCGCGCTCGATCGAATTTTCCAGCTCGCGCACATTGCCCGGCCAATCGTAGTTCGCCAGTGCGGCCATCGCTTCCGCGGAAATCCTTTTAGGTTTCACTTTGCACTTGGCGGCATACTTCGCGACAAAATATTCAGCCAGCACGGGAATGTCCGCGAGCCGGTCTCGCAGCGGCGGCGCCTGCAGCGATACCACATTCAATCTGTAGTAAAGGTCCTCGCGAAATGTCCGGGCCTTGACCGCCGCTGCCAGGTCCTTGTTGGTGGCCGCAATCAGGCGGATGTCCACCGAAATCGGGCGGGAGCCGCCCAGACGCTCAAACTCGCGCTCCTGCAACACGCGCAGCAGCTTCACCTGCAACGGCGGAGCCAGTTCCCCGATCTCGTCGAGAAACACGACGCCGCCATCGGCCATCTCCAGCCGTCCTTTCTTCTGCCCGGAGGCCCCGGTGAATGCGCCTCGTTCATAGCCAAAAAGTTCGCTCTCCAGAAGACCTTCGGGGATCGCGGCACAATTGATCGCGACGAAGGGTTTGTTAGCGCGCGGGCTGTTGCGATGGATGGCACGGGCCACCAACTCTTTTCCGGTACCACTTTCGCCGCCGATCAGAACCGTGGATTCCGTCGGGGCCACTCGTGACAGGAAGCGGTAGACCTCTTTCATGGCTACGCTTTCGCCCACCATGTTGTGATGCAGATTGATTTCCGCCGCCAGGCGCAGGTTTTCCTGTTCCAGCCAGAGCAACCGTCGCGCGTTCTCCAGGGCAACCGCCGAGATGCCCGCGATACTCGCCACGAGTTCCAGGTGATCGCGATCGAAACGGGTCGCCGGGCTGGAGCTATCCAGATAAATGCAACCGATTACTTTTTGAAACACGGTCAGGGGCACGCACAGCAACGAGCGCACCTGTAAGCTCACCAGGCTCTCGACTCCACTCAGACTTCCCGGCACATCTCCACCCAGAATGGCGACTCCCTCTTCCATGACCTGGCGAGTAATCGTGCGACTGACCCGCACTGCTTCTCCACGTTTTTTCGGTCCAGGGTGTGCGAAGACGGAAGAGAACTTGTCATTACTATTGCCATTGCCATTTCCATCCAGCAGGATTGCGCCGCGTTCGGCCGGCACTACTTCGAAAATCAGTTCGAGAATTTTCGCCTGCAGCTGGTCCAGGTCGGAGATTGAGTGCACCACCCGGCTGATTTTCAACAGGGCGTTAAGATTACGTCCTAGCCGCGAAGCCGCCGGCAATTCCTTCTGAATACGTTCCGGCTGTAGGTAGAGAACATCCTGCGGACGAATCTGAGTGGTGGCATGCGTCAGGGTATCGTCGAACTCCACTTGTTCCCGCGCGTCTGCTGCACTACTGTCCTTCACCAGAAATACGAGCACCGATTCTCCCACGGAGATTTGGTCTCCGTGGTTCAACCGCTTTTCCGAAACGACGCCGCCATTTACGAATGTCCCATTGCGGCTCTCGAGATCGCGGAGAGTGTAGCCATTTTCGTGGCGCGAGAGGACACAGTGACGCCGCGAAAGGGAAAGATCACCTATCGCCAACGAGTTAGATGGATCCCTTCCAATGCGCACTTCGGATTCAGTTAGAAAATAGATGGAATCTGCCAATGGTCCCGCGGCAACCTGGAGTCTGGGCTTCACTGTCACTACACCTCTCTAGCGGCCTACGGTGTAACACATTTTTGAAGGTTCGTGAATACGCCTGGCACGCTTGTTCCACTATCCGAACAGATAGACACTCTATCCGTTAGGATAGGCGCCATCCTCCGAGCGTATCGCGCGCATGCCCACTTCTCACACATAAGTCATGTGTAATGAATGATTTATATCGCGACGTCGAATTCTCTTCAGGATGGCCCAGACATGCTCATACGCTGCTGCGCGGCTCGGTAAAAAGCGACGGGGGAAGCGCTTTCAGAAGTTCCGCCGGGATGCGCTGGTCGGGAATCCGAGGGACCCCCTCATCGGGTTCCCGATCACTATTTTGCCCGGTCAGGAACTGAGAACCGGGAACTGAAAACTGATTACTAGGCGATCAAATCCTTTAGCCTAAATCTCTAGTCCCCAATCGCTGCCAATGGTTGCGAATCCCCTCCGTGGTTTTCTTGCACGGCCACACCATCCCGAAAGGTAACAGTCCGTCCCGAGATGGCCGGCACCCTTTCCCCCGGCACTAGAATTCCCACCAGGTTCAGGGGGTCTGCAGCCGACAATAAAACCGTCTCTCCGGCCGGCGGCATTTTCCGGGTCGCGCGCAAGGATTCCACAGCCACGGGCAAGGCAAACTGTTCGCCAAGAAATCCGTCGACGAAGCGTCCGCCGCGAATTTCGCCGCGATCTTCCAGACGTCGGAACGCCATCTGCATTTCTCGCCACTTCGGCAGATTCGGCTCGCGGGCCAGCAAATCGCGAAAGACGATTCCGTAGCGTTTGAGCAGCATCCAGCAGGTCGCTTCCACGGCACGATTGCGATCGGCCGCCTGGTCTGTGTACAGCAGCGCCCAGCGGCCAGTACTGTGCCGCGGACGTGCAGCGCGTCCACTTCCTTGCCCGGCGCGACGCTTGGGATCGATCAGTGAGCGCAGATTGTCGAAGCCGTCAGCCGTGATCAGGCCTCCGGCCACCAGTTCCCACAAGGAAGTTTCGACCTCGGCCTTCAGCCGGTCTGTGCCCCGGACGATATCGGCGAAGAAGGACGCTCCACGCTGCCGCAGGAACTCCAACACCTGTCGCGCTCCCTCGCTCAGACCGCGGGCCTCAGGCTGACCGGCGTCAGGACGATTCGGGGTCATCCAGTCCGATTCTTCGCGCACGAAGAATGTAATCGGAGCCACGCTGGTCGGAATCACGCGCCGCTTTCCCGCAGCCGTGTCATCGAGAGTGGCAGGATGAGGCGACAACCGTCCCCAGCCCACGGCTCCCGTTAAACAGAGTTGGTCGAGCCATTTGGGATCGTAGTCGGCAATGCGCCGGCGCCAGAATCTGCCGCTCCCAGGCATTGGCTGGAATTTCAAATCCCTGCAACTGGCGCAGCACATCGAGCGTGGCGCGTTCTCCCTGCACCTGCGATCCCGGGGCTACATGCTGCCAGCGCAAAAGCCAGCGCATGAACTGCGCCGCCGTGACCGGCTCGGTCTGCTTGCGCAGTGTCGCGACCGTCAGCCGGTGAATGCGCGCCAGCAACCGCCGCTCACACCATTCCAGTTCAGGTACATTCGGCTGTAACTGCTGTGGCTCATGTGGGCGCGGGCGACTCGCCCGCGATGCGGCTTCGGTGAACTTTCCTCGCAACAAGGCGCCCGAGGCTTCCATGCGAAGGAATGCTTTCTCGATCTCAGAAGAAGGAAGGCCAAGCATGTCCCCAAGCTGCGAAGCGGTGGCCGGGCCCAAATGCGACATCCATCCGGTGACCAGAGCCAGCAGCGCATCGTCGGAAGAGGGAAGAGTCGAGTGAAGTTCAGGTACCGGACGATCAAACCGTGCGTCGGGGAATAGCAGAGAAAATGTTTTGGCCCGCTCTGCTGCGACCCAGTAACGCACGCCCGAATGCTCGGCCCGGGCGGCGCGCCCTGTTCGATCAGTCTCTCGAAATGTCGTTGCCATTCATTGCTCGCGTGGGGACGGCCACCCTCGGTTGTTCGGTCGAGCGCAGCTCGACTATCGGGCGAACTGTCGAAATGCGAAGTCAGAGAAAGGATATTCCTCGAAACTTGCCGAGCTTCGCTCCACTGGACAGCCGGGGATGGTTGTTCCGAAGTGGTCTCGGGAAACGCAATCAGCGTGTGCAGCACATCGTGCAGTTCGTCGGCGTCGCGGACGTCGGGCCAGGCTTCTTCGCGGACTTGCGCGATCGCCGCCGGATCGAGCTTGCCAACTTCTTCCAGCACCGACTCCGGCAAAATGCGCCGCATCTCGACCGCGCGCGCACGCCGTTCTTCCAGCGGAGCATCGTCGAGATACGCGTACGGATTCGCGTTCAGAATTTCGTGCGAGAACTGCGACGGCACCGGCGTATCCACTGCGAGGCAGCGGATGCGTCCCTCTTCAATCCCACGCAGCAGAGTCTCGGAGCCCATCGATGTCCATCGCTTCGGTGAGGACATCCTTCATCACTTCGTTGACCAGAGGATGATCGGGAATCTTGAATGTCGCCTTCGATGTTTTCCTGGCAAGCGGCGACGTCGGGGAAGACCGAGGCCAGCAGATCGTCGGAGCGCATGCGCTGAATCTGTGGCGGAACTTTCTTGCCTCCCTGAAATCGCAGCAGCGCCAGCGCGCGATTGGCGTCCCAGCGCCAGCGGGTGCCGAAGATCGGCGAAGCCAGCGCGGCCTGTTCCAGGATCGGCTGCACCGTTTCGGCATTGAGGAAATGAAAAACATCGGCCAGCGGAAAGCTGTGCTGCTCGGCCAGCGCGATGTTCAGGCCGTTGTCGGTGGCGGCGGCCTGCAATTCGAAATTGAAGCTGCGGCAGAAGCGCTTGCGCAGCGCCAGGCCCCAGGCTTTGTTGATGCGTCCGCCGAAGGGAGCGTGGATCACCAGTTGCATGCCGCCGCCTTCATCGAAGAAGCGCTCGGCGATGATGGTGTTCTGCGTCGGCACGGCGCCCAGGACAGCGCGGCCTTGCAGGATGTATTCGATAGCTTGCTCGGCGCCGGAGTCGTCGAGGCCGCATTCTTCTTTCAGCCAGGCGACGGTTTCGGCAACTGCCGGCTGGTTTTGCGAGACGCCGACCGGTGAAGTGTCGGGCAGGCGGTCGCTGATCTCTTTGCGCAGATCGCCACTGCGACGAGAGTTCCTGTGTCCGCGCCGGAGCCTCGCCGAGCCAGAAGGGAACGGTGGGCGGAGCGCCGTGGGCATCTTCGACCAGCACGCGTCCGGTCTTGCCTTCGACGCGGCGAATCCGCCACGACGTGTTGCCGAGCAGGATGATGTCGCCGCGATTGCTTTCGACGGCGAAGTCTTCGTCGAGCGTGCCGACCACGGTGCCTTCAGGCTCGGCGACCACGGTGAAGAGGGCAGTCTCGGGAATGGCGCCACCACTGGTGATGGCCGCCAGTCGCGCGCCGCGCCGCGCCCGCAGCTTGCGGTTGACCCGGTCGTGATGGATATAGGCGCCATAGCGTCCGCGGCGCGAGGCGATGCCTTCGGAGAGCATTTCGAGAATGCGTCGTAAGTTTCGCGCGAGAGATTGCGATAGGGATAGGCCCGCCTCACCAGGTCGAAGAGTTCATCTTCGTCCCACCGGCTCGGTAGGTCGGCATTGTCTGTCTGGCGCGTGCACCTCGCCCGCGTGTCGACGAGGCAGGGCGACGTCTTCGCGCCGAGCGAATGGCTACTTCAAGATTCCGCAGGAATTTCATCGCTGATGCCGTTCGGCGTTCGCAGGCGAGGTGCCCGCGCTACACGGGATGTGCTCAGAGGCGCAGGTTGCCACGATCTGCTGCGCCAGAATGTCCAGCGGAGCTTCGGGAATGATCAGGCGGTCGAGATCGCCCTGCCGGATGGCGCGCACCAGCGCCGCGCATTCCAGCAGTTCATCGCGCGTGGTGGCGAAGAATCGTCCCTTGGGAATCGCGCCACGCCAGTGGCCGGAGCGTCCTACGCGCTGCAACGCCACAGCAATGGCCCGCGGAGAACTGATCTGCACCACCAGGTCGACGGTGCCAATATCGATTCCCAGTTCCAGCGAAGCGGTCGCGACCAGGACTTTGATCTTGCCTTCTTTCAACTTCGTCTCGGCGGCGAGACGCAGCTTGCGCGACAGGCTGCCATGATGCGCGGCGACATTGTCTTCGCCGAATCTGCTCGGCCAGATGGTGCGCGACCCGTTCTGCCAGCCGCCGCGTGTTGACGAAGACCAGCGTGGAGCGATGCTGCTCGACCAGCTCGACGAGGCGGTCGTAGATTTCGTCCCACATTTCGTTGGTGGCGACCGGGCCGAGTTGACGTGCCGGGAACTTCGACGGCGAGATCGAGCTTGCGCTTGTGGCCGACGTTGACGATCACTGGATCGGGCCGTCCGTTGCCGGTCAGAAAGTGCGCGACTTCTTCAATCGGCTTCTGCGTGGCGGAGAGGCCGATGCGCACCGGGGGCCGGTGCGTCAGCGCTTCCAGCCGTTCCAGCGACAGCGCCAGATGCGCGCCGCGCTTGTCGTCGGCCACGGCGTGGATTTCGTCGACGATCACGGTCTCGACATCGCGCAGAATCGCGCGGCTCTTTTCCGCGGTCAGCAGAATGTAGAGCGACTCCGGCGTGGTCACCAGAATGTGCGGCGGCCGCTTCAGCATGGCCCGGCGCTCGTGCATCAGCGTGTCGCCGGTGCGGACGGCGGTGCGAATCTCCGGCATCAGCAGGCCGCGCTCGCCCGCCATCTGCAGGATTTCGCCCAGCGGGACTTCGAGGTTTTTCTGGATGTCGTTGCCCAGGGCTTTCAGCGGAGAAACGTAGAGAACTTCGGTGCGGTCGTGCAAGTCGACCGGCGAGCGCTTTGCGCACCAGCCGGTCAATGCAGGCGAGAAATGCGGCCAGCGTTTTGCCGGAACCGGTGGGCGCGGAGATCAGCGTGGTGCGTCCCGCGAGAATGTGTGGCCAGCCCTGCTCCTGCGGCTCGGTCGGCGTGCCAAAGCGTCCGACAAACCACTCCGCGACGAGGGGATGGGCCCAGGCGAGGGATGGAGGGAAGGGGGGACATCTTTGGATATTCTAGCAT
>CAVUGT010000018.1:0-287619 GCA_963741105.1 Terriglobia bacterium
ACCTTGTTCCGTCAATCCCCGAATGATAGACTCCGCGCCATGCCGCACTACCAGGTCAATCGGCCCGATGTGATGATGGAATCGTTCGAAGGCGAAGTGATCATCATCCACATGAAGCGCGGCACCTACTACAGCCTCCGAGGTTCGGCGCCGCTTATCTGGGACATGATTGGCCAAGGGTGTTCCGTGGAAAAGACCGCCGACCACCTGGCTGCGCGTTACCCGCCGCAAGAAGAGGAAGTCAGAAAGTCAGTGCGGAACCTGGTGGAAGAGTTGATTGCAGAGGACCTTATCGCGCCGTTGACGGCAGCTCCCACGGCCTCAGCCGAGACGTTCTCCAAAATGAAAGTCGATGGACCATTTATGCGTCCACTCCTCGAGCGCTACACCGACATGCAGGAACTCCTGCTGCTCGATCCAATTCACGAAGTAGACGAAACGGGTTGGCCTGCCCGCAAAGTTCAGGATGAAGGCTGAGTCCAAATCACCATCTCCTCGGCTTAACTCAAAATTCCCCGGCGCCGATCCAGCAGGTCTTTCACCGCCCGCAAATATTGTCGGCGCTGGTCGGTGTACGTGCGTTGATAGTTGTTGGCATGGATACGCCGGTGAACCACCGTCTCCGGCAACATTTCCATCTTCATCTGTGCCAGCATGGCCCGGCCGTACCAATCGAGAAAATCGCCCATGCCGCGGTCTTCGCAAAACAGTCCAACGCGATCGAACGAACGGCGTCGCGCCAGCATCGAACCCTGCAAAAATCCTGGCAACGGCTGTAGCGGGACGGCAACGCGCTCACGCTCCTCCGCCGTCATCTCCGGAGTGAAGAAATTCTGGATATGCCCGAAGACCAGATCGAGCTCAAGGTTGCTCGAGAAGCTGGCAAGCTGGTGTTCGAGCTTGTCCGGACTCCACAGGTCGTCGTGATCCAGGAAACCGAGAAACTCTCCGGCGGCGGCACGAATCCCCGTATTTCGCGCCGCCGGATGCCCGCGCCGCTCCTGTTCGATCAGCCGCACTTCCGGAGCGTAATCCCGCACGATTTCTTTGGTTGAATCGGTCGAGCCGTCATCGATGACAAGAATTTCAAGAGGCCTGTGTTTCTGGGCGAGAACGCTGTCGAGGGTTGCGACGATATACTGCCGGCCGTTGTACGTCGGGATGACAACGCTGACCAGATCGCCCATGGGCTCGAACCCGCTCTATTGCATTTACGAAGGTAGCACCCGCACTTCGTGCACTCAAACGGCACGCCGCTGGACTGGTACGGGCGATGCCCTTACAATCAAGCGAAGGCAATTCAGATGATTTTTCCCGTTTGTTCCCTCTTTGCAGAACTATGCACTGGGAAAACGGCCGCGTATGGAGCAGCCAAGCGCAACGAGATTGATACACGTTTGGTCGAAGAAGTAGCGGTGCACGAGCCTCAAATTCGACGCTTAGCCCAAGGCCTGATCACCTTTCGGAAGTTGACGGGCAAGCAGATCCGAGATTTGTGAGCTTTGTCCGTTCCCGCTCCCCAGTGGCGAATAAACGACGGGAGTGTTCGGGGAGGTCCGCAAACGCGTGACAGAAGGGTGCAGCGAAGTGGGCGGCGCAGCTGATGCGAAGGATTCACGAGCGTCGGCCCGAACGAAGAGTTAGCTGGCCTTGCTTCTAAAACCCCGTTGCTCGTTCTGAACTGGTTTTCTCACGCATTCATGCGTGACGTGGTAATCACCGCATGACTCACAGAAGGATTGCCCGCAGCACCACGTACGACAATCCGCGCAAATCGCCGCTGCGCAGTCAGCACATTCCGGCACGGCCCGATTGCTGCAAGGCGTCCCTACGTCGCTGTCGCTACGCACATGCTCGATTTGGCAGTACCCGTTCATCCTGCTTTTTCCCGCTGCAATTCAGCGAATAATTTGCGGATGCGTTCACTAATCCGTTGAAATTTTTCCACGTCAAAAGGAGGAGGATTACTTTTTTTAAAATACTCAGTCTGTTGGGCCAATAGACGGCTCAATTCCGCGTTGATTTGCAGGTTTATCATCGTCCTTCGCTCTAGATTGAGTCGATTTTGCTTTTCGTCCAAGAGATGCGTTATCTCCGCCACAAGTTTCATGAGCTTCTCTGGTTCTTGCTCGACCGCCGCTTGGCTGCAAAGTTCTTTCCAATGTTCTTTATCCTGCATCCGTCGCCTCACACGCTAGCTCACACGGGAAATGACAGCCTGGGACTGGTTCCCGATGCCGTTCGCGCCTGAACAATTCTTCCCGACCTGCCATCTGGGAGTAATTGCGATTCTTGATCTTGAACCATGTACTCGGGGCATCTGGAACGTATGGCGCATGGCTGTGCTTCGCTACAATGCCTTCCAAGTCCAACTTGCAGACACGCTGGAATAACGCCGTGCCTTGCTCGTGGATGTGATCTACATATTGCATTCGCGTGCTCTTGGGCATGAGCCGCCGTAGTTCCTGCTTACGGTCGGTTAATTTCTGCGTCCGCAAATCCTGGCCGTCACACATCAGCAGATCGAAGGCAAAGAAACGAGGTTCGCCGCGATGAAACAGGAGATCATTGAACTGGGGCCTGCCCCGTCTATCGACACACACGATCTCACCATCGAGCACGGTCTGGCCTGAACATGACACGGTCAGGCCTCTACGAAGAGATTCAAATGATTTGAAAGGGTGACCGTTGCGGGAGATTAGTTCGCAACGACCGTCATGGATCGCAGCTAGCGAACGGAATCCGTCGTACTTTAGCTCAAAGACCCACTCAGGATGGTCGAAGGGTAAGGGTTTTCGCGACAACGGCATCGGCAGGAATGCCATGCAGAGAGCGTATCAAGCAGGATGGCGAAAGGTGGGCGAACCCTGGCCTGGACTTTCTCAATTGATCCAGTTCTTGAGTAACCGTGGGTAAGGGTTGTTGCTGGTTGCCGGTGATAGCGAGCCTGCATTCTTGATTCCCGCCTTTAACGCGATTCTCTTTCGGGCGCTTCCCGGCGATGCGCCGCGAGTCAAAACGTGTCGCCATACGTTTTCTCCCCCGGAAGCGGCGGGTATCCAAACGTAGGTCTCACTCTCCGCACGCAATACGGGCACCTTCCCATTCGCTGATGAGTCTAGGTAGCGCATCTTCGCGCTTTCTGATCGCCTTTGCCGTCGCGGATTGGCCATGTTTTCTGAACCCCAACTGCTGGGGTCATTCCTCTCGTTTTTGTTACTTTATCACAGAGGCGAATAGAAAGCGAAGGTGATAATATCGGCCGCATGGCTCGGCGTCCCCAGCCCGAAGAGGTCCTGTCCCCTAAAGAACTCAACGCCTTGCGGGAACGCCTACGCCTACACATTGGCCGAAGTGATGGCAATGCTTCGGGTACTTCCTGATCCAGCCCGCACAACTGTTGCAGTCGCTGCATTTTCGGGATTACGGCGCAGTGAAATACGCGGGCTCCTGTGGGAACACTACAGCGGAGATGAACTCAAAGTGACGAGATCGGTTTGGGAGTCATTCGTAAACGAGACCAAGACTCGCAAAAGCAAGGCTTCTGTGCCCGTGATCGAACCGCTTCGGCGTCTGCTCGACTATCGTCGATTGCAGTGTGGAAATCCCGCAAGCGGCGTGATGTTTGCTACCATGAAACAGACGCCTCTGAGTTTGAACAACGTCCTGAATCGTCAAATCTTGCCCGTGCTTAACGCTTGCCTTCATTGTGGCAAGTTGGAAGACGACCACGGCAAAGAGGCGCACGAATATGAGCGGAATCCGGATCGCCCGCAGTGGCACGGGTGGCACGCATTTCGCCGAGGGCTTGCGACAAACCTGCACGATCTGGGCGTGCCCGATAAGACGATCCAGGCAATTCTCAGGCACGCGAACGTTTCCGTTAAGATGAACAGCTATGTTAAAACTTTAGACGCCCAGAGCATTGCCGCAATGCAGCAATTGGAAAAGCTCGTTGATCCGAAGTTGCTATCGGTTGGGGCTGTGATAGTTTAGTTGTGCGACGAGTGTGCAACAGATTCAGTGGTTGTTTCCGCGTAAGTTTGTGCTGGCAGTAGAGATGGGCGCGTAGCTCAGCTGGCAGAGCAATGCCCTTTTAAGGCATGGGTCGATGGTTCGAGTCCATCCGCGCTCACCAAAGAGTCCGATTGATCGGTCCTGGCCATATCCACCCTCCTGCAGCCTTCCCAGCGCGATCCAGCGTCCTTCTAAGACCCTTCTGACCCCTGGGCCGCCTCGGCTTACCCGTGCTGCAATTCGTCAAACTCGCGAGGAATCACCTCACGAGCGGCTGAGGTTGCCCAGCAAGCGTCCCTGTCAGAACTGATAGTTCCCAGGCTGCCACCGATGGTGAGAGCATGCTACTCGCGCCCTCCGTGACTTAAACCGTCGTGGGGGCGTTTTAGTTCGGTTTTAGTTCGGCTTAGTCACTGGGCTGCGCGTCGGAAACAGGGAGTCCATCATGAAGTTACGGCTCTTGGCGGTAACCGTAGCCTTGCTAGCCTTGGCCTATGCAACCCCCCTTGGTTTTGCCCATGACCAGGGCGGAGCTGCAACGAAAGACCCGGATGCTGCCGTGAGCGCCCCGTCCAAGGCCACTGGGGCCGTTGAGCCCGACCCCGACAAGGTAAAACACGAGGGCGGTAAGACGGATGTTGATGCGGTGGGAAACCGCAATGTCGGCTGCAAGACCGGCATGGGAAACTGGTTTGGGGTCGAGAAACAGATTGCAATGGGCAAGCAATATGCTCAGCAAGTGGAATCTAGCGTCAAGCTGATCCAGGACCCCGTGGTCACGGAATACGTCAACCGGGTGGGTCAGAACCTGGTGCGCAATTCCGATGCGCAAGTGCCGTTCACGATCAAGGTCATTGACTCCGACGAGATCAATGCCTTTGCTCTACCCGGCGGCTTTTTCTATGTCAACTCCGGGCTGATCCTGGCGGCGGATGAAGAAGCGGAGCTGGCCGGCGTGATGGCGCATGAGATCGCGCACGTGGCGGCCTGCCACGCGGCCCGCGAGAACACACGCGGAAGCCTGATGCAGATGGCTACCATTCCCCTGATCTTTGTTGGCGGCGGAATCGGCTATGCCGCCTACCAGGCGGCGGGTCTGGCGATTCCCCTGACCTTCATGCACTTCTCGCGAGGTTTCGAGGCTGAAGCTGATTACCTGGGACTGCAGTACATGTACAAGTCAGGATATGATCCGCAGGCTTTCATCAGCTTCTTTGAAAAAGTGCAGGCGCAGGAAAAGAAGAAGCCGGGCACGTTGGCCAAAGCATTTTCTACCCATCCTCAAACCCCGGATCGCATCGAGAAATCACAGCAGGAGATCGAGCATATCCTGGCGGCACGGGCCCAGTACGTGGTTTCGACCTCGGAGTTTGACGACGTGAAATCGCGGCTGGCGGCAATTGAGAACCGCCACAAGATTCTGGACAAGAAGGAAGATCAGAACAAGCCCAGCTTGCGGCGGACGTCATCCACGGACACGAACGGCAGGGATGACAAAGGGAATGACGATGATCGTCCAACCCTGAAGCGCCGCGACGACAACAACTAAAGGCCGACGCAGCCGGGTGACCCCCTAGCAGTCTTTGAAGTGACTTTCAGCCGATGCGAGGATTCGCACAACGGGAACACTCACAACCGAGTCGGCTTGATCCCGGCCCTACACTGCGGATCACGTCTTGAGCCTGTATTTGTTCCGGAATTTGTTCCGAGCGCCGACGTCAGGCACGGTCCTTGCCATCATCTTCAATCGAGGTATTGTTCCCCAGAAAAACTCGGGCCACACCGCACGTTGTGACGATGGCTTCGCCGAGCCCGAGTACCAGCAGCTTGGTCTGTGAGTCGTTGTCCTGGACCGCCACTTTCAGCTCATTCAAGCTGTGAATTGTGACCATCTTACGAGGGCGCTTCGCGCCGAAGGTAGCCATGGAACCCAGAGTACCGCGTAAGAAGAAGGTCGCATAGATTACCGAAGCTCTACTCATTGTCCGCAGCCCGGTAGGCAGCGATTCAGTGCAAACAAAGGCCGATGCAGTCGCGAGACCGCAGTGCACGTGCCGGAGACTGGCAGGATTTTGTTATGATGGCGGCTCTATTTGGGGTACTGGGCCACGGCGCAATGAACGCAGCGCGATCAAAGTAAACAAATCTAGGTTGAGGAAAGAAATATGAAGAAAATTATTTTAGGTTTCACTCTGTTGTCCTTGCTGGCTATTACAGGCTGTTGCCCAGGAGAAGGAAGAGGATCGGGTAGAGAAGGCCGGAACCGTGATCTCTGAGATCATGAATATTCCGGACAACGTTCCGCAAGACGTAATCGACAAAGCAGATTGTGTCGTGGTCTTGCCGTCGGTCCTGAAACTTGCTTTTGGAATCGGCGGCAGCTACGGCCGGGGTGTGATGACCTGCCGCGGAGGCAAAACTTTCCATGGTCCATGGAGTGCTCCTACCATGATGGCCCTCGAAGGTGGAAGCTTCGGATTGCAATTGGGCGGTCAGGCGACTGACTTTGTGCTGTTGCTCATGAGCCCGAAATCTGCGTCCAGTATCCTGGGGAGCAAGGTGAAACTGGGTGGTGATGTTTCGGCCGCCGCCGGACCCGTGGGGCGAAACGCTTCAGCCGAAACCGACGTTACAATGCGGGCTGAGATTCTTTCCTACTCCCGCGCTCGCGGACTCTTCGCCGGAATCTCTCTGGCCGGATCGACCCTCCGTCCCGACAATGACGCCAACAAGAAGCTCTATGGCAAGGAAGTAAGCGCCAAAGCCATTGTGTTTAACAAAGCTGTGCCTGCGCCCCCGTCGGCGAAGTTGTTGCTGGGAACGCTCACGAAGAGATCTCCCAAGAACGTATCGAAGTAGCACCGGCGAAAAGCCTTAACCACAGAAGGACACGAAGGTACGCGAAGGGACCCCTTCGTGATACTTCGTGTCCTTTGTGGTTCTTGGGTTTGTCGGTGTTTTAACTCTGACGTGGCCGGGTTCTCACCTCACCGAATTTCGAACAGCTCAACTTGGGCCGCTTGTTCCAAATCCCCGAATCAGAACACACGTCCGAGTTGGAAGAACCACTTGCGGTGTCCGCTATCGCCGAGGCTTCCGCCAAAGACCATAGGTCCCACGGCGGTCTCGGCCAGCACTCCGATCGCAATGTCGTTGGGAAACCGGCTGGCGGTTGGGAATCCATACATCTTGCCAAACTCGTAAGCGGCGATGGCGTAGACCTTTTTGCCGGCCAGCGGGGGCAGGGTCCACAGATCGTGCAAATATCCCGCCCGGAAAAAGTAGTACTGGTCACCAAAAAGTTCGTTCGTGCCATACGAACTCAACCGGTTCGATCCTCCCAGGAAGAACTGGGGATAACTGTTGCCCGTCGAGCCGAAAGTAGTTCCGCCTTCGCTGGTCAGGAACAACGACGCGGGTTTGGTAATGGGCTTGAAGTAGCCGACTCGCGCATCCCACACCGGAAAGCTGCTCGTGCCGCCCGGACTCGTGTCATACCAGTGGAAATTTGACTCGGCGCTCACGCCGCTGCGCGGAATGACCGGATCATCGGTATGGTCATAGAGCCAGCGAAGGCGAGTCGCGCCGGTGCGTCCGCTGATTGATGAAAATTCAGGTGTGCCCAGCCGGAGCCGCGCATCCAGCGTGCCGAGTTCGTAGCCAAAACGAATTTCGCTGAAACGGCTGAACCCATATCCGATATCGCTGCCGATCTCGGTGCGATTGAACCGATACTCCGCCAGCGGATCGCTCTTACGGTAAATCTTGAAAGCTGAACTGCTGGCAGCAGCATGGGGAGCGAAGAACCATTTACTTCTCGGAGTGAATGGCCGGTACAGTTCGCTCTGTATTCCATAGGTGTTGCCAAAAATGAAATCGGTCCGCCATTCCGACCGGTATCCAGCAACATCGAGGAAGGTCAAACGAGTCGCCAGCGTGAAGTCCACATCGTTGCTCTCCGACCCGTCCACTTCAAAGCCCAGTTGAAGCGTGGGCGGAGCATAAAGCTTTTCGTGCAACGTCACCAGCAATCCATCCTGCCCGTTCTGTCGCGTGATCTGGTATCCCGCGGTATCGTAGCGGCCGATACCGGTCAGGCGGGTAAGCAGGTTCTCCAGTTTCTCGTTATCGATCGGTTTACCCACTAACGGTTGCAGGAAGTGTTCCACGTTGACCTGAGCTTCGGCATTCGCTCCATGAACCTTCACAAACTGAGGAACGGGGACATTGCTTAGCCGGTGAGACTGGCGATGTTCCATGTACTGCGCCCAACCAGCGTCGTCCAAAGCATAGGCCTCGAGCACGTGCGCCTTTTCGGCTGCGGCGCCCGTTCCTTTGTCGATGATGGCCGACGCTTTTGCGTAGTCCAGCGAGCCAAAATCCTGCAATCCGACGTTGACCACCAGGTCCGCCCCGGCCAGTCCTCGAATTTCGTTGCCCGCAACCACCACATCGATGGACCGCCCCAGAATTGCGAAGAGAGATTGGATCTTGTCAGCCTCCGCAGGCGAAGTCTGCAGATGCACTCCAATGACGATGTCCGCGCCCATGTCTCGTACCACGTCAGTCGGCAGATTGCCGACCAGTCCGCCGTCGACGTACACATGCTCGGCGTCGCGGATCGGAGAGAAAAGTCCGGGGATCGCCATAGTCGCTCGCATCGCCCGCGACAGGGCTCCGTCCTTGAAAACCGCCTGCTTGCCGGTTACCAGATCGGTAGCCACGCAGCGGAAGGGAATGGGGAGATCGTCAAACGACTGCACGCTCGAATACGGCAAAGTTTCCCGGTCGATCAATAGACTGATCTGTTGGCCGGCGTTCAGTCCTCCGGGCAAGACCAGGCCCTGGCGGAGCCCTAGCAGGATCGAGTTGGGAAACGCAACCTTGTCTTCCTTCCGGCGGAAAGAAAGATCTTCGTAATCGATGGCCCCGCCCAGAATAACGTCCCAATTTTGCGCTTCCACAAGGTCACGAAGTTGCTTCGGACTTTTTCCGGTCGCGTACAAACCGCCCACCAGTCCACCCATGCTGGTGCCGGCAAGATAGTCGATGGGAATGTGGTGATCTTCAAACCATTGCAGTACGCCGATATGCGCGAGTCCGAGCGCGCCCCCGCCTTCAAGCGCAACCCCAATCTTCAGGCGTGGTTTGGCGGGCGTTGCAACCGGAGTGGGCGCTATTGCAGGAGCGCTCTGAACCACAGGGGTATCTTGCGAAATAGAAAATGAGGTCAGCAATAGAAGGCAAACCAGCGCATGCAGGCTGCGGCGCATGAGAACTCCCTTCGAACCAAATGCGAATACGATGATCGCAGTAAAAGAAGATCGTGGTGAAAACAGTTTCGCCCAGCGAACGCATTCGCACAAGGCTTCGTGGCGCGGCGATCACACGAATGGCGGCGTCGGATCACCCGCGCAAATCTGCCCACGCGTACAATTTCGGAGATGTCTCTCCATCCTCTTCTGCTTGGCCATCGCGGCGCGCGCGCTTCCAAAGGTATTCCGGAGAATACTTTCGCCTCATTCGATCTCGCGCTGAAACACGGATGCGACGGTTTCGAATTCGATGTTCGTCGCACAGCGCGTGGGACTGCCGTGATTTGCCATGACCCAAAGGTCGCAAAGATCGAGATCGCGAAGGCTCAAGCCAACGAATTACCGCAACTGCCACGCCTCGAAGACGTCATCCGACAATACCGCCAAAAAGCCTTTCTCAATATCGAGCTGAAAGTGGCAGGGCTGGAGTCAACGGTGCTGGAGATATTGAACCAAAACCCGCCAGCCCGCGGTTGCGTTATTTCATCGTTTGTTCCAAGCATCGTAATCGGCTTAAAGGCCCGCAACTCGCCGTTCGACTCCGGAATTATTTGTGAGACGACCGCTCAACTGGCCCGTTGGCGGAAGCTACCCGTTGACTACGTGATTCCTCATCGGTCGCTGGTAAAGAAGGCGCTGGTGCAAGATCTTCACAGCGCCGGCCGCAAAATACTCGTATGGACCGTGAACTCGAAGAATGAAATGTTGCGTCTGTCCAATTTGGGAGTGGACGGAATTATTTCTGACGACACCGAACTGCTGGTGCGCACACTGGCGTGAAGGGTTCTGCAATGTGGAGTTGTAACTGGACAGGTTTACGCCACGGTTTTAGAGCCTCGAGCGTGTGCTCGGGGCTTTTTAGTGCGGGGAAAATTCTTCGTCGGCCTCAACCTCTTCACCGATTCATCACGGAAATGAAAGCAAACCGCCTTTTAATCGGCAGCAGCTTCAACCGTAGCGTCTACCTGCGAAGGCTTCCGCAGAAAGGCCGACCTCTCAACCTCGAATGCTTCCAACTGGGCCGCCGACTGGGAATCGCTCCATCCCATGGCGGCGCCAACGCGGGCCGATGCCTCACGGCTGCATGACGCTGACCAGCAGCCTCCCAAAGCCACCGGTACTCGACGCAACAAAACGTCGCCCAAAGTTATCGCGCATTCGCCCGCAAAGGCGTCGACGGCTTCGGCTACGATGTGTTCCGAGTGCGAGCAAAGCGGCGCTTTGAGCTTTGGGCTGCGCAACGCCATGCGCGAGATATCCAGAGCGCGTTTGCCGTGCCAGTCGACAATGCCGCGCGCCGTATCCTCACTCAATCCCCCCGCATTGCCAATCTCGACTAGCCAACGGTCCAGCAGTAACTCGGCACTCTCCGCCGAAGCGATGGCCAGCGTCTTCGAGGATTGCGACTTGACCCCGATCTTCGCCGCGCATTGTCGCGCCAGCTCCGCCGCCGTGGTCAGTTTGCCGCCAATCACCGAAATCATATGTTCAGCGCCGTCCGCAGCGTGGTCGTGGAGGTGATGTCTGCGCGTGACCGCCCCGGCGTTTTCCTTCGGTGCAAAGGGAAGCGGCCGTACTCCGGCAAAGCTGTAGCGGATATCCGCTGCCGAAAGCTTGACCCGTGGAAACAACTGAACGAAAGAGCGCACCAGGTAGTCGATCTCTTCCGCCGCGGGCTGGACTTTGCCGGGATCGCCAGAATCCGCAACCTCAGTCGTGCCGATGAGCACCTGTTCATTCCAGGGCAAGACGAAGATGGGGCGCTTATCCACGGCTTCGGTGTAAACCGCAGCATCGGGAGCACCCGCGAAGCGCGGAATTACGATGTGCGATCCGCGCACTCCGCCCACCATGGGCTGAGGAGTTTCTATACGCGAGCGCTGGCAGATGCGATCCGCCCACGGGCCCGTGGCATTGATGATCCACGTTCCCTCCACGCGTTCTTCTTTTCCCGTCAACCGGTCCCGCAACAGCACACCCGCAACTCGTCGATGGCGCACATCCACCGCCAGGACCTGCGTATGATTGCGCGCCACCGCGCCGGCCTCCATGGCTTCCACCAGCCACTCCGCTACTAGACGCTCGGGAAATTCGCACTGCGCATCCTCGTAGCTGAAGACCGACCACCGCCGGCCCGAGTCAAGCAGCCGCTCCAGCTTCTGTTCATCCTCGCGACTCGATCCCGGCTGAAGCCTGCCTCCGCCCAGGCGACGATAGAGCCAGAGGCCGGTGCGTATGGTGAGAGCGCTGCGTCCGCTGTTCGAATCAAGCGCCAGCAGAAAGTGAATGGGATGCACCAGGTGAGGACGCTCCTGAAGCAGGCGCCGCCGTTCTACTAGCGACTCACGCACCAGTCCCAGTTCCGCGTGTTCCAGGTACCGCAGCCCACCATGAATGATGCGCGTAGCACGACTGGTCGTGCCAGCTGCAAAGTCATGTTGTTCGACCAGCAAAGTGCGACGGCCGGCCCGGGCGCATTCGCGGGCGATGGCAACTCCGTTAATCCCTCCACCAATGACGATGACCTGAAAGCGCTCACCTTCCAGCAATCGGCGGATTGGCGGTTCGTAGCTCATAGCGGATTACGCCCGGGGCGGGGCTGCTTCTAGGATAAGCCTGCCCCAACGTGCGTCTTACGAAAAGATAACATCAGAGATCAGGGTAACCGACAGCCCGGCGAAAAGTGCTCAATCGGTGTAAGTACCTGAACAACAACCACGTAGGCTCGGACGCCTCGTCCGGGCGGGCGCAGCTCGCCTGGATTTGCCTGCGGTCGTGTGGGGCGGGCGCCCTCGCCCGCCGCCTTTGACGTTCATTGCGAGGCCCGAGCCCCACACGGGCGATCCCACATGGTTTCATTGCCTCTACTCACGCTCGTCGTTTACAGTGTTACGTCCCATGCCCACTACTGGAGAACGTTTCGAACGCGCCGTCGCGATCATGGCTCGGCTGCGCGGTCCGGGTGGATGTCCATGGGACCGCGAACAGACCTTCGACTCGATCAAGCCTTATACCCTTGAGGAAACGTACGAAGTTCTGGAAGCCATCGACAATCGCGACTGGAAAGAACTTCCCGGCGAACTCGGTGACCTGCTGCTCCAGGTTCTTTTCTACGCTCAGATGGCTAAGGATGTCGGCACCTTTTCGATCGACGATGTTCTGGACCGCCTGTCGACGAAGCTGGTCGACCGTCACCCCCATGTTTTCGGCGATGTGAAAGCCGATACCTCCTCCGAAGTCTTTCGCAACTGGCAGGCGCTGAAAGTCGAAGAGAAAAAGAAGCGGGCGGCGGAGACGGGCGAAACAACAACAAAGAAACACCCAGAATCGGTGCTCGCGGGCGTCTCTACGGCGATGCCATCCCTGATGGAAGCTTACAAACTCAGCTCGCGGGCGGCACAAGTCGGCTTCGATTGGCCCGACATGGAAGGCCTCTTCGACAAGCTGCGTGAGGAAACGGCAGAACTTCAGCAGGAGTTGAAAGACTTTCCGGCGCCGGGTCCGCGGCCGCAGGGTCGAGGCGTAGCTGGCGCAGGAGCACAGAAGGTCCCCGAAGATCTGAAGCTGCGGATGGAAGAAGAAGTAGGGGATCTCTTCTTTGTGCTGGTAAATATTGCGAGTTATTTGTCGCTCGATCCCGAATCGGCGCTCCGCAAAACAAATCGAAAATTCAAACAACGCTTCCAGTGGATGGAGGAGCAACTGCGCTCATCGGGTCGCGGCCCGGATCAGGCATCGATGACCGAACTCGAGGTTTTGTGGCAGCAGGCAAAGTTGCACCTGCTTGAAACCAAAAACGAGCGCGAGGCAGGATGACCGGGAGCACGACGGTGATCCGCAACTGCCACGGGCTGGACGAATTGTCTGCCTGTGTAAATCTTCAGAAGGAAGTCTGGAATTTCACCGATGCCGAACTCGTGCCCCTGCGAATGTTCGTGGTGGCGGAGAAAATCGGAGGCCAGGTAGTCGGCGCATTCGACGATGGCAAACTCGTGGCCTTCGCCTTGTCCCTGCCGGGCTCCCGTGGTGGACACTGTTATCTTCATTCGCAGATGCTGGCCGTCGAGAGCGCGTACCGCAACGCCGGCCTGGGACGTCAAATCAAACTTTTTCAGCGGAAAGACGCTCTGGCCCGCGGATTTGAATTGATGGAGTGGACATTTGATCCGCTGGAAATCAAGAATGCGTATCTGAACATCGAGCGCCTCGGTGCCGTCGCCCGCCGTTATAACGTCAACCAGTACGGGTTAACGTCTTCTCCCTTGCAGGGTGGTTTGCCGTCCGATCGCCTGGTTGCAGAATGGTGGCTGAAGTCGAAGCGCGTTGGGATCTTGTTGGATGAAGAACGAAAGCAGGAGTTTGAAACGCTGAACACGATCTCCGTTCCCGCGCAAATTTACGAATGGAAGGCGTCGCCTGCGACCCGGGAGCGCGCTCGCGAAGTTCAGGAGCGGAATCGAAAAGACTTCCTGCAGGCGTTTTCCGTTGGTCTGGCAGTTTTGGGCTATGAGCGCGATCCGCAGGGGGATGGTAAATTCCTGCTCGGGCGTTGGAAAGAAAACTGGAATTATTCTTCTTAAACACAATGAAAATTGAATCGATTACGCTGCGCGAAATCCAAATGCCGCTCGTCCACTTTTTCGAGACGAGCTTTGGCCGTCTTTACAGCCGCCGCATTCTTCTGCTCACAGTGGATTGCGATGGCATGGATGGCTGGGGAGAATGTGTCGCCGGAGAAGATCCGTTCTACAGTTCGGAATGGATCGAGACCGCATGGGCAACCATCAAGCATTACCTGGCGCCGGCCGTGTTGGGGAAACCTCTCACCGCAGCTCATGAAGTGACCGGACTGATGGCCAAGGTCCGCGGCAACCGCATGGCTAAAGCGGCAATCGAAAACGCGGCGTGGGATGCCGAAGCCAGACAAAAGAACCTGCCGCTATGGAAGTTGCTGGGCGGCACGACACGCGAGATTCAGTGCGGCGTCTCCATCGGCATTCAGGATTCAGTCGAACAGTTGATGGACAAGATCGAAACTGAGCTCGCCGCCGGATACCGTCGCATCAAGGTAAAGGTCAAGCCCGGCTGGGATATTGATGTACTAGAACGTATCCGATCCCGTTGGCCTGAAATCTTACTCAGCTGCGACGCCAACTCCGCCTACACCCTCGATGAAGTCGAACACCTGCGCAAATTCGATCGCTTCAACCTTTTGATGATCGAGCAGCCGCTCTGGAATGACGACATTTACTACCACGCCCGGCTACAGCGCGAACTGAGCACAGCGATCTGTCTGGACGAATCCATACGCCACGCCCGTGATGCCGCCGCTGCGGTCGAAACCGGAGCCTGTCGCATCGTGAACATTAAGGTCGGACGCGTTGGCGGCTTCAGCGAAGCCAGAAAAGTGCACGACGTTTGCCGGAACAACAATGTTCCGGTCTGGTGCGGTGGCATGCTGGAATCAGGAATAGGCCGCGCCCACAATATCGCGCTCTCTACTCTGCAGAATTTCCGCCTGCCCGGTGACGTGTCGGCGTCGAAACGCTACTGGAAGGAAGACATTATCGACCCGGAGGTCGAGGTCAGTGCACAAGGAACGATCACGGTAAGTGACGAACCCGGCACCGGCTACCAGATTCGGAAAAATTTAATCGAGAAGCTGGCAGTCAGGAGGGAAACGTTCAAAGCTTCATAACTGCATTTTAGATTTCAGATTTTAGATTTCAGATTGAAACCCATTGGACTTATCTGAAATCTGCAATCTGAAATCCTAAATCTGAAATCTCCAAGCTCTTATTTGCTGGGCACAAGATTCTGTGCCACGGCCGCCTGCTCCTTCTTCAGCAGATCTATGCCCTGGGCAAAAGTCAGGTCTGGGGCCACGGTCCGGAAATCGCTGTAGATTTCCGTTGATTTGATATTCAGACTCTTGAACAAAAGAATTTTGCCAGTGAAAGCCAGATCCATTCGAGCGATGCTCCAGTTATTGTTTCCGATGTCTGCCTGTTCGACCTGAAAATGCCCTCCGCGGTCAAGATGACCGAGAATGCCCCATCCGAAACCTACGTCTTTGAAAAGTGTTCCATCGATTCTGGCGATGTGCTGGTTTTGCTGGTCCACCAGAACTACGCCCTGCATTCCAACCAGCACTTGCTCGACGTGCGTCGGCGGATCGTACATAGGGTTGGGACGGAACTTGAGCCGCACGAGTGGCTCGCCAGGCTTGCCTACGCCAGGTCGGCCGGTTTCGGTGCCATCGTATTCATAAACAAAAGCGTCAGGCAGGGCCTTCAGGATGAGGCTGACACGCTCGGCATTTTCCTTTTCCTGAGCTCGCTTCTTTTCCAACTCGCTGGGCTGCTGCAGAAAGTGCTCAAGTCGTCCGTACTCAGCGCGACGCTGATCCTGGTTCAACGGCTGGTCGTTGTTGGCCACTACCATGCCCACCATGGCGTCCCGGGTTTCCACCATGAGCTTGATCTGCGAACCGGTGAGCGTTTCCTTGCGCTGCCGGCACATGTATTTCGGACCCTGGCTGTTGTTCTTGATTTCGTTTTGTACCGCGCGCCTTACTAGTTCGCTGGGAGTGACGGTTGGCGGACCGTCCGCTGCGCCCAAAGCCCCCAAAGAGAGGGCAAGTGCGACCGGCAATATTGGCAAGGCTCTCCGGAGGATGGGTGTCATAAGAATCGGAACTCGCCCTAGCTAGATTAGACGAAAATTCTGCCTGGAATGTTGTCTAACTGGTCTCAAGCAAAGCTTCATCAGGTTACCTCCGGAACCGCGAAAGCTAACGGATTTGAGGCTCGAATCGACCTTTCGTTGGTTGCTCAGGTCATCGCCGTGGGATATAGTTCGATCAAGCAGGAAATGGCGTTCGCGAGGGTTACGGGGTTTCCTTTCAGTCAGCTTTCTGGCCCTGGCCAGTCACATGTGACTTGGCAATCCGTGCGCGTCCAATGCGGTAAGTGTGCCCAAGGAGCCGAAAATCATGGAAACGCCGAAGACTGAGTTTGCCCACATCGGGAAGTCTGTGATCATCAAAGGGGAACTCTCGGGTAGCGAAGACCTCTACATCGATGGCCAAGTAGAGGGAAGCATCGAGCTCTCGGGGAACCGCCTGATCATCGGTCCTCATGGGCAAGTCCGCGCCAACGTCAACGCCAAAGGCGTGGTAGTCCAGGGCAAGCTGGATGGCAACATCCGCGCCTCGGAACGCGCCGAACTGACCAAGACGGCCGTCGCCGTCGGCGACATCGTTGCCCAGCGCGTTGCGATCGAAGAGGGCGCGTACTTTAAGGGCAAAGTTGATATTCAGAAGGACATGGCAAAGGCGGAAGTGGCTAAGGCAGAAGCGCCGAAGGCGGTGCCGGTCAGCGCCCCTGCGGGAGCAAGCTCGGCCGCCGCAGGCGGTGGCTCTCCGGTGACGGCGAAGACGACCCCGGGCGACGGCAAGTAGCTCCTGCCTCCATCTTCTTCTTCAGCCCACGGTTTAAGCTCGCGCCGCGAGCAAACGAAATCAGACGCCCAGCAATTGCCGGCGGCGTGAGTAGCGCAAAACTTGATGAAAATTTTTGGCTCGTCAGACAGTACCACGCGGACATCAGCGGCGGCTCAGGGGCCGAAACTTACCCGCCGCTCCAGCAGTCTCGCCCAGCTGATTAAGTCGCTCGATTCCGAAGAGCCCTTCTGCATCCTCGATCTGGGATCGACCTCCCCGGCCAACATCCGTTATTGCACTGAGCGCGGGCACAAGATCTACAGTGACGACCTGCTGATTTCCTCGACCGATCCATCGCTCGCCACCAAAGATGAGGCGGGTAACCCGGCCCTGGACAGCAAACGCTTCCTCGACGAGAACCTCGTCTATCCCGGAGCGCAATTCGATATCGTTCTGTGCTGGAACCTGCCCGACTATCTTGACGAGAGCCTGGTAAAGCCAGTGATCGGACGTCTTTGGTCTCTGCTGAAACCAGGCGGCATGCTGCTCGCCTTCTTCCATACGCAAGAAGCCGGACCGGATGCTCCGTGCTACCGCTACCACATCGTAGGCGGTGACGTCCTCGAGATGCAGCACATCGCTCGCGGCGACGGAAAAAAGGGAAGCCCAGCCAGCAAGTTCCGCCTGCAACGCGTATTCAACAACCGCAACATCGAAAATCTATTCCGCGATTTCGCATCCATCAAATTCTTCCTCGCCCGCGACAATGTCCGCGAAGTCCTCGTCGTCCGCTAGCACGAACCACGTGAGGACAGCCGCCCTCGGCTGTCCGGCGGAGCAGAGCTCCGCGAGTTTCGTAGCGCGGGCGTCTCGCCGGCTGTCCCGAGGCCGTCTCGCCCTCGGCGTTGAAGAACCCTACATCGCCAGTGATAACGCCGCACGAGCGAGGACGCTCGCGCCTACATTTTGTCGTCAGCGGGTCTTGCGCACCAGGTAGTTGGTAATTGCAGGGCTACTTTCGAGAATAGATAAGACAGGTTTCCGAACATAACCAGGCAGCACCAGCATCCGTCGAATCGTCGAAGACGCCCGAAACACCGGCAACAGCGACTCCCGGTAAGCCCGGCTATAGTGCCGCACCGCGTCGGTCAGAGAAGCCTGACCGCTGAAGAAAGACTGAAGACAACGCGCAGCCAGGGCCCCGCTGCGCAGGGCCAGCGAAATTCCGTCGCCAACGAACGGATCCACGAAGCCAGCCGAATCTCCCACTGTCAGCAGTCCATCACGTTCCGGCTGCGGTGTGCGAAAGATCAAAGGCGAGGTGCTCACGGGATCGCTAAGGGCAGTCCAATTCCGGCTCCGCTCACGCAGCGCAGGATGCTGAGAAAACACTTCAGGCAAGGTACTGGCCACGTCGGCCCGCACCATGGCAGAAGCGTTCACGCGTCCGACGCCTGGAGAGTCGGCAGCGACGGTGACCGGCTGCACGCCGCAATAGCCGCCATTGAAAAAGTACAAATCCACCGACGGCTCTGAGATCGCCTCGACAAAGTGACATTTCACTCCAAGCCACTTCTCCTGACGCATTCCATTTTCTGCCGGCGGACGATTCAGATTCGACCACCGCCCGGAAGCGTTCACCAGCGCTCGCGCTTCAAACTCTCCGCTACTGGTCACGACATGAAAAGGACCAGCGCCAGCGATGCTCTGCACCGTGACTTGCTGCCGCGCATCGACCCCGCAACTCGCAGCCGAGTTCCAGAGAGCTACATCGAGATCCACACGAGCAATGCTGGCGGCCGGTGGATCCACCTCGGTACGCAATGTCCGCCCATCAAGAAAGATCCGAGCCCGCGGGATTCGAATCGCCTCCTGTAACAAAGACGCGTGGCTGCTGTCGAGCAGGTCGTCGAGCAGAGCGAGAGATTCGGCCGAGACAAACTCGCCACACACTTTGTGTCGCGGAAAGCGCCCGCCCTCTAGCAGCAGCACGGAAGCCCCGGAGCGGGCAGCGGAGATGGCCGCGGATGTTCCCGCCGGGCCGCCACCGATGATGATGAGGTCGTAGGACATTGAGCAACGAGCTGTCAGCTCTCAGCCATCAGCTTTCAGCTTCTCAAAACCATTGTCATTCTGAGCGCAGCGAAGGACCTATGCATTTTGCAGCGCATCGAAAGTCAAATGCATAGGTCCTTCGCTACGCTCAGGATGACATCCATGCCTATTCTGATCGCTTCCACGCGATCACTCCCATCCGGAACAAATAGTGGCGATGAATCTCCACTCTCGCCGCTGAAGTCTGCGCGAGCATAGTCTTCATCTCTACCGGCGTGTACGCCTGACGCACCGATGCCGGCGCATCATGCCGCGTAAGCCGGCTGCGATACAAAGGCAACCCGGCATACACCAACGCCATGTGCACGGGATGCCGAACCAGATCGTTGATCAGCACCGCCACCCGGCAGACGCGCAGCGCTTCATCGACAAATTGCACCAACTCACGCGGAGCTAAATGATGGGCGAACAGATTGCAGCTCAGCAAATCAAAACTTCCATCCTGAAACGGAAGCGCCAGAGCATCGCCGGCGACCGCCTGACTTCCATTACGCAAGTGGGATGTCGCGCGATCGAGCAATGTGACCTGCACCTGCAACCCGCGATGGCGCAGTCGATAGCCTGCAGTCTCGGGGACATATCCCGACCCAGCGGCAACCTCAAGCATCGAGAGGAAAGACCGCTGCGCCACGCGTGCCACACGCTCAATCATGGCCGCAGTGGTCGAGATACCCCCAAACCACCGATTGATCATGCGCAAATCGCCGATCGAGGCAGCGACTTCAGTGGGCGTGCCGCAGTCATTGTCAAGCAATTCGGCGGTAGGCACACGCTTCATGGGGAATCACTCGTCGAGAGGCAGTCGTCGGTCGTCAGTCTCAAAGAATCGACGCGAGGAGCTTCTGCCGACGACTGACGACTGACGACCGAAGACCGAAGACTGCCCCTAGACTTCCGCCAGTTCTTCTTCCAGCAATTGTTTGTTGTAGAGATCGCTGTAATAGCCATTGCGTGCGAGTAACTCGTCGTGGGTGCCGAGTTCAACGATTCGGCCGGCGTACAAAACCGCGATCATATCGGCGTTGCGCACCGTGGACACCCGATGAGAGATGAAGATCGTGGTCCGGCCCTGCATCACTTCGCGCAGGTGGTTCAGGATCTTGTCTTCGGTGTGCGTATCCACGCTGGATAAGGCGTCGTCGAGAATCAGGATGCGGGGGTTGCGAATGAGCGCCCGGGCAATGGCCGTCCGCTGCTTTTGTCCACCGGAGAGTGTGATTCCTCGTTCGCCCACCAGAGTTTGATATTTATCGGGAAACTCTTCAATGTCGTGGGCAATATTGGCGGCGTCGGCCGCGGCGCGAACCTGTTCATCGGTGGCATCTTCCTTGCCGAAGGCGATGTTCTCGCGGACAGTCTCGCTGAACAGAAAAGTTTCCTGCGGCACGAAACCGATCTGGCGTCGCAAGGGCTCGAGAGAAAACTCACGCACCGGCTTGCCATCGATCCACACCGCTCCGGGCGTGGCATCGTAAATTCGGGGAATCAGGCTGACTAGTGTGGTCTTGCCGGAACCAGTGGGACCGACAATCGCGAGGCTGCTGCCCTCAGGGATCCGCAAATTGATGTCATGCAAGACCGGCACGCCGTTGTAGGCAAAGTTCAGTCCGCGGAATTCGATCTCCCCGCGCAGTGTAGTGCTGGCACCCTCGCCCGCCGCCTTTGTCTCTGGACTATCCTCAATCTCAGGCCGCTCCACAAGAATTTCGTTGATGCGTCCCATGGACGCCGTCCCGCGCTGAAAGATGTTGATCACCCACCCCAGTGCGATCACCGGCCATGTCAGCTGCACCATGTATGTATTGAAGGCAACGAAGCCGCCCACCGTCATGCGTCCGTACAGCACTTCGCGTCCGCCCAGCCACAGCACCAGCACGATGGCAAAGCCCAGCATGGTTTCGAGTGTGGGCCACAGCATGCCCATGAGCCGGACCAGTTTCAGACTCCGGTTGATGTACTCGCGGTTCGAAGTTTCAAAAGCCGCGATCTCCGGTTCCTCCTGTACATACGCCCGGATCACGCGAGCACCTGAGAAATTCTCCTGTGCTCGTGCCGATATCTCCGAGAACATGGCCTGGATTTTTTCGAAGCGTTCATGAATCTGCTTGCCAAAGTACTGCACCGTAATGCTCACCACCGGCAGCGGCAGGAAAGCGTACATCGTGAGCTTGGGGCTGATCGAAAGCATGAACGCCAACGCGCCAGCCGTGAAGACAATAGTGTTCGCCGAATACATGATCGCCGGTCCCAGCAGCATGCGGACGGCATTCAAGTCATTCGTGGCCCGCGCCATGATGTCCCCGGTACGGGTGCGCTGGTAGTAGGAATACGAAAGGCTCTCGAGGTGCCGGAAGAGATCGTTGCGCAGATCAAACTCAATCTCACGCGAGATGCCGATCACGATCCACCGGGTGAGAAATTGGAAAATACCCTTGATCGCGGCCACGCCCAGTAGCTGCAAGGAGTAAATCAGCAGTTTTTCGCGAGTCACGCCGGTCTTTAGGCCGTCGACGGCGTGGCGAAGCACCAGGGGAAAGAGGATCCAGACCCCGTTGTTGATGAAAATGCAAATTGTTCCGATGAAATAGCTGCCGCGGTACTTACGCAGGTAGGGAAACAGTGGACGCAGGCTTTTCGGCAGCATGTGCTCTAGGTAGATGCAATTCTACCAGCACAAGCTTCAGATCGCCCGGACCGTGTGGCCTGGGCGTCCCCGCCCGCGGCTCTTGACGTTGAGCTTGACGCTCGCGGGCGAGGGCGCCCGCGCCACATGAATCTCTTGCGCCGAATCCCCGCGAAAGGCTAATACATACGCCACCAAAAGCAGCACTACCCAGCCCAGCAGAAAAAACCAGCTCGAAGCGATCAGGTAAACGTACACGGCATTCATGACTCAGTCTCGATTCGTTCTCTATGAGGAGCCGAGTGCCGGAAGCGTCCGGCAGTCCAGGTCTTCTTGTCCGGTGAGGCGTTTGTAGTTCTCGATGATTTCCCGGACTGCATTCAATCTGGCGAGAGTGGAAAGTTTGCTGTCGGTGACCGCCAGGTCGATTTCGGTCATCCAGCAATCGACGGCATTCTGAACTCCATTCGCCATCTCTTGCGCAATGACCAGAACCACATCACGGTCGTGGGCTTGAGTTGCCACTTTGCGACTCCTTTCGTGAAGCGGGTTATCGCCGGTCGCCAGGGTTATGATCAGGATTAGTTAAGAATGGCTGGCGGCCGGCGAATCTTTTACTGATTCTGTGTCCCCTCCGGGGCCTTTTGCATGTGATTCATCATGCGCTGCTGGTGCTCGCTGATGAGCTGCGTCAGTTTCGTTTTCTGCTCCGGGGTCAGCACCTGTACCATCTCCGACCCGACGCGCGCATATTGCACCGTCAGTTCGGTCATCGTCTGTGATTGCTGAGTGGCCAGTTCGCGGACCTTGGCTTCGTCGAAGCCTCCGTTAATCACCAGATCGCGCAACTGCGCATGGCCTTGCGCCATCTGCAGCATCAGTGGCTGGAACGTGGGCTTTTCTTTCGCCATGATCGCTTTCACCTGCGCCTGTTGCGCCTCGGTCAGGTCGAGCTTATGCATGTAGAAACCCATCATGGGTCCGCCAAACATGCCGTTCCCGCGCATATGGGTTCGCTGCACAGTTTGCGACACTGCGATCGCGGCAACGACTGCCAGCAACAGAACCACGGCCAGAGTCTTGAACCATTTTTGCTTCATTAGATTTTCTCCTCCGAATCCAAGCCTGCGTCGCAAGATACCCTCGACTACAGTCGCCTGAACACCGGCGCTATATAGGTATTAGAAGCCCTCTGGGTTCGGGCAGCGGTAAAGAGTCGGTCAAACGGAGTAAAGTTTTGTAAAGAGTAACCGCCGATGCTAGGTCCGGAGGGACCTTCGACAGCAGCCCGCCACTTCAGTGGCGGGGTGGGCTCACAACACGATTGCGCGTGCCGTAGGCACGCCTGAAACGGGACCTCAGGTGCCAACCGAGGAGTTTCAGGCTTTTCCTTCGTGAACCTTCGTGTCCTTCGTGGTTCATGCTTTTCCGGCTATCTGAAATCAGGCGAATTGACAATTCTTTACCACCCCGCCGGGCCCGCTGTTGTAGAAGTACAATAAAGCCTGTGGATCGCATTCTAGTTATCGACGACGACGTTGAGCTTTGCAGCCTGGTTGGGGAATACCTCGCTCCGGAAGGATTTCAGGTCGAGTCCGCCCCTGACGGAAACCGCGGTCTCGAACAGGCCCTGAACGGCGACTTCCTGCTGGTTGTGCTGGATGTCATGCTGCCGGGTCTGAACGGATTCGAAGTCCTGCGGCGCTTGCGCGACAAGTCAAAAATTCCGGTATTGCTCCTCACTGCGCGCGGCGAAGATGTCGATCGCATCGTCGGCCTGGAGATTGGTGCGGACGACTACCTGCCCAAGCCCTTCAATCCGCGCGAACTGGTGGCCCGCATTCGGGCCATTCTGCGGCGCACGCGAAGCGGAGACCGGTCGGGAAGCGGACAGCCGGCGGAAATCCTCCGTGTCGGTGAAGTCGAACTCGATCCGGCCACGCGGACGGTTTTGCAAAAAGGGAAGCCAGTCGAATTCACATCCGTGGAGTTCAATCTTCTGCACGTGCTATTGCGCGAAGCCGGACGGGTGGTTCCCCGCGAGCGCCTGGTAGACATAGTTCTCAGCCGCAAGTTCTCGCCTTTCGACCGCAGTATTGATATGCACGTCAGCAAAATTCGCAAAAAGCTGGGTGACTCCGATTCCGGAGTGGACCACATCAAGACGGTGCGCGGTGTGGGTTATATCTTTACCCGGCCGCAGGAAGCCGCCATCGAAAAGGTCAGGAGCGGCGGATGAAGAGTCTGTTCCTCAAGATTTTTCTTTCGTACTGGGCCGCTCAGGCACTTTTCCTGGCCCTCGCCATTCTGATCACGGTGGCGCTAAGAGAACGCGGCGAATCGGCAATCTGGGATGCCCAACAATCCACCGTGTTCAATAAGGCGATACAGATTTATGAGCAGAGCGGGCCCGCGGAATTGCGCCGCTACCTTGAGGAGACACGCGACTCGCTGCATACCCGGGCTTACCTGCTCGACGATCAGGGAAAAGAGGTTTCGGACCGCGATCTGCCCCGCTGGGCGGAATCTTTGGGAAAGGGAACTCAGCCTGCGCCTCGCGACCTGTGGCAGCGGGTCACGCCCAGTCCCTTCCGGCGCCAGGTGCAGGTTGCGGCCAGTGGACGCCGCTATACCCTGGTAGCGTTCCTGCCGCCAAGCGGACCGCTTGGACCAGGCGGGGTTCAAGGCCTCACCATGCTGATCGGAATCATTTCGTCCGGCCTGGTGTGTTACCTGTTAGCGCGATATCTGACTTCTCCGGTGGTACGGCTGCGAGCAGCTACACAACGCTTGGCCGCTGGTGATCTGAGCGCCCGGGCGGGTGGCCTCTCTTCTCGCCGGCGTGACGAGATGGCGCAACTGGTCCGCGACTTTGACACCATGGCGGAGCGCCTGGAAGCGGCAGTAAACGCGCAGAGCCGGTTGCTCAATGACATTTCCCACGAACTCAGGTCGCCTCTGGCCCGCCTCAATGTGGCCTCGGCGCTGGCCCACCAGCGCGCCGGAGTGGAAGCCTACAGCGCGCTCGAGCGCATTGACCTGGAAGCGGAGAGGCTGAACGAACTCATCGGCGGACTGCTCACCATCGCCCGCCTCGACAGCGGAAGCGACACCCGGCAGAAGTCTCCCATTCTTGTTGGTGAAATGATCGAGGACATCGCTGCCGATGCCGACTTCGAAGCCCAGGGCCGCAATTGCCGGGTGGAAAGCGTGATTAAGGAAGATTGCGAGGTGATGGGGGCGCCGACCTTGCTGCGCAGCGCCATCGAAAACGTAGTGCGCAATGCGGCTCGCTACACCCGGGAAGGCACCTTCGCGGAGATCAGTCTGGAACGCAGTCCGGAAAATCACCAATCGGAAGCAGTCATTCGAATCGTGGACTCCGGCCCCGGCGTACCCGAGGAAGCCCTCGACAAGCTTTTCAGGCCGTTCTATCGCATTGACGATGCCCGCGGACGTCAGACCGGTGGTGTCGGACTGGGCCTCGCCATCACCGAGCGCGCTGTGCGCCTTCATGGCGGCACCGTCAAGGCCAGTAACCGTCCAGAGGGCGGTCTGCAGGTCGAGATTCGGCTTCCCTTGGCCCCGGGTTCTGCCCAGCAGCATCCGGCAACTTCAGAGAAAAGTCCCGATCCGGTTGAAACCACTTCCAGCCGATCAACTTGAGATTTCGCTGAAGAAGGTGGAGCAACTTTCTGCCGCCATCGTGGTTCAAACCAGCCAGCGTGGTTTGCTCTTCCCGGTTATTCCTGATACACAAATGAGGGTACTTTTGGACCCCGATTTGACGATGCAAGGGACTTGAGCTGCATCGAAACGCTCGGGGAGGACAGGGAGAAGGAAAAGAATGGGGACGAGGTTCCGGTTCCTGGCGGGCGTAGCGCTCCCAGCGTTGTTGCTCTGTTTGATCGCGTGTTCGAGCACCACCTCAAGCAGTACTTCAGGAACCGGCGCGCTTTTCGTTGCCGCGCTGGGAGATTCGACGGTCTCGTCTTTCAATATTGCCCTGAGTTCAGGGTTGTTGACGGAGAATAGCGCCACCGTACCCACGGGCGGCACTCCCTCGGCCATGTTCCTGGCGCCCACAGGAACCGAGTTGTTTGTCGCCAATAGCGGTACCAACAATATTTCTGCCTATACCGTGAAGTCCGACGGCACTCTCACGGCCGCCAGCGGGACAACGGCAACCGGAATGACACCCCTCGCCTTGTCCATGGACTCGGGCGGAAAGTTCCTTTTTGTAGCCAACCAGGGCCTGCAGGTGGATCCAACCTCTGGCACTGTATCGGTATTCGGAGTCCAGGGAACAACGTTGACAGAGGTGCCCGGTTCTCCCTTTGTCGTGACTGGCCTCTCGCCTGCAAATGGACCCGGTCCAGCAGGTTTGGCAGTTACACCCGATGGAAAATATCTTTATGTCTCCGGCGAGTTCGACGGCACCCTTACTAAATTCTCTGTGAATGCCTCCGGTGTACTCGCCCAGGGGCCGATCTCGTCCGTTGGCACCGCCCCGTCGGCCGTAACCATCACTCCCGAAGGCGGCGTTGTCTATGTGGCCAACTCCAGCACGGTGTCGGCCTTCGGCATATGCAATCAGGTCGTGACCAGTTGCAGCGATCCCAACAGTCCAGACGGCAGTCTCACGGCGGTTGCGGGGTCCCCTTTCTCAGCCGGAATCGCGCCGGTCGCGATGCTGGTGCCGCCCTCGGGAAAATTTCTCTTTGTAGTCAATCGCCAGTCCAATCAGATTTCGGAATTCAAGATCGCCACTGGAACCGGTGTGCTGACCCCGAACACTCAGCCCTCGATTTCGACTGGATCCAATCCGGTTGGAATCACGTTTCGCGCCGGAACCGCGACCGTAACTGCGACAGGCGGCATCACCGACTACTTGTATGTTCCCAACCTGGGAGCGTCTTCAATCTCGGTTTATAGCTTCGATTCCACGGTAGGCACGCTCGGCCTGGTAGGCGGACCCGTTCCCGTCACCTCAGGACAACCGTCAGCAGTAGCAGCCGAGTAAGCCCTAAACCACCCTGGCATCTCGACCGGAGCGCAGCGCAGCAAGCGCAGTGGAGGGGCCTTGCCTTTCGTGATTTGATCTCAGCGTCCTACTTTCCCTGAAATAACAGCGGCGCAAAGCTGGTTAGATTCTCCCGCCACAGCATCCACACATGCATACCAGGCGTCTGCACGAAGGTGGGTTGCACGCCTTTATCCTTCAACCATGCAATAAGCTTCTGATTCGCGCTGAATAGGCCATCTTCCGTACCGCAGGCGATCCAAAGCACTCGCAACCTCGCGTTGATGTCAGCCGCAGATTTCGCCGTGATCTCCGGAAAAGTCGATTCGAAGCCGCCTTCTCCCAGTGGCGCAGAACTGAACCCGCCCACGTAGGCGAAGTCGTCGAGATGATTCAGACCTACCCGCAAACTTTCCGCGCCGCCCATCGATAACCCAGCGACGGCATGGTCCTCACGTTTGTCGGACAGCGGATACTGTTGCTTGACCAGCGGCATGACCTCCTGAAAGAGCACATCCGAGAAGCGGGTGTAGTTGCGTCGAACCATTTCCGGATCGTTCCATGTACTCCATCCGCGGGTAATGACTTCCATCGTGCCGTAGCCCAGCGGCATCACCACAATCATCGGCTTGGCCTTGCCCAGCGCGATCAGATTGTCGAGGATCACATTGGCCTTGCCCATCGCAGGCCAGGCGCTGGGATCATCGCTGTAGCCGTGAAGTAAATACAGCACGGGATACTTTCGTTTGTTTCCTGGCTCAAAACCCGGCGGAGTGTAAACGTAATACTCGCTTTTGATACCAACAATCTTCGACTGGTAGAAGTGATGATGCAGCACTCCGTGCGGAACGTCGGCCGCTTCCCACGACATTGGCGGCTGGCCTGGGACCAGAAAAACATTGTCGGTACCGAAGAAACTAGGCTTCAGCGTGACATTGTGCGGGTCCAGTACATTCGTGCCATCCACCTTAAAGTTGTAGCTGTAATACTGCGGCGCGAGCTTGGGGACGGTAACGCTCCACACGCCATCCGATCCCTTGGTCAAGGGAAACGGATCTTTTACACCTTCGAGATGTAATTCCACGCTGGAAGCATTTGGCATGGCAAGGTGAAACGCAGCGGTCCCGTCAGGCTGCACCAGCGGGTACGAAGGGGGTGCGGCGTCCAGTGGGACCGGCGCAACCGGTTTCGTCGCTGGCTGCGCGTTTGCGACCGGCAAAACCACGCAGAAGAGCATCAGCAAAGCAATGTATAGACAGGCAGGTAGCGCTGCAGGATGAAAGAGTCGCGACATGTTCGGGATTTTCCTCGTTAGGCAGATTGTCAGGCAGACATCACGGCTGACCATTATGGCCGCCGAAAAGAACGAAAGCCAGCACCCAAAACTGAGAACCGAGAACTGAGAACTGATTTTTACCCATCTTTAAAAAACTTTAAAACTATCGCGGCACAGCTAGCGATCCGACGAGCACGGCACCGATTACATCCCGCCGCTGCAATAGCTACGTCGGCACTTTAAGAATCAAATATCCGCCCGCCAGACCAAACAATAAATCCGGCGCCCAAGCCGCCAGAAACGGCGGCAACTGGCTGACATTCCCCATCGACTCCGAAAGTCGCGACACCATGATGTACAACAATCCGATCCCAACCGCAGTAGCAATACCGGCCACAGCGCCGCGCTTTCCCGCAGCTAGCGCAAAGGGAATCGCCAGCACCGCCATGATCAGTGAATTGAGAGGGAAGGCGAACTTCTCCTGCAGTTGCACTTTGAGCCGCACTACATCGAAGCCGCTCTGCTGCAGATCGCGGATATATCGCCGCAGATCCTCGGAGTTCATCTCCGAAGACTGTCGCACTTCTTTCTTGAAGTACGCTGGAGGTTCGCTGATCGAGGCAAACGTTGCCACGTCGAAAGTGCGGTAGTCGGAGATAGCCGATCCGTGCACGCTGCGTTCCCATCCCTGGGTGCAGACCCACCTTTGCAGACGCTCTTCCCAGTGCGCCTGATCGGCGTAAACCCGCGCTGTCAACTGGAACGTCGCCGGATCAAACTGGAAAACCGAAAGATTGCCAAACTGGTCGCGATCCGAATCAAAAAACTGGTAGTAGAAGATCGTCGAGTGCTGTCCAAAAATCCATTTGCGGTCCGGGTTCAGATACGTCTGCGCCGGCTTGCCTTTGATCAGGTTGCGCAGCGCGTCCTGGCGCTTGTTGGCATGGGGAAGATAGAACTGGTCGAAAAAGAACAGACCAGCCGCCAGCATCGTCGATACCACGAGAATAGGAACAATTACGCGGTAGATGCTGATTCCCGTCGCTTTGATCGCCGTAATTTCGTTCGACCGCTGCATCAGGCCGAGCGTGATCAGCACAGCCAGCAGAATACTCAGATGCAGGACGTTGTACAGAAAGAATGGCGCCACGTTCAGCATGTATTCGCCCACAATCAGCGGCGAAATGCGGTTGCGCAGGATGTCCCCCAGTAACTCGAACAAGGTGAAGACCTGCAGCAGCATTAGGAACGACGCAAGAATCATGGTCAGATACACCATGAAGTCCCGCAGAACGTAATCGTCCAGGATCATCGGGAAACTGGCGCTGAACACGCGGCGCCGGTTGGCCGCCCGATGAAATGCGTCCTCTGGCCGGTTGAAACGGAGCAGATTGTTTCCCCAGTTCACCAGTGAGGTTTTCAGCGGGTTCCACTTGGCCCGAAATGACCCAAGTTCCAGCGGACGCCGTTCCGCCCGCCACAATAAAAATGCGCCGCCCACGAAAAACACAATGTTCGCCAGCCATGCTCCCAGTGCAGGTGAAACCTTCCCCTGGCGAGCCAGCGACACTCCGATCAAAGTGACCGAGTAGTAAGCGAACACCAAAATAATGGTGAGAACGAATCCCGCCGACTTGCCGCCCTTTTTCGAAGACAGCCCCAGCGGAATTCCGACCAGTGCCAGCACAAGGCACGAAGTAGGCAGCGCGAAACGGCGATGAAACTCGATCAGATACCAGGGCGCCACATACTTCTTGACCTTGCGCGCCTGATCGCGCAAATCCCACGTAAGCATCTGCGACGCCGGCACCGGTTCTGAATCGCGGCTATCAGTTTGCGGAACCGGAATCGGTACATCGGTCTGGTCGAACGTCGAAATCTGATAATGATCGGCGGAGTCAGGATCAGTCTCGTGCGTCGATCCTTCCGTCAAGTGAAGGTGCAGCATCTGCGGTCCTTCGCTCACCAGAATCCCTTGCCGCGCCAGAGTAATCCGCGGCGACGCCGGATTGCTGATGTCGGCGATGAACACGCCCTTCCAGATTGCAGCGCCCTGCGCGGTCTTCACGTCCTGAACGTAGAGAACAAGTTTGGGAAAGCCTTCGTAGAAAACTCGCGGCTGCACTTCAAACGATGCCTGCGAAGTCTTGAGCCGGTCTTCGAGTCTACCGAGTGCAGCCTGAGATTCCGGAGCAAGATACACGGCGTTGAACATGGCCAGCGCCCAAGCGGTCACGGCAAAAATGGAAACGATGCGAAGAAATGTCCATACGCCGATGCCGCTGGCTCGCATCGCGGTAATTTCGCTGTCGGCGGCCAGTCGGCTGAGCCCGATCAGAATTCCTACGAGCACACCCATGGGAATCGTGTAGGTAAATGCAACCGGCAGGGTATAGATGAAGATCGCGATGACGCTGGGCAAAGGCGCGCTGTTGCGCACCACCAGGTCGAGAATGTGGCCCAGATCCCGAGTGAACAGAACAAAAGTGAACACCGCCACGCCGATAGCAGCATGGGAGATCACTTCACTCAGGATGTACCGCGTCAGAATGCGCATGGGCCTAACTCAAAGCGTTAAGCCGAGGATAGCACGCGGAATTAGGGATGGTAACGGGAGCTGAGGGAACGTTTCCCCTCAAGGCACCCGGGGATGTTTAGGGAAGGGCTGAAGACGGTAGACTGACGACCAACGACTGCTCTACTCAGGTTTCAAAAACAAAGCCGACAGCGGCGGCAGTGTCAAACTCACCGAAAACGGACGCCCATGCGCCGCCACAGCCTCAGCATGCACGCCCCCAAGATTCCCCATACCGCTGCCGCCATGTTCATGCGCATCGCTATTAAGCAGCTCGCGCCAGTATCCACCCGAAGGCACGCCGATCCGGTATCCATACCGTGGCACGGGCGTAAAGTTGCAGACAATCAAAACTTCATCGCCCGGCGTCCGGCTCTTTCGTAGTAGCGAAATCACGCTGGCGGCGGTGTCGTTGCAGTCCACCCATTCGAACCCGGCAGAGTCCGTATCCAACTGGTGCAGTGCGGGCTGCTCCCGGTAAATCTGGTTCAACTGCGCCACCCAGTTCTGGACCCCGCGGTGTAGCGGATACTGCAGCACATGCCACTCCAGACTGGTATCGTGCGCCCACTCCCGCACCTGACCGAACTCGCAGCCCATGAACAGCATCTTCTTGCCCGGCTGCGCGTACATGTATCCAAACAGCAGACGCAGGTTGGCAAACTTCTGCCACTCGTCCCCCGGCATTTTGCCGATCAGCGACCCTTTGCCGTGAACCACTTCATCATGCGAAAGCGGCAAAACGAAATTTTCCGTGAAGCCATAAAGCATGCGGAAGGTCAGCTGATTGTGATGGAAGCGGCGATGAATCGGATCCTGCGAAAAGTAGGCCAGCGTGTCATGCATCCAGCCCATGTCCCACTTCATGCCGAAGCCCAACCCGCCAACGTACGTCGGCCGCGAAACCATCGGCCAAGCGGTCGATTCTTCCGCGATCGTCTGGATCCCCGGATGCTCCTTGTAAGCCTCGGTATTGAACTGCCGCAGAAAATCGATGGCCTCCAGATTTTCGCGTCCACCAAACTTGTTCGGAATCCACTCGCCAGCCTTCCGCGAATAATCGAGGTAAAGCATCGACGCAACGGCATCCACCCGCAGCCCGTCAATGTGATACTTGTCCAGCCAGAACAACCCGCTGGCCATCAGAAACGTGCGGACCTCGTTGCGCCCGTAATTGAAGATGTAGGTCTTCCAGTCAGGATGAAAGCCCTTGCGCGCGTCCGCGTGTTCGTACAGATGCGTGCCGTCGAAATAAGCCAGCCCGTGCGCGTCGGTAGGGAAGTGCGAAGGCACCCAGTCCAGAATCACGCCAATGCCGTGCTGGTGCAGATAATCCACTAGGTACATGAAATCCTGCGGCGTGCCGTAGCGCGAAGTCGGCGCAAAATAACCGGTCGTCTGATATCCCCACGACCCGTAGAACGGATGCTCCATAATCGGCATCAATTCCACGTGGGTAAAATTCATGCGCTTGACGTACTCCGCCAGCCTCGGCGCAGTCTCGCGATAGCTCAGCGGACGGTCGCCTTCTTCCGGCACGCGCATCCACGATCCCAGATGCAATTCATAAATTGAAATCGGAGCCTGCAGCGAATCGCGCTTCCCGCGCTTCTCCATCCACTGCTTGTCGGCCCACTGGTAGTCGAGGTCCCAAACCACCGAAGCCGTCCGCGGAGGCTTCTCATGCAGCTTCCCAAAAGGATCGGCCTTCTCCACCACGTATCCCTGGTTGTTCGAAACAATGTGGTACTTGTACAGCGCACCCTTGCCGACCCCGGGAATAAACCCGTCCCAGATGCCCGAACTCCCGTGAGGCAACAGCGGATGTGAAAGCGGGTCCCAGCCATTGAAATCGCCCACCACGGAAACCGCCCGTGCATTCGGCGCCCAAACCCCAAACGACGTTCCCGGCTTTCCCCCGACCGTCATGAGGTGCGCACCCAGCTTGTTGTAAATCCGGTAGTGGGTGCCTTCGTTAAACAAATGAAGGTCTTGATCGGTCAGCAGGCTGGAGTCGGTGGATGGGGGCGGGACTAACGTCGGTGTGGTCTCTTTAATCATCAGTACGGTAACGCTCTTGCAAGTGTACCGGAGATTGGATGGGAAATGCAGTTTGGCGCAGCATGTCTTACTTCGCGGCCATGACAGACTGTCTAATTATTGAGAAGTCTCTATCGAGATTGGCTGTCATAGTTCATAGCGACAGTTAAGTCCTAGCTGTAAACCTGCCAACGATTTAAGCCCTAAAGACCCCTGCCTCGACGATATATGACGGGGTTTTTGAATTTCCACAGGCTAAAGCGTAGGCTGTCACGGATCGGGAGTAGGGGGGTGCCTCCCGACAACCGGAGGTGTGCGCAATGCAGCACCCTGATTCGTGGAACTGGCCACGTTACTATTGGAACCTTTGCGAGATTTTTGGCGACGAGTGCTACCGAACATGGAGGTGGGAATTGTTCTCCTCTGTGGTCGTGGCGGTATTTTATGCTGTCGTCACTCGTGGTTGGAAAGACTTCAAGTCCGCTCTTCTTGCAACCGGATTAACGCTGGGCTGCTTTGCATTATGGCATTTGATACGAGTGCCTTTTTTGTTGCATCAGTCTGTCCACGGGACAGACGACAACTCTGATCCAGGTTTCCTGTTTGGAATGCTTGGTATCGCAGTGCTAGCAGCCCTGTTTGTCGGTGGTTATGAATTGGCATTGACGATTTGGAATATAAAGCCAATTGGGGAGATTGTGAGCAACTCCGCCGATCCCGGCGCAAAAGACGCGAGAATCGTAGAGTTAGAGAGAGAATTACGCGAACACGAACGGCCCATGATCATGCAGATCCCGCCGGAGCTAGATAGGCTATTGCAGCATCAGGATCAAGAACTGTCCAAATTGCGTGACTCGCAGCCATCTCCTAGAAAGAAGGCGCTGCAATTGTCGAACGACATAAATAAAGTTTGAAGCCGACATCGTGAAGAATAGGCCAAACTTGCCGTTGTCGGGGGCCACGACCAAAGAAGACTACCAGCGCCAGTTGGATCTGTTTAGTCAGACATATGTCAGATACATGAACGATTCTGCTGCGCAATACAACTCTCAGTTCGTGCTGCGCGTGGGTTCTCTTGAAGAAGACATTAAGGCTGCCGGCCTCACGAATACAGGCATAGAGGGGTGTCGCTCGTCGAATGGCAATACGTTCGGAATGGAGCACTGTGCAATCTTAATAGGGAATCTGGCGGTTAAGCTTCCCAAGTAAGCGTTCACCTGTATTACCCGGCGAATACTGCGCGGTGAACAATTCCTCGGTATCTCGAACAGATTGCTATCGTGTGGATATCAGACTGCACCACCACCCTCGCTTTGGTAACCTCGCCCCGCCCCCAGCAACCCTGCTAAACTGCTACCTCCAATTTTGGAAAACACAAGCTCATGCCTGTTCTCCGTGTCGTAGTTCTGTGGCACCAGCATCAGCCGTTTTACAAAGACCTGGTCACCGGCGAGTACCGGCTGCCCTGGGTCAGGCTGCATGCGCTCAAGGACTACTACGGAATGGTGAAACTGCTGGATGAATTTCCCAACGTCCACCAGACTTTCAACCTCGTCCCGTCGCTGATCACGCAAATTCAGGACTACGTCACCGGCGCGGCCCGCGATCCTTTCCTCGAGGTCGCCGCCAAGCCGGCGAAAGATCTCACTCCCGACGAGCGCCGATTCGCGTTGCAGTATCTCTTTCAGGCCAACCCCGCCAATCTCATCGGACGCTATCCCCGATACCAGGACTTGTGGAACCATTTTCAAAGCTCCGGCGCCACTCCCGAAGCCGCCGAGAAAAATTTCTCGCCGCAGGACATCACCGACCTTCAGGTCCTTTCCCAAATCGCATGGTTCGACGAATTTTTCCTCGATGACACCGAGGTCGCGGGTCTCATCAAGAAGGCACGCGGCTACTCGCTCGAAGACCAGCGCTTCGTAATGGAACATCAGCGGAAATTACTGGCGCAGGTGTTGCCGGCCCACGCCTCGGCGGCGCAGCGCGGACTCATCGAGATTTCGACTTCCGCTTTCTACCACCCCATCCTGCCTCTGGTCTGCGATACCAACCTGGGCGCTGTTTCCAGCCCAGGCCTTCCGTTGCCGCAGAATCGCTATCGCCATCCCGAAGACGCGCGCGAGCAGCTTCAGCGTGGGCTGAATCTCCATCATGAAGTTTTCGGGATTCGTCCCCACGGTGTCTGGCCGTCCGAGGGAAGCGTCTCGGAAGAAGTGTTCGGGATCGCGCAGGACCTGGGCGTGAAGTGGATGGCCACCGACGAAGAAGTGTTAGGCCGCAGCCTGGGAATCTCTTTCGGACGCGACGGCCAGGGCCATCTTTCGGGCGAGCAGGCGGCCAAGCTCTACACCATCCATCGCTTCGAAAACGACAACACAAAGATGAACCTGATCTTCCGCGATCACACCCTCTCGGATTTGATCGGGTTCGTCTACTCCGGCATGCCTCCCCAGGACGCCGCCAACCACCTCATGCACAACATTAGGCAAGCCGCGCAACCAATTCTTGATGCTGGACATGACGCGGTTGTGCCCATCATTCTGGATGGTGAGAATGCCTGGGAATATTATCCCCAATCGGGCCGCGAATTCCTGCGTCGTTTCTACGACGCTCTGCAGCACGAGTCCGGCGTCGAGGCCACAACGGTTTCGGAAACAGTCGAGCGCCACCGCAACGTCTCCCGTCTAAAGTCGCTGGTTCCAGGCTCGTGGATTCACGCCAACTTCAACGTCTGGATCGGCGCTCCCGAAGACAACCGGTCGTGGGATTATCTCTACAACGCCCGCAACTTCTACGCCCAGGCCGCGCCCGGCGCCACGGAGGCGCAACGGCAGCTGGCCTTCGAAGAAATCCTGATCGCCGAAGGCAGCGACTGGAACTGGTGGTACGGCCCGGAGCATCATTCCGCCAACGACCGCGAATTCGACGAACTCTACCGCAAGCATTTGTCGAACGTGTATCAGGCTCTCGGAGCCCGTCCGCCCGACTATCTGTCCCAGCCCATCACCGGCGCGGTCGAACGGCCAGAGGTGCTGCGGCAGACCGCCTACATCCATCCAAAAATTAAGGGCGACATGGTGCGCTATTTCGAATGGATGGGCGCCGCCGTCTACACCGCCGACCGCCGCGCCGGGGCCATGCACGGCAAACAATTTCTACTGGACGCAGTCCACGCCGGAATCGACGAAGCCTACATCTACGGACGCCTCGACTTCGTCGAGCACAAGATTCCAGAGACAGATTTCGAACTGGTAGTGAATCTTGAATCATGGTCGGATGACGGTCAACGTCCGCGACGCGCACTCCGCCTCGACGTGCGAGTCGAAGCAGGTAGAGTCCAAAGCTGGAAGGTCGGTGTCCCCGACGCTGAAGTCCTGGCCAGTTCCGACCGCCCGACTGATCGTGCAACCGTAGTCCTGTTCCGTAACTTCGAATTCAAACTCCCGCTCGATTGGCTGCTGGCCCTTCCCGTCAGTTCAGTCAACGGTCAACCGGCAGCCCCGGTCGCAACCCGCCTCCGGATGCGCCTAAGCCTCTGGCAAAGCGGCCTGCCGGCAGACTCGCTCCCAGTCGAAGGCTGGATGGAGTTACACCTGCTCAGCGAAGAAGATTTGGTCGCACAGCAATAAAAAAGGCGACACGATGAACTCGTGTCGCCGCGATTCTTGTAACCAGCCGATAACTACTGACCGGCGGTTTCCGCCGTCATCGCCAGCGGACGGCTCAACTCCATCATCAACTCCGTCCCCGAAGGCAGCACAGCCGACCGCTTCTTGCTCAGCCAGTGCGCCACGGTCAGCGTGGCGCCAACTCCACCACCGATCAGCAGGCCTTTACCTCCTCCGGCCAAACCGCCGATCAGCATTCCAGCGCCTGTACCCATGCCCATCTCGATCAAGTCGCGGCCATCGTGGCCGTCGCCCTTGAACTGGCCTTCGGTATTTACATCGGTCCCGTTCTTCAGGCTGGTATCCACCAGGGTCGCATTCAGCATGTAACGTTCGCCGCTAGGCAGAACGACTGCCTCGGGAAATATTCCAATCGTGGCCTTGCCTGCGATGCGGCGCGGATCATTGATCTTGATGACCCGTCCCTGAACCGAAGCGCCGACGGGAATGACGGTCTTTCCCTCAAGCATGACAGGGGCTACCACTCGTCCCGAGAAGGAATCGCCTTCCTTGCTGGTGAAAGTTGACAGCGTATTTTCCAGTTTGACCCTGATCGACGTGCCTGCGGGGAGAGCCATGTTGGTCTGTGCCCCAGCCGCAACCGCCAGCAAAAGTACGCTCAGCATCACAAATATTCTCTTCATTTTGCCTCCTGAAGTTGCAAACGAAAATTTGCCAACCCGGCTCATACCCGCTTCAACCGGAAACCGATAATTTCCTTGCCGCCTCCAACACCTCATCGATCGGAGCCCGATCCGTCTGACTGTCCCCGCGATAGATGTACCCAACCGTTCGATCACGATCGATAACCAGCGTCGCCGGATGTGCGATGTGGATCGCATCCATGCTCAACCGGTCATAGAGCCCGTAAGCCTTGGTCACCGTTCGATCTTCATCCAGCAGAAAAGGGAACGACACGGAATGCGACTGCAAAAACTTCGCTGGCTTCCAGACTCCCGCGCCTTTCTCTGCTGCGATGAATGCAACCTGCGCTCCCGCCTGTTCGATTTCGTGTTTGATTGGCTCAAACTGAGCCATGCGCTTTGCGCAATTTGGTCACCACGTTCCGCGCAGGAACTCCGCGATGAGCACGCCACGCGACAGAAAGCCGGAAAGAGAGAGAATCCCGTCGCGGTTCGCCGCCGACAAAAGAAATTCAGGTGCGCGTGAGCCGACTGCCAGAGTCTCCGTGCGATCCGACATCTGCATCGACTCTAGAGCACAACCGCGAAGCAACAGCCTGTGAAAAACTCCAGGAACCAGCATAGACACGGGCCAGAATCCAAGGTTCTGTGTGCTTGGTTTGTGTGGACGCGGGCGACTCGCCCGCGTGGCGATGGCCGCAGGTTCGATTGCTGGAGGGCCGAGGAGTGACGTCGCCGCCCTAGTTCGTGCAGGCCCTTGCACTCTTTGATCTGCGGACAACTCCGCGGGCGAGTCGCCCGCGACCACACAACAGAAAACCGATATAATCACCAGACTCACCAAAAAAAGCGAGGACACACCAGCCATCATGGACGTCATCACCCAGATTCAGGAAATCCAGGCACGCGAGATCATCGACTCACGAGGCAATCCCACAGTCGAAGCCGAAGTTACCTTGATGGACGGAACTCGAGGCCGCGCCGCAGTCCCCAGTGGAGCCTCCACCGGAGAACACGAAGCGGTCGAATTGCGCGACGGTGACCAGCAGCGTTACGTCGGCAAAGGCGTGCTCAAGGCCGTCGAGAATGTGAACGGCGAAATCGCCGAAGCCCTTGCCGGCATGGACGCAGCCGAGCAGCGCGCCATCGATCAAAAGATGATCGAACTCGACGGCACCGAAAACAAAGGACGCCTCGGTGCGAATGCCATCCTCGCGGTTTCAATGGCCGCAGCCCGCGCCTCAGCCACGGCTTTCAGCCTCCCGCTCTATCGTTATCTCGGCGGCGCCGGCGCCAACATTCTGCCTACGCCCATGATGAACATCCTCAATGGCGGCGCGCACGCCGACAACAACGTCGACTTCCAGGAATTCATGGTCATGCCGGTCGGGGCCGAATCTTTTTCCGACGCGCTGCGTTGGGGAGTCGAGGTCTTCCACACATTGAAAGGCGTTCTCAAGAAGCGCGGCTACAACACCGCAGTCGGCGACGAAGGCGGATTCGCACCTTCGGTGAAGTCGAACGTCGAGGCCATTGAGGTCGTGCTCGAAGCCATCACGCAAGCCGGATACAAACCCGGCGAAGAAATTTCCATCGCGCTCGACCCAGCGGCCAGCGAGTTTTATCAGGACGGCAAGTACGTCTTCAAGAAATCCGACAAGTCAGCGAAGAGCTCCGACGACATGGTCCGCTTCTGGGCGAAGTGGGCGAATGATTATCCGATTGTTTCGCTGGAAGATGGCCTGTCAGAAAACGACTGGGATGGCTGGCAAAATCTGACAAAAGAACTGGGCGGAAAGATCCAGCTCGTCGGCGACGATTTATTCGTCACCAATGTAAATTTCCTGCAAGAGGGAATCGACAAGCACGTTGCCAACTCGATCCTGATCAAAGTCAATCAGATTGGCACCGTCAGCGAGACCTTGGACGCGATCGACTTGGCCCGCCGCAACGGCTATACCTCAATCATCTCGCATCGCTCAGGAGAGACTGAAGACACATTTATCGCCGACTTGGCCGTAGCCACAGGAGCAGGCCAGATCAAGACAGGCTCGGCCTCACGCACCGATCGCATCGCAAAATACAACCAGTTGCTTCGGATTGAAGGAGAGCTAGGCAGTACGGCAAGGTTTCTGGGGCTGAAGGCTCTAAACGTCGGAGCCTAGATGCCGCCGTTGTGAAGCGGATGTTCTCTCGAGGGTGCCCCGTCCAAGCATCTGCTTGGGCGGGTTGCTGCAGCGACACAACTCAAGAAGTTTAAAGCTTGCGTGGTAGCGTGCTCCATCTAGCGGCACGAAAAAATCCCCGCCCAAGCGGAGCTTGGACGGGGCACCGGCTAGGGTCAACGCGACACTAGAATCCCATCGTGTCATCGGCCGAAGGCCCATACGTGGCCGGCAGCGGCTTGTCATTCAAGCGCAAATACACCCCAAGCTGCGCCCGATGATGCACCAGGTGATTCAGAAACATCTGCCGGTAGGCAAGAAAACGTGGTCCGTCGAAAATAGGTTTGCCTTGAAAGCTGAGTTTCCAATTCTGGGTCCAGGCCTCGTCCGGCATGCCCTTCAGCGCGGCGCGGACCTTGGCCACTCCCTCATCGAACACCTGCACCAGTTGCTTCGCGGACTCGAACGGAACGGGCTTGTATGAGCCTTTAGAGAAATCATACTCAGGCGTAGTCAGGACAGTGAGTCCGAAGCCGGCCAGTTGGGCCACGTGCGGCGCCAGCTGGTTCAGCCGCATCGACTTGGGATGTGGCGCGAACTCTTTCTTGTCTTCAGGAACGCGCTCCAACGTGGTGCGCGTTGTTTTTGCCTCCGCATCGAATTCGGCAATTAGAAGGTCGCTGATAGCCATGACAATTTCCTCCGATGATTTCGAATTTGCTTCGATTAGAAGATCAGATCGACTATATTCTCCGTCCGCTGATTTGAAAACCCGTCCCCGTCGCCTATAATTTCTCTTCTTCCAATTGCTATTGTTCGTCTGCGTCTCCGTGATCCGTTGTCCAGCGAGCCAGACACAAAGCCAGAAGCTGCCAAGGAGCTGAATGAGCCGTCCCAAACCACTTGTTCTAGTTATTCTCGACGGATGGGGGTACCGCGCCGAGACCAAAGCCAACGCCATCGCTCTCGCCCAAAAGCCTACTTACGACCGTCTGCTACGCGACTATCCCAACACACTGATTCAGACCAGCGGCCACTACGTTGGACTGCCCGACGGGCAGATGGGCAACAGCGAAGTCGGCCATCTCAACATCGGCGCCGGACGCATCGTGCACATGGACAGCACTCGCATCGAACTGATGATCCAGAACGGCGAGTTCTTCTCGCATCCCGTTCTGTTGAGTGCGATGAAGAATGCGCGTTCGGGTGGCCGCCGCCTCCATCTTTTCGGCTTGCTTTCCGATGGCGGCGTGCACTCCTACCAGACTCATCTCTACGCGTTGTTAAGGATGGCCAAGCAAAACGGCGTTGACCGCGTATTCGTCCACGCCTTTATGGATGGCCGCGACACTCTACCCACCAACGGTGCCGGATATCTGGAACAACTACAGCAGAAGATCCGCGAGTACAACACCGGCAAGATCGCGTCCGTCAGCGGACGCTACTACGCGATGGACCGCGACCGCCGCTGGGAGCGCATGGCCAAGACTTTCAACGCCATGGTTTTCGGCGACGCCGAAGGCGGCAAGTACGTCGACCCGGTGCAAGGCGTGAAAGAGTCCTACAACAAAGGGGTGACCGACGAATTCGTCGCGCCCTTCGTCTGTATCGACAATCGCGGAGAACCTCTTGCCACCATCCGCGACGAAGATTCCTGCATCTGCTTTAACTTTCGCGCCGACCGCGTCCGTCAGATCACTCGCGCCCTGGCCCGCAATAGTGGCCTGAATCCGCAAGGGGGAAGCGACCTGCCCGGCGCTGCTGATCTCGATGCGGCCATCCCTCGCGATCGTGTGCCAAAGAACCTGCAATACGTCTGCATGACCCAGTACGACAAGAAGTTCACGCTTCCGGTCGTGATCCCTCCGGAATCGCTCGACAACATTCTCGCCAACGTCATGGGTCAGGCGAGCCTGCGCAATCTGCGCGTAGCCGAAACCGAAAAGTACGCACACGTCACGTACTTCTTTAATGGAGGAGTCGAACAGCCATTCCCCGGCGAAGACCGCTTGGTGGTGCCGTCACAAAAAGTCGCCACTTACGATCTGAAGCCGGAAATGAGCGCCGCTGGAATTGCCGACGCGGTAATAAAAGCGGTGGAGGAAGGAACGTTCGACGTCATCATCGTCAACTTCGCCAACGCCGACATGGTCGGCCACTCGGGAAAAATCGAGCCCACAGTCAAAGGCGTAGAAACCGTGGACGCCTGCCTGGGTCTGATCGAACCGGTGGTTCGGGCCAAAGGCGGAGGGATGCTGATCACTGCCGATCACGGTAACGCCGAGATGATGATCGATCCCGTCACAGGTGGGCCGCACACCGCCCACACCACCAACCCTGTACCTTTTATTGTGGTCGCTGAGAATGGAAAGAAATTCTCACTGAAGCCCGGCGGCTCCCTTCGCGATATCTCTCCGACAGTCCTGGGCATGCTAGGCCTTCCCCAGCCCAAAGAGATGACAGGCCAAGACCTGCGTCTGATGTTAAGTAAGGCCTAAAAAAAGTAGCGCCGGCGTCCCGCCGGCTGTCGCGAGGGCGTCCCGCACTCGCAAAGTGGGGAAGCCCCAAAACAGCCGCCAAGACACCGGCGCTAATAAATGAAAGACTAGCTGGCGCGCGGCATCGGCTTATCTGTCTTCTGAAAATCCGCCGAAGCCTCGCCGGTCGAGGTCACATCCTGTCCGCCACTCTGCTCGAGGATCTCTTTCGCTTTCTTGGTCCAGGCAGAGTCATCGCAATGTACGGAGAGCAGGATGCCGCCTTCCTTGATCCGTCCTTCGTAGCGCTTGGCTTCAAACTCCGGAATGCCCATGCCAACCAGCGCTCCGGTTAGGCCGCCAATGGCTCCGCCAACGCCGACACCCGCGAGCGCTGCCATGATCGGACCCGCCGCGATGAACGGACCCACACCCGGAATCGCCAGTGCGCCGATCCCGGCAAGCCATCCTAAAGCGCCACCGAGAACTGCTCCGGTGCCAGCTCCTGCCGCAGTGCCCTCAGGCGCCTTGGTGTTCTTCTCGGTAGCGAAATCCTTGGTGCCTTCGTTATGCGGAAAGAGGACCGAAATATCTGTATTGCGGAAGCCCTTCTCGCGCAACATGTCGACTGCGGTCTCGACTCCAGCCCGGTCCCGATAAATTCCGAATGCTGCTGTATTTTTGCCTGCCATGACGATCTCCTTTAAGAATGGTGTGACGATCGTTAGTAGATGAGTTACTTAGACGCGACTTGAATTTCGCTGGTGACCTTGTCGGCGCCGGCGATCTGGGCTGCCTTAGTTTCAATCGCCTGTTTTTCGTCTTCCGATTTCACCGGGCCTTTCAATTTCACCACGCCGTTCTGGGCGATGACCTTGATGTTGTGTCCGTATGTGGAAAGCGACTTGTCTTTAACAATGGCTTTTCGTATTTGCTGCGCCAGTTGACGGTCGGTGGCGTTGTCCTTCTGTTGGTCGGCGGTCGGTTCAGACTTGTCCCGGTCGCGTTGGTTGACTTTGGTGTTGTCTGCGGGTGGGGCTTGGGTGTCCTGCTGCGCCCAAAGCGCGCCCAGGCTGCCCAACAGAACAAATTGTGCAAGAAGAGTTTTGATGGCGAATTTCCTCAGCATGATTCACCTCTTATTCTGAATACATGCTTAGGATGGCGCAGGCTGGCGAGAGGTGGGCTCAGAACCAGAAAATTCCAGAAAAGAAAAAAGCAGCCACGGATTCTCACGGATGCACGCGGATAAATCTTGAGGACTCAAAAACGAAATCCTTACAAGAAGTCAATCCGTGTGATCCGTGAAAATCCGTGGCCGAGGTTTTAAGCGGCAGCGGAAATTCTACGGATCAAATCTTCCTGTTCGCTCTTACTTTCAGCGCCGATGGTGAAAGCGTCCAGCAAGCCGAGTGACAATGCGTACTTCAAGGCTTCATCCTGGCGGTTACGCAGAGCGCCTTGGCCCAGAATCTTCATGCCCACAATTCCTTTTCCAGCTGCCTTCATTTCCCGGAGAACCCCGATGACCGTCTCAGGATCGGCGTCCATGTGCGCGCCAACTGGATTGATGCGCACCAGGTCGACTTCCACCCACGGTGACTTGGCTGCCGCGCGCAGCGCTTCGATGCTGTGGCATGAGCATCCATGGGCGCGAATGATGCCTTTCTCCTTGGCTTCAGAGAAAACGTCCATCACTCCCCGATAGCGCTCCGTCCAATCGCCCTCAGTGAGGCAGTGCATCAGGCAGACATCCAGATAATCAGTTCCAAGTTCTTTGCGAAAGCGGTCGAGATCGGCGCGGGCTTCGGCAGGGTCGCGAGCCCAGGTCTTGGTTAGTACCGTAACCTTGTCTCGCGGAATATGTTTCAACGCTTCGGCCACGTGGGGATGGCTGCCGTAAGCATCGGCGGCGTCGAAAAATCGCAAACCATGATCGTGGCCGTTTAGCAGCAGGTCGGACAATCCCTTCACGCCGAGCGCAGTCTGGTTCGAATGATGGCCACTGCCGACCGTGCCCGTGCCCATGGCGAGACGACTGGTGGTGATACCGGTCTTGCCCAGCGTGACGGTGTCGGCGGCTGTGAACTTGCGCGGTAGCGGCGGCATCGTATCGATGTCGATGGCCCTGGCCAGGCCCTGGTACCCGATCCACGCGGCGCCGACCGCGCCGATGATGAAATCTCTACGCTTCATGGCTCCTCCATCCACCGAACTTTCCGGTATATGTGCAGTTGGACGAAATGACCCGCGTTCTGGATATCAATATCTGGATAACCCTAACCCGCCACGGCGACGAATTCAAGAAGCGGTTTCACCGAGTGTTTGGAAAAGCATGAACCACCAAGGACACGAAGTATCACGAAGGCTTCGCGAAGAAAAGCCCGAGAGCGAAGCCTTCGTGATACTTCGTGTCCTTGGTGGTTGATGGGTTTTGCGAGCCGTATCACGAACCTTAGCCCACGCGGCGTGCCGCGAAGAGACAAAAATCTCAGAAACTCATATCTACAGTCATTCCTGTACGCGTGTATCCAACCGGCTGTAGTAAAGCCCGTCTATGCAACTCCGTAGGGTTGATCCGTATCACAGTGAAGTCTTTCGGGCCCTTGTGAATCCACCGAAGAGGTGACTTATGCTGTGGACGATATTTGTGATCTTGTTAGTTCTGTGGCTGCTCGGATTAGTAAGCTCGTACACCCTGGGCGGGTTCATCCACATTCTTCTCGTGGTTGCGGTCGTTGTGCTGCTGATCCAGTTAATTACGGGTCGCCGGCCGGCGGTTTAGCAATCGCGACTGTCAGGGTGCGCTTTTTTGGCCCTGCGAAGCAGGGCCGGCATTTCTAGCAAATAGAACATCTCCTGAGGAGGAGCCAGTGAAAAGATTTTTGATTGCCACATTCAGTCTGGTTGCATTGCTGGGCAGCATGCCTTCTGCCACTGCCAAAGAGGATTCGGTCGAGCGCCTTCAGAATGCCGGAAACGTGCTCAAGGAAATCATGGACGCTCCGGACAAAGGCATACCGGAAGAAGTGTTGGATAACGCGAAGTGCATCATGGTGGTGCCACATCTGATCAAGGCCGGTTTCATTTTCGGCGGTAAGCACGGACGCGGCGTCGCCAGCTGTCGCACTGCGACTGGTTGGAGCGCGCCTGCTTTCGTCTCCGTCGGCGGCGGAAGCTGGGGACTGCAGATCGGCGCCGAAGGCGTTGACCTGGTCATGCTCGTCATGAATGACAAAGGTCTGCAGCACCTCCTGTCCAGCAAGTTTCAGCTCAGTGGAGAAGGCTCCGCTGCGGCCGGACCAGTAGGACGTCACGCATCTGCCGGCACCGACTGGAAGATGAATGCAGAACTGCTGACTTACTCTCGCTCCAAGGGCGCATTCGCCGGCCTGACCCTGGAAGGCGCGGTCATCGAGCAGGACTCCGATTCGACCACGGCCATCTACGGTCACGATGTAGGCTTCCGGAAGGTTCTGACTGGCAACGTGAAGCCGCCTGCATCGTCTGAACCTTTCATGTCGGCGCTGTCGCTGGCAGGTCACCAGGCCGCAGCCCACGAAGCTAAAGAGCAGATGGAAAAGAAGTAAAGCGGCCTCGCCGCTTCGTCACAAGCCCCGCCCTATGGCGGGGTTTTTTTTGTGTGGGGCGGACACTCTTGTCCGCCGCCTTTGACTTTGATTTCAGATTCAAGGATCCCGAGGGAACAGCAACCCCAAAAGCGGTGGACCAGAGTGTCAGGCCCACACCACCAGCCAGATGCGCGGATGCCCAACCCTATGTTTGAATATCCGCATGGATTTGATCGCCCACCTTACCCGCCTTTTCGAATACGACGCATGGGCAAACAGGGAAGTGTTGTCCAACTTGCGCGGGCTGCCCGCGCCGCAACCCCGACCGCTGAAATTGATGGCCCACATTCTTGCGTCGCAACACCTCTGGATGTCCCGTCTCGAACCCAGGCACCCGACCCTTCCGGTATGGCCTGATCTCGCCGTCGAGCAATGCGAAAAGCGGGTGGGAGAGCTACAGGCGTTATGGAAGAACTATCTGATGGGCAAGACCGAGGCAGACCTAGCCCAGACTGTAGATTATAAGAATAGCCAGGGCGAGCCCTGGAGCAGCCGCAAAGACGACATCCTCATGCACCTGATCACCCACTCCGCCTATCATCGAGGACAGGCCGCCGCATCAGTCCGCGCCGCCGGATTCACTCCGGCCTACACCGATTTCATTCACAGCATCCGTCAGGGATTCGTAAAATAACAGCAATGCCAAATCCGTCTGCGGTTGAATATAAGATTACGCCATTTTTCGTGCTGCAGTTTTGCCTGGTACTGATCGCCATCGGAGCCGTCGTCTTCCGTCACGGTGCGTGGGATACCGCCCGCCTGGTTGGCTTATGCATCGCTGTTCCGGCCGCGTGCTTTCTGTTTACCGCACGATGGCAGCTGGGAGCTTCCTTTTCGGTGACTCCCCAGGCCAAAAAGCTCGTAACCCAAGGCTTGTATTCAAAGATCAGGAACCCAATCTACGTCTTCAGTGCGTTGCTGCTTCTGGGTGTTCTGATTGCCCTGGAGTATCGTTATGCGCTACTTCTCCTGCTGATTCTCGTTCCCGTACAGATCGTCCGGGCCCATCAGGAAGGAAAGCTTCTCGAAGCCAAGTTTGGCGACGAGTATCGGAAATATCGCGAGGGAACGTGGTTCTAGCCGTGTGCATCCTACTTACAGTAGATTGAAGAAAATTGGGGCGTAATGATGAAAAAAGGTTTTCCGGCAGCCAGGGCCATACTTGTGGTGATTTCAATGTCATGGGGCGCGATATCGGCGGCACAGATCTCTTCGGACCATCCCAATACTCAAGGCCAGGCTCCGCCACCCTCGGCCCAAGCCGCTGCCGCCACCGACCCGCTCCCTTCTGGAACTGTTCTTTCGGTCGAGCTCACAAAGGGCCTCGACGCCAAAAAATCCAAGCCCAATGACAAAGTGGAGGCGAAAACCGCCTCCGACCTCTTGGTTCACGGACAGATCGTCGTTCCACGAAACACAAAAATCCTCGGCCACGTGACCGAGGCCAAGGCCCACAGCAAATCCTCTCCCGGCTCCGAAATAAAATTTACCTTCGATCGGATCCTCCTCAAGGGAGGCCGTGAAATTCCATTGCAGCTTACGGTCCAGGCAATCGCGCGGCCCTTGCTGGTGCCATCCTTCGGTGTAGGCGGGCCCGACCGCTTGGGAGATGCATCGACCATGCCCGGCCGGCCGCCTTCACTGGCGCAGACTCCCGCCGGCGGCGCGTCCTCTGCAACTCTCAATCCGAAATATCCCGATGATCTGAACCCACCGTCATCTGTGAATGGCCGGGACATGCCTTCTGCCCAAACCGCCACTCCACTGGGCGCTACCAGTCGCGGTGTGGTCGGAATCAGAGGCCTCGCTCTGAACACATCAGGCCCGGTTTCGGTGTTGAGTTCGAGCACAGGGAACGTGCGTCTGGAGAGCGGTTCTCAGCTGGCTCTGCGGGTGCAGTAGCCGCATCGCGATCTGTCATCCTGAGCGAAGTGGCTGCCTCGCGCAGCGAGGCAGCCACGTAGTCGAAGTACCCTAATAACCTTATCTGCTGCCGAGGGCTGAGGATCTCACGACGCCAGCGCGTAGCGACTGTCGGCGTGACCGAGCAATGCCATCATTTCGTCCAGCGACGCAATATCAAACTCCGACACAGCATTAGTATGCTCCAGTTTTTCTTTGATGAATCTCGAAGGATTAAAGAGCTTGAACCGTATATCGTGATCCCGCGCCCAGCGTTGCAGGAACACCAGCACGCCAATCGCGCCGCCGCCGATCGCGCGCATTTCCGTCAGGTCCAGCACGATAACGTTCGCGTCCATCTGTGAAGCCACGGCGTCACGCAATTTGTACGCCTCATCGCTGCGCACAAACCGCCCTTCGCACTCCACCACAGTCATATCGCCCACTTTATCAACGTGTATGTTGGACATGATTTCCTCCACAGTAATGATCTGGTAATCGTAACAGCACGAAGAGTGCCAAGACCCAAAGCGTTCGTTTTCTGAGGGATGCGAATATGTGAAATGGGAAGCAAGAACTTTCGGAGAGGTCAGCGGGCATTTCTGTCGTAGGGAAAATGCTGTAGACCAGCTTCACCCAAACTGTCATCCCGAGCGAAGTCGAGGGACCTTGTGTTCCCATCCGCCGCCACGACCCACGTTGGGGCGGACGCCCCGTCCGCCCAGCTGAGCGAAGCTCAGCAAAAGCGGGTGGCCCATCCTTTCGTTCACTTTTAGAAACGGTGAGAGAGGAACAATCCGACGGGTGGCCCACTCAAGCCCGGTTTTGGCTTGAGTGGGTTCTGACCCGGTCATCGCCGCCAAGCTCAGGAAGAGCGTTTCGGTTACGAACAAGTCGTTCCTTGTATCTAATTCTTGACTGTCATCGCATCGGAGTTCACGGCCTTCTTGCCGGTTACTCCTTCCAGCCCAGCTAGAACTCCGCGATATTCGTTCTTATCGCACTGCATCGCAAAGCCGCCCTTCTTGTCTCCGTCGGTCCAGGTCAAACCGACATAGTGCTTCTTTGACTTAGTAAGAGCCATCAGAGCGCCAATCCCGAAGGAGACCACAGCCAGGCCAATCGCTGCTCCGACTCTCCTGTGGACATCCTGGCCATAACTGATCTCCGTAACCGCCGAGGCCGGAATCGTCACCGTTTCACCCTTGTCTTTCACCAGACGAATCTGGTTCGGATCGATGAACAGTTTCATGTCGCTTCCTGCTTTTACGTCCGGCACCGACCCTCCGTCGTATGTCACTTTGTACCCGTTGTCACCCGCAAAGACGGCCAGAGGTATCACCAGGCAAAGAACCATCGCCAGGAACTTATTCATTAAAGAACTCCTTTAAACTTCAAAAGCGGCGCACTCGCTTCGAGATCTTCCGCGAGGCCTGGTGGCTCCTTGACCCCGAACTAAGAGGACTCGCCACAGACCAAGTCCCGTAGCACGAACCCATGCAATGGCACAGGCTGTGTGGGACCGGGTCGGAGCCTGCCCTGAGCGAAGTCGAAGGGACCCGTCCCCGCACAGTTCGTTGCCGAGGGTGCCCCGTCCTCGTCTCTCCGTTTTGTGGAGAGACAGGGCGGAAAAGCCACGACTGACCCAGAAAGCCGTGTGCCGCACACATCGCGCGAAAGCTGGGAATGGAGCCAGCAATCGTAAACGAACTGTCATCCCGAGCGAAGTCGAGGGACCTTGTGTTATCCCGCTACCACGAACCAGGCTGGCAGCCAGAAGCTACAAACAGCATGCTAGTCTGTCGCCATGCAACGCCTCTTCCTTGCAATCATCGGCCTGACAGCAGTCGTAGCCGCTTCCGTAGCCGGATCACCCGCGCCGCCAGCCCGGTCAGAAGCCCGCGCCCGCGAACTGATCAAAGCCCTGAAACTCGAAGTCCTACCCAAAGAATCCGGATACCTGGGCATCATCGGACGCTCCGCGCAAACCGTCACGGTAGATGGCCGCGCGTTAGCGGTACAAAGCCAGAATTACTACATGCTCACCCGCGACCGCCCCATCAACTATCTTCACTGGCTCGCCCCGGACGACACGCACATCCTCATCGAGGGCGGCCCAGTCGACTATTTCATCTTCCATCCCGACGGACACGTCGAGAAAGTCACTCTCGGCATGGATCTCGCCGCCGGACAACGCCCGGTGGTAGCGGTCCCCGGAGGATGCTGGAAGGCCCTCCGCCTCGCAGACAGCGCACGCTATGCCCTGATGGCTAACACCCTGTCCCCAGAGTTCACCCCGAACCGGGTAAAAATCGGAGCCGGCGAAGCCTGGATAAAACAATTCGAAGGCAAAGCCCCCTGGGCGACACCGGAAGCGTTGCGAGAATTCATAGGCCCGAACTGGAAGCCGTGAGCCCATCACAAGCCGTGTAGGGACGGGTCTTCGACCCGTCCAAGCCGAGCGAAGCTCGGCTCAGTCTTCCCTCCCCGGCAAAAATCCCGCCGAGCTGCACTCGGCCCGACCGGGTCAAAGACCCGGTCCCACACGCTCCTTGCCCACAACACAGTTCTTGCCGTACAGCCGACGCCACTGCAAAAGCAAAAGCCCCGCTCAATAGAACGGGGCTTAGGTTTCAAGCTAGAAGCTAATAGCCAGAAGCTAGAAGCTGCTCTTAGTACATGCCTTCCATACCGCCGCCGCCGTGTCCGCCGCCGGCTGGAGCTCCCTTTTTCTCTTCCGGGATCTCCGCCACCAGGGCCTCGGTGGTCAGCATCAGGGACGCGATCGAACCGGCGTTCTGCAGTGCGGTGCGCACCACTTTGGTCGGATCGAGCACGCCCGCCTTGACCAGGTCTTCGTACTCGCCGGTCAGGGCGTTGTAGCCGTAGTTGTTGTCCTTCGAGTCGTTGACCTTGCCCAGAACGATTGCGCCTTCTTCGCCGGCGTTCTCGGCGATCTGACGCAGCGGTTCCTGCAGCGAGCGCGCGTCACGACGTTGACGCCAATCTGCTCATCGCCTTCGAGCTTCAGCTTGTCGAGCGCGCCGACGCAACGGGCCAGAGCCACGCCGCCGCCGGGGACAATGCCTTCTTCCACGGCCGCACGGGTTGCGTGCATCGCATCTTCGACACGAGCCTTCTTCTCTTTCATTTCGGTCTCGGTCGCGGCTCCGACTTTGATCACAGCCACGCCACCAACCAGCTTCGCCAACCGCTCCTGCAACTTCTCGCGGTCGTAGTCGCTGGTGGTCTTGTCGATCTGGCCGCGAATTTCTTTTACGCGACCTTCGATGTCCGAGTGCTTGCCTTTGCCTTCGACGATGGTGGTGTTGTCCTTGTCGACGGTGATCTTCTTGGCCTGGCCGAGGTCGCCAATCTGGACGTTCTCCAGCTTGATGCCCAGGTCTTCCGTGATGGCCTTGCCGCCGGTGAGGGTGGCAATGTCCTGCAGCATGGCTTTGCGGCGATCGCCGAAGCCGGGAGCCTTGACGGCCGCGACTTGCAACGTGCCACGCAGCTTGTTGACGACGAGGGTAGCAAGCGCTTCGCCTTCGACGTCTTCAGCCACGATCAAAAGCGGCTTGCCGCTCTTCGCGATCTGCTCCAGAAGAGGAAGCAAATCTTTCATCGAGCTGATCTTCTTCTCGTTGATCAGGATGTAAGCATTCTCCAGAGAAACTTCCATCCGCTCCGGATCCGTCACAAAGTAAGGAGACAGATACCCACGATCAAACTGCATTCCCTCGACAACGTCCAACTGGGTCTCAAGCGTCTTCGCCTCTTCCACAGTGATGACGCCATCCTTGCCCACCTTCTTCATAGCCTGAGCAATAATGTTCCCAATAGTTTCGTCATTGTTGGCACTGATTGTGCCGACTTGGGCGATCATGTCGCCGGTTACTGGCTTGGAGAATTTGTCGAGTTCGCCTTTGATGCGGTTGCCTTCTTTGTCGAGGCTGCCGCAGATGGCGGTGATTGCTTTTTCGATGCCGCGTTTCATGGCCATCGGGTTGGCGCCGGCTGCGACGGTCTTTACGCCTTCGCGATAGATTGCCTGAGCCAGAACGGTGGCAGTGGTGGTGCCGTCTCCGGCAACGTCTGAAGTCTTCGAGGCCACTTCGCGCACCATCTGTGCGCCCATGTTCTCGAGACTGTCTTTGAGTTCGATTTCTTTTGCGACGGTGACGCCGTCCTTGGTGATGGTGGGTGAACCGAATTTCTTTTCGATGACCACATTGCGGCCCTTGGGGCCGAGTGTGACCTTTACTGCGTCAGCCAGCAGGTTGACGCCGCGGAGAATCGCCTGTCGCGACTCTTCGCCGTGAACGATGATCTTTGCCATATCTGAAATCTCCTTCGATGTATTGCAGGTCTGGCCTGCGATTTGGATGTTCGCGTCGCGCTTTATTGTTCCGTTCGCTTTGCTCACGGAACGCGCGGTCGCTCACTTGGATCCTTCACTCGCGCAAAAGCGGCGCTCGTTCAGGATGACAACTTAAAGCAAAAGTTAGCGGCGTGAGCCGGCGAGTTCTTTCTTAGCGGCGCCGGTCAGGATGCCCAGGACTTCCTCTTCGCGCATGATGATGAAATCTTCACCATCCAGCTTGATTTCGGTGCCGGAGTACTTGCCGAACAGGATGCGGTCGCCCTCTTTGACTGCCAGGGGGAACACCTTGCCTTCGTCGTTGCTCTTGCCTTTGCCTACGGAGATTACTTCGCCCTCTTGAGGCTTTTCTTTGGCGCTGTCGGGGATGATGATGCCACCACGGGTGGTCTCACCTTCTTCAATCCGCCGGACTAGCAGGCGGTCGTGGAGCGGTGTGAACTTTGCCATACTTGTGACTCCTTTCGTTCGTGTTGAGTTACGATCAGGTTTGATAGCAGGGAACCGCTGGCCAACCAGCTGTTAGCACTCAAGGTTGGCGAGTGCTAATTGTAGGCAATGGAGTGGAACGTTGTCAATGCAATATTGCCCTAAATATTCGTAGTTCGCTCATTACACATGGCTTATAGGTATTTCTCTCGGTGGGAGGATCAGTGATTGCGATTGTCATCATCACATCCTTGCAGTTCCAGGTGACAGAAAACTCCGGCCTGCTTAGAATTGACGTCGGATTATGAGAAAAATCGCGCTCCTCTTCTTACTTTGTTCGGCGTGTACGGTTCTTCTGTCCTCGCTGACGTTGGCCCAGGACGACGACATGGCCATCCTGAATTTCGTCGTCATCCGCGACTACAATGGCAAGCCGATCCGTAACGCCAGTGTGGTCATGCATCCGGTGGAGAAGAACGGAAAGCAATCCAGGGGCGGCCTTCAGATCAAAACCGACGCGGACGGCAAAGCCAGCTTTGACGGCGTGCCCTACGGCAAGCTGCGGATACAGGTGCTGGCCACCGGATTCCAGACCTTCGGTGACGACTACTCAATTGATAAGCCAACGGTCGAGATCACGGTAAAGATGAAGAGGCCCCAAGGGCAATATTCGATTTACGAAGATCATCCGGAGAATAAAAAGGACGAACCGGATACGCAGAAGGATCCGAAGGCGAAACCGCAGTAGGGTATTGCAGATTTCAGATTTCAGATTGAAAACCGAAGACCTTGGGATTTTCAATCTGAAATCTAAAATCAGAAATCTTAAATTTCTTCTTATGGATTATCTTCTCAAGACTGAGCCTACCGCGTACTCGTTTGCTGATTTGCAGCGAGATAAGAGCACCATGTGGGATGGAGTAGCGAATCCTGTGGCGTTGAGGAATCTGCGCGAGATGAAGCCGGGTGATGGACTTGTGATTTACGAAACCGGCGAGCAAAAGAGAGCGATGGGTACGGCTTCCGTGGTTTCTGTGGACGCTTCGGACCCGAAGAATCCGCAGCTGAAGATTAAAGTCGGAAAGTCTTTGGCGAAGCCGGTGACGCTGGCTGAGGTGAAGGCACATAAGCTTTTTTCGGATTCTCCTCTGGTGCGACAGGGGAGATTGAGTGTGGTGCCTCTTACCGCTGCGCAATTCAAGTTTCTGACTGGCGACTGATGAAAGGCCTTACCCTGTCTCTCCAAAGAACGGAGAGACGAGGATGGGGCATCCTCTCAATTCAACTTACCTGTTAATTTAATTTTCTGGATCGTAAACAGCGCTTCCAAAACCGGCTTTGCGCGCGGATTCCTGGGCATCTCCAAGGGCCTTTTTCTCCGAGTCCAGCTGCTTTTGCATGCGTTGCGCTTCCTGCTGCTTCTTAAGCTGGTACTGGTTGTACTGCACGCCGTTGTAGTAGCGGTTGGCCTCGACAAAGTGAACGGAGTCGTTGAGCCTTTCGACCTGGCTCTGCAGAGCCGCGATTCTTGTTTTTCGAGCTACGATCTCGGCCTTCCATTGTTCCGCGGTCCTCTTTCCTGTGCTTGAGGAGGAGGCAGACTCGGATGGTCCGTCATTGTCATTGGCAGAGGTCGCGGAGGCATCGGGCGATTCCGGGATCTCTTCGTTAGTGACGACCTTAGGCGCAGCTTTGGGGTCTTTTGCCTGCTGCTTCTGAAGTTGCTGGCGGGCCACGTCGCCGAGGGACTCTTGTGCATGGCTGACGCAGGCCAATGCGACGATTAGAACGGGAAGGCAAACCGCTTTGTAATTCCGCATGTGAATCCTCTCGCTACTGAATTTTGGAGAGAGGGCCAATAGGTAATGCTACGTCTGGATCTCCGAAAGAGAGATGTTACGGAGGTTCGTGGGCGATGGTGTGCCGCCGCTTCTTTTGTCCCTAAAGGAACTTTCCCGCCATGCTTTGCATACCTGTGCGGTTCAAGTTTCTGACCGGTGAGTGATTAGCAAAGTCGGGCCTGCCTTAACAAACCCACCTATTTCGACGGTCCTGCCGGCGCTATCTGAACCTGAATAGCGCGAACGTTATCAGATTTCGTGGTGTCTACCGAGACTGCTCCAGAGTTTCCGTCTGCGTCGTGGGTTTCAGTCGTACGCGTGGCTTGCGCTCCAGAGGCGCCTGGGCGAACTATATCGATGGTTCGGGTGGTGACCCGCAAGCCGGAGCTTGTAGCACCGGGATTGAGCCGCTCCACCTGCCGCTCGGTGGCTTGCTGACCAGTGGAACTCGTGTTCTGGTGAGTGGTCGTGCGCTCGACCAGGTGGAGGCTGCCATCCCCGGCGGCGCCGGGAACATCGGCGGAGAAGGTTTCAACCGTATTGCGTTTTTCTCCGGTAGCGCTACCGGATTCCTTGCTCACGGTGCGAGAGATTTCGTTCAGCTTGCCTTCAGAGTCGGGGCGGGAGACACGCTCTTCCGTACTGCGGTCGTCGCCCGCTTTTCTGACTGTTGCCTGTCGTACTTCGCCCACCTGCCAGTTACCAGAGCCATCGGGAAGGAGAGTCGTTTTTTTAGATTCGACTGTCTCGTTCCCATCAAGCTTACGAACCTCTTGCGTTTTCATAGCTGGAGCCAACCCGCCGTTGATGCTGGGTAGCATCACTGTGGTTTTGGTTTCCTCGACATCCTTGCCGGTCTTCTTCGTTTCCTCCATCTGGCGCTGGACCACTTGCAGCTTGCCGTTGACATCGGGATTCGAAGTGGCGCGCACCATGCTGGAGTCGCCTCCGGGAAGAGTGTGCCTTTCTTCCTTGGTGACCTGGACCAGCTTTTTAGCCCCATCGGGACCACGACCGAACGTGCGCGTGACGGTTCGCACGGTGTCAGCGTCCACTTGCACTGTTTCCGTCTCGATGTCCTGATACGGCTCGAAATGCCCATCAGACCCGCGACGCTGGACCGATTGCTTGTCCAGCGTGCGATTTCCGCTCTGGTTGTGGCTTTCGGTGGTGCGCGTGGGGTTTACATTGTCGCTTTGGGATTCGGTCGTAGCCGTCCAGGACTTGCTGGCTTCGTCGGATTGGGAATCAGTTGTCTGCGCTAACAGTCCGAGAGTGAAAATCAGGTACAGGCCGACCACAAACAGGATAAGTCGGCTTAATCGCGCCGCGCCCGAGGGAAGACTGCGTTTATGGGCTCGGGAGGTGACGTAGGCAGATATCCCGTGCCCACTCCGTTCGGAAACCAAGGCGGATGGCATACTTATTATTTTCTTCCTCAGGACACGCGGTGTCCAGCAAAAGGGATACGAAACGAGGAAATTCCGGTGGGCGTCAATGCGGGTCGAATCCGGATACCGGCAGAAAGCAGTTTAGCTCGCCAGCTTGCGGAGGAATTCGCGCTCGTCCATGTGGTATTTGAAGGCTTTGTGGCCGTCGATGAAGACTACAGGGACTTCGTCGGTGAAGCGGCGGCGTAACTCGTCGTCGGATTCGACGTCAATTTCACGCCAGTTAAAGCCGCCACGGCGGTGCAGTTTCGTCAGGGTTTCCTTGACGATCTCACACAAGTGGCAGCCCTTGCGGGAGTAGACGACGACTTGGCGCGGATCCGCCATGGGCGGAGTTTAGCAGGTTTCAGGTGGGTCGAAAAGTGCGGTCAGCTAGCTGAAATTGTGGCTCTCTTTCCCCAAAGCTAAGGCTCCATGCTGAGCTTGCGAAGCATCCAGCGTAGAGCGGCAAGGACGGCAGCAGTTGAGCCGCTGCGCGCAAGATCCTTCGGGACTTAAGTCCCTCAGGATGACGTCCCTTTTAAAGTTGGCTTGATGCGCTCGTAATGGCTGCCGCACGAGCGGGACGCTCGCGCCCACATTTACTCATCTCGATTACAATTCTCGGCATGGATCGTACGAAACCGCTTTCTGGAAAGACCGTCCTGATTACCGGAGCGGCACTTCGCCTGGGACGGGCCATTGCCCTTAGGCTGGCGGAGGCAGGTGCGGACATAGCGATTACGTTTCGCAACTCCGTGACCGAGGCCCAGCATACCGTCATCGACCTGGGCAGCTTCGGCGGCCGCGCCGTGGCCCTGCGTTGCGATATCACTGACGAGAAGAGCGTCCGCTCGGCGGTAAAGGAGACAGTGAAGGAACTGGGTGGGATCGATATCCTGGTCAACAATGCCGCAAACTACGAGACTGCGGAATTTGCCGAGATTACTCTCAAACAATGGGACGCCATCTTTGCCTCGAACACACGCGGGCCGTTTCTGGTTTCGCGCGAGGCCCTGAAACACTTGCGGGAAAGGCGAGGCAAGATCATCAACATGGGATCGCTGGGCGGGCTGCGTCCCTGGGCCAGTCATGCTCATTATTGTTCGTCGAAGGCGGCGGTGCACATGCTGACCAAAGTGATGGCCAAGGCCTTAGCGCCGGAGATTGCCGTCAACTGCATCGCGCCGGGGATGATCGACCTGGGAGAGAAGGCAGCAGCTTCGTTCATGAAGAAGATGGCCCGTGAGACTCCCATGAAACGTAATGGCAAGGGTGAGGAGATTGCGGCGGCGGCTTTGTTTTTTGCTACGGCACCGCACTTCATTACTGGGCAGATTCTATCCGTGGATGGCGGTTTGGGATTGTGAGATTGTGTGAATGTTGGGCGGGTGCCCTCGCCCGCCGCTGTTGACTTGCGGTTGCGTTACCATGTCGACGTATTTTTCATGCTTCAAATCAAAGGTGGTGGGCGAGAGGGTTTGCACCAGTGTTCCAGTTTTCTCCTGGCGCCGGCACGCGGGCGAGGGCGCCCGCGCCACACAGACACAGCAGAATTGTTTTGACCGAAAGTTTCCGGTATCGTGGCGAACTCATGAAGAAGCTGCTCGGTATAGTGCTCGTCTTTTGTGCTTCGTTCACCTTTTCCCAGGCCCGGGTTGAGGACGGTGGGCACGAGATCCAATTATGGACGGGCGGCGGCTATTCCGTTCCGGGCGGTACTTCGAAAACTGGCGTGTGGAACGCCGGACTGCGATATGGATGGATTCTTACCCGTCCTCATTTGCCGGGATTTCTTAACGGACGATTCGAATACGCGGTCGATGCCGTGCCAGTGTTTATGGTGTTCCAGCCTGCCAACACCGCGTTTGGGGCCGGTTTCAATCCCCTGAATCTGAAGTGGAACTTTGCCACCCGCGGACGCTTGGTCCCTTATCTTGAACTCAGCGGTGGGACGCTTTTCACTAACCACGACGTTCCCGCGGGAACTAACCAGGTCAACTTCACTTCTTCCGCGGCACTGGGAGCGCACTTTCTTGGGGAATCGCGCAACTGGAGTGTGGAGCTGCGCTATATGCATATCTCCAACGCTGGTCTGGGTGATCTGAACCCCGGAATCAACACTGTGCAGGTACGATTGGGAATTGGAAAGTTCTTCGGCGGTAAAACAAAAAGGTAAAAACTGTGAGAGTGGAAGATTGGAGACGACGTTGAATTCAAAGACTGTCCTGGGGCTCGCGATTGCCCTGTTGAGCTTGCCGCTTTGCGCACAAGCGCCGGCGGATTGGGTTGCAGCCAGCAACAAGTACACCAACATGCTGGTGGCGATCGAGATGAAACACCATCCTGAACAGGGTTCGAACCAGGGGCTTAGCCAGTTTGATACCGGTGTTTCCCAGCCCACGCTGGCGGACGAGGATCAGGAGCGGCAGGAAACCGCGGCCGTGCTCGCGACTTTCAAGTCGGCGGTGGCACAGCAAAAGCAGAAGGAAGTGGCGCAGGACCTCGAGATTGTGATCCGCGCGATTGAGTTGCAATTCCGGGAACTGGACTTCGATCGCGCGCACAAAGTGGATTTTCTGAATGCCAGCCAGCAAGTATTCAGAGGGGTGCGAATCCTCCTAGATGAGCAGACTCCCACGAAACGCCGGCCCGCTGCAGTGGTCCGCATTCGCAAATACGCAGGGCTGGAACCGGGCTACAAACCGCTTGCGGAGATTCTGAAGCAGCGCGTAATGGAGCAGATGGCCAAGCCGGGCGTCGTCTATCCCGCACGCACCGAGATTGAGACCGAACTGGCGCGCAATTCGAACTACATGGAGGGGATTGCTACGCTGCTCGAGAAGTACAAGCTTACGGGCTGGCAGGAGCCCTTCAATACGCTCAAGTCGCAGCTTGTCGAATACGACGCGTGGACGAAAGCCAACGTGTTGTCCAAGGCGCGCGACGATTTCCGGCTTCCGCCCGAGGAGTACGCCCTCAATCTCGAAGACTATGGTATCGATATTCCGCCCAGCCAGCTGGCTGGCATGGCCCATCAGGCGTTCGCCGACATTCAGGCCGAGATGAAGCCGATCGCGGAGCAGATAGCAAAGGAACGCCATCTGCCTTCGAGCGACTATCGCGATGTGATCCGAGAGTTAAAAAAACAACAGCTGGTGGGCGATGCCATTCTGCCGTTTTACCAGGAGCGGCTTAAGCAGATCGAGAAGATCATCGTCGACAAACAGATTGTGAGTTTGCCGGATCGCCCGGCGCGTATCCGGATTGCGACTGCGGCCGAGACCGCGCAGCAGCCGGCGCCGCACATGGTGCCTCCGCCATTTCTGCATAATACGGGACAAAAGGGCGAGTTCGTCTTACCGCTGAATATTCCCGCAGGGCCCGGGCAAACCAGTTCCGAGAAATATGACGACTTCACCTTCGATGCGGCGGCGTGGACGCTAACCGCGCACGAGGCGCGTCCCGGACACGAGTTGCAATTTGATTCGATGCTCGAACACGGAGTCTCCCTGGCGCGGGTCGAGTACGCTTTCAACAGCACGAATGTGGAGGGCTGGGGACTGTATTCCGAGTACATCATGCGGCCTTACATGCCGCTTGAAGGGCAGCTGGTTTCACTTGACTATCGGCTGATGCGGGCGGCACGGGCGTTCCTCGATCCTGAATTGCAGTCAGGCAAGATTCAGCCGGAGGAAGCCTTTCGTGTTCTGGAACAGGATGTGGTGCAGTCGCATGCCTTTGCCCAGGAGGAAGTGGAGCGCTATACGTACCGGGCGCCGGGGCAGGCCAACAGCTACTTTTATGGCTATACGAGGCTGATTGCTTTGCGGAAAGAAGTCGAGGCGAAGCTGGGAGCGAAATTTAATCAGAAGAAGTTCCATGACTTTATTCTGGCGCAGGGTTTGTTGCCGCCTGATCTGATGCGTAAGGCTGTTTTGGAAGATTTTGTGGCCAAGCAGTAGAAGTCAGTCAAAGGCCCCACCCTGTCTCTCCAAAAAACGGAGAGACGAGGATGGGGCACCCTCGGGTTTCTTTGCTTTCCTGATATTCTTTTTCCCGTATGTCGACTCTTGTTGAATGTGTTCCGAATTTTTCTGAAGGTCGCGACAAGGCCAAGGTGGATGCCATTGTCGAAGCCATGAAGATGGACGGTGTCTTTCTGCTCGATCGCGAGATGGACTCCGACCATAACCGCTGCGTGATCACCCTGGTCGGCGAGCGGGAGCCCATACAGGAAGCGGCGATTCGGGGAGTGGGCAAGGCGGCGGAGTTGATCGATCTCACACAGCATCAGGGAGCGCATCCACGGATGGGAGCGGCCGATGTGGTGCCGTTTATCCCGATTGATGGCGTGACCATTGAAGATTGTGTCGCCATGGCGCGGCATGTTGGGGAACAGATATGGAAGCGGCATCAGATTCCAGTTTATTTGTATGAAGCGGCGGCGACTTCTCCGGAGCGGCAAAACCTGGAGAACATCCGGCGGGGACAGTTTGAAGGAATAAGGGCGGACATTGCGACCAATCCGGCGCGCAAACCGGATTTTGGCGAGCTACGGGTGCATCCTTCGGCGGGTGCGACGGTGGTCGGTGCGCGTAAATTCCTGGTTGCGTACAACGTCTTTCTCAATACGACCGATGTCGATATCGCGAAGAAGATTGCCAAGGCGGTGCGTTTTTCCAATGGCGGAATGCGCTTCGTGAAGGGAGCGGGATTTCTGGTGCGTGGATTGGCGCAAGTCTCGATGAACCTGACGGACTTCGAGCAGACACCTGTCCACCGCGTGTTTGAAATGGTGAAGCGGGAAGCGGCGCGGTACGGCGTCACACCGGTGAGCAGCGAGATTGTCGGATTGATTCCGAAGAAGGCGTTGGAGTCGGCGGCGGAGTGGTTTCTGCAGGTAGAGAATTTCGATTCGTCGCTCATTCTGGAAAACCGACTGGCGGCCGTGATGGGCGGCAAGATGGCAGTTGGAGGTTTGCGGGCCGGGGTCGAGCCGTTTGTGGAACAACTGGCTGCTCCGACGGCCACGCCTGGAGGCGGCAGTGCGGCCGCCGCGAGTGGAGCGATGGCAGCGGGGCTGGCGACGATGGTGGCGTCCATGTCTCGGGGGAAGAAGGCTTATCTGCAGTATGAGCCTGAACTGAGCCAGGCCATTGCGCGGCTTTCGCAATTGCGGGAAGAGTTGAAGGCTGCGATCGATGCCGACGCGGAGTCGTACAACGCAGTGATGAAGGCATACAAGCAGGCCAAGGATGCGGAGGGTGCGGAAGGCATCATTGACGCCGCGCTGAAGCAGGCGACCAGCGTTCCTCTGAATGTGGCGGAGCGGGCCAGGGAAGTGGTGGGGATCGTGGAACGGCTGGGGCCGGTGACGAATCCGAATATGAAATCTGACCTGACGACTGCGACAGCTCTGGCGCGGGCGGCGATCCGGGGGGCACTGGCGAATGTGGAGATCAATCTGGAGTCGCTGAAAGACGCCGCTTTTGTGGCGGAGACGCGAAAGAGGGCGGCCGCTCTGGCCGGGTGAATCGACCCCAGATCGTCCATTCGGTATTACCGAGGTGCCCTTTCGTTTAGCCTTTCTCCTTTGAAATGGGCATACAATGTGAGAAGAAACCGCATCTAAACGCACATATTGTTTGAGGTACTCCATGAAAGCATTGAAGTTTGTTGCCTGTTTTCTCCTCCTGGTGAGCGCTCCGGTTTGGGCTATGCCGCTGGGCAGTTCGGCGCGGGCCGTGATTCCTTCTGATATCCAGCAGATTATCTCGGTGGACTATCGCGCACTTAAGAATTCGGATACGGCGATGGCGCTGAAACAGCAGGTGTTGCCACAAAGCCTCAAGGAATTTGAAGTTGCGTTGCGGGGGGTTGGGATTGATCCCGATAAGGATGTTGAGCAGCTTACGTTTGCTTCGTATCGCAGCGGCAAGCAAGGAGTGCGCGTTGTGGGCGTGGCGCAGGGGCAATTTGCCATGGCTACCGTCCTTAAGAAGATGCGGCTGCAGAAAGTGAAGCCTGTAAAGCTCCGTAATTCGGATATTTATCCCATGCCAGCCGGCATGCAGATGACCTTCCTCGATGACAACACGCTGCTCTTCGGCGATAGCGGCGCGCTGCGCGGAGCACTCGATGCTCGCGACGGGTATGCCTACACTCTCGACAGCAACACCGCGATCGCGGACATGATTGGGTCGGTTGATTCCGGTACGGTGTGGAGCGTCCTCGATCAGCAGGGAACGCAGAACATGTTGCATTCGGCATTGGGCGACGCGGCTGGGTTGGCGGACTATGACACGATCAAGAAGCGGATTCAGGGTTCGCGCTACACCATGAACTTCCTGAGTGGCGTTAATTTTGATCTGGATGTCGTGACCAGCGATTCCATGACTGCGACTACGCTTTCTTCGCTGCTCAAGGCGGGAATGCTTTACAAGAAAATGTCAGCCACGCCCGTAGAAAAGGTGGCGCTGGATGGCGTGACCGTTAATTCGGACAGCTCGAATCTGCAGATGCACTTCAAAGCTGACGACAAGCAGTTTCAGGGGTTAATGCACTCGCCGCTTTTTGCGGCGGTGTCGAAGTAGTTCAATGTAGGCGCGAGCGTCCTCGCTCGTGCGGCAGCGTCACAAACGATGCTCGCCCGGCGAATCCGGCGCTCGTTTCTTTCACCCCACCGGGGCTTCTACATCAGGATGCGCTGACCCCGGGCTTACGCCCGGGGCTGCAATCTTCGCGCCGCTTCGCGGCTGTCCCATTCTCAGCGCTCGTTATCGCTCGTGGCACTGCCGCACGAGCGGGACGCTCGCGCCTACATTGGTCAGAAATTATTTGGCCTTTTGTGCCTTAGCTTTCTCGTCTCGCTTCTGTTTTGCCCAACCTTCTTTGATGATCTGGCGGGCGCGTCCCAGGGCCAGGGAGTCTGGTGGGACATCTTCGGTGACTGTGGTGGCGGCGGCCACGTAGGCGCCTTTTCCGATGCGGATTGGGGCAATGAGGATGCTGTCACTGCCCACGAAGACGCCGTCTTCGATGATGGTTTTGTGTTTGCTTACGCCGTCGTAGTTGCAGGTGATAGTGCCGGCGCCTACGTTAACTTTCTCTCCGACTTCTGTGTCTCCCAGATAGGTCAGATGGTTCGCTTTGGATCCTTTTCCGAGACGGGTCTTCTTCAGTTCGGTGAAATTTCCTACGTGGGCTTCTTCGCAGACTTCGCATCCAGGGCGCAGGTGGCTGTAGGGGCCTAGCGAAGCGCGAGCCCTAACCACTGAATGTTCCAGAACGCATCCGGTCTGGACGAGGACGTTGTCTCCGATTTCGCAACTCAGGATTACGCTGTAGGAGCCGATGCGGGTGTCGCTGCCGACTTTGGTTGTACCGCGGAGCTGAACACTGGGTTCGATGACCGTGTCCGGGCCGACCTCGACGTCGCTGTCGATGACGCAGGTTTCGGGGAAGAGAATCGTGACGCCCTGGTCCATCAACTGGCGGCACTTGGCCATGCGCATGTGATGGTCGATCTCTGACAACTCGGCGCGGGTGTTGCCGCCGAGGACCTCGTAGGCGTTACTGGCCTTCACCGCGACCACGGGCTTTTTGGCTTTGCCCAGAATCGCGGCCATATCGGTGATGTAGAACTCGCCGTGATGGTTGTCGGTGTCCAGTTTGTCGATATTGCTGAATAGCGACTGGGCGTCGAAGGCATAGAAACCGGCGTTGATCTCGTGGATCTTCTGCTGTGACGCGGTCAGATTTTTCTGTTCGACGATGGCCTTCACTACGTCGCTGCCTGCGCTCTTGCGAACGATTCTTCCGTATCCTCCGGGATTTTCCAGATGGGCGGTTAGCAGCGTCATTGCGGCTTGTTTCGAGAGGTGGAAGTCGCGCAATTGCTCGATGGTCTGGGCGGTAATCAGCGGAGCGTCGCCGGAGAGCACGATGACCAGGTCGTAGCCTGTAAGAGCTTCACGCGCGACCATCAGGGCGTGTCCGGTGCCACGCTGTTCTGCCTGAAGCACAAAGTTGATTCCGGTGGAGGCCACTGCACTCCGTACCTTGTCAGCCTCGTATCCGATGATGGCGAAAACGTCACTGGCCGGCACCACTTTGGTGGCGGCCGCGATTACGTGCGCCAGTAAAGGTTTGCCGCCGACTTCGTGCAGCACCTTCGGGTGTTTGGACTTGAGCCTTGTCCCTTTTCCTGCTGCCATGATTGCGATGGCAATGCGGGGAGAACGCGTGGGATGGTTGTTCGCTTTCGACATTCGACTCCAATATACCGCGAGAGGTGTGCGAGGGGCAGGGTTACGGAGGTTACTTAGTTCATGCGTGTCACAACGTTTCTTTCGCCCCTTAGGGGCTCGCTCGCGTGCCGCTTCTTACCCACGGCTTAAGCCGTGGGCTGTATTCTTGCGCCGCTTCGCGGCGTTTGCAGGCCGGCAATTTCACCGTTCGCGGTCTGAAATCAAAATCAAAGTCAAAAGCAGGTCAAAATCTAAGTCAAAGGCGGCGGACAGGAGTGTCCGCCCCACAACAGGATCGGCATTACGGGGCGGCGGCGCGGGTGCCGCCGTTTGTGACCAGGTCCATGAGGTCGGTGGCGATGCGGTCTGTCAGGTGCCGAGCCACCATGTCTTTGTCGTCGAGGTAATCGCCCAGGACCGGAATGACCCCTAACTCCTCGATGGCTTCCAGGTCGGCGACAATCTGGTTGGCGCCTTCAAGAGCGTATTTGGCTTTCATCAGTGGCGGAGCTGGCGTGCGATTGATGAGCGCGAAATCGAAGATGCGCTTCACCCCAGCGTGGCGATTCAGGGCGCGAATGTGATCGGCGGCGGTCAGTCCGAGGCTTTCGTTGGCCTGAGTCATCAGGTTGCCGACGTAGACCTTAACCGCTGCGGAGTTCACCATGGCCTGGGCAATGCCCGGCACTAGCACGTTAGGAATGAGGCTGGTGAAGAGCGAACCGGGGCCGACCGTGATCAAGTCGGCGCGGGCCATGGCCTCGAGCGTCTGGGGCAGGGGCTTGACGTCGGGCGGATCGAGAAACAGTTGCTGGATGCGGCCCGCGCTGGCCGTGATCTTGGTTTCGCCTCGAACCCTGGTGCCATCTTCCATCAGGGCTTCCAGTTCAACGTGCGAGGTAGTGGCGGGATAGATGTGTCCGCGGGTAAGGAGAATCTCCGAGGACAGTCGAACGGCTTCGCTGAAGTCGCTGGTGACGGCGGTCAGCGCGGCCAGAAAAAGATTGCCGAAGCTGTGGCCTTCGAGACCCGATCCCTTTACAAAACGATGCTGGAACAGGCGGGAGAGCAAGGCTTCATCTTCCGAGAGGGCGACGATGCAGTTGCGGATGTCTCCGGGCGGAAGCATGTTGAGCTCTTTGCGGAGACGTCCACTGGAGCCGCCGTCATCGCTCACCGTAACCACGGCGCACAATTCACGGATCTCGGCTTGGCGAGGCTTCTCCAGCCCACCAAGGCGGGTGACATAACGTTTAAGTCCCTTGAGTAAGGTGGAAAGACCAGTGCCGCCGCCGATGGCGACGACACGCAGCCTGCGGGTTGCGGGCGTACTTCCCCGCGCTGAACGCTGGAGGTGACTCTGGGAATCAGGCACAGCCACGGCTAGCCATTATCCTCTGGAATGGCGGACTCCTGCGAGAATTCAGCTCCGGGATCGGGGTATAGCAATTCGGTAAAGCGCGGGTCTTCCGCGAGATTTTGGAAATCGGAATCATTCCGTGCCTGGAAACGCAGCGATGCATTGATCCGAATGGCTTCATCCAGATGGCGCAACGAGTCCTCGAGATGGCCGGTCAGGCAATCGAGAGCGGCCAGACCGTAGGCGACATAGTCGGCCTTGGGAACCTGCTTGGAGAGTTTTTCGAGATGCTCACGGGCTGTGACGTAGTCGCCCACGTTCATCAGGGAGACAGCAAAATCGTAGTGCTCTTCGGGGCTCTTGAACTGATTGGCCGAGCGGTCCATGTTCTGATTGCAGGTATTAAGGTGGACCGAGATCCGGTCGGCTAACTCTTTGCTGGCGCCGGTCACGGCTTTCTGGAGGAGGCCCTTGGCTTTATCGAACTTGCGCTCCTGCATGGCGCGCAGTCCAGCCTCGTAGTTTTGCACAGCCTGTGCAAAACGAGGGTCTTCGTTCATCGGTTTCTTGGCCGTCGGTTTCTGTGCCATGCGTAGTACTCGTCCGGAGGTCTTCGTAAGTTCTCCTTTTTCAAATGCCTGGATGAAAGTGGCTAGGCTGCGAAGTTTGCGGCAGAACCAGTTTCAGAGGCGACTTTATGACTGTAGGTCAAGGAGCCCTGAATATCACCTGTGGAAAAACCTGAACCACCTCGAATCAGCAGGTTATACGCGCTTTCGCGTCGGCGTCAACCCGGGCTCAGCCGGATTGCTACCGATCAGTTGATTGAGGCCGCAGTCTGCAGGTCTACCAGCTTCCAATCGCCCTTCATAATGCCCTGGCGAATCTGCGTCGGGGTCTTCCCCTTTTTGGTCATGGAGTATGAGTAGTAGAGCTCCTTCAGACAGACGGAGCATAGGGCGCCGTGACTGCCTTCGAAGCAGCTGTGCAGGCTGTTGTGACCCATACCACGGTCGCAATAGCAGTAGCAAGGTTGCTGATGCAGCACAGCTGGAATCTTGGCTGCCAGCTCATAGGCATGGCTTTGAAAAGGATACTGCGAGTTTTCTCCCCACAACTGCTCTCGGCCCAGAATCGGAGGCAGGGTTGTACCTTTGGCAGGAGGGCCCGCGTTGAATTTTGGAACGGCACCTTCTTGTTGGGAACTGGCCCACGGAGCCGATACGGCAAGAACGAGAATTCCTAGAAAGGCGAGACTCAAACCACGTTTCATCATGATGAAGACGCCCTCAGTTCAATAATTGTAACCTGAATCGGTTCGCCGCGGGTGCCGGCTTCTAGCTACTGGCTCCTGGCTTCTGGCTAAAACCTCGAACCGGTTGGACTTGGCTAGGAGCCAGAAGCTAGTAGCGAGAAGCTGGTGGCCAAAGACTCAAAGACCAGCGACCAACGGCCAACAACGATCGCGACCTGTAACCGCACTAGGTTGACCCGTTATAATAAAAGCCAGCATGCCGGAACAAGTTCGTCCAGCGGAACCGCGTCCGCGTCCAGATCAGCGCCAAGACAAGACTGCGGCTCCCGCTCCCTCGCGCACCCTCCCAGTCCTTTCGGTATGGCTGCGCGACTTGATGATTTCTCTGGCCATCTCCGCTTTCATCATCGTTTTTCTTTACCAGCCGGTGAAGGTGGAAGGCACCAGCATGATGCCTTCGCTCGACGACCAGGAACGCATCTTCGTCAACAAATACGTGTACCGGCTGGAATCGATTCAGCGGGGCGACATTGTGGTGTTCCGCTATCCCCGCGATCCTTCGAAGAGTTTTATCAAGCGGGTGATCGGACTGGCTGGCGACCGTATCCGAATCGAATCGGGAGAGGTTTTCGTCAACGGAGAAGCTCTCGAAGAAGATTACGTGCCGGCAGCTTACGCCGATCAGCGGTCATATTCGGAGATGGTGGTTCCTGCCAACAGCTACTTTGTTTTGGGCGATCATCGCACCATGTCGAACGACAGCCGCGACTTTGGCCCGGTCAATGTTGGATTTATCTACGGCAAGGCGGTATTCGGGTACTGGCCTGTGGATAAAATGGGAAGAGTGAGATAGGCAGCTGGCAGCTCTCAGCTATCAGCTGTCAGTGAATTCCAAGCTGGCATGCGCCCGATCGCAATCAGGATTTAGCTGAGAGCTGATGGCTGAGAGCTGAAATTCCGCAAAGAAAATCCAAATCATCGAAATCATTTGTTTCGCGAAATTCGTATCCCTGCTAAAATTCTGAAAATCCACTCCCTGGAGCAGGAATGCAAGCTACGCTTGCGCTCGAAGACGGCAGAGTCTTCCGAGGCAAAGGTTACGGCGCCAAAGGCGAATGCTACGGCGAAGTCGTTTTCAATACTTCCATTACTGGCTATCAGGAAATTTTCACTGATCCTTCCTACTGCGGCCAGATTGTAGTTCTCACCAATCCTGAAATCGGCAACTACGGTACGAACGCCGAAGACAACGAAGCCAACCGTCCGTATATAGAAGGACTGATCGTTCGAGAATTTTCGCGCGCGAGTTCCAACTGGCGCTCGCAGCAGGTGGCGGAAGAATATCTTGAACAGTTCAAGATTCCGGTGCTGGCGGAGATTGACTCGCGCGCGCTCGTGCGGCACTTGCGCGATCACGGCGTGATGCGCGGCGTGGTATCGACTCTGGAAGATGACGCCGACAAACTGGTGGCGAAGGCTCGGTCGATTCCCAAGATGGACGGCACCGATCTGGCGAAGGTTGTCAGCACCAAGAGCACTTACGTCTGGGAAACGGGTGAGCGATCTCATCTGCCCGATGAAGTGGTTGGCGTTAAAGACGAGCCGGCGCGCTTTCATGTTGTGGCCTACGACTACGGCATCAAGCAGAACATTCTGCGCAAATTGCGCGGCGAGGGCTGCAAGGTGACGGTAGTGCCGGCGCAGACGCTGGCAGAAGACGTTCTCGCGCTGAAGCCGGATGGCGTGTTTTTGTCGAACGGTCCTGGCGATCCAGAGCCTTGTACTTACGCTGTGGACAACATTCGCCGCCTTATGGGGCGTCAGCCGATTTTCGGGATTTGCCTGGGGCATCAACTCACTGGAATCGCTCTGGGCGGAAAAACCTTCAAGCTGAAGTTTGGTCACCATGGTGGCAACCATCCCGTAAAGCAGTTGAACTCGGGAAAGATCGAGATCACGGCGCACAACCACAACTTCGCCGTTGATCCGGATTCACTGCCGCAGAGTGAAGTCGAGTTGACGCACATTGATTTGAACGACAACACACTGGAAGGGATGCGGCACCGGAACTTGCCACTGTTCTGTGTGCAATATCATCCTGAGGCTTCGCCGGGTCCGCATGATTCGCATTATCTGTTCAAGGATTTTGTGAAGATGATGGAGGAGTGGAAGGGGTAGTGGTAGCGCCGCCGACGCTACAAGGAACTGATGCCTAGAAGAACTGACATCTCGAAAATCCTGATCATCGGCTCTGGCCCTATCATCATTGGCCAGTCGGCGGAGTTTGATTACTCCGGGACGCAGGCGTGCAAGGCGCTGAAGGCTGAAGGATTCGAAGTGGTGCTGGCCAACTCTAACCCGGCTACCATCATGACCGATCCTGAGATCGCCGACCGCACGTACATCGAGCCGCTTACGCGCGAGTATCTGGAAGAAATTATTCGCATCGAGCGCGAGCTGTCGCCCGGACAGGGATTCGCCATCCTGCCTACCGTGGGCGGACAGACTGCGCTCAATCTGGCCATTGAACTTTCTGACGGCGGCATACTCGACAAGTACAACGTGCTGCTGATCGGCGCGAATGTGGCGGCGATCAAGAAGGCCGAAGACCGTCTTTACTTCAAAGACGCGATGCAGAAGATTGGCCTCGACGTTCCCAAGTCGGCGCTGGTGAACAATCTGAAAGACGGCCTGGAATTTGCCGGCAAGATCGGGTTCCCGGTCATCGTGCGGCCTTCGTTCACGCTCGGCGGCAGCGGCGGCGGCATCGCTTACAACCGCGAAGAGATGCTGGAAGTGCTGGCCCGCGGACTCGATTTCTCTCCGGTGCACGAGGCGCTGATCGAAGAATCGGTTTTGGGGTGGAAAGAGTACGAGCTCGAGGTGATGCGTGATCTGAAAGACAACGTCATCATCATTTGCTCGATTGAGAACTTCGATCCCATGGGCGTGCATACCGGGGATTCCATCACGGTCGCCCCGGCGCAGACGCTTACTGACCGCGAGTATCAGTCCATGCGCGACGCCGCGATTGCGGTGATCCGCGAGATTGGCGTTGAGACTGGTGGATCGAATATTCAGTTTGGAGTGCATCCGACGACGGGGCGGATGGTCATCATTGAGATGAACCCGCGGGTTTCGCGGTCGTCGGCGCTGGCCTCGAAGGCGACCGGATTTCCCATCGCGAAGATTGCTGCGAAGCTGGCTGTCGGCTACACGCTGGATGAGATTCCCAACGACATTACGCGCAAGACGCCTGCCTGCTTTGAGCCGACTCTGGATTACGTTGTCGTAAAAATTCCTAAGTGGCAGTTTGAGAAGTTTCCTGGCGCCGATGAAAGTCTGGGCCCGCAGATGAAGTCGGTCGGCGAAGTGATGGCCATTGGGCGCACTTTCAAAGAGGCGCTGCTCAAGGGCGTGCGGGCGCTTGATACCGGGAAGAAGTCGGGGACGGAGAAGATCGAGCCGAAGATCCTGACGCAGCGGTTGGTGACGCCGCATCCGGAGCGGCTTTCGTACGTTCGTTACGCTTTGCGGCAGGGACATACCGTCAAGCAACTGGCAAAGATGACGTCGATCGATCCGTGGTTTCTGTACCAACTCAAAGAGATTAACGACATGCAGTTGGAGTTGGAAAAGCATCCCATGGAATCGATTCCGACTGAGGTGTTGCGCGAGGCCAAGCGCATGGGATTTTCGGACGGAAGGCTGGCGCAGGTCTGGCGACTGGACGGAAAGGGCTCGCAGGAAAAAGTCCGGCATCTGCGCAAGAAGCATGGGATTGCGCCGGTCTATAAGCGTGTAGACACTTGCGCTGCGGAATTCGAGAGCTATACGCCGTATCTGTACTCGACTTACGAAGAGGAAGATGAGGCTACGCCGACCGAGAAGAAGAAAGTGATCATTCTGGGCAGCGGGCCCAATCGTATCGGGCAGGGAATCGAGTTTGACTACTGCTGCTGCCATGCGGCGTTTGCACTGCGCGATGACGGGTACGAGACCATCATGATCAATTGCAATCCGGAGACGGTCTCGACCGACTACGACACCAGTGATCGTCTGTACTTCGAGCCTCTGACTTTGGAAGATGTGTTTGCAATTTGCGAGCACGAAGCTTCTGGCGGAGCGCCGGTCGGAGTGATCGTGCAGTTCGGCGGACAGACGCCTTTGAATCTGGCGTTGCCGCTCAAAGCTGCGGGCGTGAATATTATCGGTACGTCGCCGGAGTCGATTGATCTGGCGGAAGACCGCAAGCGCTTCGGCAAGTTGCTGGATGAACTTGAAATCCCGCAGGCTCCGGGCGCGATGGCGGCTTCGGTCGAGGAAGCCATCGAAGGCGCAAACCGGGTTGGGTATCCGGTGCTGGTGCGGCCGTCGTATGTTCTTGGCGGACGGGCCATGGTGATTGCGTACGACGAAGAGATGGTTGTGCGCTACATGAAGGAAGCGGTTGAGTATTCACAGGACCGGCCAGTGCTGATTGACCACTTCCTTGAAGACGCGATTGAAGTCGATGTCGATGCGCTCTCGGATGGCGAAGATGTGGTCATTGGCGGGATCATGCAGCACATTGAGGAAGCCGGGATTCACTCTGGCGATTCTTCCTGTGTGCTGCCCGCGGTGGATATTCCAGAACATCTTTTGCAGCGCATGCGGGAGTACACGTTCAAGTTGGCGCGGGCTTTGAAAGTTGTCGGGCTGATGAATATTCAGTTCGCGATTCCGCGGGCGAGTGTGATTTCTGGCTCCGCATCTGATGGCGGCAAGGTTTATGTGCTGGAAGTGAATCCGCGGGCTTCGCGAACTGTGCCTTATGTTTCGAAGGCGACGGGCGTGCCGATGGCGAAGATCGCGGCTCGTCTGATGACTGGTCGCAAGCTGCGGGAATTTCTGCCGGAGTTTATTGAGCGCCGCGCCGACCTCGATACCGGACACTGCTACTACGTGAAGTCTCCGGTGTTTCCGTGGAACAAATTTCCTGGTGTCGATACGGTGCTGGGGCCGGAGATGAAGTCTACCGGTGAAGTCATGGGCGTGGCCGACAACTTCGGCGAAGCCTTTGCCAAGGCGCAGACTGCGGCCGGGCAGAAGCTGCCGACCCAGGGGATGGTCTTCATCAGCGTTACCGATCATGACAAGCCGGGGGTGGCTGAAGTTTCGCGCAAGTTTGTCGACATGGGTTTCAAACTGGTTGCGACGGCCGGTACCGCTGACGTGATTGAATCCGCGGGCATGGCGGTGGAGCGGGTATACAAAGTAAAAGAAGGACGCCCCAACGTAGTCGACCTCATCAAGGGCGAGCGCATTCACCTGATTGTCAATACGCCGCATGGCGTCGATCCATGGTTCGATGAGAAGGCGATCCGGCGGGCGGCAGTGCAGGCGAGGATCCCTACGATTACGACGCTGTCGGCGGCGCGCGCTGCGGCGGAAGGTATCTCGGCTTTGCAACGCGGGGAGTTGCGGGTACAGGCATTGCAGCACCTGCATGCGGAGCGTACAGTGAAGGGCCAAAGAGGGTAGCTTTCCCTCGGAGGTGCAGTATGGCGCAAGAAAATAGCGCTTTGATTCGCCGCTGGTTTGAAGAAGTCTGGAACAAAGGCCGGATGGAAGCGATTGACGAGATGGCGTCGCCCGACGCGATCGGTCATGGACAGGCTCAACACGATACCGATATCGGCCTCAAGGAATTCAGGACACTTGCCGTAGGTTTACGCACTGCGTTCCCCGATTTCAAGGTCACGATCGATCAGGTGATTGAGCAGGGAGACAAAGTGGTGGCCCGCTGGACTACAACCATGACCCACAAGGGTGAATTCCTGGGATTCGCGCCCACGGGGAAAAAGGTTACTGTTACCGGCACTTCGATTCAGCGAATCGTCGACGGCAAGATTGTCGAGGGTTGGGACAACTGGGACCAGTTGGGATTGCTGGTGCAGATTGGCGCGGTGAATCCTGCGCATTTTGTGGCGCCCACAGAAGCAAGAAAGTCGGCCTAGTAAGTTTGCAGACTACTCCGTTCAGAAGACAGGGTCAGCATGGGATTTGGTAAGCTTGAACGTCGCCGAATTCAGGCGCACGACTGAATCCCATGCTCCTTCACGGTATCTTTCCTCCGCTCACGACGCCTTTCTATCCTGACGGCAACGTCTATTTCAAAAAGCTTGAGCATAATGTTGAGCGCTACTCGCGAACTCCCGTCTCTGGCCTGGTCATTTTGGGCTCGACTGGAGAGGCGGTCATGCTCTCTGATGACGAGCGCCGCGAAGTGCTGAAAGTAGCGCGGGAAGCTGCGGCTCCGAACAAAGTTCTGATTGCCGGCACGGGGATCGAGTCGGCCAGTGAAACTCTGCGGCTGACGGAATATGCGGCAGGACTCGGCTACGACGCTGCCCTGGTGCGAACTCCACACTTCTACAAGAAGGCGATGCAACCCGCGAACCTGCTGGCCTTCTATCGCACTGTGGCTGACCGTTCGGCCCTGCCTGTGCTGATCTATAACGTTCCGCCATTTACGGGATACGACATGCCGGCGGAACTGGTGATCGAACTGGCGGACCATCCCAACATCATCGGCATCAAGGAGTCTGGCGGCGACGTGGAGAAAATCCGACGCATGGCGGAAGCCACGCGGCATGTCAAGCGTGCGGCCACTGTGACCGAAACGTTTGATGCGGTCACGCCGCGCATGTTGAAGGTCTCCATCGGCAGCAACGGACAGGGCGGAGAACTGGTGCAGGTTGCGGGGCTCGGCGGGGCGAAGCCCTCGTCTGCGGCGGTCAGCGTGGTGAGCGGAATCAAGACCCGGCAGAAGGAAGTGGGTTTCCAGATACTGGCAGGACTGGCGCAGAAGCTGGAGCCTTCGTTGCAGGCTGGAGCAGTGGGAGGAGTAGTGGCCTTTTCCGACGTTGCCCCGACGGCCTGTTACGAGATTTATGCGGCATGGAAAGAAGGCGACGCGGAGTTGGCCCGTCTGAAGCAGGAACGGATTGCTGGTCCGGCGCAACGGGTGGGTGGCGAACTGGGTATTCCAGGCCTGAAGTATGGAATGGATTTGAATGGATATTACGGCGGTTCGGGGCGCTTACCGTTTTTACCGCTCACGGCGGATCTCAAAGCTGAAGTGGAGCGGTTGCTGGCGGACGTCCGGAATTAGGTTCGGCAATTGCGACGTGATGTTTTGTGTGTTAAACAGGCTGCGTGATCACGCCTTACCGAAGTATCCTCGTGTTTTTTTCGTGCCTTGCACTGGCGATCTGCGCAGGGGCAAAGGACGCTCCCGTACAAGTACTGGTCTGGCCACCTTCCGGCGATCCCGTGGTGCGCATCAGCCTGGGGAAGTTCAAGGAAGTTGGCTCCTCAGGTAGCCGGCACAACTACACGACCGAGACCACGGCGGAAAATCTATGGGGCAAACCAATTCCTCGCGCCGACTTCTCCCTATATCTTTTTGACAAAAACAAAGTGAGGATCGGCGAGGCCTGGATATCGTTGAGCAATGTCGGACCGCACGAGACAGTTAAATTCCAAACTGACCTCAATACCTCAGGCAGCCCGGTGTCATTGTCACTGGTGCCTCACTTACTTCCTTCCGAATTGCAATCCTATCTGCCGGCCAAGACCATCTCCATCACGGTCAATTCAGTTCCACAGGGGGCCCTGGTCAAGGTCGATGGCGTCGAAGCCGGAACGACTCCGAAGTTGGTTCAGTTCGGTGCGGGAAAACATATCCTTGAATTCAGCAAGGAAGGCTTTAATAGAGGTCACTTTCCGTTGGAAGTGCATCCGGACGATGCTTCCGGTGGCAGCGTGAGCTATGAACTGGGGACTTCCGCTCACGACACGATTGAGATGCGCGATGGAACCGTCCTGTCCGGGGACGTCGAATCCGTTTCCCTACCGAAGTGGTGGTTCGCGTTGGCGGCAGCTCGCAACATTTCAGTCGCAATCTGGTGAAACGGATGTCGCTAGTGGAGAGAGAAACTCCAGCACAATAGGCTAATTTGCGGCTTGTATGTTTATTCTCCACGCTGTTATTATTTGAACGAACGTTCGAACTATGGCAAGCGTTTCTCCTATTCGATCGCAAGTTGCGCCCCGGCGCCGAGGTTCTGCGTCCGGGCCGCGGCTGGAGAGTCGTTTTGACCGCCGGCTTGCCCGGATTCTGGTCCATGCTACCAATGTTTTCTGCGACAAAGGGTATGCGGCGGCTTCGATGCGCGATCTTTCCCGTGCCAGCGGCGTTTCGCTCTCCGGCCTGTACTACTACTTCAAATCCAAAGAAGAGCTGCTGTACCTGATTCAGAAACATACCTTCAGCACCATCGTGGATCGTCTGCGTGGGCGATTGGAGGACGTTGAAGAACCCGGCCGAACGTATTCGCTTGTTTGTTCTGAATCATCTCGAGTACTTTCTGGCCAACCAGAAAGCGATGAAGGTTCTATCCCACGAAGATGATGTCTTGAAGAACGGCTTTGGCGACGGAGATCGCGTCCATCAAGCGGGAGTATTTTCGCATCTGTGTCGATCTGATGGACGACTACAAACGGAAGCACGGAATGGATTTTTCCAGCCGTACTGCTGTTCTCAGTCTCTTCGGAATGATGAACTGGATTTATACCTGGTACAACCCGCGGGTGGATGGCGAGTGCGGAGGAATTGGCCCGCCAGATGGGAGACATTTTTCTGAAGGGCATCGGTGACGGGTCATCGCGGGATAGGCAAAGCCGGGATACGCCAAAGAAGAAGCCGGCGATTTCGGGCTCATCACGATCTTAATCACTACGAGAAGGAGTATGACCATGGCTACGACAGTGCAGCCGGCAAGCGGCGAATCGACCAAGCAGCTGATCAACTATCGGGTGGATGCCGGTGTGGCGGTGATCGAGCTGTGCTGATCCGCCGGCGAATACCTACACCTACGAGATGAACCGGCAGCTTGATGAGGCCATCCTCAAGGCGCGCATGGACAACGATGTCTACGTGATCGTCCTCACCGGCGCGGGCGACAAATTCTTCTCCGCTGGCGCGAACATCAAGATGCTGGTCAGCGTCGATCCGACGTTCAAGTACTACTTCTGCCTGCATGCCAATGAAACGCTGCTGCGGCTGGAGCACACGCCGAAGCTGGTGATCGCGGCGTTGAACGGACACTGCGTCGGTGGCGGCCTGGAGATTGCCATGGCGGCCGACATCCGCATCGCACGCCAGGATGCGGGCAAGATTGGGCTTCCGGAAGTGAATCTTGGCGTACTGCCGGGCACCGGCGGAACGCAGCGGTTGTCGCGCATGGTGGGCAAGAGCAAGGCGATTGAATTGATGGTCACGGGCAACACCTTCTCTTTTGAAGAAGCGAAGGAGTTCGGGATCATCAACGACATTTACGAGCGCGACAATTTCATGGAGAACATCATGGAATATGCGCGGCAGTTCTGTCCGCCGAATAAAGCGGCGAAGGCCGTGGGTCGAATCAAACGCGCGGTGCAGACTGGTTGGGAGATTCCGATGGAGTCCGCCTTGGCCGTCGAGCGTGAGAATCAGCAATTGCTCTTTCAGAGTGAGGATGCCAAAGAAGGACTGGCGGCGTACGTGGAGAAGCGGCCTGCGGTTTTCAAAGCGAAGTAAGAAGATTAAGACTGAAAGCGTAAACCACGAAGGACACGAAGTATCACGAAGGAATTCCCCTGATTTTAATCTTTAGTGGATCTTCGGGACCTTTGTGGTTGAAGGGTTAAATATCTATGCCAGGCAAAGTCGCAAAAATCGGAACCTTTAGCGATTGGGTGGGACTCTTTGATGATTGGCGCAAAGAGATTGGCGTCAACCACGACGAAATTGCCAGCTTCAAGTTCGACACGCTGTACGGAGCGATCGATACCGAAGAAATCGAGTTCGGTTCGTACAAAGGCCGTCGCAAGTGGGAGAACCTGCGCCAGGTGCCGACGCAGCAGATGCGCGACGCGCTCATTAATATGATCGTCTACCAGGGTGATACGGAATTCGCCAGCGTGGAGCAGCAACGCTATCTGTTCGAAAGCGCGCCTACGGATTGGGACCGCCGAGCCATCACGCGGGTCATGATCGAGGAAATGCGGCACGGATGGCAGATGTGCGCGCTGCTGGTGGACCACTTCGGTTATTCCGGCAAGGTCGAAGCACAGAAGATGCTGGAGCGGCGGGCGTTTGAGAACAAACGGCTGCTGGGCGCCTTCAACGTCGACGTCGACAACTGGATGGATTTCTTTACCTACACGGATTTCGTGGACCGCGATGGAAAATTCCAGCTGCAGATGTTTAAGTATTCGGCTTTCGCCCCCTTAGGACGGTCCATGTCCTACATGTTGCGCGAGGAAGCGTTTCATATGGGGACGGGGAACGACGGGTTGCGCCGTATCGTTGAAGCGGGCGTGATTCCGGGATGGCTGATCCAGAAATATCTTAACAAGTGGATTTCGAGTTCTTACGATCTGTTTGGAACTGATCATTCTTCGTCCGCGCATTGGGCCTACGTTTGGGGAATCAAAGGGCGATACGATGAACCCAAGAACGAGCAGGCGGCAGACCTCGACGACCTGAACGACTACAACCGACGGCTTTATCACGACGAAGTGGCGGGTCTGATTGGGCGGTTCAATAGCTATCTGAAACCGGGACAGCCCAAGCTTTATGCGCCACACATCAAATTCAACCGGAACATCGGACGCTACGCTGGGCAGAAATTTCATGCCGAGACGGGCGAAGAAGTGGATGATGCCGGCTATGCGGAGCATCTGAAGGATCATTTGCCATCTGCCGAAGATAAGAAATTGCTGCTGGATATCATCAGCAATGAGAAGCGGTGGATTGCGCCCAAGGAAGGGGCGCGAGATCCGCTGGCTTCGATTGGCGAAGTCCGGAAATCGGCGATTAATCTTTAGTTTGTCGGTTTTGACTCGATGACGACCTTGGTTGGTAAAAAACACCAGCTTTTAGTTACTGGTTCTCGGTTCTCAGTTATTCCATTGCGATGACGACTGCGATTTCAGAGACCACCTTGGCTTATACGCCGGGTGAATTGATGGTGGTCAGCGCTGCGCGAGAAATTCGCGACCGGCAAATTGTCTTCGTTGGGATGCGGCTGCCGCTGATTGCTTTCGTAGTAGCCAAGAAAACTCATGCTCCCAATGCGATTGGACTGTTTGAAAACGGGGTGATCAGAAGTACGCCTTCTCCGGAACTGATCTATACCATGGCCGATCCAGCGAACATCAAGAACGCGACCCAGTGTCTGGATATGTTGGGAGTGATGAGCCTGCTGCAATCCGGCCGCGTGCATTTGGGTTTTCTGGGCGCCGCCGAGGTCGACAGATTTGGCAATCTGAACTCGACAGAAGTTCACGGAGCGAAAGGTATAACGCGGTTGCCGGGATCGGGCGGCGCGTGCGATATCGCTTCGCTGGCGGAGCGTTTCGTGGCTCTGCTCGAACACAGCAAAGAGAGACTGCCGGAGCGGGTTGGGTATGTTACGAGCCCGGGAAACGGCGACGGCTCCGGGTGGCGACAGCGGGTGGGGTTGCCTCGCGGTGGTCCGTCGGCGGTGATTACCAGCAAAGCTGTGCTGCGCTTCGGCGATGACGGTGAAGCTTATCTGGCGTCTACGCATCCGGGCGGGAGTGTCGAAGAGGTATTGCGCAATACTGGATGGCCGCTGCGCGTATCTGAGGATGTGATCACGACGCCAGAACCGACGGCAGAAGAACTGACGGCAATTCGCGAATACGATAAAGACGGATTCTGGACGAAGTAGAAATGCTGCTTTCGGAAAGCGAATTGCTCTTTCCTCGAACCAGCCGATGGGTACGCTGTGTCTAAGCTCATTACCATGCGCGAAGCTGTTGCCGAGTTGGTGCCGGATGGCGCCTCCGTTGCTCTCGGCCTGCAAATGGAGCAGATGATTCCGTTTGCCGCGGGGCACGAGATTATTCGGCAGAAGAAACACGGGCTTAGCCTGATTGGTCCGATATCTGACATTCTCTTCGATCAATTGATTGCAGCGGGATGCGTTGAGCGCGTCATTGCCGCCTGGGTGGGCAATGTGATGATGGGTTCCGCTTACAACTTCCGTCGCGGGGTGGAGCAGGGTGGCTTGAAGGTCGTCAACCTGACGAACTTTTCATTGGCATTGGCGCTACAGGCGGCTGCCATGGGCGTGCCGTTTTTGCCGACTCGAACCGCGCTCGGGAGCGATGTGGCGCGAGACAACGAATTCTTTGCCGAGATCGAATCGCCGTTTGAGGTGGAACCCGCCGAGTCTTCGACTCGCCTGGGCGGACGAAGGCGTCCGCCCCTACGCGGGCAGGAGAAGCTGCATGCGGTGAGGGCGCTTGCGCCGGATGTCGCGATTGTTCATTTACAGCGGGCGGACCGCGATGGCAATGCTCACTGCTGGGGCAATTTTGGGGTGATGATCGAAGGCGTTCGCGCGGCGAAACGAGTCATTGTGGTGGCCGAAGAAATCGTCGGTGCTGAAGTGATTGCCAGCGATCCTAACCGCACCGTCATTCCTGGATTTATGGTTCATGCCGTGGTTGAGTGCAGGTATGGGGCACATCCTTCGCCGGTGCAGGGATACTACGGCCGCGACAACGCTTTCTTCCGTCAATATCACGAGCATACGAAGACTTTACGCGACAGCGAAGTATGGTTGCAGCGTTGGGTCCATGGGATCACCAATCGCGCCGGATATATGAACCAGCTTGGCGGATGTCGAGTGGCAGACCTGGCGGTGAAGCATCACGCATACGCGGCGCCGACGGAGTTTGGATATTGAAAGGCGCTTCTAGCTTCTAGCTCCTGGCTTCTGGCCAAAAACGCCAACCAGTGGGTAGAAGCTAGAAGCCAGTAGCTAGAAGCCAGGAGCGGTTTCTTATGGACTTCGAAATCAGTGCTGGACAAGTGAAGGCCCTGCTTAAGCAAGGCGACAAGCTCACTCTGCTCGACGTCCGCGAGCCGTGGGAATTGGAAAAGGCACACCTTGAGGGCACTACGAATATTCCTATGGGAGATATTCCGGCGCGGGCCAATCAGGAGCTTGACCCGGACGCACACATTGTCGTGGTCTGCCATCACGGGGTGCGCTCTTTGAGCGTCACCAACTGGTTGCGGCAGCAGGGATTCGAGAATGTGCAGTCCATGCGCGGCGGAATCGATGGCTGGGCGCGGATTGTGGATCCGAAGGTGCCACTGTATTGAAAGCGCTTCTAACTTCTGGCTCCTGGCTTCTAGCTGCAAAATGAGGCAGAGACATTGTGGATTTTGCTAGAAAGTAGAAGCCAGGAGCGATTGCCGCGTACTACCGCGACGTGAAGAGGTGGCCCAGCTTTTCTTTTTTAGTTTTCAGGTACTCTTCGGAGTGAGTGGAGGGTTCGACTTCGCAGGGGACGCGCTCGGCTACTTTGATTCCTCCCTTTTCCAGCGCAGCTACCTTGTCGGGATTATTCGACAGCAGACGGACACTTGAGACTCCGAGTGCCTTCAGGATCTCGGCGGGCAGTGCGAATTCCCGGTGGTCGGCCTTGAAACCGAGACGTTCATTGGCTTCGACCGTATCCAGTCCCTGATCTTGCAATTCATACGCTTGCAGCTTTGCCATCAGGCCGATGCCGCGACCTTCCTGCTGCTCGTAGATCAGAATGCCAGCACCTTGTTCGGCGATCATCGCCAGAGCCATCTCCAGTTGGGCGCGGCAGTCACAGCGCAGCGATCCAAAGACATCTCCGGTCAGGCATTGCGAATGGATGCGTACCAGCGGAGGAACTGAATGAATGTCGCCCATGACAAGGGCGACGGCGTCCTCGTCGCGCGGCGAGCCTGGGATGCCGAAGGCTCCGCGAAAACCGTAAATGCGAAATTTGCCCCAGCGGGTAGGGAAGTCGGCTGAAGCTACCTGTTGAACCTGATTGGGGGACACTTGAACATTATAGCGGGGGTGGGGACTGACCGTTCAGTCCGTGCCTGCGCCGCACGAGCGTGGCGCTCGCGCCTACATTTACCTACCCTTTGCCCAGGCGGGGGAAGTGATAGTAGACGTCCTGTTTGGATGCGATGGCAACGCCGTTGCGAGTGGCGGGACGGAAGCGCCAATTCTCCAACGCCTCGAGAACCTTGCTGTCGATTGCAGGGGCCAGGCTCTGTACGACAACCTTCTGGACGATATTTCCCTTTTCGTCGATTGTGACCTCAACGATCACGTCTCCCTGAAGACTGCCCAGTTCGTCGGCAGCTACGCGCGGGTCGGGCGAGACGACGGGAAGCGCAGGACGAACTTCTTCTCCGGATAAGGGGCCTTCGAGAACCGTACCCATGGGCGAGCCCGCGGCGCGAGCCTGAACAGCTTCCCCGGGGGCGCTGGTCTGGTCATCCACGCCGACCTTGGGAAGGGGCAATTCTCGCTCGGAGGCCTTGGCTGCTTTAGGGCGGCGCTTCCAGGTCAGGCGCGTATTCAGTTGCTGATGCGAGTCTGTGGACGAAGTGCCTGGAGAGGAATCGGCCTTCTGGGACTGAGGCGCAAGCCAATAGAGATGGGCAATCTGACTACCGTGGTTCCCGTTGACCACAAACGAGGAAGCAACCAGCTTCGGAGTGGAGGGATGCACCAGCCACAGCAAGAGCAGACCGTGCGCCGCAACAGAGCAGTAGGTTGCAAGTCGAGGTTGGCGATCGCGTGGCTGAGCGGAAGCGAACATAGTTTTTCGACGCCGAATGCCGTCTCCAGTATTAGACGTTGAAGGGCAGCGCAGGTAAACCATTATTTTGTGATGTTCTTCTATGATCAGCCCTTAACCAGCGGCTTGGTCCCGGCGGGAATCGCTGTTAAAATCACGATGTCTGTTCTATTCCTGTCGAGTGGGGCTATAGCTCAGCTGGGAGAGCGCGTCGTTCGCAACGACGAGGCCGTCGGTTCGATCCCGACTAGCTCCACCATATTTTCAATCACTTACAATTCTTCCGCGATCAAAGCTGGTCCATTACGGTCCAATTCAATAAATCCAGCTTGCCGAGTTCTGCCTCACAGATTCGTGCTAAGCATAAGACCTGGATCGTAGATGGTGTAAACGCCTTCCATGAGAAGGCCGGTCGGAGTCAAGTCGATTCTTCGTTGTTTTTATGGACAAAGGTTTTTCTCCCGCCGAGTGGCCACTGTCGCCATGCTTCCATCCGCACTCTCGAGGAGCGATCGTTTCGCTCGGTGCATGTTGGGCGTTCTCGGTTCAGCCGGTGCTGCCATCTGTTTGGCGCCCCGTCGTTTCACTTAAGTGGAACGTGGGCCAGGCGATTAACGCAGTCACCGGAACTCGGCTTTGGGCTTTTGTCTTTTCTCTTCCTGGAACGAGGTCGATTTTGTTTTTGCCGTTTGGTTTTACGCGGCTGCGGCCACGTTCGTTTGGCTGCTGTTGTGCAATGGTTCGTACACTTCTCCGCTCACCCACAGGTGATGCAGTAACACCGCCAGCTTTCTCGCGGTCGCAACGATCGCTCGCTTCTTTCCGTTCCTTCCGCCACGCTCCGCCAGTTTCAGGCCCCAACGCCGCAGGTCACAGTCCACCCCGAACGGTCCCAGAATGTGTTGCGCTCCCTGTACCAGCAGCGTTCGCAAATACGGGTCCCCTTCCTTGCTGATATGCATCTGCGGCTCGCTCTGTCCCGAGTTCCGGCGTCCCGGTTGCAGTCCCAGATAGCAGCCCACGTCGCGGCTCTGATGAAAACGATGCGGGTCTTCCAGCGTGAGCAAGAACGTCAGCGCGATCAGCGTGCCTACGCCCTTGATCTGTTTCAGCAGCGCCACCTGCGGATAACTCTGTTGCGCCAGCTTCTCGATCCGCTCGTTGTACTCCACGATGCGTTCGCTCAGCGACTCCAGTGCCGCCAGCAACGGCTGCAGTGCGGCTTGCAACTCCGGACTCAGTCCCTCAGCTTTTTCCGGATTCATGTTGCGCACGTTGCATCCGCGTAGTCGTTCTCCGTAGCTCTTGGCCAGTCCGCGCGCCGTGTTCACCAGTGCCGTCCGCGCTCGCACCAGTCCCGCTCGCGCCCGGATCAGGGTCAGATCCGCCTGCGCCTGGGCACTGCGATGTTTCACCGGACACAGTAACTCGGGATCGATCCTAGCCAATCGCGCCAGCGTCCGCGCATCCAGACGATCGTCTTTCTTCCGGCTCTCTCCGATCAGCCGCACCTTGCGGGCATTCGCCACGATCACTTCGTGTCCCAACTCGCTGAGCAAGCGACTGATCCAGGGCGAATGCGTCCCGATCTCCAGCGTGATCCGGCTGCGCGGCATTGCGCCGAAGACTTCGCCGAGAGCTTTCGCAGTCGTGCGCACGCGCTGCTCCAGCTGGATCTGGCCCGCTTCGTCCAGTACGCAGTACCAGCTGTTGCGATCTCCCAGATCCAATCCGATAGTCAGTTTCTGCTGTGAAACATTCCTCGTCTGCTGCGTCCCTACGGTGCTAACCTTCTTCATTGCCGGTCTCCTTTTTATCTGTGCCTTGAGCACGTCGATAACTTGGGAGCGTACAGCATCCCGTCCGGAGACCGGCCTTCTCATCCCATCTGTTAACATCAACTGAGAATTTTCGGAGTTCCATGCGGAATGGGCCAGTCCCTCTCTGTGAGAATCGCATCTGCTAAACGACGGCTGCGTCGGATCGAAGCGGATCGTCCAATTTTCTTGAAACGGATTGCCGCGCATACCGATGCCGAAAGACAATTGGCGATCCGGGTTTTCGAGGAACATTGCGAAAGGCAAATCAAGAATTGGATGATCTGGTAAGCAACAAAGCTCAGTGAGTGTAATCGCCTGGTTTCAACCAAGCCGTCTTGCGGCATAATGAGCGTCAACATGACCGATGTTGAGAGGAGTGGTCCGACCCATGGCAGCGATGGTGTGCGCTGCCATCTTGCTGGCATTCTGTTCCCGATCATCTTTTTGACTACGGCTCCGTATAAGAGTGACCGTTTCATCCGATTCCATTCCTTTCAATCGATCGCATTCACATTGATTTGGGTTGCTGTCATCGTCAGTACAAGACTGCTGCGAGACCAAACCGGAGTCGTTGCGACTGTGGTGGCAGGCGCTTGGGTTGTGTTCTTCATCACATGGATTCTATTGATGATCAAGGCATATCACGGAAGAACCTTTAAGCTGCCGTTGATCGGTTCTCTTGCGTCTCGCTGGGCAGGATAGTCCTGCGGTGATGTCGCTCCTAACCTGAACCAAAGGATGATTGACGGGTGGCCTACTCAAGCCCGGTTTTGGCTTGGGTGGGGCAGTTCTACCGCAGGGCAAAGTCTTCCCGCCGCTCGTCTTAGTTTGTTCGTTGGCCCAAGTCTGTGAAGTGTGGACACCCCCACTCAAGCCAGAACCGGGCTTGAGTGGGCCACCCGCCGATCGAGAGAGTCCTCGATTTTTTGATTTATCGATTTGTGCGTACCGGGGCGCATGAGGATATCTCGCGTGCTGTGCCCTGGCGAGAACGGTGTAGACTTCGGCAGGGGCCGCCATGACCTTAGAATTCCGTCAGTCTCGGCGTGTTTCGCTAATTCCGATATTTTTCTATTTTGCATTGCTACTTACTGGCTGCGCAAAAAAGGAAGCATCGCCTGCCGATGCTACAAGCCAACCCCTGCAGCCAAACGGTACTGCGACTCCGGCGCTTCCTTCGGGTCGTTCGGCCTCTCTTTCATTGCCACTTCATTTCGATCGCCACACTGGCGATTTAGATGAGATGGTCAAGCGCCGTAACATTCGGGTACTCGTGATCCCGAATCCGATCGGCTTCTTTTACGACAAGGGCCAGCCTCGCGGAGCGATCTACGAAGGCATGGAAGAATTTCAGAAATTCGCCAACAAGAAGCTGAAAAAGGGCACTCTCCGCGTCAAAGTGATGTACCTGCCTGTGAATGCGGCACAGGCAGAGGCGGCACTCACCGCGGGCATGGGGGACTTGGTCGGGAATGCCGTGTTCATTACTCCCGAGCGCGAAGCCAAATTCGCTTTCTCCATTCCCATCCAGACCAACGTTTCACAGATTGTCGTGAGTGGGCCGTCTTTCCCTGCCTTCTCCAACCTTGAAGAACTGGGCGGAAAAGAGATTTTTGTCAACCCGCTCACCGCCGCCTACCAGGATCTGCAGAAGGTGAACGCGGACCTCACAAAAGTAGGGGAAAAACCGATCCAGATCAAAACCGTCGATAAGAACCTGACACCCGATGACCTTGTGCAGATGGTCAACGCGGGGCTGATTCCTGCCACGGTTACGACGAGTGATCGCGCCGAACTCTGGTCCGACGTTTTGAGCAATTTGAAATCGCATCCCGATGTAGCGCTTGCCAGCGCGGGGCAAACTGCCTGGGTTATGCGAAAGAACAATCCCAAACTCAAACAACTGGCGGACGAGTTCATCTCAAAACACGGCGTAGGGACGTCTTTCGGCAATACTCTGCTGCGGCGTTACTTGAAAAACACCAAGTGGGTGAACAATTCGACCTCCAAAGAAGAAATAGATAAATTTCTCACCACGATGCAGATCTTCCAGAAATACGCGGCTCAGTATGATTTCGACTATCTGATGATCGCCGCCCAGGGGTACCAGGAATCCATGTTGGATCAGAAGCGGAAGAGTCGGGCGGGGGCGGTGGGAATCATGCAGGTGATACCGAAGTATGCCGCAGCATCCCCCATCAACATTCCGAACGTGACACAAACCGACGCCAACATTCACGCCGGGGTTAAAATGCTGCGCAATATCGCTGACACTTATTTCAAAGACCCCAACCTCGACCCGGTAGACCGCACGATGTTCGTCTTTGCCAGTTACAACGCCGGGCCAAGCCGAATCGCCGGGCTTCGAAGAAAAGCAAAAGAGCGCGGACTGAATCCTGACAGCTGGTTCGAAAATGTAGAGTTAATCGCGGCAAAAGATATCGGCCAGGAGACCGTCACGTATGTCGGCAACATTTACAAATATTACGTCGCGTACAAGCTAGCGATTGAGCAACACAAAATTCGTGAGAACGCGGTAGGGGCAGCAAGCGCTGGGCAATGAATGCGTGCGACTTGCCGGGTGCCCCACACATTCGCGCCTTTGGCCAATGTGTGGGAGTCAGCGCCATTCTGAAAGGCGCAAGGACGCACTTAAAGCCCGACGGGTTCGAAAACGAGTATCTTCTGCCCTAAGTACCTGATCGATTCCTGTTCATCAAGAGAGGCGAAGACTCGAACGGAAGCAAAATCCAAAATAAGGTCGGGAGCACCGAACGTGAAAAAACTCCTTCTGTGTTTGTTACTGCTGGCACACGGACTCCGAGCGCAAGAGCGGCAGACAGACCCCACATGGCTGCATCGCTACGTTCCAGACCTCTCGGAGAGCAAGGCGGGTCTTACCTCTCCAACTTGCCACTATCGGGCTATTTTCGGCGAGGGGGACAAAGAGAACCGATCCCTCCAAAGCGTAACTCGCTTCGGCGAAGTCTCTTTGGATCCGCATGGCAATTGCCAGAACGTACTTTACGACCGCCAGGAAGAAATCTATTTCGTCGTCGGAGGGGCGGGCATGCTGCACTACCAGGATCAGGTTCAAGCGTTGCGCAAGCATGACTTCACGTACTTGCCTCCAGGCGTGAATCATTCGATCGCAAACCACTCGGATGAGCCGCTGCGCGTGCTGGTGATGGGGTTCAAGATCCCGTCATCGATTTCAATCGGGGCGCCGATGCCACATCCGAGAGTCGCGAACCTGGAGGATGCCAGGGAGGAGACTGTCAGCGGTCACCCGAACTCAGTTCGGTACAAACTTCTTATCGGATTGCACACCGGAAAGCGAGACTTGATTGACGAGGCGTACGTGATGAACAGCTTTTTCTGGATGGATTTTGCGCCCGGAGGCACGAACTGGCCTCACCACCACCAGGCCGCGGAAGAAATCTACCTGGTAATGGACGGCCAGGGCGAAATCGTGGCCGGCGGTGGGACGGACGGCATCGAAGGCCGCCATGCCGCCAAGGCAGGGGACGCCTACTACTTTCGTCCCAACTGCACGGTGGGCTTTTACAATCAGGGCAAACCGGGCGCTAAGGCCTACATTTTGGCCGTTCGATCGCGCATTCCACTGCATGAGGATGAAGAGTAAATATTTAATCTCTGAGCTGTAGAAAATGCATGTTCCCGAAAATCCAGCCGCGATCTTTTGTGAAGCGGGTAATTGGCGAAAAATCGCCATTACACTCAGAACCCAGGGGGAAACTGCCCTGTTGAAGGTATTCAAAGCCGGCTCGTCGGCGCTACCTGCGATAACGCTCGTCGGGAGGAGAGGTGATGAAAAGGCTAATGTTTGCAGTATTCGTGTTTGCGGCAATCACGTTGACGTTGGCCGACACGATCAAGAAAGAGATAATCGCGTTCACTCCCCTACAGGTGCGATGGTTCACCCCGTCGTACTACACCGACGGCCGTGAGCGAGCGCAGTTGCTCGGAGACTCAAGTCAGGGTGGTGCGTGGGTCGATCGTGTCAAGATGCCCGCCGGCAAACTTGTCCTCGCGCATACGCACCCACAAGACGAACTGGTCACCGTCATCGAAGGAACCTGGTATCTGGGCGAGGGAACGAAATTCAACCTCACAAATCTGAAAGGGTACCCCGCGGGCAGTTTCATCGTCATCCCGGCCGGCGTACCTCATTTTGTTGCGGCGAAGGAAGGTACCGTAATCGTTCAGCTCAACGGCAATGGCAAATTTCACACGGACTATGTTGAGACCAGTTTGGGCCACGGCCAGTGAACGAATTGGAACCGTGGAAGAACGCGGATGATGAGTAGTTGGTGAAAAATCAATTACACCAACTACGGCCCGAAGCAGCCCCTTTCGAGGGGCAATGAGTGTAATCGCCTTCCATGAGAAGGCCGGTCGGAGTCAAGTCGATTCTTCGTTGTTTTTATGGACAAAGGTTTTTCTCCCGCCGAGTGGCCACTGTCGCCATGCTTCCATCCGCACTCTCGAGGAGCGATCGTTTCGCTCGGTGCATGTTGGGCGTTCTCGGTTCAGCCGGTGCTGCCATCTGTTTGGCGCCCCGTCGTTTCACTTAAGTGGAACGTGGGCCAGGCGATTAACGCAGTCACCGGAACTCGGCTTTGGGCTTTTGTCTTTTCTCTTCCTGGAACGAGGTCGATTTTGTTTTTGCCGTTTGGTTTTACGCGGCTGCGGCCACGTTCGTTTGGCTGCTGTTGTGCAATGGTTCGTACACTTCTCCGCTCACCCACAGGTGATGCAGTAACACCGCCAGCTTTCTCGCGGTCGCAACGATCGCTCGCTTCTTTCCGTTCCTTCCGCCACGCTCCGCCAGTTTCAGGCCCCAACGCCGCAGGTCACAGTCCACCCCGAACGGTCCCAGAATGTGTTGCGCTCCCTGTACCAGCAGCGTTCGCAAATACGGGTCCCCTTCCTTGCTGATATGCATCTGCGGCTCGCTCTGTCCCGAGTTCCGGCGTCCCGGTTGCAGTCCCAGATAGCAGCCCACGTCGCGGCTCTGATGAAAACGATGCGGGTCTTCCAGCGTGAGCAAGAACGTCAGCGCGATCAGCGTGCCTACGCCCTTGATCTGTTTCAGCAGCGCCACCTGCGGATAACTCTGTTGCGCCAGCTTCTCGATCCGCTCGTTGTACTCCACGATGCGTTCGCTCAGCGACTCCAGTGCCGCCAGCAACGGCTGCAGTGCGGCTTGCAACTCCGGACTCAGTCCCTCAGCTTTTTCCGGATTCATGTTGCGCACGTTGCATCCGCCTAGTCGTTCTCCGTAGCTCTTGGCCAGTCCGCGCGCCGTGTTCACCAGTGCCGTCCGCGCTCGCACCAGTCCCGCTCGCGCCCGGATCAGGGTCAGATCCGCCTGCGCCTGGGCACTGCGATGTTTCACCGGACACAGTAACTCGGGATCGATCCTAGCCAATCGCGCCAGCGTCCGCGCATCCAGACGATCGTCTTTCTTCCGGCTCTCTCCGATCAGCCGCACCTTGCGGGCATTCGCCACGATCACTTCGTGTCCCAACTCGCTGAGCAAGCGACTGATCCAGGGCGAATGCGTCCCGATCTCCAGCGTGATCCGGCTGCGCGGCATTGCGCCGAAGACTTCGCCGAGAGCTTTCGCAGTCGTGCGCACGCGCTGCTCCAGCTGGATCTGGCCCGCTTCGTCCAGTACGCAGTACCAGCTGTTGCGATCTCCCAGATCCAATCCGATAGTCAGTTTCTGCTGTGAAACATTCCTCGTCTGCTGCGTCCCTACGGTGCTAACCTTCTTCATTGCCGGTCTCCTTTTTATCTGTGCCTTGAGCACGTCGATAACTTGGGAGCGTACAGCATCCCGTCCGGAGACCGGCCTTCTCATCCCATCTGTTAGTTGCGGGAGGGTGGGCCTGTGCGCGAACAGATCCTCACGAAGGCGGAAGTATGAACTGACGGCTGTTGCAACAGCATGTGAGCCGCCCGCTATTCCACCAGGTGGCCGGGCTTCGGCTTGTATCCCAACGTGAGCAACTTCCCGAGCCGAGCCCCGTGGGCCACTACGCTCGCTACGTATTCACCCATCGCGGGACCATTCTTGAAGCCGTGTCCCGAGCCCCCGCCCACGATCCACACATTCTCCATCTCCGGGTGACGGTCGACGAGGTAGTTGCCGGTTTCGGTATTCTCGTTCTGGCATACGCGGGTCTCGACCACCGGCGCATCCTTCAAGGCAGGGAAGCGCTCGGCCACGAAGGCCCTTACCTGGGCCTGGTATGGCGCAGTCGGCTCGCGGTCCATCGTATCCGGGTCGGCCGGCAATGACAGCTTGTCCACGGCCACCTTGAACCCGCGATTCTCGAGCACGGGCATGCCGTAGGCCTCAACGTCCTTGCCCTTGTAGATCCAGGTTGGCATTTGCGGTGGGGAAAACCGCGTGTCGCCGGGCGCGACCCCATGAAGTAAACTTCGGCCCGTTCCGGCTGGATGTAATGTCCCAGCAGTTCGGGAAAAACCTTGGGCAGTCATGGCCCACAGGCGAAGACGAACACCCCTGCGGAGATCGTCTCGTTTCCCGTGGTCGCGATCGAACTCAACTGGCCTTTCGACGAAGGCGGGATGGCCGCAGCAACCCGGTAGTCGAGCCCCTGTTTCACCAATTCCTCAACCAATACTTGAACTCCGTGCCGGGCCATGAGCGCCCCACTGTGCGGCTCAAGGATGCCAACCTCATTGCCTTTGAGTCCGATCTGAGGGAACCGCTTGGCCAACTCCGCCGCACTGAGTCGCTCGTGCGCGATTGCGAGTCTCTCCATCTCCAGCTGATCCAAGCTGCGGCCGCTCTGCGCCACAAAGTCGGTACTGCCGTCCGAGAACGAGAGCACGCCGGTCTCGTGAAAAATCTTCTGTCCGCAGCGCGCTGCGAGGTCCTTCCATTGAGGAAGGGAGCGCAAAGCCCAGCGGCTGTAGAAATCGTCCTCACCGTAGGCGGCGCGGATGATCCGCGATTCGCCTCCAGAACTGGCGCGGCTGTTGGCCGCTCCATAGGCGTCGAGCAGGATCACACGCAGTCCCGCCTTCCTCAGCCAGTAGGCGGACCATGCCCCAAACACGCCAGCGCCGATAACGGCCACATCCCAAGTTTTCGCTCCCGCCGTTTGGGAGGCGGCATTGGCTGCAAGCCCTGACGGTGCGACCGCAGCCGCCAACAGGATTTTCGTCAGTTCGCGTCGGGAGATCTGCATCCAGAACCGCCTCGTTGATTTTAAAACACGGCGATCAGTGTATACGCGCCTCGCCTGTTCGCCACATTTTGAACCCAAAGGCGACGGCGGGAATTGTTTTCAGGGGTTCCTCGCAGGAATTCGTCCACGTTATGCCAGGGACCCCGTTACGCAAACCTTATTCATTGGATTTTCACCGTTCTGTAACCATTCCGTAACATTCCTGCCGTAAAAGAGACGGTACTCAAGAATTACGCGGCGATCGACAGGCTAAGCGTTGGCAAGGAGCCTTGTTGTGTTCAGCAGCGGACCCAAAATTAGTAGCCCGCGACGCCGGTAAATCCGCAGTACAAACTCGTTTCTGTGGGGCCTCTGTCCAAGTAGAGGCTAAAGGAGAAATAATGAAGTCCGCTCTCAGGTGGTGCGTGGTTCCGCTTTTGGCTGGACTACTAGTCGCCCAAACCCCGGCTAAACCCAAGGCCAAGAAGGCAGCGGCCAAGCCTGCCCAGCCAGCTGTAACGCTGCAGGATATCCAATCGTTGAAAGACGCGCTGGCAGCACAGCAGCAGCAAATCGAGCAGCTTAAACAGGAAGTGCAGCAGAAAGACCAGGCCTGGCAACAGGCGCAGCAGCAGTTGCAACAGGCTCAGACCACCGCCAGCGACGCGCAGAGCAAAGCCATTTCGGCGGAAACCGTGGCCAATAGCCAAAAAGACACGGTGGTCAAGCTGGACAGTGACATGGCCGACGTGAAGACCACCTTGACCAACACGGCAGTCGGCACCCAGGAAGAGCAGAAACGCATGTCTGCCCTGGAGGGTTTGGTGGGCCGATTCCGGTTCAACGGCGATGTACGGGTGCGCGGTGAGAGTTTCTTTCAGGATGGCGTTCCTGATCGCAATCGCGCCCGTATCCGGGTCCGATTCGGCTTCGACGGCAAGCTGAATGAAGATTTCGTTGCCGGCCTCTCTCTGGCGACGGGCGCCCTGGGAGATCCCACCTCGACCAACGAATCTTTCACGAATTTCTTCGATCGCAAGACAATCGCTTTGGATCGTGGATTTATCACCTACAATCCCGTGGCGCACCGCTGGGTTTCGGTGACCGGCGGCAAATTTGCTTTCACCTGGAACCGGACGCCGATGACTTTCGACTCCGATCTTAATCCTGAGGGATTCAGCGAGAAGTTCTCCTTCGACCTGCATTCTCCGGTGATCAAGAACTTTACCCTGATGGGAATGCAGCTTCTGTTCAACGAGTCCAGCGCAGGCACGGACTCTTACGCCATCGGCGGTCAGGCTTCCACCAAACTGCAACTTGGCAAATTCTGGTCCACCACGGCGTCACTGACGGCGCTGAAGTGGAACAACATTGACTCGCTCCTGAATGCCAGTGCATTTTCGGTAGGCCAGTCTCCGGGAGAAGGTCCGGGCTGCAAAGGCGGCGTCCAGGGCTTTCCGACTCCGACTTCGACCGGTGGCGCGAACTGCGTTTTCGCCCCGAACAACTTTACCAATGCGGTTACGACGATTGGAGCGAATCATTTCTACTCGCAGTTTCTCTATGTCGATTTCATCTTGAACAACCAATTCAAGACGCCATCGGCTCGCTTGCCCCTCAATCTGTTGGGTGAGTTCATCGTCAATCCCGAGGCCAAGGCGCATCCGCTGGGCTCGAACGGCGCCGTCCGCACCGATCTGGGCAGCCAGAACAAGGCGTACATGGTCGACGTAAGCCTGGGACAGCAGAAGAACAAGAACGATATTCAGGTGGGATACGCCTGGAACCGGATTGCGCAGGACGCTGTGCTGGCCCAGTTCGTCGAAAGCGATCAGCGGACCCAGACCAACGTGATTCAGAATCGCATTTACGGTCTGTGGCGGGTTCGTAGCAATACCACGGCCTCGTACACCTACTGGTTCGGACGCACGCTCAATACGTCGCTCCAGAACGCCACCAAGTCAGCAGGAGTTGCCGCGGGACAGGAAGATGCGCGCCTGAACCGTATGCAATTCGACCTGATCTATTCGTTCTGAAGTCAGCGGTACGGAAGTTCGTAAACAAAGAGGACCCAAGCCAACCGGCGTGGGTCCTCTTGTATTTTCGTATGTGGCCGGCCAATCGATCGCTATTACTTTGTTCCGAAGACGAGAAAATAATCCATTCCGTCTTTGACGAAGTCATATTGCTCCAGCAGCCGGTAGCCAGCCTGGTTGGCCTCTCGAATCACGATATCTTTAGCGACGCCATGGTTCTCGCCATTCCCGTTCCGGTCGATGACTCCGACCCGGGCTCCAGACGCGAGCGAAGCTCTCAGATTCCGCAACAGCGTGATTGGCTCGGCGACCTCGTGATATGTCTTCAGAAGCAGCACGGCGTCAACTTTTGCCGGTAAGAGCGGGTCATCGGGTTTCCCGAGAATCGTTTTGACGTTGTGCAGGTTCTCTTTTTTAGCGCGGGACTCGATGTACTGGATGGCCTCAGGATTGATATCCACCGCGTAAACCACCCCGTTATCCCCGACTCGCCGTGCCGCTCGAACCGCAAACCATCCCGATCCCGCACCGATGTCGGCGACTGCCTTGCCCGAAGCGATGCCCAGAATGTTCATGACGCGGTCAATCTGCAGACGCTCCTCCCTGCCTGGTGAATCAAAGATGGAAAGATCGCCAGTGTACGGGGTGCTGGTCTTACGATTTTCGGTCTCTGGGACTCCTGCAACTTGGGGGTGAGCAGTTGCGGCCTGAAGAAGCAAAACGGCAAATAAGACCAGACGCTTAACCATGATGCATTTGATTTTAATGTATCGCGGATGGGTGGGTGATCGTCCCGCAATACACAGGTCCTTCGTCGAGAGTCCTTCGCGTTGCGAGCACTCCGCTTCCTCAGGATGACAGAGTGTTAGTCGTTCCGTTGATGAATACGGACCTCGACCCGCCGGTTGTAGGCGCGGCCGCTGCTGGTTGTGTTGGATTCGATCGGAGCTGACGAGCCCACTCCGACTGTATTCAGACGTTCCGGAGCGATCTGGTAGTCGTTCACCAGTACGTCTTTTACAGCCCGAGCGCGGCGACTCGAGAGATCCAGATTGTAGGATTCCTCGCCGGAGGTGTCGGTGTGTCCTTCGATGATGGCGTTCGACTGCGGATTGGCGGCAAGCGTCTCGGCAATCCTCTCCAGCGTTATGTCGTATTGGCTGGAAACGGTGGAACTGTCGCCTTCGAAGAAAATGGCTTTAGCGCCGGGCTGAGCAGGGATGTCAGGAGCGGACTGCGGGAAGGTGCGGACGACTACTTCGGGACCATCGTCCGCGTTCCAGCCGCTATCATGTTTCTTCTGAGGTCGAGTCAGAGGCGCCTCGAACATAGGTTGAGAATCCCTGGCTGCCTGGGAGAGCGACGGCGGTTCCACGCGTTCTTCGGATTGCCGCTGGGCTCGTGAGCTCATTCCGTGGCCGAATAGAACGCCAACGCCCACCGCCACAGCCACCAGGAATGTCCCTACGGCCTTCCTTCCTATGCTGGTACGGTAGCTCGGGACCGGAATGACCGGGGGTGCCTGCGCTGGCAGGTTCGAGGCCACGGCCACGGCAGCTGGCGCGGGATTTACAGACTTCTGATTGTCAGAAGGCGCGACGTGCCTTGCCGAGGCGACGGGACTTACGGATAGGATTGGCGCGCTGCTGGAAGGCCCGCCGTCACTGCTTCCTGGGAATTGAAGAGGTGCACGTAGCGGGTCGACGAGGGCCGGTCTATCGGAATTCTTCGTGCGGTCGCCACCCAGAATTACCGTGAACTCCCGATTTGGTTCTGCGACTGACTTAGCGATGGGTTCTGCGAACGACAGGCGTCGCGCATTGGCAGACTGGACCGCCGCCGGCTGGGGAGTTCGACGTGGCTTTTTCTCGGGCAGATTCAGCTCGGAAGTCAGGACTCGATCCCCAACCCGATTCGAAGGAGGATGAGTGCCCGCAATATCTGCAAGAACAAAATCCAGATCCAGGTCCTGGGCCGCCTCTTTGACTGCGTGTTCATCCACCCGTTTCGCTTTCCCAGCGAACGCAACCAGCATGGCATTGAAGCTGAGAGTGTTGATGTTTCGTGGAATGCCATTGCATCGCGACCAGATGAGATAGAGTGCGGTCCGGCTGAACAACTGAGGTCCGCGATATCCCGCAATATTGAGGCGATGACTCAGGTAGGTTCGCGTTTCGTCCAGTCCGAGAGGGCTCAGGCGCGCGATTGTCGATATGCGTTGCCGCAGCTGCTCTTGTTCGGGACGGGCAAGCTTCTTGGCCAGTTGGGGCTGTCCGGCCAGAACGATCTGCAGCAACTTAGAACGCGCGGTTTCGAAGTTTGACAGTTGGCGCAGGGTTTCCAGCAGGGAGTCTTCGAGGTTCTGGGCTTCATCTACAACGACGATTACGCGCTTCCTGGTAAGCGCCGCTTCCGACAGCAAATTGTTCAGCTGTCCGTAGAGTTTCGCCTGACTAGTTTCCGTGGAATCACTTTTCAATTCCATCAGCAGGGATTGAAGAAATTCGCGGGGGTCTTGCTGTTGCTGGAACAGGAAGGCCGTCCGGGAACTGTTGAAGCGTTCCAGGAAGTCGAAAAGCAGGGTAGTCTTGCCCATCCCGGGCTGGGCAACCAGCACCTGGAAACCGAATCCGCACTCAATGCCATTGACCAAAGAAGCCAGGGCTTCGCGGTGAGTACCGCTCATGAACAGAAATCGCGGGTCGGGCGTAACCCCGAATGGGTTTTCTCGAAGTCCGAAGTGGCGAAGGATCAGGTCATCGACAGTGGGGGACATAGGGCCGACCTGTTAGCTGCAAATCAAGCTCCATATGCGGTTTTTAGCTCGACTATAAGTCGAATCGAATCATGGGCTGAAACCAGCGCTGGTGGCCGATAGTCGGGGATATGCAACATCTTGCGTCAACGGTCAACGCGGTTTCATCCTTGTGCTTTTTTTCCGGCGCGATTCGGTGTTGGCCGGAATGCAGGGCCGCCAGAGTCGCTCTGCTTGGGCTCTCTCGCAAACAAGCCTATCGAGCTGTTCTCGACTGGACAGCCGGGGCGGATGTCCCCACGTGGTTCGTGGTGGCCTCTGCCAATTTTTTGTCACATTCGACCGAAGTTGGCGGTAGAGATAGCGTGTGATACGTTTCTACCTTCGCGGACGTTAGCCGTCAGCAGGACAGGGCAAGTGCGGATTCGAAGGGACAGTATGCCATTAACCATGAACAGCCGCCCGGTGGGCGAAGTGATGATCGTGCAATGCAATGGACGCATTGTGGCGGGTTCGGAAGTATTTTCTCTGCAGGCGCACATTGCAGACGTCCTGCCGCACCATGCTGATGTTGTCCTCCATTTGGATAACGTAGTATTCGTTGACAGCAGTGGTTTGGGGGCGCTGGTGCGGCTGGTCTCGACCGCGCGCTCCAAGGGTGGAGACATCAAGCTGTGCGGGGTGCAGCCGCAATTGCGAAAGACGCTGCAGATGACCAGTCTGCTGAACATGTTCGAGACCTACGACTCGGAGGCGGAGGCGATCATCGCGGCCTATCTGGGCTCGCGCTATTCCAAGGAAAAAGCGAACTCTCAATTTCGTGTCCTGTGCGTCTACGATTCGCTGAACGTACGCACCTTTTTGAGGGAAGTGTTGTGCAGCGCCGGCTATAGTGCGTTGACCGCGGCCAACGTTCCGGACGCGAAGATCCTGCTAAAGGCCACGAAGGCAAAGCTCGTGATCCTCGGCGCAAATATGCAGTCAGTCCATGGCACTCCAACGAAGGAGCTTTTCGAGGAAATCGATCCGGCGATATCGCTGGTGGTGCTGGATGCGGACTTCGAAAAGCAGGATCCGGGCGAGAGCGTGGGGCAACTTCTGGAGAAGGTCCGCAGGATTGCCGAGCCGCAACAAACCGAAGCCTAGCCATATCGTAGAATGCAGGATATGAGCGAGTTGCACTTCCGCAGTGAAAGTCCTGAGTTGTATCTGCGCTTTCCAAAGGATTTTCTGTGGGGTGTTTCCACAGCCGCCCATCAGGTCGAGGGTGGCAATTCCAATCAATGGTCTGACTGGGAGCTGGCGGGACGGATCAAGTCTGGCGACCAGTGCGGCAAAGCGTGCGACTGGTGGGAGAACGCGGAGCGCGATTTTGACATCGCGCGCGATCTCGGAATCAAGGCATTGCGGCTATCGCTGGAGTGGAGCCGCATTGAGCCAGAGGAGGGCCGCTTTGATCCAGCGGCACTGCAGCGCTACCGGCAAATGCTGGATGGGCTGCACCAGCGCGGGATTGAGCCCATTGTATGTCTGCATCACTTCACCCATCCCAAATGGTTTGAGCAGCGAGGTGCGTTTCTCCGGGCGGATTCTCCCCGGCTTTTCGAACGCTTCACCCGCGAGGTAGCGCGGGCGGTAGGGGACCTCTGCCGGCTCTGGGTAACCTTCAACGAACCCAATGTCTATGCCGCGTGTGGATACGTGTTGGGCGAGTTTCCGCCTGGACACAAGGGACGGCTGCTCGATGCTCTGCGGGTAAACCGTATTCAGGCGCGAGCGCATGTGCTGGCCTACCGTGCGCTGCACGAGTTAGTTCCCGGAGCGATGGTGGGATGGGCCCAGCATTACGTCGTGTTCGAGGCTGTACCGGGGATGGCCAACCGTTGGGTCGCGAAGCTGCTGGATCGACTCTTCAATCACACATTCTTCGATCTGATCGAGACCGGACGGCTGGGCTTTCCCTTCGGATTGCTGAACCATCGCGACGATGAGGCCAAAGGCTGCTGCGACTTTGTCGGTCTGAATGTTTATAGCCGCTTTCATGTTGCTTTTGATTTCCGCAATGCGAGCACATTTTTCGCCAATATTTTTGTGCCCGAGCACGTTCCGCAGGGAGACCCTGGAGTGGAGCGGCCCTACGGAGAAGCTTATCCCCAGGCCATGACGGATGCAGTGAAGCGGGCTGCGCGACTAGGCAAGCCGATCTACATCATGGAAAACGGCGTACCCGATGCCGAAGACCAGATTCGTCCCTGGCTGATCGTGAATGTGCTGCGCCAATTGCACGGGCTGATTGCGCAGAACTATGACATCCGCGGCTATCTGCACTGGACGCTCACCGACAATTTCGAGTGGAATGAAGGCTGGACGCTGCGCTTTGGTTTGGTAGCGCTCGACCCCGAAACGCAACAGCGGACCATGCGGAGCAGCGCGAAACTGTTTAGTGAGATTGTTCGAGGCAACGGGCTGCCGGGCCCGTTGAGTGATGAATGCCCGCCGCTTTCGACCGACGCTGCCTTAGTCACCTGGGAATCCGCTCGGCTTCGTCGGCACGGGGATTTAGGATGTTCAGTTACTTAGTTCTTGGTTCTCGGTTCTCAGTTCATGGCCCAAGGTTAGGGGAGCTAGGAACAGTAGGTAACGTTACTTGTTCTCCCCACTTCAAATTCACGAAATATTCATAGAACGTTGATCTCCCCTTAAGAGGCAGGTGCGACCCTAACACTTGAAAGTGGTCAGGGAGGTCGGCGATGCATAACCTCACGATCGTTTTTCATGACGCGGGCGGCGGGCACAGAAGCGCCGCCGGGGCGTTGAAGACAATTCTTGAAGCGCAGTACGAACCCTGGAACGTAAAGCTCCTCAACCTGCAGGAGCTGCTGGAGCCGATCGATTTCGTTCACCGGGCCACGGGCTTGCGAATACAGGATGGCTACAACCTGATCCTGAGGAAAGGCTGGACGCGGCTCACTCCTCCGCTGCTTGCGGTCTTTCAACGCACTATCCAGTTACATCATTCCCGCATTGTTCGTATTCTTCGGAAGTATTGGGCGCAAAACCCGACCGATATGGTTCTGTCTGTGATTCCGCATTTCAATCGCTGCCTGGCGCAGAGCATTCGCGCGGAAATGCCGCATGTTCCTTTCGTCACGTTGCTCACCGATCTTGCCGACTACCCACCGAATTTCTGGATTGTGCCGGAGTCGGAATTCCTGATCTGCGGAACGGAGCGGGCGAAGCAGCAAGCGCTGACGATGGGGCACACGAAGGACCATATTTATCACACGTCGGGGATGATTCTGAAGCCGTCGTTCTATCGCAAGCCGGGAATCGATCGGATTGAGGAGCGACTGAAGCTGGGATTGAAGGCAGACCTGCCGACCGGCGTGGTGATGTTCGGGGGCCATGGTTCGGCGTCGATGCTGGAGATCGCAAAGAAACTGGATCAGAGTTCGAAGCCGATGCAGTTGATTTTTCTGTGCGGCGATAATGAGGATCTGGCAGCCAAACTGCGCGGCCTGGGGATGACAAAGCCGGCTGTGATCGAGGGCTTTACCACCAAAGTCGACTATTTCATGTCGCTAGCGGATTTCTTTATTGGCAAGCCGGGACCCGGCAGCATCAGCGAGGCCCTGCAATTCGGATTGCCCGTAATTACCGAGCACAATGCGCGAACCATGCCGCAGGAGCGCTATAACGGGACCTGGCTGGTGGAAAAGCAACTGGGAATGGTGGTGCAGGACTTCCGTGATATCTCGACCGCAGTCGAGAAGCTATTGGTGGATGGTACGTTTGCAGAGTTTCGACAGAATGTCGGCGCCTATAAGAATGACGCAATTTTCGAGATTCCGCTGATTCTGGATCGAGTGATGGTGGAGAAGACGATCGAATCTCTGACTGTCGTATCGACGTTGGCGTCGGTTGATCCATTTGCCAGCGTGGCTTGGGCGGGATTGACTTAGAAGAAGCTGCGGGGAAATAGATAGGTTCAGAAGCACACCTCAGGGCTAAAGCCTCCATCATTTTCGACTGGTTGCGGCACGAGTGAACTCGTGCCCTTCCCATTTCGTCAGAACTCCACAGTCGTTTGCTGCTTACGGCTAGTCTGACCTCTTACTTCAGCAGAATTCCTACAATCGAAGCTGACATCAGGTTGGCCATCGTGCCTGCGATCATGGCGCGGAAACCGAGCTTTGCCAGTTCGCCGCGCTTGTTGGGTGCCAGCGCGCTGATGCCGCCGATCTGAATTCCAATCGAGCTGAAGTTGGCGAACCCGCATAACGCGAATGTAGCGATGGCGAACGAGCGAGGATCGAGTGTGGCTTTTTGTGCGCCCAGCATCCCGTAGGCCACCAGTTCGTTGATGACCATGCGCGTCCCCAGAAGATTGCCGACGATCGTGCACTCGTGCCATGGAATTCCGATGACGAAGGCAATGGGCGCGAAGATCACACCGAAGACTTGTTCCAAGCTTGAAGGGAACCAGTGGGCAATGTGGTTGTGAATGCCTCCGAAGACGTCGTTGACGAGGGCGATGAGGGCGAGGAACGAGATCAGCATGGCTGCGATGTTCAACGCCAGGTGCAGGCCGTCGATGGTGCCGCGTGTGATTGCCCCCAGGACATTTTCGTCTTTGGAGATGGCCTCGGGATCAATGTCGGTGACCAGCGAGGCTGGCTTCTCCGCGTCTTTCTTGCGGTTTGGGCTGGTGACTGGTTCCTCTGTCTCTGGCACGAACATTTTCGCCATCAAGATGGTACCGGGTGCGGTCATGATGACGGCGCTGAGCAGATGTTTCGCCTCGACACCGTAGAGAATGTAGGCGCCCATGATTCCACCGGACACATGGGCCATGCCTGCGGTCATTACCGTCATCAGTTCGGAGCGGGTCAACGATGGCAGATAGGGACGAATGGTGAGCGGCGCTTCAGTCTGTCCCATGAAGATGCTGGCAGCAACGTCGAGCGACTCCGCCCCGCTGGCGCCCATGCGGATCATGACTTTGGCCATTTGGCGAATGATGAACTGCATCACCCCGTAGTGATAGAGCACGGCGAAGAACGCTGAAATGAAGATGACCGTCGGCAGGACCTGGAAGGCGAAGATCATTCCCATCGATCCGCCTTTGCGGCCCAGTTCACCGAATACCAGTTGCGAGCCGGCGAAGGAGTACGCGAGAAACTTCTCGACACCGTGCCCGGCAAACGCCAGCAGGTTGCGTCCAAAGTCAAAGCGCAGAACGAACAGCGCGAACAGGAACTGGAGAAAGAGACCGAGAGCCACGGTCTTCAGCCGAATGGCGCGGCGGTTGCTGGAAAACAAGTAGGCCAGGCCCAGCATGGTGACCAAGCCCAAAAGCCCTGTTAGACGGCCCATTCGTGCCTCCCATTCGTGCCGGTTGTAAATTGCCTCATGCTTGCGCTCCTTTTCCGGAGATGACGCGGTGGATCAATGGACGCTTCCTGGACGGAGGCTTGTCGGCGATACGATACGCCTGTTGCAGCAAGTTCTGGGAGGTGCCGAGCCGGGCATCTGAATTGTAGAGAATTGTGCACAGCGCTTCGCCGGACTTTACCGGGTCACCAATCTTCTTATGCAGTATGAGTCCGACCGCGGGATCGATCACGTCTTCTTTCTTTTCCCGCCCGCCTCCCAGCACCAGGCTGGCAATTCCCACCTGCTCGCATTGGATCGCGTCCACGAACCCGCTGGTTGAGCTGAGTACCGGCACACGATGTTGCGCCTGTGGCAGACGAGAGGGATCGTCGATCGACTTGGGATCACCGCTCTGGTTCACGACGATCTCGCGGAATTTCTTGAGCGCAGACTGGTCGCGAATAAGTTTGTCGGCCAATTCGCGACCGCCGTCGATGTCGGGAGTACGTCCGGCGAGATAGAACATCCAGGCGGAGAGTTCAACAGAGACTTCGCGTAAATCGACGGGGCCGCCGCCGTTCATGACCTCGATGCACTCTTCAACTTCGAGAGCGTTGCCAACCTTCAGGCCGAGAGGTTGGTCCATGTCGGTAATGAGTGCGACCATCTTCTTTCCCATGCGCTCGCCGGTTTCAACCATCAACTCGGCGAGGTGGACAGAATCTTTCTCTGTCTTCATGAATGCTCCGCTGCCGGTTTTCACATCCAGCACGAGACCGTCGATGCCTTCGGCCAACTTCTTGCTCATGATGGAGGCGCAAATCAGGTTTGGACTCTCGACAGTCGCGGTGACATCGCGCAGCGCGTAAAGCTTCTTATCGGCCGGTGCGATTTCGGCAGTCTGGCCGATGAGCCCGCAGCCACAACTCTTGAGCACGCGACGAAACTCAATTAGGGACAAATTGATATTGAATCCGGGGATGGACTGCAGCTTGTCCAGAGTGCCGCCGGTGTGGCCGAGGCCGCGTCCGCTGATCATGGGCACAGTCACGCCGCCTGCCGCGACAACTGGCGCGATGATGAGCGAAGTCTTGTCGCCTACGCCGCCGGTGGAGTGCTTGTCCACCTTCGGTCCGGGAATATCCGAGAGGTCGAGCACTTCGCCGGAATGCAGCATGGCGCCAGTGAGGGCGCTGAGTTCGGGGCCGGTCATTCCGCGGATGAGCACGGCCATCAGCCAGGCGGCCATTTGATAGTCGGGAATCTCGTCGTTGGTATAGGAGCGGACGAGGAATGAGATCTCGTCTGGAGACATTTCGCCGCCATCGCGTTTCTTACGGATGAGATCGAGCGGGCGCATGGCAGTAGAGGGTGGCAAGGTCGGTCGTGCCGATGAAGGTGAACTTGGCATCAGTGCGTCAGGGACAAGGAAGCTTACATTGGGGCCTGGGGGGCTGGAAAGTCTTTCCTGTGTCCGTCAAGCCGCATTTCGGCAGGAAACCTCTGGTAGTATCTGCGGAATGCGATTGCTAGCTCTGCTCCTAGTCCCGGCTCTCGCGCTGGCCCAACGGGCTCCGGGCAACCCGCTCGACCATCTACCGAAGAATATCGAAGTTCTGACCCACTTCGGTGAGCGCGCAGACATCTCTGCGGACAACCAGCGCGTCGCGTTCATGACGAAGAGTTTTGGCGACGCCATGGTAGTTGATCTGAAGACGCGCATCATTCAGTGCCTCACCTGCAACGTGCCGGCCGCCGCGTTCCTCCGTGTCATGCATCTCGTGACCGGGGATTACATCCTGATCGGTGCAGACCACTTCGAAAACGTCCACATCAGTCGCACTCGCGACAATGAACTTTGGTACTTGAGTAAAGAGCGCGGAGCCAAGCCCGTCAAACTGGGCCAGAAGATGAGCGAAGGCGCTGCAAATTCCAAGGAGACTCTGAAGATTGCATTCTCACAAACCGCTGCTCAGTCCCCGGATCTCGCGCCGGAAGCGTCTCGGCTGATGGTCGCGGATCTGGATATCTCCGGGATCCCAAAACTGGTCAATGTCAAGACGGTTTACGAAAGTAAAGATCGAAATTGCGTCCTTGAAGCTCAGGACTTCTACGACAGCGATACAAAGATGACTTTCACCTGCTACGAACCCGAGGGCCATTCGTCGGTCATGGGAATAGACCTGAAAACAGGCGCGGTAACGAACTTTTCAAAGGCTCCGGGAACGTATAACGAAGTGGAAGGAATTTTTCCTGACGGGCTGTACACGGCCGTCGAAGCGGATCGTCAGTGCGAGCAACTCGGAGGCGTGAGGGGCGCCGGAAACATCGATATCTGGAAGCTGAGACTCGATGGCACAGGGAAAGATCTGACACGACTGACGTACTTCAACGATTACGAGGGGGGCAAGGCGTCGAATCCTGTCCTATCAACGGACGGACGATTCATGGCGTTTCAGTCGGCCAAGACCACCGATCCGGCCGGCGTAGGCTACGGAATTCTCATCTACTGGTTCAGGCAATAGCGCTCATTGCAGGATCACAGCCGAAAACCTTCGGGCAGCAGCTTCGTGATTGCCATTTGCTCGGTGCCGGACTTGCCGCGGAACAGAACCAGGGCATCGGGACCGAATTCAAAAATAACCTGACGGCATGCGCCGCATGGTGCGCAGGCGCCGTCTTGTTCGGTGGCCACGGCGACAGCTTTGATCACCATGCCTGGTCCTTCCGCGGCCACGGCGGCGAAGATGGCATTGCGCTCGGCGCAGATGGTCAAACCGTATGAGGCGTTTTCGACGTTGCATCCGGAAAAGTGCGCGCCGCGCTCGGTGAGGATGGTTGCTCCGACCTTGAAATTGGAATAGGGGGCGTGGGCGTTTTTGAAGGCGGTGCGGGCTGAGGACAGCATCTGTTCTTGCTGTGCGGGGGTGATGGCTATAGGCATGGGGCGTTCCCTTTCTTCCTTTGGGAGATCACCATCAGAACACAAGGTCCCTCCACTGCGCGCGCTGCGCTGCGGTCGGGATAACACATTTTAGTTAGATACCCGGGCTCGCGCCTCGCTTGATGAACTCGCCTTGTCCGGGGCGGCCGAAGAATTTGTCGCCTTCGACCAAAACGCGACCGCGGGAGAGCACTACGTCCGGCATGCCTGTGACCTTGATGCCCTCGAACATTGAGTAGTCCACGCGCATGTGATGAGTTTTGGCGCTAATGGTGTGCTCGCGCTTGGGATCGAAGATGACGAGGTCGGCGTCGCTGCCTACGGCAATCGTGCCTTTGCGGGGATAGAGTCCGAAGAGCTTGGCCGGCGTGGTGGCGGTCAGTTCGACAAAGCGGTTTACGCTGAATCGTCCTTGTGCGACGCCTCCTGAGAACACCAGGCTCATGCGGTGTTCGATGCCGGGGCCTCCGTTGGGAATTTTGGTGAAGTCGCCGATGCCCATTTCCTTCTGCTCCTTGAAGCAGAAGGGACAGTGGTCGGTTGAGACTACCTGCAGATGATCGTGCGTGAGGCCTTTCCACAGCTTCTCCTGATGCCACTTTTCGCGCAGCGGCGGAGTGAAGACATACTTCGCGCCTTCGAAGCCGGGAGCGTCCATGTTTTCAAGTGACAAATACAAATATTGAGGACAGGTTTCGGCATAGACGGGCAAGCCGCGATCACGGGCCTCGCGCACTTTTTCCAGCGCGTCGTTGCAGCTGAGGTGGACGATGTAGACCGGCGAGCCAGCCATTTCCGCGAGGGCGATGGCACGAGCAGTGGCTTCGGCTTCGGCGGTTGTGGGTCGCGTGAGCGCGTGATACTTGGGAGCAGTCTTGCCCTCGGCCAGTGCCTGCTGGACGATCACATCGATGGCTCCGCCGTTTTCCGCGTGCATGCAGACCATGGCGCCGGCTTTGGCCGATGTGCGCATCGCCTTGAAGATGCTGGCGTCGTCTAGCATGAAGACGCCGGGATAAGCCATGAACAACTTGAAGCTGGTGATGCCTTCGCGCACCAGTTGGGGCATTTCGGCCAGCTGCGCGTCGGGGAGGTCGGTGATGATGCAGTGGAAGCCGTAGTCAGAAACTGCTTTCGACGAGGCCTTCTGCATCCAGGCGTCGAAGGCGGTGCGCAGAGTTTGTCCCTTGTACTGGATGGCGAAGTCGATCAATGTCGTGGTGCCGCCGAAGGCCGCGGCACGAGTACCGGTTTCAAAATCGTCGGCGCTGGTGGTGCCTCCGAAGGGCATATCGAGATGAGTGTGGACATCAATCCCGCCGGGGAAGACATACTTGCCTTTGGCATCGATCAGGCGTTTAGCATTTTCTCGCGGCAGGCTGCTGCCGAGTGCGGTCACCCGACCGCTTTCAATTGCGACATCCGCCTGGCAGGCGTCTGATGCGGTGACAACCGTGCCGCCGGTAATGATGGTGTCGAACCCCATTTGCTAATCCCCTCTGCTGCCGCAGTGCCGTCAATGCGGGCCAAAGCGTGATGTATTCTATTCTACAAACTTGCGGCTGTGCTTTGTTTCCGAGGCGGCTGAAGGTGAGAAGCAAGAAAGAGAAGAGCATGAAGTTTGGAATCACCATCAAGCCGGATCTTTCAGTCGAACGGATCGTTGCGCTCACTCGGCAGGCCGAAGAATCTGGATTCGAGTATGGCTGGATTTTTGACTCCCACGTGCTGTGGAAGGAGCCATATCCGCTGCTAACGTTGATGGCGAATGCCACGCAGACGATGCGGCTGGGCCCGTGCGTAACGAATCCGGCGGTGCGGGACCTTACTGTCACTGCCAGTCTTTTTGCGACGCTTAATCTGATTTCCGGCGGACGCATGCAGCTGGGCATCGGGCGCGGCGACAGCTCACGGCGGGTGCTGGGTAAAAAGCCGGTTACCCCAGCGGAGTTAGAGCGCGCGGTTGTGACTTTTCGCGAACTGACCGCTGGGAAAGAAGTGCAGCACGAAGGTCAGCCAACACGGCTTGCATGGGCGACCGGCTCTCCTCCGGTATGGATTGCCGGTTATGGACCGAAGGTTTTGAACCTGGCAGGGCGGATTGCGGATGGCGTGATTCTGCAATTCGCCGATCCTGATTTGATTGAATGGTGTTTGGGTTTTGTGTGGCAAGGCGCCAAGGAAGCAGGACGCGATCCGAAGTCGGTTGAGATCATGGCTGCGGCTCCAGTATGGGTGTCGGATGACCTGGCGCTGGCGCGGCAACGGGTGCGCTGGTTTCCCGCGCTGGTTTCCAATCATGTGGTTGACTTGATATCGCGCTACAAGCCGGAGGAATTGCCGGCCTCTCTGACTTCCTACGTGCAGGACCGCTCCGGATACGACTATCAGCATCATGCCGAAGTGGGCAGCGACAATGCCAGCTTCGTTTCCGATGAAGTGGTGGACCGGTTTTGCCTGGTGGGTCCGGTGGAGGCCCACCGTGCCAAACTGAAGAAGCTGACTGACGTGGGTGTAACTCAGTTCAATATTTACCTGATGTGTGGTGACGAAGAGCAGACCTTGGAGAGCTACAAGAAGGACGTGTTGCCTGGATTTCGTTGAACGGTTGATGTGGAGTTTTTGTTTATTAATTTCTAGTTTTCAGTTCCCGGTTCTCAGTTCCCGGTTCTCAGTTAACATGTGCGGTGGGGTGCGAACATACTTTGGATTCAAACACCGCGCAGACCGAAAGTCATAAGACTCCGTCCCCGGCGTGGTTTCGATTTCTTGCTCCTTCTACAACTGATCTAATTTTTATTACGCTGCTGGTCGCTATCAGCGGCGGAGCGCTGTCTACGCGGCTGTTGGGAGACGCCAGCATTGGCTGGCATATTCGCAATGGCGAACAGATGCTGCGCACGCACGCGGTCACTCGGACCGATCCCTTTTCAGTGACCATGGGTGGGCAGACCTGGTATGCGTGGGAGTGGTTGTACGACGTAGTGATCGCCAGAATCCACCAGGTCGTTGGGCTTAACGGGGTGGTCTTCTTTAGCGCTGTGATCATCGCTCTGACGTTTTCTCTGACGCTGCGCCTTTGTTTGCGCCGCGGCGCCGATCTGCCGGTTACCGCGCTTCTGCTTGCCCTATCGCTGGGCGCTTCGATGATTCATCTGTTTGCTCGGCCTCATGTTCTCAGCTGGCTGTTCACAGTGATCTGTTTTCAGGTTTTGGACAGTTCAGAAAACGGTGAGGGCCGGCGGCGGTTGTGGTACCTGCCGGCCTTGATGCTGCTGTGGGCCAACGTTCATGGCGGATTTGTGGTCGGGTTTGTGCTGCTGGGACTGTACCTGCTGAGCGACACGATCCTTTACTACCGCTGCCGCAATACGGAGGAACGGGGTAGTCTGGTCGCGCGATTACGTGCGCTCGGGATCGTGGCTGGGCTCTCACTTCTGGCCAGTCTGATTAATCCTTACGGCTACGAGCTGCACGTCCATGTTTATCGATATCTCTCCAGCCGCTGGCTGATGAACCACATCGACGAATTTCTTTCGCCTGATTTCCACGGCGTGGCCCAGCAATGCTTTGTTGCAATCCTCCTGATCACGATCGTGGTTTTGGCGGTCTCACGCACCAAGCCGTCGCTGGCGCGAATGTTTGTCATGCTGTTCGCGACCTACAGCGGCTTGTACGCGTCGCGCAGTCTCCCGGTTTCGTCGCTCTTGCTTACACTGATCGTTGCCCCTCTCTGGACACAGGCGTTGGCTGATGCTCGCGACAATTCCCGGCTTTCCTTACGTCTGAGATCCTTTCTGTCGCGATGGCGGTCTATGACCGCACGGATAAGAGATGTGGAACTTGGCTTTCGAGGCCACCTTTGGCCGATGGCTGCTGTACTCATAGGATTGCTCGCCTGCATGCATCACGGCAAGATTGGCTCGCAACAATGGATGAACGCGCGATTCGATCCTGGACACCTGCCCGTGCAGGCAACGGAGGTTCTTGTCCAGCGAGGCGTTCGCGATCCGATTTTCAGCCAAGACTCGTGGGGCGGATATTTGATCTATTGCCTTTATCCTCGAAACAGAGTTTTCGTGGACGACCGGCACGATCTATACGGTGAAGAATTCCTCAAGGAATATCTGAAGTCGATCCGGCTCGCGCCCGAATGGGAGAAATTCCTGAGCGAGAAGCACGTCAATTGGGCACTCCTGCCTGCGAAGTCTTCTCTGGCGAACATGCTGGAGGAAACATCGAAGTGGAATCTTGTTTATCGGGATGGAACTTCAGTGTTGCTGGAACGGAAGGACAAGATTTAGTTTTCCTTCGTGAACCCTTGTGTCCTTCGTGGTTGATGCTTTAAGTCTTTAACCACCAAGGACACAAGGGTTCACGAAGGAAAACCAATGCCTAATATTGGTCGTTGGTGTCGATGTTAAATCCGAGGATTGCGTTGACCTCGATCGGCTCATTGCCTCGCAAGACGGGACGAAACTTCCAAGTGTTCAGTGCGGTCAGGACTTTGCTGGTCATCACGGCACTGCCGGGTTCCAGCACATGCGCACGCCGCAGCAGGCCCGTGCGATCGATTACGCAGGCAATCACCAGACGCGCTTTCGGAAGTCCAGGGGGAAGATCGGACCGCATGGCTTGGGGCGCGGTCAGGTCCTCGGCATAGGCCTGGGCGGCGGATGTTGGATCGGCAAACTGCATCACAGCCGTTCCTAAAGTTGTCTGGATGTAAATGGTATAGACCTTGTCGCCCTTGAGCGCGCCGTAGAAGTTGAAGGCGCCGCCGGAGCGCGAGCTGGCGACTACCGTGATGTCCGGACCCCGGTTCTCCGGATTGGTATTCGACCGTCCCGGAGTTCCCGCTGGTTTTCCGCCCGCTCCAAAGCTGGGCAAGGTCACGATATTTGAGCTGCCACCCTTGACTGAGACTCCAGGCATGGCGGGAGTGCCGTTGGTTCCGGTACCTGCGCCGCCAGAGCCGGGATAGGGCGAAATGCCGCCCTTTGCCATGGGATCAGATCCGGGGCCGGTGCCTTCCTTGCCGGCTCCTGCGCCGGGTCCGGAGAATCCACTGCCCGGCCCATCGCCGCGGCCGACTCCGCCCCCGCCTCCCGAACCGCCCAAGCCTGGCTTGTCTCCGCCAGCAGGAGACATTGCCAAAGCGCCGCTGCCTCCGTTGCCGGGTAGACCTGGCTTCGATCCGGGCTGGCTTGAAACCACCACGCCTGACGCGCTGCCTCTACTGTTGCTGGTTGGAGGCGCTGCGGCCACACCAGCGTCCAGTGGCCCGCCTAGTCCTACGCCGCGATTTCCTCTGCCTTGTCCGCTGAGCGAACCCCCGCCTGATACCGAAGGAGGTGGAGGTACGACTGACGTCCCAGAGCCCATTCCGCCTGCCATGGATCGTTGTGCTGAACCTGCTCCCAATTGCACCGTTGGCGGCACTACGGAAGTGCTGCCCAGTCCATTGATGTTGCGGCGTTCCGTGGAGGTATTGCTTAGTTGCACTGAGGGAGGGACGACTTGCTTATCCAGAACTTCCGGCCCGAATCCAGGTCCCAGCCTGGCAACTTCCTGAGCCATCGTGGGTGGAGGCGCGACCACATTCGGCGCCGGCATGGTGAGTCGTGGATTTTGATTGGTAAGTTGTTCCGGCGCCGATACTGGCGGGGGAACAACCTGAACCGCATTCGATCCGGGAAGACGAAGGTTCGAAATCTCGCGCTGCGGCGCTGCGGCGCTGGGTGGAACTGCTCCGACATTCATATTGGGAGCGGCACGCAACTGATCGGCAACCTGGGGGGCTGGAGCCACCACGGTCGGGGTCATCATCGGAGAACGCAACGAAGACCGCATGCCTTCCGCCGGGGCAGGGCCGGGAAGCGCCTTCATGGCCAGCAGATTGGCCACGGCCGAATTGGACTTTGGCAGATCGAGTTTAGGAGCATCCGCCACGGTCTCCCGCGCTACGCTTCCACGCGCTACGCGGATGGTCTGCGTGGGATGGTGGGCCTCGCGACCGCCTCCGCGGCCGGAGCGGCCAGACTCGGCTCCGCCAACGTCCTCCGTGCGCGGTAGCTCGTTGCTCGAGTAGTAGATGATGTCGTACTTGGGTTTGGGTGGCGGCTCGTAGGGCCGCATGCTAGCCAATTTCGCCGGCACCACGATGAGCGCAATCAGAAAAAGGAGTTCAAGTGCCCAGGAGACGAGAATTCCCCACCAGGGGAACAGACCGGACTGGGCCTCGCCGGCGAGACGCTTGGGGGACCTTCCCATGGCTGGTCCGATCGCGGTCACGAACTCGTCCCAACGCGAAGGCCATTCGACCAGAAAATTGGGAGCGTCGTTCACTGGCCTGCTTCTCCCAATCCAATCTCGATTTCATCCCCGATAGCGGTTTGCGTAGAACCCAGGGTGCTACCCGGCAGTTCGAGAACCGAAGCGGCCCGCACGCGGACCGGCGCCATTCGCCACGGCTTCAGATTTTCCTGCAGGTAGACGACGGTCTTGTCGCTGTCCAGGTAAACCACGTCAATCGGGAAGCGCATGGCGAAGGTGTGAACGCCGTGGCAGGGAACAATCAGCAGGCCTTCTCCGGCAGGGAAGCTATCTGCATTGGCGCCCATCAGCCCGCAAAAGCGCGACCAGTGCGTGTCCGCTATGCGCAGATGCTTCGCCAGATAAGAATGGCGGGTTCGATTGATGGCATATCCCGTGGGACCCGGTACCGGCATCACAACTCCTGGGCGTTACCGCGCGGAAAAAACATTTTCAGTGTCCCGCCTCTGGCATCAGGATACGGAACAGCTGGATGATGGCCGGTCCCAGAGTCACGAAGATGATGGAGGGAAGAACGAACAAGACCAGGGGGATGATCATCTTAATCGTGGTTTTCGCGGCTTGTTCCTCGGCGCGTTGCCGGCGTTCAGTGCGTAGAGAATCAGAGTGAATGCGGAGAGCCTGGCTGACGCTGGTCCCGAAGCGATCGGTCTGCACCAGGGTGGCGACCAGCGCGCGTACGTCATCGACGCCAGTGCGTTCGACCAGATTGCGCAGGGCCTCGGCGCGGGGCTTGCCGGCGCGCATTTCCAAATTGATCAGGTGGAACTCATCGCTCAGATCGGGATGGGCGTGTTGCAAATCCTGACCAACTCGCATCAGGGCTTGGTCCAGTGCCAGACCTACCTCGACGCAGATTACGGTGAGGTCGAGGGCATCCGGGAGGGCCAGCGTGATACGGTGCTGCCGGTTGCGAATCATGCGCTTGAGGATGAAGCGGGGAATGAAGAAGCCGATTCCTCCGACGCCGATCATCCACAACAAATCGAAATTCCCCTTTACCGCGATCACGCCCAGAATTCCGATCAGACCCAGCAGCACACGCGCTCCGACGTAGATCGTAAGATGCCGGGGTTCGCGAAGGCCAGCCTGAATCAGCCATTTCCGCGTTCTCGAGACTTCACTGGGCGAGAGCGGGAGAGCTTTGCTGAGTGGATCGAGCGCTTGTTCCAGGCGCTCTTTGAAGGCAGGTTTTTCCTGGCGCTCGGTCTTCTGCCAGCCCAGGGCGCGCAGGCGCGAACCCAGGAGTGAAGAAGGCGAGTAGACCGCAGCCCCGAAGGAAAACACCACCAGGGCGATGGTCAGAAACAATATGATTGCGAGTGCCAGAGCCATGCTTTTTTTCTAATTTCAGTCTTATAAATTCAGACCTGAATCTGAATGATCTTGCGAATTACAAAATAGCCAATCGTCTGCAAAGTGATTCCGACCACGATCAAGAGGTGCCCGATAGGATCGTCAAACAGGGGACGGATAAAAAGTGGATTCATGGCCTGCATCGTGATCACAATGATCGGTGGCAGACCCATGAGCAGCATCATCGTCATTCGGCCCTGGGCGGTGTGTACGCGTACCTGCCGCATGATCTTGAAACGTTCCCGAATCACATAAGACAGGTTGTCCAGAATTTCCGCAAGGTTACCGCCGGTCTCGCGCTGCAGCATTACCGCTGTGACGAAGAACTTTACGTCCACCAGGGGTACGCGTTCCGTCAGATTAATGAGCGCGTCGCGGACGGGGAGGCCGAATTTCTGCTCTTCGTACAATTTTCGAAACTCGGAAGCCACCGGTTCCGCAATCTCGCTGGCGATCAATTCAAGTGCGGTAGTAAAGGCGTGACCGGCGCGGACGGCCCGGGCCAGAGTATCGATGGCCTCGGGAAAAAGCTCTTCAAACTTGGAGAAGCGCTTCGTCCGTTTGTAGTTCGCGTATGAATAGGGGAGAAACGCACCCAGGATCAGTCCTAACCAGGCAAACTGTGGAAAGGGGCTGAATAGCAGAACGGCCAGGCCGAGGCCGGCACCGCTCAGGAAGCACAGGAGCAGCACGTTGCCAGCGCGGCTCTTCACATCCGCCTGTTCGAGCAGGGTCTGCAGATTCGAAATGCTGGAAGACTTGCGTAACAGGTTGTCGAGGGCCGGGATCTTGCTCAGTACTTCATCGCGCAGAAGGGCGAGTTCCTTGCTTGGTTCTCGCTCTCCACCTTTCTCCACGTTGGAGAGCCGGTCGCGCAGGAGGCGAGCCTTCGAGCTGCGTTCGTCGAGCAGAGAAAAGACGACGAAGACGGCCAAGGCCACCACCACGAAAATCGCGATTGCAATCAGGATTAACATAAGAACGCTTCCAGCTTCTGGCTACCAGCTTCTCGCCTGAAACCAAGACCTTACTTTGCTAAACCTCCATTTGCGAATCGAACAGCGCTGGGCGGAGGCGGCAGCCTGCCGTTGCCAACCGCTCGGCGAACTTGGGACGGATTCCGCTCGCACGGAACGTACCTTTCACCTTTCCCGTCTCGTCGATCCCCTGACGATCAAAGGTAAAAATGTCTTGCATACAAATGACGTCGCCCTCCATGCCGGTCACCTCGGTGATGGTCACCACTTTTCGGGTACCGTCCGAGAGGCGCGACACCTGGACCACGGCATGAATGGCGGCGGCGATCTGATGGCGCATGGCTCGTTCCGGAATATTGAGATTCGCCATTGAGCACATGTTTTCGATACGGGCCAGTGCATCCCGCGGGGTGTTGGCGTGGACTGTGGTCAGCGAACCCTCGTGACCGGTGTTCATGGCCTGCAACATGTCAAAGGCTTCTTCGCCGCGGACCTCGCCGACCACGATGCGGTCAGGGCGCATACGCAGACTGTTGATGACCAGTTGCCGCTGTCTTACCGCGCCTTTGCCTTCAATATTGGGTGGACGCGTTTCGAGGCGAACAACGTGCTCCTGTTTCATCTGCAATTCAGCTGCGTCTTCGATGGTGACGATGCGATCCGAATTTGGAATATAGCCGGAGAGCACGTTGAGCAATGTGGTTTTGCCGGCGCCGGTTCCGCCTGAGATCAGGAAGTTGAGCCGTCCCTTCACCATGGCTGACAGCAGTTCGAGCATTGGCTCGGTGAGGCTCTTGTTTTCGATCATGTTGCGGGCGGTAACCGGGTCGCGACCGAAACGGCGAATCGAAAGGCAGGGACCGTCGATGGCCAGCGGCGGAATGATGGCATTCACACGGGAGCCGTCGGCCAGACGCGCATCCACCATGGGCGAGGATTCGTCTACACGTCTTCCGATTCTGGAGACGATGCGGTCGATAATCTGCATCAGGTGGGCGTCGTCTTTGAAGCTCAGTCCGGTGGGTTCAAGCTTGCCCGCCCGTTCCACGTAGACCTTGTTATAGCGGTTCACCAGAATGTCGGAGATGGTGGGATCTTTCAGCAGGGGTTCGAGCGGGCCCAGGCCGAAGATCTCGTCGAGAATTTCGCGCGAGAGGCGCTCGCGCTCGGCGAAGCTCAGGGGCACGGCTTCGCTGTTCACGGTGTTCCGGATCAGCAGCAGGACTTCTTCACGAGCGGCGTTGCTGGGAGTGCGTCCCAGTTTCTCCAGATCGAGGCGATCGAGGATCTTGCGGTGAAGATCGGCCTTTACCTGTTGGTACTCGGTTCTCTCGAAAGTCTGCAAATTCGCCATACCCTTCTAACCTTACATCAGCTCTGCCCGAATAGTCGTCAGTCGTCAGTCGTGGGTCTTCAGTCGTCAGCAAGGCAAAATCCGTACTGGACGACTGAAGACTGATAACCGACGACCCTCCTAGACGGTCTTGAACAGTGACCACGCTTTACGCTTCACATCAATGTCATTCTCGGTCAGGGCTGCGGCCAGTCCCGCGAAAGACTTGGCCAGCTCGCTATAAGCCTGCTGCATGATGGGGACTCCGCGATCGATCGCGGCCGACACCGCGAAATACTGATTGGGAATCTTCCAAAGCAGCTTGGCTCCGGACGCAGCCTCGGCATCGGCTTCACTAAAGCCTGCGATCTTGCGGAAGCGGTTCAGCACCAGGCGGACCCGTTCGCGTCCACCGGTCTCACCCAGATATTGCTGGATGCGACTCGCGCTCCACAGGGAGGCGACATCGGCATGGGCTACCAAAAGCACGGTTTCTGAAAGATTGCAGACCAGCCGGGTAGTGGAGTCCACGCGGGATGAAGCATCGACAACCACGTAACGGAAGTGGCCGACCAGCAAATCAAACAGGCGAGCGAATTCCGCGGTGGCAGGTTCGACCAGCAACGGACTAGTGGCGCCGGCCAGTAACTGAAGGCCGCCGCTGTGCCGGGTCATGAAACTTTCGAGCAACGAACTGTCGAGCCGGTGCAGATTACGGATCGCATCCGCTACGGTGAACTGTGGTTTCAGGTTCACGTGCAGGGCGGCATGTCCGAGGTGAGCGATGTCGACCAGCGCCACATTGCCATGAGCCGAGTGCAAGGCCAAAGCCAGATTCACGGCTGTAGTGGTAGCACCGCTGCCACCCTTGGCATTGACGACGGTGAAGACTTTGCCGCGAGGTCCTTCGCGGTCCACTTTCTTTTGTGCGGCAGTCAGACGTACGAAGGCCTCAAGCAGGTCAGTAGTGGTGGTGGGACGTTCGATATATTCACGCGCACCAGAACGCATGGCACTGACGATGACCTGGGGCTGCGCCATGCTGCCTATCGCGAAAATGGCAGTGTCGCGTACTTCCTGGTGGATCAATTCGATGGCCCGCAGCGCCAGGGTGTGATTGTCGCTGGGGATGTCCACCAGAACCACTTGAGGGCTGGCGCTCTGCACGCGCCGCAATACTGGATCGGTCACCACCACCGGATAGCTGGTGCAGATATGCACCACGCGCGCCACGCTGGTGCCGTCCACCAGCACCTGCAGCAAGGCACGCTGCTCACTATCCTGGGCTATGACTACAACTGAAAGTTCGGGCATCGTAATTTCTGGCCCCCTGCTAATTCCTCTGCTGCAAAATCTGTACGCGCCTGAACTGTAGACTTAACCCGTTACAGCCGACCCGTTTTGCCTCTCACTCACTCTTCCTGAAACTCATATCCGTCGATTACTTCTTTTCTTCCGCAGCCGGTTTCTTGTCATCGAACTTGTCTTTATCCATGTACGGTTTTGGCGTCACCGGGAGAGGCGGTGGTTGCGCGCTGGCCGAAATGCGATGCGCCGTGCACAACACCATCAACTCCGAATTGGTCCTCTGCGCGCTCTTGCTTTTGAAGAAATTCCCCAGAATCGGGATGTCGCCCAGTCCGGGTATCTTGTTGTAGAGATCGGTCACGCGGTTATCGATCAAGCCTGCGATCACAAAGCTCTGCCCGTCCTGCAGTTCAAATTCGGTTTCTGCTTTACGCGTGCTCAAGGCAGGGATGGTGAAACCGGAAATCGTAAGCGCGTTGGCGAAGTCCAGAGCACTCACGGACGGCGCCACCTTCAAATGGATATTCCCGTTGGGCATGATCTCAGGAGTAAATTTCAGCTGCACGCCGAATTCCTTGAACGAGATCGTGACTGCAGTGAAGCCCTGTCCGGGCTGGACGATGGGGAAGGGAAATTCTCCGCCAGCCAGGAAGCTGGCCTCTTTACCGTTCACAGCAATCAAATTTGGCTCGGCCAGAATCTGCAACAGGTTCTTCTGCTGCAGAGCTTTGACCACCGCGCCAATGTTGATGTCGGTGCGAGCAACAAACAGATTGAGGAAGTCGGAGATATTTACCGTGGGCGGAGTGGCAGTGGTCGTCGTAGTGCTGGTGTTGCCAGTGGTCTGAGTCGTGGTCGCGGTATTGTGAATCTGGACCGAGCCGAATTGTCCGGTCTGGCTTAGGGCGATCGTGTTGCCCAGGCCCGGCATAAAGATGTTGATTCCGAGCTGGGTAATCGCAGAGCGGTCTATTTCGGCGAACTTTACCTCCAGCAAAACTTCCTGCGCGCCTACAGGACCAAAAGTCAGCACGTTGACCACGTTCTTGGAGTAAGCCCCGGCGATCATTTCAGCCCGTTTGGCAACCCCCTCGGTCGAGACATGCCCGGAAAGCACGATGGCAGAGCGGGAGGGCGAGACTGTGATCTGTTCGTCCGGGAATACGCGCCTTTCTTCCGCGGCAGCGGTGCTGACATCCACGTCTACGCGCAGGTCAAAGCTGCGTGAACGTTCCAGTTCATCCCAGATGAGCAAGGAGACTTCACCCGCGGACTTGCCATTCACGAGAATCTGCGAAGGAGGGATGACCACCACATCCGCGACCGTGTCATCAGTGACGGAAACCCGCTTGAGCCGCTCCGTGGTGTTGATGAGCAGTGACTTTCCCACCATGACTCGCAGCGGCGCGGAACCTTGAGGCTCGGCTTGCGGCCCTTGGGCGTTAGCGTCGGGACCTTGAGCCTGGGTTGGTTGCGGCGCAGGTTGGGTGGCTGGCTGATCCTGGGCGATGGCGATGACCGATGCCGCGAGCACCAACACGAGCGGCAACACCCTTCGAACCATCTGACAGGTTTTCACTTCGCGTGTCTCCCAAATGCGGGAGTAGATCAACATGTCGTCTTCCTCAGAGTGTTGACGTTGCCCTAGAATTTTTGTTCCTGCGTTTTGGTGCCCTTAATAACCTGGACGGAGTAAGTCGGCGGTGGCGCTTCGACGGTTTTGGTCACAACCACATGCTTGGTGGACTTGGGCCGTGGAGCGGCGGCAGGGGCCGTAGTAGGAACGCCTTTGTACAAGGTCCCAGTGCTCACCGAGGCCAGTTCCTGTTGCTTGGTGTCGAGTGGATTGCGAAGCGCGAGCTGAATCTTGCCTTGAGTGGTGGCGAGGGTAAGCTTTTGAGCGTCGTCCGGGGAAACCAGCAGAGTGATGACCGGCGTCACCTGCGGTTCACCTGCGGTGTTGCGTTCCAATTTTTGCCCGGTCGCGATCACTGCTACGTTCTCGAGGACGGTTGTGGTTTGCTGATCGTTCGAACCCGACGGGTTGCCGGTGAGCAATACATCTACACGCGTTCCGGGAACCACGAAGCCGGCCACGCCGATTACTTCATTCACCCGCACCGAAACCGCTCGCATCCCTGGAGGAATCAGCGACTGCATTCCGGAGCCGGCATTCTCTCCCGCCAGCTTGCTGGGCAGGAAGAATTCGCCTCTGGCGATGGGAAGGATCGCGCCGCGTCCGATGACCGAGGTTTTCAAGTGGAAGGCGTTGGCAGGAAGGTCTGCGGCCGTGTAGCGCACCACCTTGACGTCGCCCTCTGTGACCTTGGAGCCTACGGAAATATCATTGGCGGCTACGACCACATCGACGCCAGGCGAGGCATCCGCTCCGGTTCGCGTCTGCAAGGTGCGATACACCGTGTAGCTCACGATTGCGCCCAGAGCGAGGGCCACAAAGCCAATTAGTAAAAGCCGGGTGCGATTCATTGCTGCTCCTCAAAATCGAACTGGCAGCGCCGGGGACGCGAGACCTTCCACCAAAGCAGCGGTACATACTACGTTTGCCGAGCTTCGATTCTCCGATTGGTGCCACAGACCGGCCTGCCGACGATTGAGGTACTGGTGCCGGCGACGCCAGCCGTAAAGCGGAAGAGAGATCGGAAGGCCGCTTTACCGCGCTGAAATTCCTTACTTATTGGATCGAACTGGCAACCGACGAGAACACGTTATTGGCGTTGGAACCAATCAGCCGAATGGTTCCGACCACGATCACCAAAATGACGGCCAGCATCACGGCATATTCCGCGATGTCCTGGCCCTGCTCGTCTCGCAATAGACTTAGAATCTTCGATTTCATTTGTTAATCCTCCTGTTCGAGCGAGCGGACGAGAGAGCATCCCCCATCCGGGTGAAGTTCGGACCTCGTTCCGCCCCGAAACACGCCTTTTATTTTCGGTTCTGAATCAACAGCTTAGGCGCCCCCCAGCTAAAGTCTCGAATCCACATGCCCATAATACCCTGCGACCATCCTAACTGGGCGACAATTTCTTGTATCCAGTTACCGCCGGGAGCCCCGGCCGAGGCCCCGAGGCCGGAGAGCGAAGGCCAGGACTTCCACAATAAAGGTGGTCGTGGAGCCGGACTTTCCCGGCATCGGATTGGAACTAGCGAAGAAGAGGACGTCTGCGGAGGGGCTTCCCACCTCGGCCGGGGCGGCCGATTAAGCTATACCGCAGCTTATTGGATGGTGCTGGCAACCGAAGAGAAGACGTTATTGGCGCCCGATCCGATCATGCGGATTGTGCCTACGACGACCGCCAGGATGACCGCCAGCATGACCGCGTATTCCGCGACATCCTGGCCTTGTTCTTGCTGGAACATCTCAAACAACCTGCGCGAAACACGAGTCTCGAAAACGCGTTCCATGCTTGACCTCACCCTCTCAATCTTGATCCAAAGCTTCAATAAAACAGTCGGAATGATAATGGCGAGTGTGCAAAGTTTTGCAGCTGAAAGTTGAACGATGGGATTAACTAACTTGATTCCTTGGGGGGCGATCCAAAGGTCCCTGAGGGACCTGTGATAGTAGCCCGCCACTTTAGTGGCGGGCAGGTTCGAACCCGGATACGGGGTGTCGTAGGCACGCTTTAAAGTTTGGAGAGGAGTTTCAGCCGTCCCTACGGGACGTGATCCTTTCGATGAGCCACCCGGCGTTGAAACATCGGGCTACTATCGGCGTCCCTCTGGGACGCGGTCTCGTCAGGTTGTGACACATGCTCCGATTTGAAGACCCTGGTGGGACGCGCTTTGATACGCGGGATCACGCGTTTCGATCTCTCAGCGTCTAGTCAGGATCACGGCTTGGGAATCGGCAAAGATTTCTCGCCACTCCGGGCTGGATCGAAGGGCGGTGATCAGGGGAGCGTCCGGAGGCAGGACGATGGTGCGAATGCTCCACTGCTCGAGAGTTTTTTTCCAATTGTCAGTCAGGTAATAGCTGGCGCCGAAATCAGTCATGAACGCGTCGCCATAGACATCGGCGCGCCCGTCCATGAAGACACGGTATTGCGGGTACAGCTTCCAGATGAAATATCCGCCCCAGTTGTAGTGGTTCATGACGGGTTCTGGGGGATGCTCGCGCTCCAGGAAGGCGACTGCTGCGACGGGAAAATTGCGCGCCTCGACTTCTCCCTGATGACTCACCACCTGCCGAATTCGCAGCACGACGAAAACGGCAAAACTGAGAAGCACAACGAAATTGATCACCAGGGTTCGATGGGACTGGCCGGTGAGGGGCTTTTTTAAGAGTCGCGTAGCGCCTGATTCTTGCAGCCACGCTTCAACTAGCTCGGCGACTGCCGGGACCAGGACCAGCATAAGAATCGGGATATGCCGGAGGGAGCGCAAGGCAGCCGGGATGGTCACGAGGAGTAGAAGTAGATTCCGCAGCCGAAGGCGCCGGGGCGAAAAAGCGGTTCCGACAATCAGGGCCAACAGCATCAGCAGAAGCGGCAGCGAAGCGGGATCGTGAAAATTGGGAGAAAACCACTCCTGAATGAAGCGCTGCATCGCCGCCGAATGCAGGGTCTCAAGGGGGTACAGATAAATTCTCCAGCCGTACGGATTCAAGGCAACCAACGCCATGCACACCACGAAAGCCACTGCCAGTCGCTTTAGACGAGGCGCGAAATGCTGCCAGGGCTCCGGACTGATCGCAGCCTCGAGGGCCTCGCCGGCTAGAAACAATCCGACAAAGACCAATCCGATGGGATATCCGGCATGCAGATTGACCCAGAGCAGCATCAAGGGAGCGGTCCACCGCAGAAGCCTGGGCCGGTGCTCAGAGGCTTCGAGGAGTAGCAGAAAAATGCTGGCCAGCAGGAGAGAGAACATTTGCGGACGGACTCCCCAGGTGGAAGCCGAGGCCACCGCTCCCCAGAGCGTCATCAAGGCAGCTAGGTAAGGACGGCCCGCGCTGCGCACATAAACCAGCAGAAAGCTGGCCGCGATGATGGCGGCGAAGGTGACAATCAATCCGCCTATCCCCGCGATCCGATATATGCCGAAGAGCAGCACATCTGAGAGCCACTCGTGGTTGATCCAGGACTGTCCGAAACGCGTGAAAGAGAAAGGATCGGAATGAAAGAGGCCGTGATTCTGGAGAATCAACTGCCCGGTACGCAGGTGCCACCAGGCGTCCGGGTCCGCCATACCGCGAGCGGCCATGGTAAAGAGGCCGAGAGCAAGAATTGCGACGAACACCTGGCGAGTTTGCAAGAAGCGGATCATGGTGGCGACGCAGACGCGATTGTAGCGCCTGCGGTCCTCTTTGCCGCAGATTGCGTTGGGCCAGTCGGCTGTCGTTTACCTGAGCATATAATCCGTTTCTTCTGAGCACGATTTCCTGAACCATGATTTTCTGAGCCATGATTTCCAAAGGACTGCAAATCAAATTCGCGCTCTATTTTTGCGCCATGATCGCTTTGCAGTGCGATGTGCTCTGGCAGGCCCGGGGATCCATTGCTCAAGGTCTCCCCGACTTCAGCGGCGCGTACACTGCCGGACTGATTCTGCGGGAAGGCCATGGCGACCGGCTATACGACGACGCCCTGCAGGAGTCGTTGCAACGCTCCTTCTCGCCCATCGCGGTGCAGAAGCGCGGCACGATTCTTCCTTACATTCATTTGCCCTACGAGGCGTTGGTTTACCTTCCGCTAGCGCATTTTTCTTATCTCACTGCGTACGGAATCTGGCTGGGCATAAACTTCGCGTTGTTAGGGTCGATTCCATTTCTACTTCGCAACCACCTGAAAGCCCTGCGGAGAGTACCTCTCTATCTTTGGCTGCTGGCCTGCCTCGGTTTCTATCCGATTTTTGTTTCACTCATTCAAGGCCAGGACTCGGTATTGCTGCTTTTTCTCTACTGTCTGGCTTGGCGAAGTCTCGAACGAGGCTCGGAGTTGGCTTCGGGAAGCTGGCTGGCGTTGGGCTTGTATAAATATCACCTCGTAGTCGCGTTCGTTTTGCCGCTGTGGCGGCGGAAGAAGTTGCTTGCCGGCTTTCTGTCGAGCGCGACGATTCTGGGTCTGATCAGCCTGGCCATTACCGGATGGTCGAGTCTTGTTCGATATCCGAGTTACTTGTGGGGAACCGAGCACGACCTCAAGTATGGCTTTAACAATCTTCCTGGACTTATCGCGAACATACGCGGATTGATTTCAGGAATTGTGTCCAGCTCTCATCCCCAGATTCAGACCGGGTTGACCGCATTGCTGTCGGCGATCGTTTTGCTGACGATGATTTATGCAGCGAGGAAGACAAAGCAAGACTTTGCGGTCCGGCAGGCTCTCATTGCTCTCCTTCTCGTGGGGACAATACTGATCAGCTACCACCTATACGTGCACGATCTGAGTCCGTTGTTTCTGGCGCTGATTCTTGTGCTCGAGATATTGCTTTCGAAGCCTGCCATTCCAAAATGGACGAGAAGAACTCTGTGGGTCTGCATTGCGATCTTATTCTTCAGCCCTCTGTATTTAGTGTTGAGCCTGCGTTATAGCCAGTTGCGATTGATGGCCATTGTTCTGGTGGTACTGTTTCTCGCGCTGCTCAGTCTGATGCGGTCTCTGGGTCTGTCCGTAAATAAGGACGAAGCAACAGCACTCCGAGCATCGGCAGGTAGGTGAAGACGATGGCGACACGTCCTACTTCCGTGGGCGTGTGCAGGATGTGATACCAGCGCCACAGACCTGCGCCCCATGCGAGGAACGCCGTCCATAGAATTTCTTTCCGGGTTTTTGGAATCAGCCACAAGATCAGCGTGTCATAGAACCAGCGCTGCGGCAGTAGCGCGGTCAGAAGAAACAGGACTGCGTCTGGATCGCGGTAGCGAAACAGGGCCAGAAGCAGCAGGGGGCCGGGAAACACCAGCAGGGGGTAGAAATGCTGGTAGCCATTCAACTGCGGCAGCCACAAAGCAACCCAGTTCGGCATCCAGGCGAAGGTGATTAACAGGACGAGTACAGAGGCGACTGCACCACGCCGGGTCAAATGGGTCAGCGCCAGAGGAATGCCAGTTTGCGGCTTGACCAATGTTGTGGGCAGGAGGAGAGGAAAGAATGCGCTGGCCATGAGCAGCGGTCCCCACTGCGCGGCCAGCATGCCGGCCCAGTACGGGTAGGCGAAGAAGACCAACAGTCGATGATAGCCATGCCGGGTCAAACCGAAGGCCATCAAGGCGGAGCCGATGCCGTAAAAAATTCCTCCGGCGATGTTGAGAGGGATTTTGACAAAGGGCAGGCCAAAAAGGGCGGCGGGCAAGGGATAGAGCTGTTGTGAATCTGCGTATGGATTCTGGTGGGCAAGCAGATGTTGAGCGGCCTCGATTGCCCAGCGGAAGTCCCCCGCGCCCTGGTGAAAGTGGGCCAGCAGGAACCAGCAGTAGATGCCGCTGGCAGTCCCAATGATGGTCGAAATCAGGATTCGCAATCGCATGAGGTCAGTTCGGCACGAACGCGGTTCGGCATAAGTTGTAACATGGAGCGATTTTCATCCACGCTTGCTCAAAGATTCCAGATTCGGATTGCTGCTGGCGCTACTGTTCGCCGCCAGCATGTGGTTTTACGTGCGGCACGTACTGGTGCCTTACCAGAAAGCAGACTCGGCAAGTCATGGACGGCCACGAGGCAATCTGTCCGATCTCTATCCGCGGTGGCTGGGTGCGCGGGAACTGTTGCTCCATCATCGCGACCCCTATAGTCCCGAAGTCACGCGCGAGATTCAGGCGGGATATTACGGGCGGCCTCTCGATCCCGGACGGCCGGACGATCCCAAAGACCAGCAAGGTTTCGCTTATCCTCTGCACGTAGTCTTTCTCCTCGCGCCAACTATCGGTTTGCCCTTTCCTGTGGTCCAGACTGGTTTTCGCTGGCTGCTTGTCATCCTCACGCTGGCCAGCGTGTTCCTCTGGCTGAGAGTCTTGCGTTGGCGGCCGGGAATTACCGTCGCCGGGATCCTCATCGTGCTGACGCTTGGTAGTTATCCCGCCATGCAGGGAATCATGCTGCAGCAACTCACTCTGTTGGTGAGTGCGTTGCTCGCAGGCTGCGGAGCCGCGCTGGCAGGAGGCAATTTCGTCCTCGCTGGATTCTTGTTGGCGCTGGCAACCATCAAGCCTCAACTTGCCTTACCAGTGGCGGGCTGGCTGGTGTTATGGGCGGCCAGCGATCGACGGAGGCGTCAGGGCTTCCTGTGGAGCTTCGGGCTTACGACCGCGATTCTTCTCTCCGCGGCGGAGTACATACTGCCGGGATGGATCGGACAATTTCGCGATGCGGTCGCGGCCTATCGCCAATACACCGGGGGCGCAGGTTCGCTGCTCGACGTGTTGACCACTCCGGTCGTGGGGAAAATCCTGGCCGCGATGGCCGTGGTTGCCATCGCCGTTACTGGCTGGAGATTTCGGCGGGTGTCGCACGAGTCGGAGGCCTTCCGCATCATCATGGCTCTCGTCCTGGCTGTGACGCTCGTGATCGTGCCCACCTTTGCTCCCTACAACCAGGTGCTTTTGCTGCCGGCAGTATTTCTGATTGCCGCGGCCTGGTCGGATTTGTGGAGCAGAGATCGTCTCACCCGGATGGTCTGCGGCCTAGGCTTTCTTGTCGTTTTCTGGCCCTGGCTGACATCCTGCGGATTGATGCTGGCCTCGCTGGTCGTGCCCGCCAACGCGGTTCAGAGGGCATGGGCCTTGCCTCTGTATAGCAGCCTGGGGATTCCGCTCGTGGTTCTGTGCTTGCTGACCGTCTACGCCGTCGATCGATTGAAGATTTCATCGCCCATTGCAAAAAGGTGATGACCTGGCGAGAAATGGCGTAGTGAGAATTCGACCAGACATCGCTTGGCACACGACTCATTAGCTTATAGGGGTCCTTCGACTGCGCAAGATGTTTCGCGGTGCGAAACGTCTGGCTACGCTCAGGATGACAGGTATCCGCCTTGGCCTTGCATTGGGCGGCAATCACAGGTTAGTCTTTGTCTCGCTGCGCCCACAGGGACGTTCCGGAGGGCAACATGGACCTCAAGATCGAGAAACGCCAGGTCAACGGGGTCACGATCGTCTCCTGCCAGGGGCGGATTATGTTCGGGGATGAAGCCAACGCCTTGCGCGATTTTCTCAGAGAGGCTCTGGCTGAGACGCCGCGCATGGTACTGAATCTGGCCGGCGTAACATATATTGACAGTGGCGGTTTGGGAACCCTGGTTGGCGTGTATTCGTCAGCCCGCGGCGCCGGGGCCGATATCAAGCTGACCGGTTTGGGTCAACGCTTGCGCGATGTGCTGCAAATTACGAAGCTGGCCACGGTTTTCGAAGTGTTTAGCACTGAGCAGGAAGCTCTCGCCGCACTGGGGCGCGGAGCGGCCTGATCAGTTGGAATACCCTTCCACTGCGCTGGGGTAGTTGGGGAGGGTAGGCGAGATCGAACTCCTTACCTGCCGGAGGCGGTTCTCGTAGGGGCGAATCAGGGCAGGACAGCAAGAAATGGCTTTTCAACCCATCACGGGCCCGGTTTCATCCCCGGGGTCGGGAATTTTTCCCACCCTGGTGTTCGTTCAGGGGAACGACCAGCGCACCATCAACCTCGACCACACCCCTTTCACGGTGGGCCGCAAGGTTGACAAGGACCTGGTCATCGCGGACCCTCGCGTATCCCGCGACCATGCTCTGATCACCTCCGAGGACGGGCAGTTTTGCGTCGTAGATCAGGGCAGCAAACATGGAACGTTCGTCAACGGCGAACGCATACAGCGCAAGACTCTCGAAAGAAACGACCGCGTCGAGTTTGGCGTCCGCGACGTTTCGTACGTTATCTTCCATCCCCATCACGCGAGCTCGAATACGGCCCGCGAATTTCTCAGCCAGATTTCGGGCATCCAGATTTCGACGGACTCCACCGATCTGGAGAAGCTGACACTGTTCCTCGAAGCCGCGCGCAAACTGAATACGACGGGCGTGCTTGACGAAATCCTGGTCACGCTGCTGGAGGCGACCTTAAAGCTGACCCGCGCCGAACGCGGCTACGTCTTCCTGCGCGACGAAGAGAACAACCTGCGACTGGCCGCCGGACGTAATTCCAAGGGTGAACCTCTACTCGACGACACCACGATTTCTCACTCCATTCTGGACGAAGGAGTGAAGTCGAATTCAGAGTTCGTGATTACCGATACGAGCCAGTCGCTCGATCTGGCTGGACGGCACAGCATCGTAGCTTACGATCTGCGTACTGTGATCTGTATTCCGTTGCGTAAGCCGCAGGTGCAGACCACCCGGGACACGGCGGTGGTGAACACCGAGAGCTCAGCGGACGTGATGGGCGCGCTCTACGTGGACTCGCGCTTTGCTTCGCGCGACATCTCGAGCGTGAGCAACGACATTCTGCGGGCGATCGCGACGGAAGCGGCGTCCTTGATCGAAAACGCCCGGCTGGTGCAGGCCGAAGAAGCGTCCCGTCGCTACCAGCAGGAGCTCTCCATCGCGGCTTCCATTCAGCAGCGGCTGATGGCAGTGACCATTCCTGAGGTTCCTTTTGCGACCCTTCGGGGCAGGAACCTTTCTTGTAAGGAAATCGGCGGAGATTTTTTTGATGCCGTCAACACCGACGAAGGGTTGGCGGTAGTGCTGGCTGACGTTAGCGGCAAGGGAGTTTCAGCGGCGCTGCTGGCTTCCACCCTCCAAGGCATGATTTATTCCCAGCTTACGGCCGGCATGCCGCTGATCGACATCGTTGTCGCGGCCAATCGTTTCTTTACCCACAAACACATTGGAGAGAAGTACGCCACGCTGATCATCGCGCGCATCCGGCGGGACGGGGAACTGGAATACGTAAATTGCGGGCACGTGCCTCCGCTGCTCGTCTGCAATAACGAAGTGATTCGGCCGCCTCACGGCAATCTACCCGTTGGCCTGTTAGGGGATGCCACGTACGAGAGCGACCACGTCAGTCTGCATGCCGGTGATCGTCTGATTCTGGTCACGGATGGAGTCACGGAAGCCGAAAACGCCCGCGGCGACTTCTTCGAAGATTCGAGACTCGAGGCCGTGGCCGCCAAGGGCGCTACTCTGGAGAATATTTTTGAAGCTGTAGCGAATTTCTGCGGGGGAACCCCGCTTAATGACGACTGCACGGTCGTTGAATTGGTCTATTCTGGCTAGAGATTTCAGCTCTCAGCTCTCAGCTTTCAGCTATCAGAAAGACCGTGGTTCACTAAGCCTTCCGAGTGTTTTCCTGTCTTTCAGCTTTTCCCGCTTGTTTCGGGATGGAGGCATAAGCCCAGTGAAGAGTTCTGTCTTGCGTGTGTTCATGGTCTCGCTGATTCTAGCGGGCGTCGCTCTTGGTCAGAATTCCAATTCGTCATCCGATGCAGTCGCGCAGTACGTAAAGGCAGAGATGGCGCGGCAGCACATACCTGGCGTCTCGCTGCTGGTGTCGCGAAACGGAGAGATCGTCCGGGCTGAGGGTTTTGGGTTCTCCAACGTCGAGCTGCAGGTTCCGGTCAAGCCTGAGACATTGTTCCAGTCGGGATCGGTGGGGAAGCAGTTCACGGCGACTGCGGTCATGATGCTGGTCGAGGACGGGAAGGTCAGGCTGGATGATTCGATCACGAAATACTTTCCCGACGCTCCGGCCACATGGAAGCCGGTTACCGTCCGTCACCTTTTGAGTCACACGGGCGGGTTCACGGACTATCCCAAAGACTTCGATTTCCGCAAGGATTACACCGAAGCCGATCTGCTCAAAATCGTCTACAAGATCCCGCTGGCCTTTCCTCCGGGGACGAAATGGAGCTATAGCAATCTCGGGTATTTGACGCTGGGAATTCTGATTCACCATGTGACCGGCACGTTTTACGGCGATGTTCTGCAGGCGCGAATCTTCCGGCCGCTGGGAATGACGGCTCGGATCATGAGCGAGCCTGACATTATTCCGAACCGTTCGGCTGGATATCGGCTGGTCAAGGACGAGTTGAAAAACCAGGAGTGGGTCTCGCCGGTCTTGAATACCACTGCCGATGGAAGTCTCTATTTTTCGATTCTGGATCTGGCGAAGTGGGACGCTGCGTTGTATACCGAGAAGCTTCTGAAGCGTTCGAGCCTGGAACAGATGTGGACGGTGGTAAAGCTTAACGACGGTAAACCTAATTCCGGGCACTACGGATTTGGCTGGGAGATCGATAAGGTCCATGGACATGAGGTCATCCGGCATGATGGCGCGTGGCAAGGGTTCAAGACCCAGATCTCTCGCTACGTGGACGACAAGCTGACGGTCGTGGTGCTGGCTAACCTCGCGGAGGCTGATCCGGGGAAGATTGCGGAGCATGTGGCTGAGATGTATTTCTCGGGCGCGGCGGGGCACTAGCCAGTTGTCATCCTGAGCGAAGTGGGTCGATTCGCCTTGCGAATCGATCTACGCAGTCGAAGGATCCCAAGCGGCTCACGACCGGTACAGGGCAGCGTCGCTTTGTCTTGGTTCAGCTGACGTAAGCGAATCTCAGAAGAGTAGAGATCCTTCGACTGCGTGGATGCTTCGCGGGGCGAAGCATCCACTTCGCTCAGGATGACAAGGGTGGCGCGTTTTTCTCCCCGCAACTCTCAGTACCTCGGTTATATTCTTTCCCGCCATGAACTTCACTTTTCTTGACTGGTCCGCGATCGTTCTCTATCTGGGTATCACGCTTGCGCTGGGGCTCTATTTCCGCTCGCGCTCGGGCAAGAGTGTGGACGACTACTTTGTCTCCGGGCGCAACGTTTCATGGTGGCTGGCCGGCACGTCGATGGTGGCCACCACGTTTGCCGCCGACACTCCGCTGGTGGTCACCGGTCTGGTCTATACGCAGGGCATTGCGGGGAATTGGCTGTGGTGGGCGTTTCTGCTGTCCGGAATGATGACGGTGTTTTTGTTTGCCCGTCTGTGGCGCCGCTCCGGATTGCTTACCGACGTGCAGTTTGCCGAGATGCGTTATTCGGGAAAGCCTGCGGCGTTTCTGCGGGGGTTTCGTGCCATCTACCTCGGTTTGCTGATGAACTGCCTGATTCTTGGCTGGGTCACGAAGGCCATGACCAGCATCGTGGCAGTCACGCTGGGCGTGAGCGATCGCAACGCTTTGGCCATCTGCGTTCTATTTCTGATTCCTTTCACCGGATTGTATGTCGCGCTGGGTGGGTTATGGGGCGTGCTGTGGACTGATCTGTTTCAGTTCGCGCTCAAGATGGCGATCGTGATTGGCGTCGCGTGGTATGCAGTCGCGGCCGCCGGCGGGATGCATTCGTTGTTAAGCCGTCTGGCGGAAATGCGTGCCGCGGCTGGTCCGGGCGCGGGCGACGCGACGGCGTTCTTTCCCGATTTCTCGCGTCCGTTCTCTCAGGAAGGCCTGTGGCTTCTGCCGGTCATTACTTTTGTCGTGAATATTGGATTGCAGTGGTGGGCATTCTGGTATCCGGGAGCCGAGCCCGGCGGCGGCGGGTACATTGCGCAGCGCATCTTTAGCGCGAAGGATGAAAAGAACGGGCTGCTGGCTGTGCTCTGGTTCAACGTGGCGCACTACGCGTTGCGTCCATGGCCATGGATTCTGACCGCGTTGGCCGCAGTTGTTTTGTATCCGCACCTCGAACATCCTGAAACCGGATACATGCTGGTGGTCAGCCAGCATGTGCCTCCGGCACTGCGCGGCATCGTGATTGCCGGCTTTATGGCGGCGTTTATGTCCACCATCGCGACCCAGTTGAATTGGGGCGCGTCTTATCTGGTGTCCGATTTTTATCGCCGATTCATCAAGCGTGATGCTGACGACAAACACTACGTGCTGATTTCACGCCTCGCGACTGTCTTGCTGGTGATTGCTTCGGCTGGAATTTCGGTGCTCTTGTCGGATATTCGCTCGGGATGGCAAGTGGTGCTGGAAGTAGGAGCGGGCACGGGCGGCGTCTACCTGCTGCGCTGGTACTGGTGGCGGATCAATGCGTGGAGTGAAATCTCGGCGATGGCGACGGCTTTGATCGTGACTATTTGGCTGCGCTGGACAGAACCATTCTCGGGAACCAATCCAGTGGTCTTTGCCAAGACAGCATTGACGACAACGCTTTTCACTACGCTGGTCTGGCTGGTCGTCACATACGCGACCAAAGCGGAGCCCGAGGAAGTATTGCTGAAGTTTTACCGGAGTGTTCGCCCACAGATAACGGGGTGGAAGCCGATGGCGCGACTTGCTCCCGAGGTGCCTGCGACGCGCGATCTGGGGAGTAACCTGCTTTCGTGGGTTTTGGGATGCCTGATGGTTTATCTGGCGCTGTTTGGGTTGGGACATGTGCTCATTGGGCCCTTCTGGGAAGGTGCTGGACTGCTGGCGGGGGCGGCGGTTTGCGCGGGCGCGCTGTATTCGAATATTTCACGCAGTTGGGGCGCGGAGTCGGCGTCGTGAGCCTGGTTGTCCGATTCGCCTTGCAAATCGGACTGTGAGGGGTCGAAGGGACCCCTCGCGAATGTCCCGTACGGGTGCGGCGAGGTTTGTTCCGATGGCCGCGGTCGTAAGCAGGCATTGGAAGAGTAGAGATCCTTCGACTGCGTTTTTGCTTCGCTTCGCGAAGCAAAAACTCCGCTCAGGATGACAAGACCTGCAGGGATTGCATGGCGCAGGATTTCAACTTCGCGCTCATTCCACCACTACCTTGTAGTCCGTTCCTTCCCAGCGCTGTTCCTGTGGCCAATAGAAGGTGAAGATGATCTCGCGTCCTTTTGCGAGGGCGTCGGTGGGTAGGTCTGCGACGTAAACACCGAGGGGATCACGTGTCGGGGCGTCCTGCGTGGTTTGCCAGTTGTCGAAACTCCAGTGCACGGTAGCCGGCGCGGGCAGCAGAGTGCGCAGTTTCTTTCCTTGCGGCATGGTGCGGCATTTGTTGTTGAAGCGCCATTCGAAATATATAGCCTTTTGCTTCTCTACCTGGTAACGCTGCACGGTTTGCGGTGGCTGGTCGAAGATTTTGCCGTCGCGCAGTGATCTTCGGAGTTTGATGTACTCGGAGTGTGCCCACACCAGGGGACATGCGGAGCCCGTTGGCTTTCCGCGGAACAATTCCAGCGCGGGAATGTCGTCAGCGTCCCAAACCTGCTCGGGGATGAGACGGCCACCTTCGGTGGAGAGTTCCATCACTTTGAGCAGGTCTTCGGCGGCTTTGGGACGTCCCGCGGCCAGTTCGTAGTGGGCACGCTCACCGGCCAGTAGCGGCCAGGGGCGGCCGATGCCGGTGCCGTCGAAGGGCGAGCCGTCTTCGTGCTCGCCGTAGCCGTCGCCGTTGTAGCGGTACCAGCACGGACCCTGGGGCAGGTTTACTTTTAGCAGGGCATCGATCACTTTGACTGTGTTGAGGATGCGGGAATCGTCTGGCGCGCGCAATCCGAATCGCACCAATGCGAGCGAGTCGGGACTGATCAGATGCGCTGCCTTGGACATATCCTGTCCCGGAGGACGGTTCTTGATGGGGACAAATCCTTCCAGTGGAGAGGGCGCACACTCCGACTCCGGCGGAGCGATTCGCACGTAGTAACCATCCACTCCGAGTTGCCTGGCCAGATCACTGCCTTCGGCGTAAACCCAGCGCTCGATGTTGTCGTTCCAGCAATCCGCAGTCTCACGCAGATGTGTCGCAATCGCTTTCTGTCCGACCGCATCGGCCAGGTCGGCAGCGGCCAGCAGTCCTGATATTTCAACTGCAAGCGTGAACGGGGAATAGCCGGCGTCTTCTTCCCAGCGGTCCTGCTGCGTGACCGGGCCGTTGCGGAGGATGTAGCCCGCGGCGCGGCTGACCAGCGTCCACCAGCGTTGCAAATCTCCCAGAACGAATGGAGAGTGGCGGCGCAGCATGTCGAATAGCAGAATGGGGAACGCGGCTTCGTCCATCTGCATGCCGCCCCAGTAGGGGCGCCCGTCCAGCCACATGTTCTGTGCCCAGTGTCCGTCCTGTTCCTGGGTGACTTCCAGATAGCGCAGGATGCGCAGCGCATCGGGTTCGGCGCCTGCAGCCAGCAGACCGAATGCAGTTTCGACCAGGTCGCGCGGCCAGACCAGGTGATATCCGCCGAGATCTTCGTCGCCTTTGTTGAATCCCCAGGGAATGGAAAGGCTGGCGATCACGCCTCCCAGAAAATCTTTGGACTCATGCGATCGCATAACTGCGACGCTGGCGCGGTAGAGATCGACTTCACGTTTTGGCTCGTCGAGTTTCAGCAGGCTGTCCTGCCAATGCTTCCAGTGCCAGACATAGTGTTGGCGCAGTTCTTCGTAAGGCTCAAGTAAGCTGGAGCGCGCTTCTTGTCCGGCTTCGGCCCAGATGCCGCCGAAACCCAGCGCCATGGTGAATTCTCCGTTGCACGCAGCCAGGTCGATCTCGCCGGTGAGCGCGATGTTCCCATTTTCAGCACGGGTGTAGTCCCATGCCATCTGGTGGTGTTGGGAGAGATCTTGCCATCCGTCGGAAAATCCGACGAAGCCCACGGACATTTTTCGCCAGGGAACTGAACAGGCGAAGGCCAGGGATGTTCCATCCCGGTGGGCAAATAGTGTTGGCGTGCCTTTGTAGTCTCCGACCCATCCTGTGTTTTCGCGGCCGCAATTGGCCAGATGGGGAGACAGCAGCGCGTAGAGACGATAGTCGGCCAGCTTGCCTTGCAGCGGCACGAAGCGAATTCGCTGCAGAACGACATTGCGATAGGGATCGGAGAAGACTTCTTTCTCGACGCGGTAGCGTCCCTGCAATTCGGTGTTAGTCAGTTTGTAAACTGGAACGCCCGGTTCGATCGCGTGGTTCTCGAACTTGCAGTTTCGTTTTTCTTCGGAGAAGTAGCTGGAGCCATCGGTGACGATCAGTCCCTGGTCGCGGGTGCAGGCTTGGTCGACACGCGGATAGTAGACTTCGTTGAGGATGCCGTGGCTCAGCGTGAACCATACGCGGCTATGCAGGTTGAGGGCGGTCCCGATTCCACTTTTGGCGCTGGACGTCCAGCGTGGGTCGATTCCGGGCCAGCCTGGGGCAAAGCGTTCGACGGCGTCACTCACGGCACGATTCTACCAAGTCTCAAGTTTTGGAAAGCCCGTGTAGGACGAGCGCCCTCGCCTGCCGATTTTGACTTTGTTTTACCTGGAGCTTCCGGTTGAGGGCGGCATTACCGCGGAGTGCGTACAACATCGAAGTCAACAGCGGCGGGCGAGGGCACCCGTCCCACACAATCTAATCCAGTTATTTGGCTTGGGAAGGTAACCCCGGCGGGGAATCCTGCGTCCAACTCTATAGCGCTAAATCCCAGGATTGGTGTTTCCCCCGCGGGCGTATAATCAGGCAACGGTCCTCTGGGGCGGGGACGGAATACAGGAGTCCATCATGAAGTTACGGCTCTTAGCACTCGCGGCTATTCTTTTGACGCTGAGCTATGCGGCGCCACGGAGTTGGGCAGGGGACCAAGGTAGTACCGCTCCCAGCGCGTCCGACAGCACGCCCAAGCCCAGCGCTCCCGCGCCCGCAGAACCTGCCGACCCCGACAAGGTTAAACATGAAGGTGGTAAGGGAGATGTCGATGCCGTGGGCAACCGGAATGTGGGTTGCAAGACCGGTATGGGCAACTGGTATGGCGTCGAGAAGCAGATGGCCATGGGCAAACAATATGCCCAACAGGTGGAATCGAGCGTCAAGCTGATTCAAGACCCCGTGGTCACCGAGTACGTCAATCGAGTAGGGCAGAATTTGGTGCGCAATTCGGATGCCCAGGTGCCGTTCACCATCAAGGTGATTGACTCCGATGACATCAACGCATTCGCTCTGCCCGGAGGTTTTTTCTACGTCAATTCCGGGCTGATTTTAGCGGCCGATGAAGAAGCTGAACTGGCTGGGGTGATGGCGCACGAAATTGCACACGTTGCCGCCTGCCATGCGGCGCGCGAGAATACTCGCGGCAACCTGATGCAGATGGCTTCAATCCCTCTGATTTTCGTAGGTGGAGCGATTGGTTATGCGGGCTACCAGGCGGCGGGCCTGGCGCTTCCTCTGACTTTCCTGCACTTCTCCCGAGGCTTCGAGGCTGAAGCCGACTACCTGGGACTGCAATATATGTATAAGTCAGGCTACGATCCTCAGGCGTTCATCTCCTTCTTTGAAAAAGTGCAAGCGCAGGAGAAGAAAAAGCCCGGCAGTTTAGCTAAGGCATTTTCTACCCATCCTCAGACTCCGGACCGGATCGCCAAATCGCAGGAAGAGATTGCTCAGATCCTGCCGGCACGGGCGCAGTACATGGTCTCGACTTCAGAGTTTGACGATGTGAAGTCGCGACTGGCCGCGATCGAGAATCGTCACAAGATCATGGACAAGAAGGAAGACAAGAACCGTCCGAGCTTGCGGCGGACCTCGACGCCTGACAAGAATGGCAGCGATGACAAGACTGGCAACGATGATGATCGTCCAACGCTGAAGCGGCGGGATGACAGCAGCAGCAATTAATCAGTCACTGGCGCACGAATATCCGGCGGCTTCGGCCGCCGGTTTTTATTTGTTCTACACCAATCTCGCTGGTAAAAAGGAAAAGCCGCGAGGGAACTCGCGGCTCAGCTAGACCAAGGAATTTGTTTACGCAGCTGCTTTGTGGGCCAATGAGGCCGTGTAGTCGCGCTGCCCGGCAGGAGAATCGATGACCTTCATCTCTTGCCAGTCGTAAGGAAATTCCTTGCCGCAATCCAGACAAGCCACATAGGTGCCAGTCAATTTTGCCGCAGCATTGCGGCGCGAACTGGGCCGAACCGAGATAGGAAAACTATAATCAGAATGTTTGCAACCGAACACACTGTCGAATAATTCCGCGATCATACTGCCTCCCTACCGTCCCCCTGAACCGGGCCGGCAACGACTCGTAAAATATTAGATTCGGTTCGATCTGAAAAGGTTCGACTAGTACATGAGGGAATTTGGGCTGAAAGAGCAGCTACGTGGGGACAGGAGTGGTCGGCTGTCCCGACGTGGTCCTTTAACGAATGGCTGGCTATTACAAGGCTGATCAGGCTTCGCGGGGGCCGGTTTTCTTGTGGGCCTCGCACTTGGCAACGATGGCGGAGCGAAGGCGGTTGCGAAGATCGTCAGGTAGCTCGTAGAGCTGGGAGTCGCGGTAGATCTCGATGGTCTTCTTGGTGGTATCGCAAACCACGTAGCAGTTGTGGCACCAAGCCAGATGGTCTTCCAGTTCGGCCTTTGTACGGTCGTCGAGGACGCCGTCCAGGTAGTTTGTCAGTTCCTGCAGGAATTCAGCGCACTTCACTGTTTGCCATCTCCGCTCTCACGTTTCTGGAAGTAACGGCTGAGCCGCTCCCGCAACTGCAACCGCGCCCGCAGCAACCGTGATTTCACCGCTGGGATACTGAGTTCCAGCGCGTCTGCTGTTTCCTCGGTCGAAAGCCCTTCCACGTCTCGCAGGACAAAAACCGTACGGAAGCTTGGAGGAAGTCCCTGAATCGTCTTGCTCAGGATTTCCTTCAGCTCCGCCTGGTTGTACTGCTGCTCCGGATTCGGACTCCAGTCTGCGACCTCGCGCGGGACTGAGTCCTCTTCCGTCTTTACGTCTTCGTCCAGCGAAACCATGCGCTCGGGCCGGCGGCGCCGCAACTTCATCAGCGCTTCGTTGACCGCGATGCGTACCAGCCAGGTATAAAACTTCGACTGACCCTGGAACTGGGCTAGATTGGTGTAAGCCTTGAGGAAAGCATCCTGCACCACATCTTCCGCGTCTTCGCGGTTCTGCGTGATGTGCTGCGCAATGCGAAACACGTTCCGGTCGTAACGCCGGACAAGCTCCTCAAAAGAGCTTACATCGCCGCCCTTGGCGGCCTGAACCAGCGCCAGCTCGTCGCTGACCGGTTCACTTACCTTTGGTTGGATGGCTGTCATCTTCCTTCCGATGCAACAATTTTCATGCCCCTGAGGCCGTCAACAGGAATGTTATTTTACTTGGTAACCAAGGTTTCAGCTTACTTGTTTTGACGTATCTATAACTGGGCGGTTTGCGATAAATTCCAAGAGGCGGCCATTCCGCATTAGAACACGTCCTTAGGTGACCGGAAAGCCCCGGTCAAGTCGCCCTATAATCAGGGTTTAACCCATATGAAGGGCAAGAAAACCGGATCCAGCGGCCGAAGTACCGACCTGACCATGGCAGAGAGAACGGGAGTCGAACAAATCGTCGAAAAAGTGGTGGCGCAGGTACTGGACCATCATATCCCGAATTTGCGGGACGAATTAGTACGGCGGGTGCTGGCAGAGCTGCCTCAGGCAACAGGCACAGCCTCGACGGGCGACGCGGACGGAGGCTCGGCCAATCTGCTGAAGGCGATTGCCGCCATCCAGTCAGGTACGACACAAAAAGAAATTCTGCGCGCGCTGCTCGACAATACTGTGCGCTACAGCGGCCGCGGGGCACTATTCGTGATCAAGGCAGGCGCCGCCACAGGCTGGCAGGGACGCGGCTTCACCAAGGACGGCGACGATACGATCAAGGACTTCGCACTCAATGTAACCGCTGGAGTGCCGGAACAGGCTTTGCGCTCGCGGATGCCGTTCAGCGGAACCAGTAGCGATATCGACTCAGAGTTTGTGGCGCAATTCGGTGCGCCCGCAGACGACCGTGTTTTGGTCCTGCCCCTGGTGCTGAAGGAAAAGGTTGCAGCGCTGGTCTATGCGGATGCAGGTAGTGAGGGAGGCGGAAAGCTGGACTCATCAGCCGTCGAGTTGCTGGTGCTGGCCACCAGCGCATGGCTGGAAGTGGCCTCGTTGCGTAAACAGGCAGCGAAAGAAGAACAGTCCGGAGAAACGCCCCGCGAAAAAGCTGAGAGTGCGCCGCCTCCGGTTCAGTCCGCTCCGGCCCACTCGGATCCGTTTGCCTCACATGCGCCCAAGCACATTGCGCCCGCTCCGGAAGAGATCCCGGTTCCGTCTCCGGTGGTCGTCCAACCTCCTCCGGTCGAGCAGCCTGTTGCGGTGGCTCAATCCGAGCCGGTGATCACGGCAGCAGCAGCAGCGGCGGCGACTGCTCCGGCGGCCGATCCGTTTGCTAATCTCTCGCCCGAAGATGCCGATGTGCATCGCAAGGCGCAGCGTTTTGCCCGGCTGCTGGTTGACGAGATCAAGTTGTACAACCAGGTGAAAGTCACCGAGGGGCGCAAGAGCAAGGATTTGTACGACCGTCTCAAAGAAGACATCGACAAGAGCCGCATCACTTTTCAGAAGCGGTACGGCAATACGGCGGCGGGCGGAGCCGATTACTTCAGCCAGGAAGTGGTTCGCAGTCTGGCCGAAGATGACATTTCCATCATGGGCGCCAATTTTCGGCGGAATTAATCAGAGTGGTCCTTCATCGCTGGCAATCGATCCTGATTAGATTTTTTTTGATCGTGGCGGTTCTGTGCGCCGATCTGGGCCCGTTTAATGTGCCTGCGGTCGCACAATCTTCGAGCGCGCAGCCCTCAACTTCCAAGAAGAAAGTTCCTGCTAAAAAGAAAAAGAGCACGGTGGCGGCCCGGCGCCGCAGCCAACCCACGCCGCGATCGCGCCGAATGCATGCGGCGTTCGTAGCCTCGACGGCCCTGAAGCCAATGGCGCAGCAACTACTGCAGGACCGTACTCCTGCTGCCTACGCGGGTGTGGAGGCCTTTGCGCGGCACCATTCTCAGGAAGATGCAGGGGCGCTGGCCTGGCTGGTCGTAGGATATGCACACATCCTCGACAAAGAATATGCGCAGGCGGTTGATCCTCTGGTGAAGGCGAAACCTCTGGCCGGAGATCTGGGCGACTACGTCAATTTCTATCTGGGGACGGCTTATTTCCAGAGTGGCAAGACAGCGGACGCTGTGACAACTCTGAACGATTTCGAAAAGAGTTATCCGGACTCGTTGCTGCTGCGCGATGCGCGCGTGTTGTATGGCAGCGCATTGTTGGCGGAAGGCCGGGCGAAGGATGCGATTGCTGTCCTCGAAACAAATCGTCAGGCGGCACGAGCAGATCTGGAATTGGCTTTGGGCCGGGCTTATGCCGCCGCCGGTCAGCCTGAGAAAGGCGCTGAGATCCTGCGCAGTCTCTACATCACGATGCCGCTGAGCCCGGAAGCTGGTCAGGCTGATATCGAACTCAAAAAACTGGCAACGGCTACGAAACTTCCACCTCTGGGATTCAATGGTCGCAGAACGCGGGCCGACCTGCTGGCCAAGGGCAAGAAATTCAGCGATGCGGCGGACGAGTATCGCGACCTGGTTAGTGTGGCCAGTCCCGCTGACCGGCCGGATATCCAGATGGCACTGGCTTCGGCCTTGCACCGCTCGGGGCAGGACAAAGAAGCGAAGAAAGTTCTCGATACGCTGGAAGGCGTGACCGGCGCGGATATCCAGACACAACGCGTTTACATGCTGGGCGAAATCGCGCGCAGCAGCAGCGACGAAGAAGGATTCTTGCGCAACCTGGCACAGTTGCGTCAAAGCGCTCCCACCAGTGTGTGGTTGCAACAGGCATTGCTTTCGGCGGGCAACTACTATCTGCTCAAGCCGGATTACGACAAGGCGATTGATGCTTACCGGGAACTGCAGCAGCGCTTTCCGGGCGCGGGACGCGCCTCCTACGCGCACTGGAAAGTGGCATGGCTGAGTCTGCGACAAGGCAGAACAGCTGAGGCCAAGACCGACTTTGAGCAACAAATCGGGATCTATCCCGCATCGGCTGAAGTTCCGGCGGCGCTCTACTGGCGCGGCCGCCTGGCGGAAGAAGATAAAGACGCCGGTACGGCACGGGCGTATTACCAGAAGCTTTCGGAGCGCTTTCGCAACTTCTATTACGGCGAACTGGCGCGGCGGCGTTTGAAAGAGATCAAGCCCGATGACGATCCTCCGCATATCGCGTTACTGGACCGTGTTCCCGGGATCAGCGCCGGAACCAACATCACGACCAGCGATCCGCCGACCGACAATCTGCGTTATCAGAAAGCGCAAGTACTGCAGAACGGCGGACTGATTGATTTGGCGGTGCGTGAACTGCAAGCTGCCAGTACGGAAGACACCGGGAACTGGGTGACGGCCGAAACCGCCAAGTTTTACGAGGACGCCGGCCGCTACGACGGGGCGATTCAAGTCTTCAAACGCGCAGTGCCGAATTATTTTGCCGTGGATTTGCCGACCTTGCCGCGTCCTTACTGGGAGGCTTTGTTTCCCAAGCCGTACTGGCCCGACCTGAAGAAATTCTCGTCGCAGAATGCGCTGGATCCGTACCTGGTGGCTTCACTGATACGGCAGGAGTCAGAGTTCAATCCTGGCGCGGTTTCCCGGGCCAATGCGCTGGGGTTGATGCAGTTGCTGCCCAAGGTCGGAAGCTCCGTTGCCAAAGACGAGAAGCTCAAGCATTTTTCTCCCTCGCAGTTGTTTACTCCTGAGGTCAATCTGCAATTGGGCACTCGCTACTTCCGTCAGATGGTGGACAAGTTTGGGACTTTCGAATACGCGCTGGCCGCCTACAACGCCGGTTCTAACCGCGTGGATGACTGGCTGGGGCAGGGAAAGTATCGCGATCCGCAGGAGTTTGTGGAGTCGATTCCGTTTACTGAAACGCGGGAGTACGTGCAGGCCATTCTCCGGAATGCCAATGTTTATCGGCAGTTGTACGGAGCACCCTAGGTCAACGCTGCCATCCTGATGGGACCGGCGACAAAGGCCCATCCGACCGCCTCCTTCCGCCTCCTTTGTTACTTCTTTTTACAATCTTTTGTTAATCCACACACCCCTAGAGGATTAAGATGTCCGCCTGATTAGTAGTTTGGTTTCCTAATTCCAGCCTACGGTCAAAATCAGGAAGGAGATTCTTATGACAGTAAAACCGGTCCCTGATGGTTTCCACACCGCAACCCCTTCGGTGATTGTTCGCGATGCGGCGAAAGCCATCGACTTCTACAAGAAAGTATTCGGCGCCGAGGAACTTATGCGGATGCCAAATCCGGACGGCCTGATCATGCATGCCGAGCTGAAAATCGGCGATTCGATTATCTTTTTATCGGATGAGATTCCCGGCATGGGCGGCAAGTCGCCGGAATCGGTGGGGACACACACGGGAGGAATTTATCTCTATGTTCCCGACGTTGACGACGTGTTCCAGCGTGCGATCACGGCCGGAGGGAAGGCTCCCGGCGGTGTGAACGAGATGTTCTGGGGAGATCGCGTTGGTCACTTTGTCGATCCCTTTGGGCATTCCTGGACGGTGAGTACGCACGTGGCTGATCTGAGCCCCGCGGAGATGGAGAAGGGCGCGCAGGAGTTCTACGCTTCGATGGCGCAGAAAAAGTCGGCGTAGCTTTACGAAAATAACTTAACCGCAAAGAACGCAAAGGACTCCGCAAAGGCCGCAAAGGATTTTCTCCGCGACCTTTGCGGATTTTCTTTGCGCACTTTGCGGTAATGCTTTTAAGCGGACTTTTCAGCGGCTGGGGATTTCGCGAAGAGGATTTCGATGACCAGCAGCCCGGCTCCGACCACGATTGCACTATCAGCCACGTTGAACGCAGGCCACTGATATTGGCCGACGTAGAAGAGCAGAAAGTCGACAACCCGCCCGCTCAGCAGACGGTCCCAGAGATTGCCTACTGCGCCTCCGAGAATCAGCGCAAGACCAATTCCCGTGCTGCGCATGGAGTGACTATTCCGCCACAGCAGGACTGAGACGATAGCGAGCGCCACAATCGAGAAGAGCACCAGTGCTGTGATCTTCCATTCAGAAGGCGAGTCGGCGAAGAGACCGAAGGCAGCGCCACGATTCTCCACGTGCGTGATGCGGAAGAAACCCGGGATAATTTGAATGTTGTCGTGCAGTGAGATGTTCTTCGCGACAGCCCACTTGGCCGCACGGTCAAGAATGACGACCAGTACGGCGATCAGAAAGTGGAATCCGCGACTGGATTGGGTCGTCATTCGGTTTTGTTGGCGTGGCTCGCTTCGATTTCTTTGAGCACGGCGCTGCAACGTTCACATACCATGGGATAGAGGGCATCCTCACCCACATGGATGGAATAATTCCAGCAGCGGTCACATTTCTTGCCGTCGGCCTTACTCACCTGGACCGTAACAGCGCCGGTGCCGTTACCTGAATTGCCTTGCTGCAGCATCACTGCAGAGACGATGAACAGGTAACGCAGCCGGTCTTCGTAGCGCGAGAGCACGGAGAATACAGGCTCGGCTGCCGCGACCGTCACCTGCGCTTCGAGATTGGCGCCGCCGATCAGTTTGCTTTGGCGGGCCTCTTCCAGTGCCTTTAGCACCTCGGTGCGGACGGCCAGTAGCGTCTTCCAGTCCTCGGCTTGTTTCGCGTCTTCTGGCGGTGCCGAACCACCCAGAATGTCAGATGCACTGGGGAAGTTTGCCAGATGCACGCTCGCGGGACGGTCGGGCAGTTTGGGCAAATATTGCCACACCTCATCGCAGGTGAAGCTGGTGATGGGTGCAAGCAGGCGGACCAGGGCTTCGCCGATGCGCCAGATGGCCGTCTGCGCGGCGCGGCGCTTCGGCGAATTGGGCGCGCTGGTGTATAGCCGGTCTTTCAAGACGTCGAAGTAGAACGCACTCAACTCGACGACGCAGAAATCATTGATGCGGTGATAGATCTTGTGGAAAGCAAACTCGTCGTACCAGCGAGTGACGTCCCCAGCCATGGCCACAGTCTGGCGCAGCATGTACTGGTCGAGAATATCCAACTGGTCGAAAGTGACCGCATTTTTCTGCGGATCAAAATCGTAGAGATTGCTTAGAACGTAGCGGAACAGGCTGTTGCGAATCTTGCGATAGCTTTCTGCTACGCGCTGCATCAATTGTTCGGAGCCAACTACGTCTTCGCGGAAATCGACGGAAGCAACCCACAGGCGTACGATCTCGCCTCCCAGGCGATTGGCGATGTCGACGGGATCGACATCGTTGCCGCGAGATTTCGACAGTGCGCGGCCTTGTTCGTCCAGCGTCCAGCCGTTCGTGGCTACTCCACGATACGGGGCCTGGTTCCGGGTTCCGACAGCGCAGAGCAGGGAAGAGTGGAACCATCCGCGATGCTGGTCTCCGCCTTCGAGGTAGAGATCGGCGGGCCAGGGCAGACCCGGTTCGTGGCCGAGCACGGCGGCGTGGCTGCATCCGGATTCGAACCACACGTCCAGAATGTCGGTTTCTTTCGAGAACTTAGTGTCGCCGCAATGCGCACACTTGGTGCCGGCGGGAACCAGTGCGTCCGCCTGCGGTGTGTACCAGGCGTCGGCGCCACCGCGTGCGAATAGCTCGATCACCTTGCGGTTCAGACTGGGTTCATTGAGCGGCTTGCCGCAGCCTTCGCACAGGAACACGGCGATCGGCACTCCCCAGATGCGCTGGCGCGAGATGCACCAGTCGGGCCGCGTCGCGATCATGTTCGAGATGCGTTCTTCGCCCCAGGCCGGGTCCCATTTAACCTTCTTGATTTCGTCGAGCGTGCGGCTGCGCAGGGTGCCGTTGTCCATCGGCGTTTCCATGGAGATGAACCACTGTTCTGTGGCGCGGAAGATGATTGGGTTGTGGCAACGCCAGCAGTGCGGATAGGAGTGCTCGACCTTTTCGGAATGCATGAGCACGCCGCGTTTTTTCAGCAGCTCGAGAATGGGTTCGTTGGCGGCGAAAACTTTCAAGCCATCGTATTCGCGCAGGCCATTGCGGATGATGCCGGCGGCGTCCACGTTGGTGGTCAGGTCGAGCTTGTACTTCACGCCGGTGTTGAAGTCATCGGCTCCGTGTGACGGCGCGGTGTGGACGACGCCGGTGCCTTGGTCCATGGTGACGTAATCGGCGAGCACTCCGAGCACGGTACGGTCGAGGAACGGGTGCGCGAACTTGGTGAACTCAAGTTTCCTGCCGGGGAAACGGGCGATGATCTTCGTTTCCTTCAGCCCGACCTTACCGGCGAACTCGGCGGCCAGTTGCTCGGCGACGATGTACACCTCGCCTGCGGATTCGACAGCCACATATTCTGCGTCGGGATGAAACGCTACCGCCATGGAAGCGGGGAGCGTCCAGGGCGTGGTCGTCCAGATGACTGTGAAAACTTTCTTGCCGGCGAGCGCGGAATCGATCTTCGCGGGATCGTCGGCCAGCGCGTACTTCACCCAGATCGTGGGACTGGTATGGTTTTCGTATTCGACTTCTGCTTCAGCCAAGGCGGTCTTGTCGAAGATGCACCAGTAGACCGAACGCAGGCCCTTGTAGACGAAGTCTTTTTCAAGAAAATCATAAAAAGTTGCCAGCACCACCGACTCGTACTGCGGAGTCATGGTGGAGTAGGGATTGTCCCAGCGTCCGAAGACGCCGATGCGTTTGAATTGCTCGCGTTGCAGATCGAGAAATTTTTGCGCGTACTTTCTGCACGCTTCGCGGACTTCCAGCTTCTCCATCTGGAGTTTTTTGCCGCCGAGCTGTTGATCAACTTTGATCTCGATGGGCAGGCCGTGGCAGTCCCATCCCGGGACGTAGGGCGAATCGAATCCAGACATCGTCTTGGACTTGACGATGAAATCCTTCAAGCACTTGTTGAGCGCGTGGCCCAGGTGAATTGGGCCGTTGGCATATGGAGGACCGTCGTGCAGCACGTAGCTTGGAGATCCCTTTCGGGCTTCACGAATACGCTGGTAAATCCCCATCTCCTGCCAGCGAGCCAGGGCTTTGGGCTCATTTTGGGGCAGGTTGGCCTTCATGGGAAAGTCGGTCTTAGGCAGATTGATGGTGGATTTAAGCTCCAGCGGCACTCGGTTGGTTTCTCCCAAATGATTGATTTTTTTCATTATAGGGAGCGCGGGAACGAACGTCCAACCCGCGTCCAACCCACGTCAATGACCGGCAAATAACGGCCGAAAATGCAGCCTTAGGAAGGCCTAACCGGGGCAGCGGCGGGAGCCGCAAAAGCACTGTCGGAACCAGCAGGGAAACGTGTACAATTTTGACAGGGTAACGTTTGCCTGAAGATAGCATCTAAACTGATTGGAAGCGCTGCAGCGGAGCGCTGGCGTGGCGAGTTCTATTCGAAGTATTCAGGGCCTCGTATGCAACTTGGCAGCTGATGTGCTCATCAAGTTTAAGATAGGTCGATGAAGGACCCCGCTTAGAAGCCGAATTCGGGTCAACTATGCCAACACTCGACGTCAAGCCCCCCGTCCAAGCCGAACCCGAACTCAATCTGCTGCTTTCTAAAAGCACGCTGGAAGAGCCGTTGTGGAAGTCGCTGTTCCGCAACCTGGACGAATTTTTCTTTCCCAAGAAACTGCCGCCGCTCGTTCTGACTTCAAAGCCCGTCCCGGTCAAGGACATTTGGGGCTTCTACGATTACAAGAAGAACGGCGTAATGTTTTCTACCGCGGTACATGTGCTGGCGATCGGCGCGATCATCGGATTGACCATCCTGGGCCGCAGAGTGGTGAAAGAGATTGTGAAACCGCACGAAACCATCACGCTGGTTTCGCCTGATGACATTCCACCTTTGGAGCCGGCGAAGACCATTTCCGGCGGCGGTGGCGGCGGCGGTGACCGCGACAAGTTCCAGGCTCCCAAAGGCAAACTGCCCAAGCAGTCGATGGAGCAAATCACGCCTCCGATGATGGTGGTGCGAAACGACAATCCAAAACTGACGGCTGAGCCTACCGTGGTAGTTCCGCCCCAGGTCAAGATTGCGTCAAACAATTTGCCGAACCTGGGTGACCCGATGTCGAAGCTGCCTTCGGGACCGCCTTCGAACGGAACTGGCTCAGGCGGTGGTATTGGCTCGGGTTCTGGTGGCGGCGTTGGAGTTGGCACTGGGCCTGGTGTTGGCGAAGGCCGTGGCGGCGGAGTGGGTGGCGGTGTCTTTCGCGTCGGTGGCGGAGTAAGTGCGCCGCGCGTGGTTTATCAGCCTGATCCTGAATATTCGGAAGAAGCCCGCAAGGCGAAGTACCAGGGGACATGCGTTCTGTGGCTCGTAGTCGGACCGGACGGACGGCCGCGCGATATTCGTGTTGCACGCAGCCTTGGTCTGGGACTGGACGAAAAGGCCATCGAAGCAGTCAAGACCTGGAAGTTCGAGCCGGCAATGAAAGACGGGAAGCCGGTGGCGGTGCAGATCAATGTGGAAGTCAGCTTCCGGCTCTATTGAGTTTTTGCCTGTGCGTTCTGAAAGCTTATAACCACCAAGGACACGAAGGTACACGAAGGAGAATCGGAGTTCCCTCGTGCAACTTGGTGTCCTTTCTAGTTTAGGCGCTATTCTTTGAGTGCTACGTGCTCGACATCCTCGATCGATCTTCCTAGAAATTGTGCTCCGAGATGCCGGAATTTCTCAACGGAATCGGTCACGAAGAATCTGAGCCGAGGCGCTCTGCGACGTTCTTCATCGGAAGAAGCCCGGGGCAAACCTTGCTGGAGTAGTTGGCTCACCACCTGGGCTGTGGAATCCGCGGAATCCACGATGGTCACGTGCTCTGGTACCAGGCGATGCAGCAACGGTTTCAGAAGCGGATAGTGGGTGCAGCCCAGCACCAGAACATCCGCGGACTTAAGTCGCCGCCGAAGGCCTCGTCGAGATAGATGCGGGCGACCTGTTCCGCCACGGCCAGTTCGGCTCCGGAATGTTCCGTCCATCCTTCTTCGACCAGCGGCACAAACAGCGGGCAAGCTTTTTCTGTAGCCTGCACTCCGTGGGCCTGTAGAGCTTTGGCGTAGGCGTGACTGCTCACTGTTCCTTCGGTGCCAATGACAACCACTTTGCGGATTTTGGTGGCGGCGGCTGCGCGCGCGGCGCCGGGTTCGACGACACCAACTACCGGCACGCTGGACGCCTGCGTAATTTGGTCAAGCGCGAGTGCGGTGGCCGTGTTGCAGGCAATGACCAGCATCTGGGCGCCTTGCTGCTCAAGGAACTGTGCCGCTCCGATGGCGTACCGGGCAACGGTGTCGGCTGATTTCGAACCGTAAGGGAGCCGCGCTGTGTCGCCGAAGTAGAGATAATCAGCCTCGGGCGCGAGCGTGACCAGTTGTTTGAGGACGGTCAGTCCGCCGAAGCCGGAATCGAATACGCCGATGCAGGGTCGTCGAGTGGTGGTCATGATGAAAACATGCTGAAACGAATGAACATCATATCGGTCGCGTCGGGTTTTGGCGCGGACAATCCACTCCAGCATTTAGGATATGCGGAATCACCGAGGAGAGGCTATGACCCGTTCCACAATTGTGATCGTCGCAGTAGTCACGGGATTCCTATCATCCTGCGTGTCGCGAAATCCGGCCCCGATCTCGCAGAGCGAACTCGTCAGTCATAGCCAGGAGATGTTCAATGCCGTTGCTTCGGGAGATCAGGCGCCATGGCAGAAGTATTTTGCCGATGACGCCATGTACTTCGACGAGAAGGGAAGAGCCATGGACAAGGCTGCCCTGGTTAAAGACGTAACTCCGCTTCCAAAAGGCTATTCCGGGAATATCACGGTGGTGAATGCTAAGAGCAACATCCAGGGCGACACGGCCATTCTTTCTTACGATCTGAACGAAACCGAGACGATCTTCGGTCAGAACATGACCGCCCGCTACCACGGAACCGACACGTGGATGTATCGCAATGGGAAATGGCAGATTGTGGCTGGCCAAATGTTCCGCTACTACGAAGACCCGGCGTTGGGGAAAGGTGACATCAAAAAATATGCTGAATATGCCGGGGTCTACGAACTGGCACCCGGGATAACCCAGACGGTTTCGGTCCGGGACGGCAAGTTGTACGCCCAACGCGGAGACAGGCCGGAGAATGAACTACTGCCTGAGTCGGCCGAAATATTTTTTCTTAAAGGCATAGAGGGTCGCCGGCTCTTCCGCCGAGACGAAAGCGGCAAGATCGATGCCATGATCGATCGCAGGAACAATGAGGATATGGTTTGGAAGAAGACTAAGTAGAGTCCAGGGCTACTGTGGGCGTCATCCTGAGGGGCTTCGGCCCCGCAAGGATCTCGAATAAAGCGCGCATGGGCCTGCGAGTGCACATACGCTCCGCGCGAGATGCTTCGCAAAGCTCAGCATGACGCTCTACGGGTACGTGGCGAAATGTCGGCGGGTAGGTGGTTGAACGTCGGGCTAAGTTAGTGCTCAACGGTGAACCTGGTTTTGGAAACAAATGCGCTCTACTTGAGGCGCGATGTCTGTCTTCGTTCCTGCTGCTCATGGATTTCCAGGTTGCGGTCGCAGCAGGGGCCGAGTGGAATAGGAGCGCCGTGCGGGCAGGTACGAGGATGGCCGAGGAAGGTGCAGATCTTGTCCGTGGCTTCGGGCGAGAGGATGTGCTCGAACTTGCAGGCCTGCTGCTCGATTTCTGATTCGCTGTCGAGAGCCAGGCTGTCGGTGAAGAGACGCTCGGCAAGGCGGTGTCGTCGAATGATGTCGGCGGCGCGCAGACGGCCGCGGGACGTCAGTTCGACGATCATGCTGCCGTCGCCGACGGAAACGCCTTGAGGTTTGAGTGCGTCGTGACACGGATTGACGAAGGGCTTGTGATTGTGGCTTTCCGGCGGATGAGGCTTCGTCGTCAGCAGGCCCAGGGCCTTCATCTTTTCGACCGCGATGCTCACCGGCAACGCACCGTGAACTTCCATGTGCTCGATTTCGGCGATCTCTCCGTGCTCTTCGACGGCCCATAGTTCTTCGAGCACTTCGTCAAACTGCTCTTCGTCGGCCATGGCGAAAACTTCCTGGTCAGCGATCTTGCCATGATGCAGCTCGATGCGACGATCGGCCAGGCGGGCGACAACCGGATCATGCGTCACCATCACGATGGTGCGTCCCTGGCGGTGCAGTTCGCCTAACAGGCGCAGGACGATCTCTTCGTTGACGGCATCCAGATTTCCGGTGGGCTCGTCGGCCAGAACGATCTTGGGATCGTTAATGAGAGCGCGCGCGATGCAGACCCGCTGCTGCTCTCCGCCGGAGAGTTGGGCGGGCAAGTGGTGGGCGCGTGCTTTCAATCCGACGTGGGCAAGGGCTGCGAGCGCTTCCTGCTCGTCCGTCATGCTGTGGAAGTACTGGGCCAGCATGACATTTTCGAGCGCAGTGAGGTAGGGGATCAGGTGGAATTGCTGGAATATGAACCCGACTTTTTCGGCGCGTGCGCGGTTCAGGTCTTGGGTAGAAATCTTGGCGATGTTCTCGCCGTCGAGCCAGATTTCGCCTGAAGTGGGGCGGTCGAGGCAGCCGATCAGGTTGGCCAGAGTGGATTTTCCCGATCCGGAGGGGCCCATGACGGCGAGCCACTCGCCGGGCTCAACCTGGAGAGAGATGTCATCCAGCGCGCGCACTACGCCTCCACCTTCGGCCTGGGCCGGGTAGAGACGGCTGACATGGCTGAGTCTGATCATGTCATTCTCCCCTGAGGATGTTAGCAGGTTGGACCCGCCGGAGCAGGGATATTGGCACGATGGAAGCCAGCAGCGATATGGCGATGCCTCCGGCGAGAATGATCGGCAATACGCTTAGACGAGGCGTTACCGGGGCATGAAAATTTGTTCGGCCGATCCAGATAGCCGCGCCGACGCCAATGACAAAGCCGACCGTCGCGCCGACCACTCCCAGGGCGGCAGCCTCGGCTGCGAAGAAGCTTTGCAGCATGCGGCCTGAGGCGCCTAACGCTTTCATGAGGGCAAAGTCGCGGCGGCGGTCGGAAACCCATCCGGTCAAAGTGGAGAGTACGCACACAGCAGCGGTAAGGATGATCAGGATGGCGGAAACCAGCAGCGTGGCCCGCATTTTCCCCAGAACGTTGGCCTCTGCCTCGGTGACCTGCCGCACGGCGTGGACGTTGGCTGCGGGGAGTGCCTGGGAGAGGCGTTGAATGGCGCCATTGACTTCGTCTGACGAACCTGAGGCTGAGATCTCGACTGTCGAGATTGGGAGTTGGGTCCACTCGGAAAAATCGGCGAGAGATATGTAGATGCGACTGTCTTCGGCTGCACCGGTTTGCAAAGTACCGGCCGGATTGAGGTGGATGGTGTGACCTTGGAAGCTGAGATCGAAGGGCTTTCTTAGGGGACCAACTACGCTCGCGGCGCGTGTTCCAATCAGTGCCTCGTGGGAAGCTTTTGGCCAATTACTTACCGACCACCAGGTGCCATTCAGTTTCTGGGCCTGCTCGAGATCAGTGCCGGCAACTACCACGGAATGGCCGTCGGCGGTGCGGGCCACGGCATAGGCGAAGGGAACTGCGAGACTGCTGCCTGCCAGGGATTTGACTGTAGTCAGAGTATCGGCGGGCAGAGTCTGTCCATCTTTGGCAATGACAACTACGTTCGAGCCGTACTTCCGAAATTCACGCCGCAGTTTAGCCTGAACATCTACGTAGAGGTTCAGCATGGCTGTGGCAACGGCGGCAGCCACCACCATGGCAAGCAACGCCGACGCGGCACGGCCCCGCCTCAGTACGGCGGCGCGCACCAGCATACGCAGGAACATTGAAGTGTGAGGTGCAGCTGCGCGGCGCTGAGCGACCTGGCTGGTAGCGGGCGAGTTCACGCGTCACCTCTCAGGGCGTACACGGGATCGAACTTTACCGCGCGCCGGATTGCCGCTGCACTGCCGGCAAATGTCACGAGCACTGCGATGGTCAGAATCACGGGCAAGAGCACCGGTTGGATGGTGATCTGCGACGCGAAGATGGATTGACCGATCTGACGAGCTAGTAGTGCGCCGCCGGCGAAACCTGCCGCGCCGGCAATCAATGCCAGCAGGCTAGCTTCGGCAAAAAACAGAACGGCTACTGCCAGATTGCCAGCGCCCAGTGCCTTCATCAATCCGACTTCGCCGCGACGCTCGATCACTGCCGTCGCCATGGACGCGGACACCGCCAGCGCTGATGCCAGCAGGGCTGCCAGCGTGATCAGCAGCATGAGTCCCTGAATGCGCGAGAGCACGGTGCCTTCGTTTTGCGCCACCTGGCGAATCTGCTCGGCGTGCGAGTGCGGGATGGCCTCCTGCAACTGGAATGCGATCGACTGCGCGTACGGAGAGCAGTACCAGCGGTCGTACATCTCAGGCGAGAGAGTCTTCGGATCGCGGCGGGCGAACGCGTCTTCAGGCTTGGTCACCGCGCTGACATAGATGCGGCGTACTGCGCCGGGCTTGCCGAGAATCTGCTGGGCCAGTGCAAGGGGCGCGACGATTTGATCGTCTTCGGGGCCGCCGGTGGAGAGAATGCCTACGATCCGGTGGGGCTGGCCTGCGATTTCAATATCCTGGCCCACGGTCCGGTTGAGTTTTGCCGCCAGATGGTCGCCCAGCAGGACGTCCTGCGAATTGTCGTCGGGCCATGCGCCTTGGACCTTCCACCAGGGATGAGTGGTGCGCACACCGGTGACGAAATCCTGTTGCCCAAATACTGACGTGCTGGGAGAAGTATGTCCCTAGCAGAGTCAGGTTCTTCTCGTCGCCGAGGGTGACGCTCACCGGCAACATGGGAGAGAAGCCCACGATGTTGTTGCGCCAGAACATGCCTTTGATTTTCGGCAGGTCGGCTTCGTTCAGGTAGGCGCCGTCGCTGGGCGGCGGCTTGAGGTTTACGCCGCCAATCTCGACATCCAGAGTGTCTTCCTGAGGAGTGACGATCAGGTTGGCGCCGTAGGTGCGCAGCTCGCGGCTGATCTTGTCGCCAATGTCGGTGGCGACAGCGATCATGGCTGTGGCCACGCCAACGCCGAGCATGATGGCGACGCCAGCCAGCAGTTTGCGCCGCTTCTGCCGCCGGAAGGACTCGTAGAGTAGGCGCAGGAACATGATCTATTGCTGGAAAATGTGAGCACCGGCGGCGATGTCGGTCTCGTGAATGACGATGGCGTCGGCAGTCTGTTCAGCCTTCAGCGGAATTGGATTGCAGCCGCCGGCCATGCCTACTGATTGTCCGTTGATCGGCGCAGCGCAGTTCTTGCACACCACTCCGTTCGGTCCCTTGTAAAAGCCCACCGGCCCGCAAATCTGGCAGGCGTCGAATACCGTGGCCACGTTGCCGTCGGGCTTCTTGTAGAGCCAGAAGCGGACAGCAGTACCGCTTTCCTTGGCCTCAAAGCGGTGAAGATCGCCGTCAGCAACCTGAGTCAGCGGAATGCTTACCTGTCCGTTTTGGAAGGTTATTTCGGTCGCGGGCGACAACGCGCTCACGCTCTTGGCATAGATGAATTCAGCAGTGACCATCAGGATGAACAGGAACGAACTGGCGTAGACCGAAACCATCCACAGGCGCTCGCGGCGGGCGCTCCACAGCGCCTTGCGGCGCTCGGCAGGAGACTCGGGAAGCGTAACCGGTTGGCGACGTTTGACCTCGAACAGCACCATCAGGGCGGCCAAAGCCACAATGGTTATGAAGAAGAACAGGTCGTTGCGAACGATAGGGCCGATGAGCGCCATCTCTTCGCGTGACGATGGCAGCACTCCGTTTTCAGAAAGCTCGTGGAGGCCGGAGATGATCAGCTGGGCGGCTACAAAGAACAGAATGACCGTGGTGACCCGGAAGAACTTCTGCAGATTGATGCGGACGCTGCCCTTCACAAACATCACGCCAAAAACGATAGCCACGATCACTCCCGACAGCGTGCCCAGGAAGCTGAGCAGCTCGGTGGAGTTCAGCGAGACCGCTCCCAGGATCAGTACGGTTTCAACCCCCTCGCGCAGGACCATGAGAAATACAAAGAAAAACAGTCCAAATCGGGCGTTGCTTCCGGCCAGGAGGCTGACTTTGCCTTCAATCTGTCCTTTAAGGGTGCGGCCGGTCTTCATCATGAAAATGATCATGGTGACGACGAAGAAGGCGGCGACCAGCATGATCCATCCTTCAAAAATGTCCTGATTCCATTGGGTTCGGGAGAGCAGGATGGCAATTCCGATGCTGCCAACGAAAGCCGAGATCAGGGCAGCGAAGACAGATTTACGCAGCTCAGGCCGACCAATCTTGGCCAGATATGCCAGAGTGATGCCAACGATGAGGGCGGCTTCGACTCCTTCGCGCAAAGTTATGATGAAGGCCTGCAGCATCTTGTGGAAAACTCGATTCTTGCAACTCTGTTGCAACTAAAAACTGCATTATTGCTGCTGCGTTAAGAATAGTCTCCCGCTAGTGCAGGCGTCAACGGATGGGTGGGGTTCGGATCAGAAACTAATCGACTTCTCGATGGGTGCCCCGTCCTCGTCTCTCCGGCTTTTGGAGAGACAGGGCGGGCTGTCAGCGCCACGAACGCCTCTCCCGCCCTGTCGTTCCAAAAAACGGAACGACGAGGACGGGGCACCCATCTGGAAACTTGTGTTTTTACAGGTTGCGCAGAAACTGTTTTACTTCAGCAAGTTGGGGGAAGAGCTTTTCTTCGGCTTGAAACTCGGGGGAGTGGACGCACCTTCGACTGCCGCGCAGTCTTACCGGGTGCTTGAGATGGAGCATCTCGTGATAGACGATGTACTCGACCGCTGACCTGGGTACACGGGGATGGTCGAAGATACGGCTCACCACGATGGCGTTGTGGGCGGGGTCGTAGTGGCCCAAGTGATTGCGGGCGCGTTCACGACTCCAGGTCATCCGGGGACGAGCCAGCAGGCCGTGAAAGAACCGGGTATTGAGGTCCTCGAATACGGATTCCAGATCGTAAGTATGGCCCTGGGCAGAATCCAGACGCTTTCTCCCACGCATCTGGCGGACCAAGTGTGCCTTCTGGCTGACGTTGTGGCTGGAGACATAGCGGCGATACCGAGCAGCGGCTTCGCGGTCGACCGGACGCCGATACATTTTGGCCAGCAGTATGTGGGCGATGGCCTCTAAAACGCCCACCGGCGCGCCTTCGAGAAGGTCGGAAAGCCGCACCAGCAATCTGCCTTCGCGCATGCGGATGGTGTTCTTGATGCTGGTGAAAGCGAAGAAATCAATTTTCAGCTCAGGGACGGGCGTATCTGGGCGGAGTTCGAGATATTGTTCCTGAAAAATCTGGAGGAGATTGTGGCGCACGCTGACAGTAGATTAGCACGGCAAAACTTCTTAAACCGCAAAGGACGCTAAGGAACGCCGCAAAGAGCGCAAAGAAACTCCGCAAACCTCGCAAAGAAAATCAAATTCAGTGCTTTGCCGCTTTCTTGCGCTTTGCGGCCTCTTCCTGTTCGGTCAAAAGTTGGCGGTGGTCTTGCGCGCTGCTGTCCAGCGTTTCGAGGGCGTTGGTCAGGAGGAATTCGTATTGCTGCATCTCTTCTTTTTTGGCCGTGGCGTCGTCGCGCAAGGCGCGGAGTTTGGCCTGAAATTCGGTGTCGGCGTCGATGACGATTTTCAGGATTTTACGCAGATCGGCTTTGCGGTCGACATAGGTATCGACATTCTCGTTCAACTCGTCGTAGACGTCGAGGAAGTCTTGCAACCCATCGTGCATGGCCAAGGCACGGTCAGTGATTTTGGGATCGGTTCGAGACTGGTCGAGTGCCGCCAGCCTGGCGCGGGCAAATGTGACGTACAACTTGAGCCGCAAGTCCGGCTCCTGGGCGGTATCCCGCAACTGATCGATTTCCGCGTCGGTAAGTGGGTCGCGCTTGCTCTCCGCCAGCGCGGGCGCCAGCAGAAGAAAGAAGGCACAGCAGGCGAGGCCGAGCCGAAGGTGAGTCATCGGTTCTTCTTTTTGCCAAACATGGCAGCGAGCAGGTCGGTTCGCATCTTTTCCAGTTCGTCCATCGCGTGCTGAATCGGGGCCTGGTCTTCAAAGGCGACGGTGCGTTTGACATCGCGAAATTTCGTGGCCATCTTGCGCAGCGTGATCTCTGTGTCTTTCTGCCTTTTTCCTGTGGCAATCGACGAGTCGGTGGCCTTTTGAGAATAGGTCAACACATCCTGCAGCGCGGCCTTACCGCCCTCGGCGTTGCCTTCGTTATATGACTTGTCGGCGGCATCGGCTTTGCGGCGGGCGATTTCGATGTAGAGGGCTGGGCGATCTTCAGGCCGCACGATTTCGGCGCGGGCGATCAACTGCTCAGTCGTTTCGTCTTTTCCGGTGAATGCGGGCTCCGCCAAAACAGGACGTACGCAGGGAACAACCGTGGCGGCCAGCAGAAGCACGAGAATCGGCACCAGGATGCGCGTCATGAGTCTATCTTTTGGGTTCGATCGTGATCAGGCGGTGGCGTGCCTGCCACTCCTGGTCGGGATAGTTCCCGGTCGCGGTTTCGAGGAAGCGGTGATAATTCTCCGCTGCCGGCTTGTACTGGCGCAAGTGGTCGTAGGCGCTGGCCCGCAGGAAGTACCCGATGGGAAGTTCGGGTAAGAGTTTGGCGCGGGCATCCAACGCCTTGATCACCAGTTCCCAATTCTTGGTTTCGCTTGCGGCAGCGGCCAGATCGCCGTAAGCGGTGCCCATGCTGGGCTTGAGTTGCAGCGCGGCCAGAATCTCCTGTTGAGCTTCGGTGAATTTGTGCTGTTTGAGTAGAAGCCTGCCCAGTCCGTAACGCAGGTCGGGGTCGTTGGGTTTGGCCGCCAGCAGCGATCGGTACTGGGCCTCGGCCAGATCGAACTTATTGGCGTTGGTGTAAAGATCCGCGAGATCCATCTGTACAGAAGCATCGGACGGAGAGAGCTTGAGCGCTTCCTGCAACTCGGCGATCGCGGGTTCGTTCTGGCCGTCCGCTGCTAACATGCGTCCCAATTGCATGTGGGCGCCGGCGTCTCCGGGATGGAGAGCGACCAGCTTGCGCAGAATCTCTTCTGCCTCGGTGTAACGATGGCCGCGCATGTAGATATTGGCCATGCCGGTGAGGGCGTCGGTGGATGAGGCATCGATGGCGAATGCCTGTTTGTACTCTTGCTCGGCATCGGCGAAGCGGTTTTGATTTTCCAGGAGCGGGCCGGCAGAAAGATGCGGCTCTGTATCTTTTGGATCGAGCAGCGCCGCCTGCTTGTAGGCGTCTAGAGCTCCATCCGGGTTGCTGGCTTCGAGGACGTGACCCAGGGAAAGCCAGGCTCTGGCTTGTCCCTCGGCAACGTGCGATGTTGGCTTCAGCTTGGTGGCGGCGCGCAAGAACCGTTCGGCGTCAGGTTGGTTTGCTTTTACCAGCATGAGACCAAGATTCAGATTGGATTCGAAGACGCTCGGCTTTGCGGCCACGGACTTGCGATACGCCGCGATCGAGTCGTCGGTCTTGCCCAAGGCGTTGTAGAGAAATCCGAGATCAAACCAGGCAGCGTAATTTTCAGGCTGTTGCCCGACGACCTTCTTCAGCAGAGGTTCGGCGGTGGCGTAATCCTGTTTTTCGATGGCGCTTTCTGCCTGGACAAGTTCCGGTGGGGAAGAGGGATCGTCCACGGTAACTTTGTGGTGGCGGACGGTGGTGCCCGACACTTGCGCATGTGTACTCAGGGCACAGGCCGCGATGAGTAGGATCACGCGTAGGCCCGGACGTCCTCGTCTGAGCGGGCGGGCGGAGCTCGCCGTGGCAGGGATCTCTTCCAAACGACTGCCGCTCACCTCGTTTGCCGAGCTGTGCTCGGCTGGGCAGGTGGGGACACCTGCCCCTACCTGTGCAGTCTTACTCTCGGCCGTTGGTTGGTTGTCCATTTCCGCTCAGGACTTGTGCCAGAAATTTTCCAGTGTGCGAGTTCGGCAGCTTTGCTATGAGCTCTGGCGGTCCGGCGCCGACTACGTACCCGCCTCGTTCTCCGCCTTCCGGGCCCAGATCGATGACCCAGTCTGCTGTCTTGATTACTTCGAGATTATGCTCGATAACCAGGATCGAGCCCCCTGCTTCGATTAGACGCCGGAAGGCAGACAGTAGTTTGCTGACGTCGTCGAAATGCAGCCCGGTCGTGGGCTCGTCAAAAATATAAAGCATGCGATTGCGGCGGCGGGCGCGTTCAGCGGAGTTCGTTGGCCGGCCAATGTCCCGCGAGGCTGGCTGCAGATGGGCCGCCAGCTTCATGCGCTGCGCCTCGCCGCCCGACAGCGTGGTTGCGGATTGTCCCAGGCGCAAATAACCAAGGCCGACTTCTTCGAGGACGCGCAGCTTCTCCACCACTTTGGGTACGCCGGAGAAGAAGTGCAAAGCTTCGCGAACGGTGAGGTCGAGAACTTCGTGAATGTTTTTGCCACGATAGCGTACGTCCAAAACCTGAGGTTTGTATCGTGCGCCTTTGCACTCTTCGCAGACCAGTTCTACGTCGGCAAGAAATTGCATTTCTACTGTGACTGTGCCGTCGCCCTGGCAGGTCTCACAACGTCCACCGGGGATGTTGAAGGAAAAATGCCCGGCAGAGAAGCCTCGCTTCTTGGCCTCGGGCAGGGAGGCGAACAGATCGCGAATTCCGTCGAAGGCTTTTATGTACGTAACTGGATTGGAGCGTGGCGTCCGTCCAATCGGGGACTGGTCCACCAGGATGACGTCGTCGATGAGATCGTCGCCTTCGAGTTCGCTCCAGTCGGCGGAGGGAAGCGGCTCTCCGTTGGTCTGCTTCTTGGCTGCGGACAGGGCCTGGTACAGAACGTCGTGCAACAGCGTTGACTTGCCCGATCCGGACACCCCGGTAATTGCGACCAACATGCCCAGCGGAACCGTGAAATCGATGTTCTTGAGATTATGGGCCCGCGCTCCTGAGATTTTGATCTGCCGCGAGCCGGGTTTGCGGCGTGCCGGAGGCAGCTGAATTCGCAATTCGCCTGACAGATAGCGTCCGGTGAGAGAAGTAGTCGATTTCAATATTTCGTCGTAGGTTCCCACTGCGATCACCTGGCCGCCGCTCTCGCCCGCGCCGGGGCCGAGATCGAGAATGCGGTCGGAGGCACGCATGACATCGGGATCGTGCTCAACCACGAGAATGGTGTTTCCCAGATCGCGAAGATCATGCAGGATTTTGATAAGGCGGTGAGTGTCGCGGCTATGCAATCCGATGGAGGGCTCGTCCAGCACGTACAACGTTCCTACGAGGCGCGAACCTAGAGACGTTGCCAGTTGAATGCGCTGAGCCTCGCCACCGGACAATGTTGAAGCCATCCGGTCGAGAGTCAGATATTCCAGGCCGACGTCAATCAGAAACTGTAGCCGCTCGTGAATTTCCTGTAACAGTTTGTCGGCAATTTCCGCTTCCTGCGTGGTCAGCTTGACGTTCGAGAAGAACTTCGAGGCCTCTTCCACCGTCATGCAGGTGACCTGGCAGATGTTCTTGCTGTTGATCCTTACCTGTTGGGCTTCGATGCGGAGGCGAGCGCCGTTGCAGGCTGAGCAGGTTGAGTATCCGCGATAACGGCTGAGGAAGACGCGCACGTGCAGCTTGTATTTCTTGCGCTCGAGATAGTTGAAGAAGCCGCGTATGCCTAGAAACTTACCCTCGCCCTCGATGATCAGACGACGTTGCTCGGGATTGAGTTCGATCCATGGGGCGTAGAGAGGAATGTTGGCCTGCTTGGCGAAACGCTTCATCTCGTTGAAGAGCGTTCGATATTTCGGCTTTGTCCAGGGATCAATCGCGCCCTGGTCCAGAGATTTCGACTTGTCAGGAATGACAAGGTTGAGATCGAAGTCGATGGTGTTGCCGAATCCCTGGCAGCGCGGGCAGGCGCCGTAAGGATTGTTGAAAGAGAACAGTCGCGGCTCGGGTTCTTCGTAGCGCAGGTTGCAAGTCTTGCATTCGAAGCGCTGCGAGAAACGCAGGCGTTGCGAGGGCTGGTCGTCGCGCGGGGCGGTCTCGAAGATGACTTCTCCGGACTCGCGATAGCTTATTTCGATTGCGTCTACGATGCGGGCGCGGGCGTCTGGAGAAACGACGAGGCGGTCGACCAGCAGGTGAACAGGCTGACTGAAATTGATGTCGAGCAACGACTCAGGAGAGGAGAATTCGAAGATCTGGCCATTCTGGTACAGGCGGTTGAACCCGCGCTGGCGGAGTTCGAACAGGCGAGTACGCAGTTGATCTGAGAGGGCGGCTTCGGAGTTGCTTTTGCGGCTGCGTGGGCGAGACGCCCCCGCGACAGGCGGCGGGACGCCGACGCTACTTTTCTTAGAGCGCGGTTCTTTGGTTTTTTCCTGAGGTGCCGAGGCTCCAGTCTGGAGCGGAAACAGAACGTTCAGGCGGGTACCTTCGCCCAAAGCCAAGACCGTTGACGTGACCTCGTCTACGGTGTCTTTTTTGACCTCTTGGCCGCATTGCAGGCAGAAAGTGCGACCGACCCGGGCGAAGAGCAGTCTGAGATAGTCGTAGATCTCGGTGGCTGTCCCGACCGTCGATCGGGGGTTGCGGGTGGTGTTTTTCTGGCGGATGGCCACCGCCGGGGCGATACCGTCGATCAGGTCGACATCCGGCTTTTCAATGCGTTCCAGGAACTGGCGGGCATAAGCCGACAGCGACTCCACATAGCGCCGTTGGCCTTCGGCATAGATGGTATCGAAGGCGAGAGACGACTTGCCGGAGCCGGAGACGCCGGTGACCACCGTCAATGAGTTGTGCGGGATTTCGAAGTCCACGTTTTTGAGGTTGTGAACCCGGGCACCGCGAACCACTATCGTTTCCGTGGACATCAGTTAAAGAGGACCCGTCGCCGCCGCTTTGGTCCTGCCGAGGGGGGCTCAGAAGGCTTCAGGAGCGGGTGCGAATCTTTCTATTATAAGGCAGGGAGAGATAGTGCGGAGCGCTGCAGAAAACCTAGCCGAGCTTGACCGGCTTGGACGGGTTCCTTCGACTTCGCTCAGGACAGGCTCCGACCCGTCCTACACAGTTCGGGGTGGTTACTTGTTTTCCTGGTCGCGCTTCTTGCTGTAGCGGACTGCCATACCTGCTCCCAAGGTCATGAAGGCCACTGGAGGGAGCAGCAATACCAGGACGCCGCGGCTGATGGCGTTCTGGCCTTCTTTGCTGGTGCCTTTGGCGCTGGTGTAGCACATGGCACAACCCTGGCTGAAGGCTGGGGCTGCCCACAGCAGCAAAAATACCAAGAGCGTGGCGAGGCGCAACTTCATTTCACTCCTACTCCCAGATGCAGAATCCGGTAGGCGTCCGGCAGGAAGACCAGCATCATGGCCAGACAGAATACCAGCGAACTCATGGTAACCCACTTCATGGCCGAGATCTCAAACTTCAAGTGCATGAAGTAGCCAATGATGAGTCCGGCCTTCAGGAGGGACAGGCCCATCAGGATCGACAGCATCCGGACCAGTTCCATGTTCTGATAGGCCAGCCAGACTTCGATGCCGGTCATTAGAAGCAGTGCGGCCCAGACCCACAGGAATTGTCCTTTGGAATGATGCCGTTGTTCTTCGGCGGCTCGTTGTTCCAACGCTAACTGGGTTGCGTCCATCATTTGAAGTTGAGTCTCCTCAAAAGTGTTAACTACACAATCCTCGTCGACATCAGGTACACCAGCGGGAAAATGAACATCCAGACCAGGTCTACGAAGTGCCAGTAAAGGCCGGCCACCTCGACATCGGAGGCGTCGTAAACCTTGGGCTTCAACCAGAGAATGATTGAGATCACGATCGCCGCTACCAGCAATACGTGTGCGCCGTAGTGGAACGGGCTGTAGGCGGGCGTACCGAGCCATGCCACCAGCCACAATCCCAGCAGGATGGGGATGAACCATTTGCGCAGCGCAACGACACCGAGGTAAACCACGCCCAGGGTGACGTGCAACATGTGCATTCCGGTTAGTCCGAAAAAAGTAGCGGCAAACTGGGGCACAGTCTTGGTGACGTTCACAAACTCAGCATTGCCCGCTTCGCCGGGAGGCGTGGGAAATACTGGCAGGGTCAAGCCTTCTGCGATGAGATTCGTCCACTCGCGTCCGTGGAGGACGACGAATCCCAGGCCGCACGCCATCGTGGCGAAGAGCCAGAGCCGCTGGGCTTTCTGATTTCCCATGACGGCCGAGCGCACTGCGAACACCATTGTCAACGAACTAGTGAGCAGGAACGCTGTCATGAAGGTGGCGTTACGGATGCTCTCGGAGTGGAACGGCGTCGGCCAGTTCGGGGTGGAGATGCGGCCGTAGGTATAGGCATACAGCAGAGCTCCGAAGGTCAGCGAGTCGGAGAGCAGGAACAGCCACATCCCGATCTTCTTGGAATAGGTGCCAAACAGTGACGGCTCGTAAACGCCTGGCACTTGTTGCACCGCTAAATCAGACATGGATTTGGTCTCCCGGTATCAGTTAGGTCAAATCTACAACGCAAGGTCCCTCCACTGCGCTTGCTGCGCTGCGCTCCGGTCGGGATGACAGTTAACGTGGCGACCGAAGCGGCAGACCCTACCGAACAAATTCCAACAGAGCAAAAATGTACAGCCAAACCAAGGCCATGAAGTGCCAGTACCATGCGGTCACGTCGACCACGATGCGGCGATCTTCTACCGGCTTGTGCCGCAGCGCCGTCGCCCCGGCATACAACAACACCAGCAGGCCGCCCGCCAGGTGAATAGCGTGGGCGCCAGTCAGCACATAGATCATCGAACTGCTGGGACTTGTAGCCAGATAGAATCCGCGGTTGCCTAGCTCGCGCCACGCCATCCATTGGCCGCCCAGGAAGGCCAGCCCCAAGGCAACGGTTGCGCCGAGCCAGGGGAAATTGTGTTCTTTTCCAATCGAAACGCCCGGGATGGAGCGAACCGGAGCCAAAGCGGCTTGCCGCGTAATCTGGCGGCGCGCTAACTCAACCGTGATGCTGCTCAGGAGCAACAGGAGCGTGTTTATCAGCAGCAGCGTAGTTGGAAGGCTGACTTGCAGCCAATCGTGGACATAGCCGCCGGTGCGATCGTCCAGCGTAGGCAGGCCACGGCGCATGATGTAGACGCTGGTGAACGACACGAACAGCATGGTGCTGGCCACCAAGCCGACGATCAAACCGAGGCGAGTACGGCGCAGACGGTCGCCATGGTTAGAGAAACCACCGCCGTCACGATCACCCCCCCCGCCTCCTGGGACAGGAGGCCGCGTCCCGCCGCTTCCGCGACCAGTCTTGGGATCCTTAATGACCGGATCAGTGATCGTAACTGTTGAACTGAAAGTTGCCATATCTGGAACGTGTGGCCGCGGGCGACTCGCCCGCGAGCTTTTCTAGTGTGATGGTACCGTCGCCGGGTCGGTCTGCATGACGTAATCCTTTGGCGCTCCCGGCACGCTGTACTCATACGGTCCGTGATAGACCACCGGAGTCTCGCCGCCAAAGTTGTCGAACGGCGGCGGTGTGGTCGTAGACCATTCCAGCGTGGTCGCTTCCCACGGATTGTCGTCGCTTTCGGACCCTTGAACATGCTCCAGAAAAGATTGATCACAAAAATAATCTGTGCCGCGATGGTGATGATCGCTGCGTAGGTGATGAAGCGATTCAGCGGAATCAGATGTTGCAGGTAGGCCAGTTCGGTGAAATCCGAGTAGCGCCGCGGCTGCCCGCCAGGCCGAGATAGTGCATCGGCATGAAGATGCAGTACGGCCGATGAACGTGAGGAAGAAGTGTATTCGGCCCCAAGTCTCGTTCATCATGCTTGCCGAACATCTTGGGGAACCAGTAGAAGGTGCCGGCGAACATGCCGAAGATCGCCGCCACACCCATGATCAGGTGGAAGTGTCCGACCACGAAGTAGGTGTCGTGGAAGTAGAGGTCGAGCGCGGGCTGGCCAGGAAGATGCCGCTGATGCCGCCGGTGACGAACAGCGAAACGAAGCCGAGCGAGAACATCATGGCGGTATCGAAAGCGTATCTTCCCGCCCCAAAGCGTGCCCATCCAGTTGAAAGTCTTGATGGCCGAAGGTACGCCGATGCACATGGTCAGGACGGAAAACGCCATCGCCGAGTACGGGCTCATGCCGCTCATGAACATGTGATGGCCCCAGACCAGGAAGCCGAGGAAGCCGATGCCCAGGATGGCGTAGACCATCGCCTTGTAGCCGAAAATCGGCTTGCGCGAGAAGGTGGAGAGCAGCTGCGACGTCACGCCCATGCCCGGGCAGGATCGCGATGTAGACCTCGGGGTGTCCGAAGAACCAGAACAGGTGCTGCCACAGCAGCGGCGAGCCGCCCTTGTGATTCCGATGATCTGGTCGCTGACCACCAGGCCAGCCGGAATGAAGAAGCTGGTGCCGACGTTGCGATCGAGCAGCAGCAGGATGCCGGCCGCCAGCAGCACGGCGAACGCCAGCAGTCCGAGGATGGCGGTGACCAGCCAGGTCCAGCAGGTCAGCGGCATGCGCATCAGCGTCATGCCCTTGGCGCGCAGATCGACGCGTGGTGGCGATGAAGTTAATCGCGCCCATCAGCGACGCGCCGCAGAAGATCGCGATGCTGATGATCCACAGAGTCTGGCCCAGTCCCTCGCCGGGACCGGTGACTGCGGCCAGCGCGCTCAGCGGGGATAGCCGGTCCAACCGTGACAGCGGCGCGCCGCCCGTGCACGAAGAACGCGGCGACCATGACCACGAGCGCGATGAAGGTCGTCCAGAACGACAGCATGTTCAGGACCGGGAACGCCATGTCCTCGCGCGCCGATCTGGATGGGCAGGAAGTAATTGCCGAAGCCGCTCTGCGGCGCCGTGGTCAGCACGAAGAACACCATGATGGTGCCGTGCATGGTCATCAGGCTGAGGTAGGTCTCGGGTTTGATTTCGCCCAGGAACGGCAGACTCGCCGTCGGCCAAATCATGTGGATGCGCATCAGCAGCGACAGGAACATGCCGACAAACACTGCCGTGAGCGCCAGAAAGTAATACTGGAGGCCGATGACCTTGTGGTCCAGGCTGAAAATGTATTTGCGAATGAAGCCGGTCGGGGCCGCGTGGGCGTGAACCGCATGTCCTTGGCCGTGGGAATCGTCGTGAGCGTCCTGGGCAACCATTATTGTTTATCCGCCTCCCGCGCGGCGAGCCACTTGTCAAAGTCGTCCTGGCTGACAACCTTCAGCATGCCGTGCATTTTGTAGTGGCCGAGACCGCAGAGTTCGGCGCAGGCAATTTCGTAGTCTCCGACTTCGGTCGGAGTGAAGTGCATGTGGATCTCGAGGCCGGGAACTGCGTCCTGCTTGAAACGCATGTTGGGGACAAAGAAGCTGTGGATCACGTCCACGGCCCGCAGCCGCAGATCCACCTGGCGATTGACGGGCAGGTACATGGTGCCGGTGACCACGTCGTCTTTCGAGGCCGGATCGGAGGTGTCGAGGCCGACCGCAGCTTCGTTGCCGGCGGAGGGATCCATCAGCTTCGGACTGGTGGCGCCAAACTTGCCGTCCGCGCCCGGATAGCGGAAGTACCAGGCGAACTGCATGCCGGTTACTTCTACCGGAACTGCATTCGCCTCCGCGGGCGCGAAACGCTCATGGGCCCACACGTTGCTTCCCATGAGGTTCAAGTCCGACAAAGAGAATCGCAGTCAGTACGGTCCACAAGGACTTCCAGCTTGGTATTGCCGTGGGAGTACTCGACTTTTTTCGAGTCGGATCGTTCGCGGTACTGCCAGACGAACAGCCCGAGAGCACCCTGGGCGGCGACGAATACGATGCCCATGAGGACCAAAGTCAGGCTGAACTGACCGTCGATAAATGCGGCAGCGGTGGAAGCCCCATGAGGCCACCAGGTCTTGGCTACAAAGAAGTAAGTGCTAAAGAAGGTGATCAGCCAGATAATCGCGAGGAGTGCCAGGCCCATTTACCAGACCTCCTAAAGGTCATGGATTCGGACAGCGATTTAGACAATGAAAAATACTTCTGCGGATCGGCGGAAGTCTATCACAGCTTTACGTGATGGAGGCAAGCCTTCGCGCGAAAGAAATTCGTGTGAGCGTAATCCGGAGGGCGGCTGAACAGCGCGGCCGCACGAGTACGGACACTCGCGCCCACATCTACCTGGCGGTATAGAATTTCCCGCCTATGCCGACGAGAGCTAAAGGCCGCGGCCACGGAGTTCGCCAAAACAAGAATCTCTGTTTCGCCTGCGGGCCGGATAATGCCGCCGGGATGCATCTGAAATTTACCTTCGACAAAAAGCGTCAGACGTTTGTGTGCCGATTCCGCCTGGACGATCGCTACACGGGGCCTCCCGGACACTGCCATGGGGGAATCATTGCCACCATCCTCGATGAGGCCATGGGAAAAGTGAATAAGTTGCGAGATGTAATCGCGCTGACTTCGCAGATGACGATCGACTATCTACGGCCGGTGCCGCTGAACAAACTCCTGCGCGTGGAATCACGCGAAGTCAGCGTGCAGGGACGTAAACACATAAACATGGGAGAGATCATGAACCAGAAAGGGGAAGTGCTGGCACGAGGTCAGGCGCTGTTCATCGCGGTTGATCCGCAACGATTTGAGAAGTTCGTGAAATAGAGAGTGCTTACAAGGATGGAGTCTTGCCGCAAAAACCTTGCGGAGCTTTACTCCGCCACACGGGCGAGGGCGCCCGCGTCTACACAATCAATTTGCGAGCTTTCTGGATCTACAGCTTTCCAGGGCCCGCGCCAACTGCTCCACCCCACGGCGCAATTCTCGCGCGTCCACCGCGGCAAAGCCCAGAAGCAAGCCCTGCCGTCCTGAACTTTGTCGGGCGGAATAACGTCCCAAGGCAACCACTTCGACTTCTAATTTGGCGGCCGCTGTGGCGGCCCGTTCGGCGCGGATTCCTTCTGCCAGCCATCCCACAGTCTGCAATCCAGCTTCGACGTCAGGGATTTGCAGCAGCCCCGCGAGCCGTGAGCGCGAAGCCTCGAGGAATACGCCCAGCCTTTCGGAATAAAGCTCGCGCATACGGCGAATATGCCGCGCGAAGTGGCCCTCGGTGATGAAGTCGCAGAGCGCGGCCTGGTCCAGCAGCGGGGCATGACGCATGCTGACCGCCTGCGCGGCGGCAAACCGGTCCACCATGCCGGGCGGCACGACCAGATATGCAAGGCGAAGCGCGGGAAACAAGACTTCGTTGAAGGTTCCGGCATAGATAACGACGCCGGCGCGATCCAGGCCTTGAAGAGCAGGAATGGGTCGTCCCTGGTAGCGATACTCGCTGTCGTAATCGTCTTCGAAAATCAAGGTGTTCGATCGCCGCGCCCACTCCAACAGCGCCAATCGCCGGCGCAGGCTCATGGTGACTCCAAGCGGGAACTGATGCGCGGGCGTTACATAGATCAGCTTCGCGTGGCCCCAACGCTGTTGTCCCCATTCGAGGTCGAGACCTTCATCATCCACGGGCACGGGACGGAGTTTGGCTCCCACTGCACGAAAAACGATGGACGCGCCGGGATAGCCCGGGTCTTCCATCCATACCGGATCTTCGGGATCGATCAGCAAATGGGCGGCGCGTTCGAGCGCTTCCTGCACGCCCGAGATGATCAGAACCTGATCGGCGGAGCACTTAACTCCGCGCGAGGCATTCAGATAGGCGGCGACCGCTTGGCGAAGCGGCCGATATCCCAGGGCCTCGCCGCCGGACAGTAGTTGCGCCGACGCGCGGCGCAATCGGCGGGCAACCACCTGGGCCCAGAGCGTGGTGGGAAAAACATCGAGCGCAGCCTGATTGGCCCGGAACGCGCGCGTAAGGCGCGCTCCTCCGCCGGGATACAGCTGCAGACGCCGGGCGTAGGCCGACCAGTGCACCCGCCGGGGCCCGGCACTCTTCCGGGGGCTGGTGCGTCCAACTTGAAGCAGATCGTCAGGCAGTACCTGGCTGACATAAGTCCCGGCTCCGACTTTACTTTCGAGGTAGCCCTCGGACTGTAGTTGCTCAAAGGCAATAACCACGGTAGCGCGCGAAAGCTTGTATTCCCTGGCCAGATCGCGAGTGGCGGGTAAGCGAGCGCCGGGCAGGATTCGGCCTTCAAGGATGGCCGAGCGCAGTTCGTCATAGAACCAGCGGTAGAGCGGAGTTCCAGCGAGCGGCGGGGAAAGACTCAAGGGCAGCGAAGTGGCCTGTTTGGGCAGTGGCAGTCCTCAGGTCGTTGGTCTTTAGCCCTTGGTCGCTGGCCTTGAGCTCTTGGCGCTCTGTTGCGATTTTGCCAACGACCAATGACCGACGACCGACGGCGGTCTTGATTGGTATGTACAGAATACCGTAAATGGACCTTATGACAAGTCCAATTGCCGCTTAGTCTATTCTTTACGATTAAGCAAAAGGGGAGAACTCTTTATGTCGCAGAACAATGGAAGTTCGAGCAGCTTGCGTCTGAAGACCGGCTTGGCAGAAATGCTCAAGGGCGGCGTCATCATGGACGTCACCAACGCCGAGCAGGCCGTGATTGCCGAGAAAGCCGGCGCGGTCTCGGTGATGGCGCTGGAGCGAGTTCCGGCTCAGATCCGCGCCGAGGGCGGCGTGGCCCGCATGGCCTCTCCGAAGAAAATCCGCGAGATCATGGCTGCGGTCTCGATCCCGGTGATGGCGAAGTGCCGCATCGGACATTTTGCGGAAGCGCAAATTCTTCAGGAACTTGGTGTTGACTACATCGACGAATCCGAAGTGCTGACCCCGGCTGACGAAGCCCATCACGTCGACAAACATGCGTTCACCGTGCCGTTTGTGTGCGGCGCTCGCAATCTGGGCGAAGCCCTGCGTCGTATCGCCGAGGGCGCGGCCATGATCCGCACCAAGGGAGAAGCCGGTACAGGCGACGTGGTCCACGCGGTAAAGCACATGCGGCAGATCGTCCAAGAAATGCGGATTCTCACCGTGCTGGGCGAAGAAGAGCTTTACGCCAAGGCCAAAGAACATCAGGCGCCCTATGAATTGATTCGCATGGTTGCCAAGACCGGGAAGCTGCCGGTCCCCAATTTTTCAGCCGGCGGAATCGCCACCCCGGCGGACGCCTCGCTGGTGATGCAACTGGGCGCGGAATCGGTGTTCGTCGGTTCCGGCATCTTCATGCAGGATTCGACCACCTTTGCCGATCCGGAGGAAGCGGAGAAGCGGGCCAAGGCTATCGTCATGGCCGCGACCCACTTCAACGATCCTAAAGTATTGCTTGAGGTGAGCGAGGACCTGGTCGGCGCCATGAAGGGCTTGGCTGTGTCGGGCCTGGACGCTGCCCACATGCTGCAGACTCGCGGCTGGTGATCATGGACGGCGCGGCCGCTTTGGTCCGCGCCTGTCGCCGTTTAATCGAACCCGTTTGCTTCTGCAATCTCGTGGATGGAGCTCTGGGCCGCACGCAACGGCACTGATACATGCACCACATTGTCAGGGTCGTTCACGTCCACCACGAGTGTTGCGCCTTCCTTTTTTACCCGCACATAATCGCCTTCGTCGATTACCTCGACCAGGACGCCATCGGGACAGGCCTCGAGAGCGGGAATTGCCGCGTCAATGACTGGCAGATACGGACGCAACTGTTTTGATGCCTTGGCCAAATGGTAATTAGGTACAAACTCCAACGTGGCCGGTACCAGGGCGGCGGGAACGATCAGATTGACCCTGGTGCCCCCCACCCGGTTCTCGTGCACCTTGACGTGAATGAATCCTTCGCTGGAAAGCGCCGCTGCGCCGAGCAGCGCGGTTCCCATTACGCCCACTCCAAGCTTGGCAAGAAAGATCATAGGCGTTTCCTCGTGTCTTCTCGTTTCTATGTTGTTCTTGTTTCTTTAATTCCCCCCTGGACAGTATTGGGCCTATTCACCCGAGCTGCGCGAGTCCACCCAAACACGGACATTCTGATCATGGCCGGTCACGTTCACCAGGTTCATATCCCCGACATCTTCAAGAGCCCTGACCGCGGCTTCGATGTTCAGTTGGTCCTGGCTCGTCTCGGAAATCAGGGCCTGTGCAACATCCCAGGGAATGGTCACGTCAACGTTCTGCTTGCTTTCCTTATCTTTTGCGTGGACCACCATCATTCCGTGCTCTTTGGCCACGCGGACATCGTTGCCCACATCCTGCACACTCACAAATTCGCCCTCCGGGGCAGCCTTGAGAGCCTCGAGAATGGCTCGCACGTTCACGTTGTTGGCGTCGAGGTGACCAATGCGGACCTTGCCATCCCGGAGCTGGCCATGATTGATCGCCGGGATTACCTGCTCAGCCAAGGTTAGCGGGAGGTTGACGCGAACCAGTTCGTGCGTACCTGGGCTGCTGACCCTGACGTGGATGTAACGCGTGGTTGTAGCCGCAAACGCAAAAGTCGCCAGAAGCAGCGCGGTGAATACCACCAGGGCGGTGAAACCTTTTCCAGTAGTCTTCATGTTTTCCTCTCGGGACGGATGGCATTGGGTATCCGGTTTTGGGGATACCCGTGAGTGCTGGGCAGAGATACGCAAGACGTTTAAAGAAAGTTCCGGAGTGGTTTGACCGAAGGCGACCCTGGGTAGAACGTTACGGGCCGAGCGTGCCCAACAAATGAGAGCGGCGTTCATTGGAGTAAAATCACGCCAGACCATCGTGGACGTCCGAACGCCCTATCGATCAATGAACAAGACAGGAAAATCTGTGAAAATCGGCGTCCTCGCCCTCCAGGGGGACTTTGACGCCCACCGGCGCCGCCTTGAAGAGCTGGGTGCTGAAGTCGTGCTTGTCAAAAAGCCCGAGCAACTCGACGGCATCGATGGCCTGGTTATTCCTGGTGGGGAGTCCGGTACGTTTCTCAAATTGCTGGGCGAAGCCGGATTCAACAAACTTAAGCAGTTCGCTCTTTCCAAGCCGACGTTCGGGACCTGCGCGGGAGCCATCCTGCTGGCAAGTGAAGTGGAAAATCCGAAGCAATCCGGGCTGGGCGCTCTCGATATCGGTATTCGCCGCAACGCTTACGGACGACAAGTCGACAGTTCCATCCGCGAAGGCAAGCTGGGCACGTCACCGATTGAAATGGTGTTCATCCGCGCGCCTAAGATTGGACGTGTTGGGCCCGGCGTCGAAGTGATCGCTACCGAGGGCAACGATCCTGTGGCCGTCCGCCAGGGAAGGGCGATGGCGGCAACTTTTCATCCTGAACTTTCTGCCGATACACGGGTGCACAAGGCGTTTCTTGATCTGGTTAGTGACGGACAGAAGGGATGAAGTAGGTGGACACTGAAAATAAGTCCAACGCCAGTGAGCCGTCCGGATGGCGTTTGTGGTGGCTCATCGTGCTATTTGTGCTGTTTCCCATTCCGTTTACGCCGTGGTGGATTGGAATTATCTTCGCCGCTATTTTCTGTCTGCTGGTGGGGCTATTGATTCCCAAGAGGAAGTGACAGGGTCCATTGCGCAGAGGCAGCGAGGCTCGCAATCAGGACGAGATCATTACCACTTGTCAGTATGACGCTCACGCGCTAACGCTGCGGAAAGTGAAGGTTCGCCCTTGAACATACCCCGGGTCTTGTCGACCAGGTCTTCCGAAACCACCTCCAAAATGATGCAGTCGTCTTCCACTCTCGCGCAAATCTGAGATCCAGACTCAATGCCGAGAGAGGAGCGAATCTCTCTTGGAATCACGACTTGCCCTCGATTGCCGACTCTAATGACGCGTCTTGCCCTCGCTCAACTCTAACGCGGCCGTGGGCATCCGGATAGCGGGTTAATTTTTGTCTTGACAGTGGTTATATGTAACGCTATGGTTACGCATTATGCGGAACCGTTCGGTTACATATTCTCCGGAAGCGGCCTTCCACGCCCTAGCTGATCCCACCCGCCGGGCGGTGCTCGACCTGCTGCGGCAGGGCACGCAGCCGGCAGGGCAGATTGCGCGCGCGTTTCCCGTATCGCGGCCTGCCATCTCGAAACATTTGCGGCTGTTGCGCCGCGCCCACCTGGTGCAGGAACGGCGCGAAGGGCGCAATCGTCTCTACCAGCTCAATCCTGAACCGCTGAAAGCGGTAGACACTTGGCTGCAGCAATACCGCGTTTTCTGGGAGACGAATTTGAGCAGCCTGAAGGCGTTCGTCGAAGGCGAATATGCCCGGGAAACCGCCGGCTTGGGGGGCGGGAAATCAGACAGAGTTACACGTTCGAAAGCGAAAGAGTAATAGAACCTTGCAACATCAATCACGGTCCTCGCGACCGATCTAACGAGGAGGAAGTTGAACATGAAATCAGTACGTATCGCAATCACTTTGCTGTTTGTGCTGTCCACCACTGCCGCCTTTGCCGCATCGGCGGCGCAGAAGTCTTTCGAAGAGCTCAAGGCGCTGAATGGAACCTGGGAGGGAACAGTGAAGGACGGCCAGCCGGTCGAAGTGGATTATCGTGTGACTTCGGGCGGATCGGCGCTGATGAGCGAAATCAAAGGTAAAGAGGACATGATCAGCATGTTCCATCTCGACGGCGAACGCCTGCTGATGACCCACTATTGCGGTGCCGGAAACCAGCCTCGCATGGTGGCCACCGCTTCGCCCGACGGCAAGACCTTTACCTTCGCCTTCCTCGACGTCACGAATCTTGCTACTCCTGACACGGGTTACATGAGCCGGCTTGTCATCTCGATGCCCGATGCCAATCACCACACCGAAGAGTGGATCTACAACGATCACGGCAAGGAAATGAAAGAGGTCTTTCACCTGCAGCGCAAGAAGTAGATTCCAGATTGACGGAAAGGACGGGCGAATGCGCCCGTCCTTCGGACGGGAGTGAAACTATGACGACGATGCCTCGGGCTCAAGTTACGACCGACCAGGATGCAGTGGTCACGGAAATCGAAATCGCTGCCCCGCCGGAGCGGGTCTTTCAGGCGCTGACCGATCCGTCCCAATTGATGCTCTGGTGGGCAGCCTCGCCCGCAGGGGCGCTCTGGGAGATGGACGCCCGCCTGGGTGGCAAATGGCGATACGAATTGACCGATCCCAGCAAAAAAGTTGCAGTAAATGGGGTACGCGATTTTAAGGTGCATGGAGAGATCACCGAGTTCGATCCTCCGGGCGTCCTGGCTTACACCTGGCAGGGCAACTGGCACGAACATCCGGAGCAGGCGTCCACGGCGCGCTGGGAGTTATCGCCAACCAAAACCGGCACCCGAGTGAAGGTCACGCACAGCGGACTTGCCAACGAACCTATCGTCCGCAAGGATTACGCGGGTGGCTGGCCTGGCGTGCTGGACAAGCTGAGAAAACATTGCGAATAGATTTCGAATAGAGAAAAGAGAGGGGAGACAGTTTATGGCCACTGCCGCAGTTACTCCGGACAATGACGCGGTTCTCGCGGAAGTTTTTATTGCCGCTCCGCCGGAGCGAGTGTTCCAGGCAATCACCGATCCTAAACAAATGCCCTTGTGGTGGGGACAGCAAGGCCTGTATCGAGTCACCGAGTGGAAGGCCGATGTGCGCCCGGGCGGGCACTGGCGCAGTGACGGAGAGGGAGCCGATGGCCGCAAGTTTACCGTGCAGGGCGAATATCTGGAGGTCGATCCGCCTCGCCTGCTGGTCCACACCTGGATTGCAAGTTATTCCCCTGAGTTGAAGACCGTGGTTCGCTGGGAATTGGAAGCGCGCGGGATCCACAACTTGCATCAGGTTGGACCCAAGAAAGCCGGGACGGGCACGTTCGTGAAAATCCGCCACGACGGATTTGCCGGCAATCTGGAACAGGCGAAGGGCCACGGCGACGGCTGGATCCGGGTGCTCGGCTGGATGCAGGTATTTGTGGAGCAGGGAAAGACCATCGACACGCGCTAACTGTCATCCTGAGCGAAGCTGGACCTGCGCGGAGCGCAGGTCCAGCGCAGTCGAAGGACCACTATTGCGCAACGAAATGTTGTTATGGGCAAGTCTGGATCTTCCCGACCGCAGAGAAGATGATACAGGTGCTTCGACTCTGTTTATGTGGTCGCAAGCGACCACATAAACTCCGCTCAGCACGACAGAGTGTAAGCGGGCCGGCGCTGCACTTACGCCGTTGCGCCAAAGCGTACCGATACCAGTTTCGAAACTCCCGGCTCCTGCATGGTTACGCCATAGAGAACGGGCGCGATGCTCATGGTCTTCTTGCTGTGAGTGATGAGCACGAACTGGGTCTGCAGGCTCATCTCTTTCACCAGTTCGGTGAAGCGTCCGATGTTGGCTTCGTCGAGCGGCGCGTCGACTTCGTCGAGGATGCAGAACGGGCTCGGCTGATACTGGAAGATTCCGACCAGCAAGGCCAACGCGGTCATTGCCTTTTCGCCGCCGGAAAGTAGAAGGACGTTCTGGAGCTTCTTTCCCGGAGGCGAAGCCACCACGTCGATGCCGCTCTCCGCGCTGTTTTCCTCGTCGGTGAGGCGCATGAAACCTTGTCCGCCGCCGAAGAGCTTGCGGAAGGTGGCCTGGAAGTTCTCGTTGATCTTGTGGAAGGCTTCTTCGAACTTCTGGCGTGAGAAAGTGTCGATCTCTTTGATCGTCGCCTGAGTATTCTCGATCGAGTCGTAGAGGTCTTTTCTCTGAGTCTCGAGGAATGTGTGACGCTCGGCTGTTTCTTTGTACTCTTCGAGCGCCATCATGTTGACCGGGCCCATGGCGTCGAGACGGGTGCGCATGTCGCGATAGATTTGATCTTCGACCGTGAGTTGCTCTCCGTTCACGATCGATATGGTGATGTCCGCCATTAGTTCATCGCGCTGCACGCCGAGATCGTTCAGGCAGGTTTCGGCCATGTACTGGGCATCGGACTGCAACTTCGCCGCCGAGGCAGAAATCTCGGCGCGGCGGTCGCGCGATTGTTCCAGTAACTGACGGGCCTGGTGCAGGGCTTGGTCAATTTCAACCAGCCGGGCACGCACCTGTTCGGACTCGACTTGCAACAGGCTGTCACGGGTCTCGCAGGCATTGCGCTCGGCATCGAAATCCACCAGACGGACGGCAATCTCCTGGTTCTGGTTTTCGCGCTCCAGCTTTTCGACAGCCGAGGATTCGATTTGCACGCGGAGAGAGGCCACGCGCTCGATCATCTCCGTGACCAGCAATTCGATACGCTCGAGGCCAGCGGTGGCGCTGCGATGCCGCTCCTCCAGCGTTGCGACCCGTGCCAGACGCTGTGAGGCAGTTTGTGCTGCCTGATCGCGCCGATCTCGCAGGCTGGTCAGTTGCTCGTGGCCAGCCGCCGCGAGATGCTCGAGCTCGAGACGTTTTTGTTCGCTGCCGGCAATCTGCATCTGCAACTGTTGGAGCAGCGATCCTTTTTCCGTTCGCTCAGTTTCCAGGCGTTGCAGTTCCTGACGTGAAGTCTGCAGGCGTTCGCTGACACGTGAGAATTCCGATTCCAGTTGTTGCAGCAGGTGGCCTGAGGTCATGGCCTGCTTTTCCGCTTCGCGCTTTTCGCCTTCGAGACGATCGAGCAGGGAAGTAAGCTCTTTGATTTCGCGGCCCAGAGTCAGCACGCGCATTTCTTCGTTTCGTAGAGCCAGTTCCAGTTCACCAGTTTGGCGCAGCACATCGCGCAGTTCGCGCTTCATCGACAGCGGGCCCTCCGCACGCTGCTTGCCGCCCGTTACAGTCACGTTGTGGAAACATTCGCCTGATTGCGAGAGAAAGAACGCGTCGGGATTTTCCAGCGCAAGTTCACGTGCGAAAGTTGGGTCGGGAACGATGTAGCCGTCCCGCAGTTTGGGCAGGATGACTTCGAGCGATCGGCCAAATCCATTGAGGACGCGAATCGCATTCTTCAGTGGGACGATGGGACGCTCAGGCGTCACCTGATGCGCGTTCTGGTCAACGGCGAAAGAGAACTTGGCTTGGGAGTCTTCGGGGTGTACCAGGAATGTGGCTCGGCCGTCGACGTCGGTGCGGAGCAGACGCAACCCTTCGTCGGCAGCGTCCCAGGACTTCACCACGATGTAGTTGAGTTCGTCGCGCAGGAAGTCTTCGACTACGCCTTCGTAGCGGGTCTCGACTTCGAGGAAGTCGGCCAGAACGCCCGCCGGAGCCATTCCGCCCTGCATGACGCCCGACTGGAAAAGGCGGCGAACTGATTCGGTGGAATATCCGTGCTCGGCGATGACGGCTTCGAGTGAACCTTTTTTGCCGATGGCGGTGGCGTACTCGGCGCGCAGGCTGTCCAGATGGTTCTTGGCTTCGGACTCTTCGTGGCGACGGGCGTCCAATGTCTGCCGCGTCTGGAACAGTTCCTCGCTCAGCGCCGTGACCCGCTGCGACACGGTTTCAAATTCCAATCCCAATTGACCGCGCTGTCCTCCAAACGTTTCCATCTGCGAATTGGCGGTGGCCATTTCAGATTGCAGACGGTGGGCTTCGCGATCCACTCCGGCCAGCCGCTCTTCGACTTGCGTGTGCTGGTTGCGCAGCGTCGACGCAGCTGCGACGGCCTCGACGATCATGACTCGCGATTTTTCCTGCTGATGCTCCAGTTCGGCCAACGCTGCGGCTGCGGCAGTGGCTTCCAGTTGGCTCTGGCCTAATTCCTGTTGCGCTGCGGCGAGGTCTCCCGCTGCGGAGTCGAGAATTCGGCGATTGGCGTCACATTCCGCCGCCAGCGCAGCGAGCCGCTGCTGTGCCTGCGCCAATTCAGCTTCGGATGCGGCAGCACGCGCCACCAGTTCCGCGCAGCGCTCTTCGTTGTGACGACGCTGGGCCAGAGCGCGATCCGATTCCAGCTTGAGCTGGCTGAGGCGCTCGCGGTTCTCACGCACTTCGGTCTCGATGGCGTATCCGCGCTGGGTGCGCTCGGAGTGCTCGGCCTCAGATTGCTGCACGCTTTCAGCCTGCTGACGCATCTCTTCCGAGATGGCACTCATCTGGGCCTCGAGCGTTGCACTCTCCTGTTCGAGCTGAGCGAACTTGCTGGCCAAAACGAGCCGCAGTTTGGCTCTCATCTCTTCGCGCAACTTGGCATAGCGCTCAGCTTTCGAAGCCTGCCGCTTGAGGGAATTCATCTGCCGCGTCACTTCTTCGAAGATGTCATTCACTCGGGCGAGATTGATCTTGGCGTCTTCGAGCCGGGCCTCTGCGAGGCGCTTCTTGGTCTTGAACTTGGTGATGCCGGCGGCCTCTTCTATGATGGCGCGGCGATCAGTGGGACGACTGCTGAGAATTTGTCCGATACGCCCCTGCTCGATCAGGGCATAGGATTCCGGTCCCAGACCGGTGCCCATGAACAGCTCCTGGATATCGCGCAGGCGGCACAGCTTTCCGTTCAGGAGGTATTCGCTTTCACCAGTGCGGAATAGTCGGCGGTTCACGACGATTTCACCAGCCTTAAACTGCTGCTTGAACTGTCGGCGGCGAATCTTTAAAACTACTTGAGGTCCAGTAACATTGATGGGCACGACTTCGGCGGACGGGGCGGCGCCCTCACCCAGTTGGGCAGGCGGTGCGCCCATTTCTCCTTCGGACGCGGTTGCCACTCCCTCGATTTCCTCGACTTTGCCCGGCCTCGCTTCTTCGGTCAGGCGCTCCGTCTCTTCCGCCGCCTCGGCGCGGACTTCGGCTTCATCCCAGTCCTCGACCGGCCGCGGCATGTCATCCTGAATCTCGACTTCTGTGGGTTCGTGCGCATCCGCACCGTCATAGACCTCGGGATCGATCAGGGTCAGCGACACTTCGGCCATGCCCGTCGGCTTACGATCGCGAGTGCCGGCGAAGATCACATCTTCCATGCGCGAACCGCGCAGAGTCTTGGCCGATTGCTCGCCCAACACCCACGAAATTGCGTCCGCGATATTGGACTTGCCGCAGCCGTTGGGGCCGATGATGGCAGCCACTCCGTCCCCATGAAACTTGAGTTCGGTGCGGTCGCAAAACGATTTGAAGCCGAGAATGTGGAGCCTTTTGAGTTTGAGCAACTTCTACTCCTTAGGTCGCCGAAGGTTGTGATCCCGTGTGGTCGCGGGCGACTCGCCCGCGTGCCTGAGTCCGCAGTATTGCCTTCACGAGGACGAATGCAAGGAACATGTAAGCATCATCAGCCCGGTTAATTAATTGGATTCTCCCAATACATCGCTCTAGTGAGCGCCTCCCAGGCTGGAATCGGCGAGGCACAAATTAGAGTTACTGTAACGGCCAAATCGTGCCGGGGTCAAGTACGAAAACACTATATCTGGTATGGCCTTACGCCCGACCGCGCCAGATTGAACACACAATGCAGCACCGGGCCAGAAATTGAGTGGGGAACTGACGAAGGAGGGGAAAATCGCGAGAGCCAGATAACGGTATCGCAAAGCGCGACCGAAGGCAACGGCTAGATGCTGAGCCCGTGGGCCAGTTCAGTATTCGAACTGACCCAGCACAGGTTAGCTTGACTTCTTCTCAGACTTCTTGAACTCGTGGAACGCTCGTTCGACTGCTACTGATTTCCTCCGGAGGGGCATCCATCGGAACTGCGGAAGGTTTCGTTCCTAGCCAGTTGAAACCGCGTCAAGGCATTTTGATCATGGACGCTCTCGGATGAGAGAGGCGACGGATAAACCTGCTGGTATCCCAACACGTACAAAGCACGATCTTGATCTGCGCTCCATCGGCCCAGGCTTAGGTGGCGCTGGCGACCGTTTTCGAGATCGAGCTTTGCCATGTAATTGCCGTCGCGATAGGCCGCGTTCGTGAGTTGAGCTGCGTTGTCGGCGGAAATCTTGGGCGCGCGCATGGCTCCTTCTCCGATCAGAGTGAATCCAACACTCAGGATCGTAGTCATCAGATATGGAAAAATTCTGGTCACTTCTTCTCTCCTTAGGTTTGTCTAGGCACACTCTCTCGCCTTCGTGGCGCGGCAAGAGCCGGAGCGTGTGATTTGGTGTTCAACCGGGATAGACGACGACGGTCGAGGAAAGATTACGAGGCAGGGAAATCTTGCCGAGCTTTGCTCGGCCTGGACAGGCGAGGACGCCCGTCGCTACACGGTTTCTTGCCGATTATTACTGGCCCAGCTTTTCGAAGAACAGACAGATCGACTCGATGCCGCGATAAAAATTTGGGATGTGGAACTTCTCGTTCGGTGCGTGCAGATTGTCGTCAGGCAGACCGAAGCCCATCATCACCGACGGGATCTTCAGCACATCCTGGAAATCGGTGACGATGGGAATCGAACCGCCGGAGCGAATGAAAACCGTTTCTTTCTTGAACACGTCGTGCAGGGCTTCTGTAGCTGCCTTGATGTACCGGTTGTCCGTGCCGACGACGGCAGCCGGACCTTTGCTCCAGACTTTGATGCTGGTCTCAATGCCCTTCGGCGTGAGCTTCTTTACGTAGTTCTTGTACCGCTTGAGGATGTCATCTGGATCCTGGTTCGGCACAAGGCGCATCGAAACTTTTGCCGACGCTTTCGCCGGGATTACAGTCTTGGCGCCGGGAGCAACGAATCCGCCGGGCATGCCGTGGACTTCAAGCGTGGGACGCGCCCAGGTGCGATAAAGAACTGAGTATCCCGGCTCTCCCGTCAGCACTCTCGAGCCTACTTCCGTCTTGCGATAGTGCTCCTCGTTGAAGGGCAGCCGTTTCCACGCCTTCAGTTCATCTTTGCTGGGTGCTTTTACTTTTTGGTAGAAGCCCGGGATCAGAACCTTGCCTTTGGCGTCTTTCAGCTTGCTGATGATCTCGATCAGACCGAAGAACGGATTCGGGGCGGCGCCGCCGTACATTCCGGAGTGCAGATCGGTCTTTGCTCCTACAGCTTCGATCTCGGTATAGACGAGGCCACGCAACCCGACGCACAGAGTTGGAAGATTGTGGGCGAAGAGCTCAGTGTCGCAGACCAGCGCGAAATCAGCTTTCAGCTTTGCCTTTTCTTTGCGCACATATGCGGCGATCGACTCGCCGCCTACTTCTTCTTCACCTTCGATGATGAACTTCACGTTTAATGGCAGCTTGCCGTTGTGCCCTTGCATGAGAGCTTCGATGGCTTTGATTTCCATCCAGAGCTGGCCTTTGTCGTCGACCGCGCCGCGTGCATAAATGTTGTTGTTGCGCTCGGTGGGCTCGAACGGTGGCGTCGTCCATTCGTCGAGAGGATCAGGTGGCTGCACATCGTAGTGGGCGTAGCAAAGTGCCGTAGGCTTGCCCGGAGCATGCAGCCAGTCGGCATAGAGCAACGGGTGGCCCTTCGTCGGAATGACCTCGACGTGTTCAAGCCCGATACGGCGAAGGTCGGCGGCAACAAATTCAGCGGCTTTCTGGACGTCGGCCTTGTGCTCTGTGAGTGTGCTGATGCTGGGGATGCGCAGCAGATCCTTTAGTTCATCCAGGAAACGCTGTTGATTGCCGCGAGCGTAGTCGATTGCGGGAGAGGCCATAGGCGCTGCCTTTCTGGTGTGAAAACATCCCAGTATAGCTGACGGCGAGTTGCGAGATTTGTGGTCAGCGGTTTCGATTCTTTCGCCCTTTCAGGGCTCGCTCGGGCTCGGGTTTTACCCCGGGCTTGCGGCCCGGGGCTTTATTCTTGCGCCGCTCCGCAGCTTTGCGTTGTGATTCTGAATCAGTGTAGGCCGGCGTCCCATCGGCGCTACGAAATCAATTCGCTAGAAGCGCATCGGCGAAAAGGGCGAGAGATCGTAGTCCGGCTTTTCTCCAGTCAGCAGTTGTGCCACGACGTGTGCCGTGACTGGTGTTAGCAGGATCCCATCGCGAAAGTGGCCTGTCGCGACAAAATATCCTGCGATTGCCGCGGCGCCTAGAATCGGCAAATTATCGGGAGAGCCTGGCCGCAAGCCGGCCCATGCTTCGAGCATCCGAGCCTGGGCAAGGGCGGGCACCAGATGAACTGCTGCATGCTGCATGCGCTGGATCGTCGCAGCGTCGGTTCGTTTGTCGTATCCCGCTTCTTCGACTGTCGCTCCCACGAGAATGCGTCCGTCGCTGCGCGGCACCAGATAGATTTCGGGAGCGCGAATGACGTGACGCAGCAAGTCACGAGTTTCTGCAGCGAGACACAACATCTGTCCCTTCACCGGGCGGGTCGGCAACGAATGCGGCGGCAATTGACCTGACCACGCTCCTGCACAATTCACGACGATCGGGGCAAAGTAATTTGTCCTTTCCGTCGCGACGCCCGTTACCTTTCCGTTTGCCCGTATGACCTCTGTGACTGCTGTCCCGGAGGAAATGTCGACTTCACGATGGCGAGCAGCTTTTAGTGCGGCAGCGGTGAGTGCGCGAGGGTCCACGCTGCGTTCCTTCAAGTAAGCTGCCGGCAGATTTGCCGGGCCAAGTGCTGGCTCGAGTTCAGCCAGTGGGGAGGGAAGCGGATAGTCATCCAGCAGGCTGGGATGTTGGCGCAGAGTTTCCGGCGTGGCGAAGAATATTGTGCCCTGATCGCGCAGATCAACGTTGATGCCGGATTCGTCCTGTAGCTCGTGAACGAATTCCGGATACATGCGAGCGCTGGCGCTGGCGAGGGATTGAAGCGCCAACGGCATTTCGAGAGGGAAGTCGGCTAGCATTCCGGCGGCTGCGTGGGATGCTTCGCGGCCGGGCTCTCCGCGTTCGACGATCAGAACGGACGCGCCGCGCTTGCGCAATGCGATGGAGAGTGAGAGCCCGATGATCCCGGCGCCGATGATGATGACATCCCACGTCTTCACGACTCGATTGTAAAGCAGAGTAAAGAAGTGCCTCCGGCAAGCAACGATGGCGTCCGGGCCTACGCGGTTCGTCGCGCTAATTTGTTCGAGGAACTAGAGCTTGGCGAGGTAGTCCAGAATTTCAGGTGTGCCCCAGTCGATGGCGCCGATGAACTTGCGCCGCAATACGCCCTGGCGGTCGATGATGTAGGTTTCGGGGAATTTAAACGTCCCGTAAAGATTATTGCTCTTCTGATCGGGATCGCGGACGGTGAGCAAGTTCACATTGTGCTCTTTCAGAAAGGCCTGGTAAGCGCCCTGGTCGGCGTCAACGCTGATGGCCACTACCTCGACGCCCTTACCTTTCATCTTTTGCTGCATCTGGACCAGAGAAGGCATCTCTTCAATACAGGGCGGGCACCAGGTGGCCCAGAAATTCAGCACAACTATCTTGCCGCGGAATTCGTTGAGGCTGACCTTGCGGTCGGTGTCCTGAACGGTGAAGCCAGGGGCGGGGGTTCCGATATTTGGTGGCCGGCTGCCGCTATAACAACCCGCAAGCGACAGGAAGAGGGACAGAATGCTGGTAAGAACCGAAGCACGTCGCACAAAGTTATAATACCTAATTCGGCTTATGGTGGCGCCAGATACAGTCGCGAGCAGGCCAACCGTGTCGGTCGTCGTACCGGCTCGCAATGAAGAAGCTTGCCTGGGCGCCTGCCTACAATCGCTCGCGGCACAGGAAGGTGTCAGCTTCGAAATCATCGTCGTGGACGATGGTTCGACCGACCGTACTCGAGAGATTGCCCAGTCGTTTCCCGAGGTGCGAACCGTCGACGCCAGCCCGCCGCCTTCCGGCTGGACCGGAAAGAACAACGCTATGTACACCGGACAGAGAGAGGCTCAAGGCGAATGGCTGTTGTTTACCGATGCCGACACTGTACATAAGCCGGGATCGCTGGCTCGCGCGGTTGAGGAAGCCCGGCAACGTGGAGCCGCTCTGCTTTCCTATTCCCCGGAACAGGAAGTCCATGGATTCTGGGAAAACGCCGTCATGCCGGTGATTTTTGCGGAACTGGCGGCGACGTACCGGCCCGCGCTGGTTAGCGATCCGAGATCGCCGGCGGCGGCGGCGAATGGCCAATACATCCTGATCGCGCGCGAGGCCTACGACGCCATCGGTGGACACGCTGCAGTGAGCGGCAGCTTGCTGGAGGATGTGGCACTGGCCAAGGCCGTCAAAGTATCCGGGCGCAAGATTTTCTTTCGCTTTGGCGGAGACGCCGTCCGCACCCGGATGTACCGCAGCTTTGCGCAACTTCGCGAAGGTTGGACCAAGAACCTGGCCCTGTTGTTTCCCGCGCCAGAGAGACTGGCTCTGCTCAGATTGACAGAGTTTGTGCTAATCGCAGGTGGCGTCACTGCAGCCGTCGCAGCCTTACTGCGAGGTCATCTCAAGCCGGCGCTCGCGGCGGCGGTTTTGGCGATTACGATCTACGTTTTTCTTCTGAATCGAATTCGCAAGGCGCACTTTTCCTGGCAGGCAAACGCTTTGTCGCTCGCGGGCCTACCGCTCTTTGCGTATCTTTTGCTGCGCTCCACACTCTCTTATAGGCAGGGAAGGATACGCTGGAAGGGACGGACCTACGGGGGCAGCACAATCCACCCGCAGGCAAACTCTCTCATCATAAAGAGGCAGCTTCCAGCCGAGCGCAGTTCGGCATAAAGGCAGATGAATGGTCTATCTCACCCGTAAAGCCGAATTCGCTGCATCGCACTACTATCACAACCCGGATCTCAGCCCGGAGGAGAACCAGCGCACTTTCGGCAAATGCAACAACCCGAACGGCCACGGTCACAACTACACGCTGGAGGTCACGGTCAAAGGCGAAGTGGATCCGCGGTCCGGATTCGTGGTTGATCTGAAGCAGTTGAAAGAAGTCCTGAATCGCGAGGTGCTGGACGCCATGGACCATCGCTTCCTGAACAAGGAGGTGCCGGAGTTTTTGACATGGATTCCGACCACGGAGAACCTGGCCATCGCCATCTGGCAGCGTCTGGTGTCGAAATTGAACAAAGCTCAACTGCATCGGGTCCGAGTTTATGAAACGCCTGATCTTTTTGTCGATTTCTACGGTGAAGCATGAAGGCGCATCTGACCCGTCGCTATATGTTTTCGGCTTCGCACCGGCTGCACAGCGAAGCCATGTCTGACGCGGAGAACGTGGCTACCTATGGCAAGTGCAACAACCCCTATGGCCACGGTCACAACTATTCCGTCGAAGTCACGGTCAGCGGGCAGGTGGACGACGCCACGGGAATGGTCTGCAACCTGGTTGATCTGGATGGCTTCGTGCAGCGAGAAATCCTGGAGCGCTTCGATCTTGAGAATTTGAATACGAAGGCGGAATTCGCGGAGGCAGTTCCGACGACTGAAAACCTTTGCACAGCAATCTACGATATTTTGCAGCGCGGCTTCACCCACGCTCATCTGGAAAAGGTACGAATCGAAGAAACCATGATGAATTCCTTCGAGTACGCAGGGTCAGCAGAGATCACGCCCTGAGAAGGAACACCGTGGGGACTGCCGCCCTCGGCTGTCCAGCCGGACGAGATCCCGTAGTACCAGCCCGGCAGCATCAGAAGGGAACAAGGACCCTATGTCATCATCAGTTGAACCAGCCACCCTGATCAGCGCGACCTTCGAGGAGTTGGTGCGCGAAATGATCGTTCGCATCGGAGAAGACCCGGACCGCGAAGGTTTGGTGCGCACACCGGATCGAGTCCGTCGCTCCTGGGAATTTCTCGCGCGAGGCTACAAGGAAGATCCGGACGCCATGCTCCGCAAGGCTCTGTTCACCGTCACCTACGACGAGATGGTCATCGTTAAAGACATCGAAATGTTTAGCTTGTGCGAACATCACATGCTGCCGTTCTTCGGCAAGGTCCACGTGGCGTATATCCCGAATGGGAAAGTGATCGGGTTGAGCAAGATCCCACGTCTGATCGAAATCTTTTCCCGCCGCTTGCAGATTCAGGAACGGTTGACCACGCAGATTGCAGAAACGATCCAGAAGGCGATCGAGCCGCAGGGCGTGGGAGTGGTGATCGAGGCGCGCCATCTCTGCATGATGATGCGAGGAGTAGAAAAGCAGCATTCGGCTGCCGTGACATCTTCCATGCTGGGATGCTTTCGCGATACGCAAGAAACGCGCACGGAGTTTTTATCTCTGATCCGTAACCGGGCTAACGGGATATAAGAGCGGACCTCGGGCGGCGGACCTCAGACCGGAGGGCCCCAAAGCTCACGCGAGTTCAGCTTTTAGATGTTGACTTGTCCGAAGTCAGACGGCCGAGGTCCGGTCCCTCACCATGCCCCATACCGGTATCTTCGCGGACGCTCCGGAAAAACCTTGATCAGTACAATGCCGGCAACAAAACCTCCCACATGCGCCCAGAACGCCACCCCGCCGCTGGTCTCGCTGTAGTTGGCGATCGATGTCGCCGCGCCGCTGACAAATTGCATGGCGAACCAGTACCCCAGCGTGACCCATGCCGGCAAATAAAAAAGCAAGAAAATGGGAAACCAGATCAGCACTTTGGCCTTGGGATACAGCAGGAAGTACGCGCCCAGAACTCCGGCGATCGCCCCGCTGGCTCCTACCGTAGGGACGCTGGAGTGCGGATTGAGGATGACCTGCGCGAAGGCCGCTCCCAAACCGCTGAGCAGATAGAACAGCAAATATTTGAAGTGTCCCAGGTAGTCTTCAATGTTGTCTCCGAAGATCCAGAGGAACCACATGTTGCCGATCATGTGCATCCACGAGCCATGGAGAAACATGGAAGTCAGAGTCGGAACGAAGGCGGCCGCAAGTCCCGTTTCATGGCTTCCGGTGAGAACGCCGGTGATGTTCGCTGGGATCATGCCCAGCTGAAACAGGATGACCTTGAAACCGCGTGGGGAAAGACTTGCCTCGAAAAGGAAGATCACCAGATTCAACCCGATCAGGAAATAGGTGATGTAGGGTGTACTGAATCGAGGCTGGTCGTCGCGAACAGGAATCATGGGGGATCAGGTGATCTGGTACTTTGGTGATGGAATGAATTTAGTAATTGAGCAATTTGGTGATTGAGTAATTTCAAAAGCCCATTTGTTCAATTCCTCAATTACTAAATTACCAAATTACTCAATCTCCCCATGAATGGCGTACTCATTATCGATAAACCCGCGGGCTTGACCTCGCACGATGTCGTCAACCGGGTGCGCCGCATTTTGCAACAGCCTTCGGTGGGACATCTGGGCACGCTCGATCCGCTGGCGACGGGAGTGCTCCCGCTGGTCACGGGAAATCTGACCCGTCTGGCCCAGTTTTACGGAGGGGCAGAGAAGACCTACGAGGGTGTTATCCGGTTCGGCTTCGCCACCGATACTTATGATTCTGATGGAGAGCCTCAGGGTCCCGCTCAGGCAGTTAATGTATCACTTGAACAAGTGAGGGAATTGGCAGGACATTTTGTAGGCTTGATCGAACAGATGCCGCCCCCGTTTTCGGCCAAGAAGATCAAAGGTGTGCCGGCATACAAACTGGCTCGTAAACATCAAGAAGTGGATTTGAAGGCGGTGCAGGTCGAGATCAAAGAGTTTGAAATCTTGTCGGTCGAAGGTGATCGAGCCAGCTTCAGGGCGCGAGTGGCGTCCGGGACCTACGTGCGCTCTATTGCCCACGAAATGGGCAAGCGATTGGGCTGTGGAGCGCATCTGCAGTCGCTGCGCCGCACCCGCCTGGGCGAGTTTGACTTGAGTACGGCCCATACGCTCGACGAGCTGGATGCGGCTTGCAAAGCAGGAAAAGATGACGAACCGTTTATTCACCCGCGTCAGCTGCTGCCGGAGTTTCCGTGCGTCAGTGTCAATGAAGACGTTGCGGCACTGATTCGCAACGGGCGGGCGGTGAATTTGCCTGAGCTTTCGCAAGCGCGACAGGTGAAGGTGTTTATGGGGCAAAGGGAACTGATCGCCATCGCGACCCGGATCGCCGGGACGCTATTCCATCCCAAGATTGTGCTGGTGCCAGAACCGGCGAAGCAATTTGCGTCCAAAAAGTAGTGCCTTGGTCTGTGTGTGAAAGGGTTTTGACCCGGTCGGACGGACTGAACGGCCGCAGTTGGTTTTCCCCAGACTACTTGCGGCGCTTCGCACCGTTTGACCCGGTCAGAGACCCGGTCCCACACAGACCGGAATTGTCAAACTTTTGTCTCTTGGCCCGACTCTGACTGCGTCAGGGCTACAATGCCCGCATGAAACCATTCCTGCTTCGCTTCACCGCTCTTCTGCTCATCGCGATCAATGCTGCTCCACAACTTTGGGCTACCTGCGGAGGCGGCGGTGGCGGCGGAATGGGAGGAATGAGCTCGATGGGGCCTGGCATGGGTATGTCGGCCCCACAGGTGTACAACGTTCCGTGGCGCGTCCGAATGCCCGACTTGCCGCCGGTCACCGCAGGGTTGGTGCTTTACTGGTTCCCGTCGTCGGTGGAGGAGGTGCAGAAATCGAGTATGCGCACCTCGCGAATATTGTCGCTTTATGCGGCGCAGTGCGTCTCCATGGAAATTGTGGATGCGGCCACTCCATTGGGACAAAAGCTGGTGGGCGCAGACAAGCTGCCCATCGCCGTTCTGGCCACTCCATCCGGGGATACCGTAGCGAAGATTCAAAACCAGGATGGTTTCCTGCGCGCGGAGAAAGTCGAGAAAGTCGTCGATGGCGAAATGAAGAACCGCGACAATTCTCTGGAACAGCAATTGAAACAAGCCAAGGAACACGCCAAGTCAGGCGACAGCACCGGGGCAATCCCGCTGTACCGCGCCGTGCTGGATCAGAAATGCCTTTTCCCCAAGCGGGCGAAAGATGCTGCCAAGGAATTAAAGAAGCTGGGCGTAAACGATGTGGGAGAGATCCTGAACTCTCCGGACTTCGCTTCTCCTGTCTTCGATTCCGCAAGAAGCGCCAAGATCGAACACATCATGGTGCGCGGATTGACGGCGGAGAATGCCTACAAATTTGCTGCAGCTGAAAAGCTGTATGCCAAGGCACACAGCATGGACCCAGCCGATCCCGCGCCGCTGCGGTATTTGGGTGAACTCTATCGTCATCACACCGGCGACTGGGCCAAGGCGCGGCAGACGTTTGATCAGATTCTCGCGATGCCGGCTGATCCGCTGGCTCGCGCCGTGGCGCTGCATGGTCTGGGTAAGATGACCATTCATGAGGGCCAGTTCAAAGACGGCCTAGCGCTGATGGAACGTTCGGTTGAGGCCTTTCCGATCGCCCTCGCTTACCGCAACTTGGCGGTGTACTGGAACTCAGAAGGGAACGCAGCGAAGACCGACTACTACGTTCGCAAGGCACTCGACCTCGAGCCCAACGATGCTTATAACCTGGTGTTCGCAGCCGGCTTCATGGCGGCCAATGGACACGGCGACGAAGCTCTGAAGATGGCCAGGGAACATGAGGATATGTTGCCGGCCTCCTACAATCTGGCGGCGATTTATGCGCAACTCGGCCAGCGGGACAAGGCCCTCGCCATGCTTAAACGTCATTTCTTCTCCTACGAGCGCAACCAGGCGGTGCGTTCGAAAGAGATGATGGAAGCGCGAGTCGATGCGGTCTTTGCTTCTCTCATGAACGACCCCGACTTCATCGCCCTCACCAGCGGCGCCGATGGGCGCCTGCCATTGCCACAGGATCGAGGTATGACAGTGGACGGCGGAGCCGCGCAGTAGAATCTCGAGGGTGCCCCGTCCTCGTCTCTCCGTTTTTTGGAGAGACAGGGCGGGGTTTTTCTTTGGACGAAGAAACAGAGGCTAGATTGACGCTTTCGTGTCTCCCACCCTGTCGCGAACTGCGCGACGAGGGTGGGGCACCCGCGCTTGCATCGGATCATTCGTCGATCGAATGGCAGCACGGCTTTTGGACCGGCTTCGGCTCCATCAGCTCAACACGCGTGAAGTTCGGATCGTAGAGGTTGTACTGCCATTTGCCATCCCGGCCGATTTGCGGCTTCTCTTTGCCTTTGTATCGGCGTTCAATCGCCAGCTTGTATCCGTCCTGGATGTTGGGCACGCCTAGGGCGAAGTGGTGCATCACCCCGAGTAAGTGCGGATCGGGGTTTTTCACATTGAGCATATATTCCAGCCAGTCGGTGCCGTCGGGGACGCGCATGGCTACCCAGTCCGTGTCCTTGTCTTTCATGCCGCCTTGCCACTGCAGTTTGAATCCCAGGATGTCTCGGTAGAAATGATCCGCCGCTGCCCGGTCTTTTACCACGACGCCGACGTGGATGATGCGAGTCGAAATGCGAGTGTCGGGAAGAAACTTGCCGAAGTTGCGACTGTGCAGGGAACCCGGAACAAACTCCACGAATTCGACGTCGTGTCCGTCGGGATCATCGACGTCAAAGCCGCGGTTCCCGTCCTGCATGGGTTCGAGCTTGTCCGGCACCTTGACGCCCTTGCTGGCCAGGTAGGCCCGCATCTGCTCGGCATTGGTGGTTTCAAATGATATATGCGACAGGCGGTCCATTTTTGGGTCGGTCAACTCAGGGAACATCTCGATGTACTGGTGGTCGTTGACCTTGAAATAGGTCAGCAGCAGGCCGGTGCCTTCGCCGGGCGCTTTGTCGAGGCTGAAGGGCTCCTGGAAGCCCAGGACGCCGGTATAGAACTTCCGGGCGGCGGCAAGGTCGTCAGTCTTCAGGCCAATGTGAGCAACGCCCACGATTGCGGGTCGGCTGACCGGGGTCGGAGTCTGGGCCAGCGACACTCCAGGCAGAAGGGCAGCTAGGCAAATACAGCAGGCGAAAAGGATTGTCCGACGGTTCATGGTTCGAGATAGTGCGACTGCGGTGGCGGGGGTGTCAAGGACGAGTAGCCGGATCAAGAATGTCCGATAACATATATTATGTCTACTACAACAAAACGGTCAGCATGCCGTTTATTACCCAGGTCCTCAAGTCTGCAGCCGCCGGGCCGATAGGTCATTTGAGGCGAAGATGTCCCAAGCCAGCGCTGTTGAGCCCTCCCCGGAGCCTTTTTCGAATCGCCGTTGGCTGCGCTACAAGGTCAACGTTCCGATCCGAGTGATTGTCTCCCGCGCGATGAAAGCTTCCATTTTTGACGGCCGAGGAACCTCGCTGAGCGAGGGTGGAATGGCGTTGTTCGCCGGAGCCGAATTGCGGCCCGGCGACCAGGTGGCGGTGGAATTTACGCCGCCATTCTCCACTCCTCCTATACGCGTCGACGCCAGGATCTGCAATCGCACTGGCTATCATTACGGGGTCGAGTTTCTCGCCGTAGACAGCAGACAAAGGGATAGCGTGGCTCTCCTCCGTATGCATCTGGCCAGCTTTGCCATCCTCGTATGAGGCGCTTCTAGCTTCTAGCTCCTGGCTTCTAGCTTGTAGCCAGAAGCTACGCTCCGGTCGCAGGCTTCAGGATGGTCTGCAGGTCCGCCTCGAAGCGGCGTAAAGTTGCCAGCCTATCCGGCGTGGCTTCGATGATCTCCTGCTTGGCCTGGAACACCGGGCGTCCTTCCTTTTGGGTGAGGACGCCAATTGCCTCTCCCAGACGCCAGCCAGCCGTGCCCAACATCTGTAAGCCATCGACCGAAGGCACCAGCAAGGCAATACAGTCGTCGCGTACTACTCCCACACATTTAGGAAACCGGTCGAATGTCTGGAGTTCGAATCCGGCGAGGTAGATTTTCTGGAGTTGCTCGGCGGGATCAGGCATGAAGAAGCTTCTAGCTTCTGGCTCCTAGCTTCTGGCTTCAGCCAAGTGCTAAATGAAAAGGTCCTTGCTTTTCGCTAGTAGCCGGTAGCTAGAAGCTAGGAGCCGCTTCACATCTTATATCGGCCCAAATCTTCGTCGTTCAGGCCTTCCAGCCATTTGCGGAGTTCTTCGCTGGTGACGCGATCGGAGACGTTGGCTGCCAATTTGGAGTTCTTCAGGACGTCGTCTTCGACGAAGATGGGGCAATCCACGCGCAGGGCGAGAGCCAGCGCGTCGGACGGCCGAGAATCGATGCTGATCACGTTTCCCTGCCTCTCCATCCAGATGACGGCGTAAAACGTGTCTTCCTTGAGTTCCGTGACCACCACTTTGTGCACCTGTGTATCCAGCCCGACCAAGACGTTCTTGATCAGATCGTGGGTCATGGGCCGGGGCGTGCTGACTTTTTCGATCTCGAGGGCGATGGCGTTGGCCTCGTAAATTCCCACCCAGATGGGCAGGACCGAATCACCGCTGGTGTCCTTCAGGATCACGATGGGCATGTTGGTAACTGGATCCATCATGAGCCCGCGAATTTTCATTTCAACTTCCATCGTGGCCCCCGGAAAACCGATTTCAGATTGGAGATTTTAGATTGCAGATTGCAAAGCTGAACGGACCGTGGTTTTCAATCTGAAATCTCAAATCAAAAATCTAAAATCGCACCTTCTCCGCTCCTTATATCACCATTTCGCCCAACAGGCTGTTGGGAAAGCTTCCCGTGGTAACCACTGGAATATAGCTGCCGACCTCCGGAGCGACTGCTGGCGGAGCGGTAAAATTCAACGTCTTATTCTGTGAAGTGCGGCCGATCCACTGGCCGCGGGCCACGTTCTTCCCTTCAACCATCACTTCAAGAATCTGCCCAACGTGGCGCTGATAGAGGCGCCTTTGGATCTCGCGCTGCTTCTCCTGCAAGACGATGAGCCGACGGGATTTCTCCTCGTCCGGGATGGCATCTTCGAGCTTGAGCGACGGTGTATTTGGCCGAGGGGAATACTTGAAGCAGAAGATGCTGTCGTAACCGACTTCGTCAATGAGCGCCAGAGTCTGTTCAAAATCGGCCTCGGTTTCGCCCGGAAACCCGACAATCATGTCGGACGTGATGCTGATTTCGCGTTTGGCGCTTTTCATCCAGGCGACGCGTTCCATGTACTGCTCTCTGGTGTAGAGACGCTGCATGGCGTCGAGAACCCGGTCCGAACCGCTCTGCACGGGCAGGTGCACATGGTCGCAGAGGGTGGGAACTGATTCGATCGCTTCGATAATGTCACGGCCAAAATCACGCGGATGGGAAGTGGTAAAGCGCACCCGGCGAATGCCTGCAAGCTCGCCCACGGCCGCCAGAAGCTCGGCGAAGCTTTTCTTGCCCGATGAGTCCTTGTACGAATTCACGTTCTGTCCCAGCAACTGAATCTCGGTGTAGCCCAGATCGGCCATTTGCCGGGCTTCTGCCAGCACGGAGTCAGCTGTGCGGCTGCGCTCTTTGCCGCGGGTGAAGGGCACTACGCAGTAAGCGCAAAACTTGTCGCAACCCTCGATGATGGTCAGATAGCCGCGGTGTGGGTTGGTGCGGGCGGTGAATTCGGTCTCGAAGCACTCGTCGGTCTCGCGGTCGTCCAGTCCGGTGATGCGCTGCTTCCCTGCCTCGAGTTGCACCAGCATCTGCGGCAGATTGCGATACGACGCCGATCCGCACACCATCGAAACGTGAGGAGCGCGATCGAAAATCTTCTCGCCCTCTTGTTGCGCCACGCAACCGAGTACGCCGAAGCGCTTGCCCTGTTTCTGTAGTTTCTTGTAGTCCGCGAGGCGGTGGAATACTTTCTGCTCGGCTTTATCGCGGATGGAGCAGGTGTTGTAGAGGATGAGCCCGGCTTCTTCGACGGTCTGGACCTGTTGGTATCCTTCGGCCAGCAGCGTCCCGACAACCTTTTCTGAATCATGAACGTTCATCTGGCAGCCGAAGACTTCCAGATAGAACGTCTTTTGAGGATCTGCCGACATCTCGATGTCAGTATAACCCAGTCACGCGCGGGGCCGCCCCGTTCACGATTCCCTACTTCCCTTCTTGCACAGCCTTCCTCAGTTTTTCCACAATTAATAGCCGCCAAAAGCCTTGACTGGCGAGCAATCCAGCCGCTCGCTTACTCTGTCAATTAAATTGCATTGGCTGAGCGGCGGCGTACCGAGACAGCTGAAAGACAAGCCGTTGACAAAAAATTCTGTCGTACTAGAATACGCGACGATTTCTGCCTGTAGAATTTCACTCATGATCCCTGAACTTCTCGACTCCGTCTTGCTGCAGACCGACTTCCCGGAACTGAAACTGCACGCCAGCGGCAAGGTGCGCGACGTTTACAACCTCGACGCAGACCGTCTGCTGTTTGTGGCGACCGATCGTATTTCCGCGTTTGATTATGTGCTCGCAACCGGCATCCCGCACAAGGGCCGGGTGCTGACGCAGATATCACTTTTCTGGTTTGATTTTCTTAGCGACGTCGTTCCCAACCATCTTCTTACCGCCGATGTCAGCCAATACCCGGCGCCGCTGCAGAAGTACGCGGACCAACTGCGCGGACGTTCCATGATCGTGACCCGCGCCGACATGTTTCCCGTGGAATGCGTGGTGCGGGGCTACATTTCCGGATCGGCCTGGAAAGAGTACAAAGCTACCGGACGCGTTTGCGGCATCGAGTTACCCAAGGGCCTGCGGGAATCGGACAAGCTGCCCGAGCCGATCTTCACGCCCTCGACCAAGGCCACCACCGGTCATGACGAGAATATTTCGTTTGCGGAAATGACCAAACAGGTGGGAGCGGAGCTGAGTGAACAGTTGCGCGATCTCACTCTGGCGGTCTATACGAAGGCGGCAGACTATGCTCTGCAAAAAGGGATTATCATTGCCGACACCAAGTTTGAATTCGGACGCACCGCGCGCGGCATCACTTTAGCGGATGAGGTGCTCACGCCGGATTCTTCCCGCTTCTGGCCGGCCGACAAGTACAAGCCCGGGCATTCGCAGGAATCGTTCGACAAGCAGTACGTGCGGGACTATCTGGAAGAGATTCACTGGAACAAGCAACCACCGGCGCCGGCTCTTCCCGCAGAGGTGGCGCGCCGGACGAGTGATAAGTATGTCGAGGCGTACCATCAGCTCACCGGACTGGAGCTGGATGTTTAACGGCAGCCTGGGCCGCGGGAAAGCGGCATGAGCGTAGCGGATTGGGCCATTATCGCGGTGGTCCTTTTGTCCACGATTCAGGCGGCTTACTCGGGATTCTTCCAGGAAGCATTTCATCTGGCGGGCCTGATAGCGGGTTATTTGATTGCCGCCTGGCAATATCAGCGGCTGGCTGGATGGTTTGAGCACTACCTGAAGTCAGTGTGGCTGGCCGAAAGCGCTGGGTTCCTGATCATTTTTTTTGCAGTTGCGGTTGCTGCAGGCATTGCGGGACAGACCGCGCGTTGGGTTATGAAGAAGTCCGGTCTCAGTTTTGTGGACCGGCTTCTGGGCGGGGTGCTGGGGTTGCTACGAGGCTGCCTGGTTGTGGCTGTGATTGTGGTCAGCATGACCGCGTTCACGCCGTCGTCGAGGTGGCTGGCAGATTCCGAGTGGGCTCCGTACTTCCAGGCCGTGGGGCGTGCCGCCATTTGGGCCGCTCCTCCGGAACTACGGGCCAGGTTCTATCAGGGACTGGATTTGCTCCGTCGCATGCCGCAGACGATCCCTGGCAGTGCCGCACCGTCGAAGCCCGTACCATCGAAGTAAGCAGTCGGCAAGAATTCATTTTGAGAGATTGGCAGCCTTTTAGGCCAGCGATTCGTCGCGCAGAAAGAGAGATGCCGTGAGAGATCAGCTCGAAGCCTTAATCATGCAGATGTACCGAAGCAATATTCTGTATTCGGAAGCAGTGCGTGAATTCAAAAAGAAGTTCATATTGACGGTCCTGCAGGAGAACAAGGGCAACCAGTGCCGCGCCGCGCGCGAGCTGGGCATGCACCGCAACACCCTCAGCCGGACTATCTCAGAACTCAAGATCGACGTCCGACAGCTCCGTGATGGCGTCAAACGCCCGCCCCGCAGCGCGCGTCCCGTGGGCTACGAGAAGAAGGCGGCGCGGTAGAACAATTCAGAGGCAAACTCTTCGATCTTTGCGGATTCCTGTGCTCGGCTCCTGGTTAAGGATTTCGATTAATTTGCCGACTTTATGGCTGACTCTCAACCTGACAAGCCGCCAAGAACGTAGACGCCTCCGGCGCTGCTAAGTAACTGGTGGCAATATAGCCGTGACAGGTGGTACCGCGCGGGAGGTCGCGATGGACCAGAACGCTTCTCCCAGGACAGATGGGTCTCCTCGGACGTCACCTGAAGCTCCCTTCACGGTGTTCATTCAATTGGACGGGAGGTCCCCCGTTCCATCGCAGTTTCGTACTCCGGGGACTTTCACGGTCACCCGGCTCCAGTCGCCGGCTGGGCTTCCCGATCGAATCACAAAGCTATCGCCCGTCCCCGCTCTGCTGGTGGCGATCTCCCTTAAGTCTCTGCCATCATCGAGCTATCAGGTGTGGACCGCAGACAAGCTCATTGCCACATCGGTCGTTCACCCGTTTCGATCCAATGTCATAGATTTCGATTCACAGCCAAGGTGCTGGGCAGGGAGTGCCTTCGATTACGTTCACTATTCAGTCCCTCGTAATGGACTCGACGAGATCGCCGACGATCTCGGTTTTGGCCGCGTAAGTGACTATCGATTGGCGGTGCTCGAGGACGATCTGGTCGTGGCCCAAATCACCAAAAGTATCCTTCCGTTCCTTGGGCAAAGCGACCGTCTCTCTGTGCTGGCCCTCGATCAACTCTGCCTCGTCCTCGGGGCGCATCTTCTGCAGCAGTACGGTGTGCTCCAGAAAGCAACTCAGCGTTCAAAAGGAGGTCTGGCGCCATGGCAGAAGCGCCGAGTGTCGGAGATCCTTCATGAGAACTTGCACGGCCGGATCCGGCTTTCTGACATTGCACGCGAATGCGGACTTTCCGTCAGCCACTTTGCCCGAAGCTTCAAAAGCTCTTTCGGCATCTCCACTCACCAATGGCTACTTCAACATCGCATCGACCATGCCAAACAACTGATGAGCCAGACCCACCTCTCGCTGATCGACATCGCGATTCAATCGGGATTTAAGGACCAGGCAGCCTTCACGCGCACATTCCATCAATTCGTCGGTGTCACCCCCGGAAGATGGCGACGACTGTACACCACTAGGTAAGCGCTTATGGCGTGGGCCCCATGTCCTAACATTTCAAGGCACCGGCCCCTGCGGGTCGGTAAGTACGACTCATTTTTAGGCAAGAAACAACAAAACCAGCAAAATTCTGCAAGAGAGCAGCCAGCCTTGAGCATACGGTGAGTGGGAGGCATTTTTACTGCCCGGTCTATCGAAGCCGGAGCGAATGAGAAGCAAACCAAGGAGAGCAAAATGACACCTACTCAAAACAAGCCAGGCATCGTTTTCTGTCACGGCCTGTGGGCCGACGGCTCGTGCTTTAGCAAGCTGATCGTTCCCCTTCAGGCGGAGGGATATCAGTGCATTGCAGCGCAGTACGGCCTCAACACAACGGCAGAGGACGTGGCCTTAGTGAAGGCAACGATCGGCCGGGTCGGCGGCCCTGTCGTCCTGGTCGGACACTCCTACGGCGGAAGCGTCATCACAGGCGCCGGAGTCGACGACCGCGTTGCCGTCCTAGTTTACATCTGCGCGCTCGCCCCGGACGCCGATGAGACGTCTCAGACACAACAATCTAACTTCCCGAAGACGGACGTCTTTTCCCACATCGAAGTCGTGGATGGACGTATCTGGCTGCGTCCCGAGGGCACGAAGTATTTCTGCGGAGATCTTTCGGAGCAGGATCAGAAGCTCGTTTGGGCGACTCAGGGCGTCCCCAAACCCGACTTGTTCGAGGCGAAAGTGGGGGGAACCGCCTGGAAGTCGAAGCCAAGCTGGTACATCGTCGGCAAGAAAGACCGCACCGTGCATCCCGATCTAGAGCGCGCCATGGCCAAGCGCATGGGCGCAACCACGTACGAGCTCGACAGCAGCCACGTCCCCATGCTCTCCCACCCCGACCTGGTGATCGATGTCATCCGCGCCGCCGCAAATGCAGTTGAAAAAGCCACGGCAGCGGCATAAAGCGGGTGGCATCATCTCTCGGCTAGGCGGTTCATCGTTGAGTAACTTTCCAGGCCGAGCATACAACTGGGGACAGACGGGAAGTTCACTAATTCCATTGTCGAAAAATGGAAGACGTCCCTTCTGTCCCCGGTTTCTCTCCGATTCTTATGCCGCTGAATCCAACTTCTTCTTGTTGAGCGCCGGTAGAAGAAGGTTCAGAAGCGCTTGATCAGAGAACGGGTTCTGGCCTGAGATCAGTTCGCGATCTTGAACGACATAGCTCGTCCATGGAGCGAGTACACTTACGTCACCGCCCGCCGTACTCAAAGCGAAGTCCGGGTAGAAGAGAACCTTCCCACCAATCTCAAGCGGTTCCCGCTGCTGCTCTTCCGCTGTCGAAAAGATAGTCATCTTATATCCGGAATAGATCCAGCCTTGAGCCTTTGCGTGTGCTCCAGCGGCATCGCCCGCCGCCAGCGCGGCGACCACCTCGGTAGAATTCGGAAGAGCCGAGAGAAGTGAAATCGGGCCATGGCAGAGCACAGCCGTAGGCTTGGATGTTTCATGAAAGTGCCTCATCACGGTGCCAGCGTCGGGATCATCGAGCAGGTCCATCATCGGGCCATGGCCGCCGGGGACGAAAACAGCGTCATATTGATCCAGGCCCGATGCGATGACATCCGAGATGCGAGTTGGATTTTTGAGCCCTGTCAGGCTGTCGCGGAATTTTAGATAGTCCTGAAGTTTAGCCTCGTCCCCACCGAAGAAGTTGGCTACAGCTGAATGGACGTCCAATTGCGGCGTGTTGCCTTTGGGGTTGGCGAAAGTGATTTCGTAGCCCTCCTTCATCAGGGCGCGAACCGGAACCGTCAGCTCGTTGAGGTAGTAGCCGGCGCCGGCATAAACCTTGTCATCCTTCAAGGGCAAGCCATGACCGCTCGATACCAGCACTAAGACTTTTCCTTTAGTTGTCATTGTTGTTCTCCTTTTTGAAATCGTTCACACTAAGCATGTTTGACTCAGTCGTGTTCGGGGCGACAGGCGCGGTCACGTGCGTGGTCTCTTTCAGTCCATTTGTGCCGTCCATTGGGTACTCCTTTCGATGTCAGAGCGAGTGACTGTTCAAGGCAAAATTGGCAGAAGCGCAACGATGAGGCGCAGAGTCGGCATCCCATCCGGGCCGAGCGTTAACCGTACGTGAGGTCGGTGCTCTGTCCGACCTCGATGATATAGCCGTCAGGATCGCGGATGTAGCAGCGAATCTCGCCGTACTTGGGGATCGGCTCCGTGATGAACTCCGCTCCTCGACTTTTCCATAATTCATAGCACGCTTGAATATCCGCAACGCGGAAATTCATAAAGCTGTTGATGTGATTCGGGTCGGGGACGCTGAGCGTTACCGTCGGCTTATCCGGGGTCGGCCCGCCCCCAACGTTCAGAATCATCCAGATATTCGCAAGCTGAAGGTACGCAGGCGCGTTGCCGTCACCCAGGCTCAGAATGCGAGCGCCGAAGACCTTTTCGTAGTAGCGAGCCGATCGCTCGATGTCGGCGACGGTGAGAAAATGCGCGATGCTGATCCCCTCTCGCGGGGGCATCTCATAGCTCTTCTGTTCGATTTGTACGCTGCTCATTGACGACTCCAATTCCGATAAACAGTGCATCTGCTGATTCTCGTTCTTCCGTGTTCATACATGCTGCCGACTAAGCCTGACGCGGAAAGGCAAAACGGACCCAGGTATCAGGCGATGACTTTGGTATCGTTTGCCATTAGTTGGCCGATAAAGACCCATCCATTCAGTTGTCGGCAGGATGAACCATGGAACCTAGGCGACTATTGTATTAAGTTCATGCGAATTCCGGCACCTTTTCAACCCGGGATGACCTCCATCATGCGCGATGAAATCGCTTTGGGTAACTTCCCAGGTGGGATTGCGGCTCGGAAATCCTTAAAAATTAAGGCAGCCCCTTAGGGCTGCCTTTTGTTCTTTCCACGACTGCGGTGACCTACTGGGGCTTCTTGCGCACAGGAGCCCGCTTGGGCGCTGCCGGAGCGGCCTTGGTGAGCAGGGCGCCCTTTTCCATGACCATGACGAACGGGCTGGGGGTGTAGGAAACCGGCGTGCCTTCGAAATTGATCTTGTCTCCCACCTTGGGCAGGCTCCTTGCCGGAATGGCCGCAGGGAATGACAGCTCGATGTCGGCGAGATTCTTGTCGATGTCGTCTACGCTGGCCGCCAATTCGAGCTTGGTGGGCGAAGCCGAGATGACCTGGACCTCGGCCATCTGAAGATTTTTGCCTTTGAGCGTGGCCCAGACCTTGTCCTGATCTTCCTGCGTACCCACGGAAAGAACGAGTTCCCATTCCGCGAAGCTCATTTCTTCGGGCTTCTTGGTCTTTACCAGCTCCGCTGCCTGCTGCTGCGGGGTCGGAGGAACGTATTGGGTGATAGCGAATCCAGCGGGAGGTACGGGCGTGGTCTTGGTCTGGGCCAGAAGGTCATCCCATCCCTGATCGGAGCCATGGTACTTGGCATAGCGGCCGTGACCGAACTTAATGATCTGGGCCTTGCCCGCGGGGTCGGTAACCAGGTTTGCCGCCCGGGCGATGAAGAAGAGTCCGTTGACGTCGTCCGGCGGAGTGGCCGTCAAATAAGAAAGCGCCAGAGGATAAACGTTCTCGACGTTGTTGGGGTCGGCTTCCACCGCTGGCCGCAGATACTTTTGCGCCGAGGCATAGTCTTTGGTCTGGAGCGAAGAGAATCCGGCAACGCTGTTCAAGAGGCCGCTGAGCTGGCCCTTCTGTTTTGCGAAGTCGGCGTCGGATACGCCGTCTGGCTTGGCCATCTTCTCGACCGCCTGCAATCCGCGCTCGGCGTGTTGTTTGGCATCCGGCCATTTCTGAGCGGCTCTCTCGTTGTAGGCGAGAAGCACCAGGGCCCGGGCGTTGTCCGGATTGGCGGTAAGGAGGCGATTGGCGGTGTCGATCACCTTGGCCTGGTTCCCTGCCTGCTGATAGGTCCCCATCAGCAACTCCAGAGCGTCTTCCTTCATGACGCTGTTGGGATATTGGGTGAGGAAGGCCTCCAGCCCGCTAATCTTGGCCGCGGGATCGGTCTGCTGCACGGCGCCGACATAGGCGTTGTATTCGGCGGGATCCTTGATTTCCTTCTTTTGGCTTTGCGGCGCTGCCGCGGAGGCCTGCGGTTGGGAAGCTTGCGGTTGCGGCGCGGCGGCATTCTGACCCGATGCCAAATTGGCTAACACCAGCATAAGCGCCACTAGACTCGTCTTCATTCGAATCGCTCCTTGATTATTCGGGAAAAACGGCGACAGCGACCAGGTATTGCCCAAGCTTGCTTACCCGGGTACTGCTAGAAAAAGTAGGCGGCACAACTTGCCCAACCGACGGGCTCCGGAAAAACCTGGCACCTTCCGGTAAACGTTGACGCAAGCCAATACAGCATTTCCGGTGAGGCGGATTATAAGTATGTGTCTCGCCTAAGGCAAGTTCGTCTTTACAACGGCTCATCACCTCGTATTGTTAAGATGCGATTCTGAGCTCACGCGTAGGCTATAAAACACTACCCAGAGGGGCACGAAGGAGCCATACCATGGACACATTAGGCGAACCTGAATTGCAGGGACAAGTGGCAATTGTTACAGGCGCGGGCGGAGGGATCGGGGCAGCGATCGCCCAGCGGTTGGCGCGGATGGGAACTCTGACCTTTCTCTGCGGACGCAGGCTTGCCGCCCTAGAAGGGACGGCAGGGGCGATCCTCAAGGCAGGCGGACGGGCCGAGGTGGCCGAATGCGATGTGACTGACCTGGGCTCAGTGGAATCGGTTGCCAACCGCGTCGAGCGTGAGGCGGGACGCGTGGACATTCTGGTCAACAATGCCGGCGTCGGCAGTTTTTCAGGGCCGTTGCACCAGATGCCTCCCGATGCCTGGGAAAAGGTCATGAACACGAACCTTCGGGGCGTCTACTACTGCATCCGCAGCTTTGCCCCCATGATGGTTCGGGCGCGTAGCGGGCATATCGTAAACATCTCTTCCCTGGCAGGCAAAAATGCTCTGCCCAACGGCGCGGCCTATGCCGCCTCAAAATGGGGACTGAATGGGCTCAGCTACTCCGTGGCGGAAGAGCTTCGTGGCCACAACATTCGCGTGTCGGTGGTTTGTCCAGGATCGGTGCACACCGATCTGAGTCCGCATGAAGGGAAAGATCCGAAGAAGATGTTGCAGCCCGACGATGTGGCCCACGTTGTAGCGATGCTCGTCACCCAGGAACCTCAGTCATTCGTGAGTGAGGTACTGCTGCGGCCGACGCAAAAGCCTTAGCGGGTAATGCAAAGTCTTACGATTGACATCAGCTCAGTTGGCTCAGAAGATGTCGGGCGGAGGACGATGGTCATGGCAAAACAGCGTAAGCAAGCGGAACCGAAGGTCAGCCGTCCGCGAATGCCGGGATACGGGATTCCCGAGAGTAAGAAAGGCCTACTGCCCTGGAAGTGGGCCGAGCAGCGCCTGCGAAAAAGTCATAACTACTGGATCACGACGGTCAAGCCAGACGGGTCTCCGCACGTGATGGTGGTTTGGGGACTGTGGCTGGATGGAGCCTTTCTGTTCAGTACAGGAAGTCAGTCTCGCAAGGCGCGGAATCTCGCCGAAAATCCACGCTGCGTTGTATCCACTGAAGACGCCGCGGAAGCGGTCATCGTCGAAGGTGTGGCGGAGATTGTCGATGTGCCGGTCCGCCGCGTGTTTCTCAAGAGGTACACGCCGAAATACAACTTTGACATGGCAGGTATGGAGAAAGAGATTCTCGCGATGAAAGAGCCGGTGTTTGCAGTGCGTCCGCAAGTGGTGTTTGGCCTGTACGAGAAGAAGTTCATGAGTAGCGCCACGCGGTGGACGTTTAATAGATGAGAAATGTAGGCGCGAGCGTCCTCGCTCGTGCAGAAGTCACCACGAAGTGTTTGCGTAGGGCGGACGCCCTCGTCCGCCCAGCGGAGCAAAGCTTCGCTATCTGTCCCAGAAACAACCGTCGAGCTTGGCTCGACCGAGCGGACTAGGCGTCCGTCCCTACGTGGTTTGTGGTGGCTCCTGCACGAGCAAGGGCGCTCGCTCCCACATTTCTATGCGGTAATATCGAGGTATGGCCAAGACATTCCGCGTTTTCGCGACTTGCGATATCGGTGATGCGATTGATTTGCTGAGGCAAAAGGGCTATGAGGTCGAAATCTATTCCCAGGCCGGAAGCGCCCCCGAAGAGTCTGATTGTCGAGAAGGTGAAATCCGGCATCGACGGGCTGATCACCACCCTGCGCGATGCCATCGACGCTGAAGTGTTTGAGGCTGGCAAGGGCAAACTGAAAGTAGTGGCCCAGATCGCCGTTGGCTTCGACAACATCAACCGCGCCGACGCCAACCGCTACAAGATTCCCTTCACCCACACTGCGGACGTACTCACCGAAGCCACGGCTGAGTTCGCATTTTTCATCATGGGGGCTCTCGCGCGAAAATTGTGGACGGCTGAGCATCTCACCCGCGAAAACCAGTGGGGCTATTGGCATCCGTACCTGCCGTTTCTCGGGGACGAAGTGACTGGGAAGACGATTGCCATCATCGGCACTGGCCGAATCGGGCTGGCCATGATCAAGAAGTGCGCCGGGTTCGATATGAACATTCTCTGCTACGACCCGGCCTTCCAGAATCATGACTATGTGAATGCAATTCAGGAGACGATGGATCTGCGGCACGCTCGCGGCATTTCGAAAACGAAAAACTGGATCAAGTATGTCAGCGTCGACGACGCACTCAGCCAGGCTGATTTCGTCAGCGTGCACGTGCCGCTGCTTCGCGAAGGAGAGAGTTCCGCGCCGACTTATCATCTGTTCAACGAACAGCACTCTGCGCCGAATGAAGCCGACTGCGTTCCTGGTGAACACGTCCCGCGGGCCGGTGGTCGACGAGACTGCTTTGGCGAAAGCACTCCGAGAGAAGTGGATTGCCGGTGCCGCGCTGGATGTTTACGAGAAAGAACCGCTGCCTGCGGATTCGCCGCTGCGTGATCCCGCGATTGAAGATCGATGCCGACTCTTACCGCACTTTGCCAGTGCGGGGCGCATCACACGACTTTCGCCCGATCCGGACAAAGGCATGGCGGGCCGAACGGTGCAGGGTTTGATCGACGTGCTCGAGGGAAACTACGGCGGCGACGTGACCAAAATGCCCTACGTAGTAAACAAAGAAGCGTTCGTATAGGCGCGAGGGACCACACTAGGACGACTACTCGGAGATGGTGTGCTCTTCGCTCTGGGCGCGGAGGACGCGGTCGACCGAGTACGGCGCGCGGCGGGTCGGTTCGTGGTAGTGACGGACCTGCATCTCTCCCAGCAAACCTACCGCCAGCATATTGAGGCCAGCCAGAATCAGGACTGCCGTAAAGATCATCAGCGGACCGTGGTCGGCCATCATGGGAGAGTGATGCAGAATCTTCTCCGCCAGCAGCCAAACCGCGATACCTGACCCCGAGAAAATGCTCAGCATTCCGAAGGTGCCGAAGAAGTGTAGCGGGCGCGACAGGTAGCGAAGCAAAAAGCGGATGGTGATGAGATCGAAAAATACGCGGAACGTCCGCGAGATGCCGTAGTGCGAAACTCCGCGCTCGCGGTTCACATTCTGAATGGCTACTTCGCAGATGGAAGCTCCATGCCACGAGGCCAGCGCCGGTATAAACCGATGCAATTCGCCATACAGCGGCACCTGCTCCAGAATTTCCCGCCGGTAGGCTTTGAAAGTCGTGCCAAAGTCGTGAATGTCCACGCCGCTAAGCTTGGCCATCAGCCAGTTGGCGCAGCGTGACGGTATGCGGCGCAGCCAGAAGTTGTCGATGCGATTCTTGCGCCATCCGCTGACGATGTCATAGCCCTCGGAAATTTTCTCGAGGAAGAGCGGGATGTCGGTGGGATCGTGCTGCAGATCGCCATCCATGGCGATGATGTATTCCCCGCGCGCGTGATCGAAACCGGCGGCCAGGGCTGAAGTCTGGCCAAAGTTGCGGCGCAGTTTCACCACGGTCACGCGGCTGTCCACGGCGGCGATTTCACGCAGCATGTGGAAGCTGCGGTCGGTAGAGCCGTCGTCTACCAGCACGATTTCGAAGGTTTCACCGTTGGCTTCCATGACCGCTTTGAGCCGGTCATAAAGATCGGTGACATTCTCCTGCTCATTGTGCAGGGGGACAACGATGGAATACTTTGGCATGGGTGTCCTAATTATACGATTAGATGCCGCATTTTCAGCCATTGATGCAGCACTATTTGTGGGTCAGTGAAACCCTGATAGTAACCCGCCCGAAAGCACGTACCGCGTATCTAGGACCCACGGACCACTAGGCCCGGACGCCCTCGTCCGGGCAGGCGACGCAGCTCGCCGCACCCGCCCCTACGTGGGCGATGATGGCTCCTAGAGGCCGGGGCCCTCTGGATAGGCCGGTAAATCCGGGGGACGCGACGGCAGCTTCTTCGGATTCGCCTGGATTTCTTTCATCACAACGTCAATGGCCTTCTCCAGTTGCGGGTCTTGCCCTTTGACTACGAGATCGGGACGGTTTTCGACCACGATGTCGGGCTGAACACCCCGGTTTTCGACCACCCACTTGCTGTCCAGTCCGTAGCGAGCGGCCTCGGGGCGGGTAATGTACCCTCCATCCATCAGAGGAATTTGGCCACGAATGCCCCGGACGCCACCCCAGGTTCGTTCGCCGATGAGTGGGCCTAGCTTGTAATACTTAAAGTAATAGCTGAAGATGTCGCCGTCGGACGCGGCATAGTGGTTGGTCAGGCAAGCCATAGCGCCGTTGAATACCACCGGAGGCACGGTGCTGCTCTCCCAGTTACGACTGGAGCCCATCCCGGCTAGCACCCGGCGCAGGCGGGCGAAGATGAGCTGATCCACAAACCCACCGCCGTTGTAGCGGACATCGATGATCATCCCTTCTTTGCGGATCTGCGGGAAGTATTGCTTCACGAATTCGTTCAACCCCTCGCCACCCATGTCAGGCAGGTAGACGTAGCCGACGCGTCCGTTGCTGGCGACGTCGACCTTCCTGCGATTGCTTTCGACCCAGGCCAATTCTCGGAGACTATGTTCATCGGCGATAGGTTTGACCTGGACGGTATGAGATCCGTCTTCGGAAGGTTTGGAATTGACGGTCAGGGTGACGTTTTCGTTGACCGTGTTGGTGAAGAGTTCGTAGGGGCTTTGCGGCGTGTGTAGAGGCCGCCCGTTGACCGCGATCAAGTAGTCGCCTTCTTTTACGGTCACGCCCGGCTCGGTGAGCGGCGACCGTGTTTGCGGATCCCAGTTCTCTCCGGCATAGATTTTCTTGAAGCGATACAGGCCGGATATAGCGTCGGCTTCGAAATCTACGCCCAGCAGACCGACGTTTACGGGATGCAGATCGGGATAGTCTCCGCCGCCCACGTAGGTGTGTGAGTTTGAGAGTTCGCCGATCATCTCGCCCAGAATGTAGGTCAAACTGTAGCGGTCGGAGACAGACGGCAGCAACTGAGCATATTTGTCGCGCATCTTTTCCCAGTCAACGCCGTTCATGGCCGCAGCATAGAAGTAATCGCGCTCCTGCCGCCAGACTTCGTTGAACATCTGCTTCCACTCGGCCGTGGGATCGATCTGCATTTTCATCCCGGCGAGATTGAGCGCGCCGTCACCGACTTTTTTTGTATCCGGCTTGGCGTCGACGATGCCATAGGTGTGGCCGTCGCGTCCGCCATCGGCTTCATAAAGCAGCTTGGATCCGTCGAAAGAAAGCGCGAAGCGCTGCACGCCCTCCATCATCACTTTGTCTTTGCGCTCTTTCAGATCGTAGACGTGGATTGCAGCGGTCTCTCCCGGGATCGGCCCGGACAAGCCCTGGATTGGGGTCGTGGAATAGAAGATGAAACCCTTGGAAGCCAGGTAGGTATTGATGACAGCAGGTTCGATAGGCAGGGCAACGATACGGCCCGAGATGCCATCAAGGTCAATGCGGAATTCTTTAGGCTTTTCTTTCTCATCTTTCTTGTCTTTTTCACTCTTGCCGCCGTCACTCTTGCCGTTATCCTTCGCTTCTTTCTCTTCGTTCTTCTTTTTACCCTTGCTCTCGCTCTTGCCTGCTTCCTTGGACGGCGTGGTCAGCAACTCGTCTTTGTTCTCTTCTTTCTTGATTTGAGTTTCGTCGCTCAACGGCTGGAAGGGCGAAGCCTCGTCTTTACGCAAGGTGGCGACGTAAATTCGTGTCGTCTTAGGATTGGCGAACTCGAAATCGACATTGCCGAGAACCTCGTTGAAGTCACGATCAGAAAGAAAGTACAGATACTTTCCGTCTGGATCGAAGACCGCAGCGAAGCTGTTGGTCATGCTGGTCGTGACCGGAGTGACTTTGTTGTCTGCCAGCGAAAAGAGATGCACGACCGACAGACCGTTTTCGAAATTCTTGTCGTAAGCGAGCCATTTGCTGTCGGGAGACCAGGAATAATTCAGGATCTCTCCGTACTTTCCCTGATCAACCGGAACCTGCTTCTTATCGTTGACGTCGACGTACCAGAGACGGCAGTCCTTGTCGGACCAGGCCAGCTTCTTGCTGTCGGGCGACCACGTGGGAGCATACTTGAAACCCTTGTATCCGCTGGTGATCTGCTGTTCTTTGCCCATCCCGTCCTGGGGAGAGATGTAGAGTTCGTCTTCACCGCTGCGGTCGGAGATGTAAACGATCCAGCGGCCGTCAGGCGACCAGCCAACGGATTTCTCACGAATGCCCGGCGTACGCGTCACATTACGAACGCTTCCCTCTTTGGCGGGGACAGTGAAAACGTCTCCGCGAGCTCCGAAGACCGCGCGCTTCCCTTCCGGCGAAATGTCGAAGTCGGTAATATTTCTGGCAACGCTGGCCCAGTGCTTCATGGTCTGATCACGATCGCCGGGCAGATTGATGGCCAACTTCTTGGGCTGCTTCGTGGCCAGATCAAACGTGTAGAGATAGCCGCCGTTTTCGAAGATGATGGAATCTGGTCCCAGGCTGGGCCACATGATGTCGAAGTCGGTGAAATGAGTGACCTGCTCGATCTGCTTGCTGCTTGCGTCGAAACTATAGAGATTGAGGTGGTGCTCCGCGCCGCGATCAGACGTGAAGTAAATGGTGTTGCCGTGCCACATGGGAAACGTGTCGGTCCAGTCGGTGTGGGGCACATCTTCGACAGTATTGTTTTTTAGATCGTAGATGGCGATGGCTTGGGCCAGCCCACCGGTGTAGCGCTTCCAGGTGCGGAAGTTGCGGAAGATCGGGTTGTAGGCAATCTTCGATCCGTCCGGGGAAAAAGATGTGAGTCCACCCTCGGTGACGGGCAACGGTTCCGGCAAACCACCCTCGACGCTGACACTGAACTGGCGTTTGGTCCATCCGTTCGAGGCATCGCCGCGGGAGAGAAACAGGATGCGCTTGCTGTCGGGAAACCAGGTGAGGACTTCGTTGTGGATCCCCATACGATCGCTGAGCGGCACCGCAGCTCCCTGATAGAACGTCAACTGCTTCGGCTGTCCGCCTTGCGCGGGCATCACGTAGACGTTGAAATTGCCGTCGTACTGCCCGGTGAAGGCGATCCATTTGCCGTCGGGAGAGAATTTCGGGAACAGTTCTCGTCCGGCATCCGAGGTGATGCGACGCGCGTCTCCGCCAGCACTCGAAGCCAACCACAGATCGCCGCCGTACATGAAGACGATCTTGTCCTTGTAGATGTCAGGGAAGCGCATCAGGCGGCCCTCGGGCATCTCCTGGGCTGAGCCGAGAGAGGCGAATGTGAGCACGGTCAACATCAACAAACTCTTATAGAGAGACATCAGGACTCCTCGGCGACAGGTTTTCCCAGACAGGACTGCGCAAGCGGGGAAACTGGGTTGATGTTTCATGCGGAACGAACGTGTGATTCTATCAGCCGGCACGGCCTACATCACACGGGTTCGCTGTCTTGGACGGACGTCCCGGCGAAAGGAAAGCGCGCCCTCGGCGACAACCGGATTTGACGAATCGCCTATAATTCCGCTTCCCACTGCCACAACAACTCAAGGAGCAGGCCCTTTGCGCAATTCACAAAACCCATTCCCCGTTACGCCGAGGCGACGATTCTTGCAGACCACTGTACTGGGCAGCGCTGGCGCTGCGCTGCTGCCGGCGTTGGCCGGTGCCCGCGAGGTAGCGCCCGATAAGCCAGCAGCGCCCGGCGTCAGACCCTCCGAGCTCGACGAACTTACAGTGGCGGATTTGCAGGCGGCGTTCACTTCCGGAAGATTCAGCTCGCTCTCGGTAACTCAAAAATACATGTCGAGGATCGAAGAGATCGACCGGCGCGGGCCATCCGTAAATAGCGTGATCGAATTGAATCCGGACGCGCTGGGCATTGCGGTAGCGCTCGATAGAGAACGCAAGGCCAAAGGTTCGCGGGGGCCGCTGCATGGCGTTCCGGTGCTGATCAAAGACAACATCGATACGGCGGACCGTATGCAGACGACTGCCGGATCGCTCGCGCTGCTGGGATCGCATCCGGCGAAAGATTCTTTTGTGGCCCAGAAACTGCGCGAAGCCGGAGCCGTTATTCTCGGCAAGACCAATCTGAGTGAGTGGGCGAATATTCGCTCCGGTCATTCCGTCAGCGGATGGAGTGGACGCGGCGGGCTCACGCGCAATCCCTACGCTCTTGACCGCAATCCGTGTGGCTCGAGTTCGGGGTCGGGGGCGGCTACTTCGGCCAATCTTTGCGCCCTCGCTGTGGGAACTGAGACTGACGGTTCGGTGGTGTGTCCATCGAACGCGAACGGTATTGTGGGTATCAAGCCGACGCTGGGTCTGATCAGCCGCGCCGGCATCATTCCCATCGCGCATAGTCAGGACACGGCTGGACCGATGGCGCGCACCGTCCGAGATGCCGCGATTCTGCTCAGCGCACTGGCTGGCGTTGATCCTCGTGACAGCGCTACTGCCGCGAGCGCCGGGAAAACTGCCGCGGATTACACGCAATTTCTTGATTCGAATGGATTGCGTGGCGCACGCATCGGCGTCGCCCGCAAGTATTTCGGTTTCAGCGACAGCGTGGATAGCCTGATGGACAGTGTGATGGAAGAGATGAAGCGGCAAGGCGCGATACTGGTCGATCCCGCTGATCTTGATTCATACGGCAAGTTTGACGACAGCGAATTTACGGTTCTGCTCTACGAATTGAAGGCGGATTTGAATGCCTATCTGGCGACGCGTCCGGATGCGGCCGTGCATTCTCTGAAAGACATTATCGACTTCAACGAACGCAACAAAGACAAAGAAATGCCCTACTTCTTGCAGGACACTTTCATCAAGGCTGAAGCCAAAGGTCCGTTGACCAGCAAGGAGTATCTGGACGCGCTCGACGCCAATCACAGGCTTTCGCGCGCCGAGGGCATCGACGCCGTCATGGATAAATTTCAGCTGGATGCGATCATGGCGCCGACCGGAAGCCCGGCCTGGATTACCGATCTGGTCAACGGCGATCATTCTGGCGGCGGCAGTTCGAATGCCGCGGCCGTGGCGGGATATCCGGACATCACCGTGCCGGCAGGATTCATCTCCGGCTTACCGGTTGGAGTTTCGTTCTTCGGGAGAGCGTGGAGTGAGCCTGCTTTGTTGAAGATTGCCTATGGGTTTGAGCAATCGATAAAAGCCAGGAAACCACCGAAGTTCTTGCCTACGGTGCAGCCTCCAAAATCTTAAACCGCAAAGAACGCAAAGAGCTTCCGCAGGTCGCAAACGGTTCTGAGAAGTTCTTCGTGTCCTTTGCGGAATCCTTGGCGACCTTTACGGCGAAACCTTTTCCCTGCGAACTGGTGGCCCCGGCGTGAGTCGAACACGCGACCTTCGGTTTAGGAAAAGGGCGTTGGAAATTCGTGTAGTTTGTTTTCAGTTGTTTAGAACGTGGTGCGTTGTGCTAATTCGGGATGTTTCGGCCAGATTCCATTCCGGTTTGGCAACCTATTTGGCAACCTGTTCGGTTACAAAACGCGCAAACCCGAAGTGCTCCACTCCACACGGGCAACTGTCAGTCCGGAAGTTAACTACTTCCTCGTTTCCGTCCATCGTTGATTCCCATTCTTTCAGTTCAACCTGAACTTCGGTTCCCATATTTTCGCAGTTGATCGAAATAATCGGCGGCAATCCCATTCTCATGTCCGGGCCTCCGTACTTTTTGTAGTATATAAGAAAGCGCATGGCCCCGTAGCTCAGATGGATAGAGCAGAGAGTTCCTAACTCTAAGGTCGCGTGTTCGACTCACGCCGGGGCCACCAGCCTTTTCTAACCAGCCGATTCGCGCCTTCCAGAACCATCCTTTCGAACGCGACGAATACGGCGTTTGCTCTTCACTAGCTTTTTCTTTTTCCTCTTAAATGACTTTCGCATCGCGCGGCCTTTCGGTTCACTTGCGGCCTGTGGGTTTGCCAGAGCCTTTGCCTTTCGGATTGTGATCCCTTTTCAACGCCTGCCTGCGGGTTCGGGGTTGCACTCGCTTGCCTGTTCTAACAATTGATCGCTTCCCGACATTTCCGACTTGCCTGGTCCGGCCTCTAAATGCGTCGCATGCGCACAACTGATGTTCTGGATTCCCAGTCTCCAAGTCCCATATATAAGCCCCTAAGGTCAGCGAGATCCGTTCCTCGCCCGAACCAGGATCGGCCGGAAGTGCATGCGGCTGGCGCAAGAAGTCGGCCAACCAGGAGCGCAACTGAGCCGAGGTCAGCCCTTGTCCCAAGGTGGGTGTCAAGCGGAGTGTAAAAGTTTGCATGGTCGTGATCCAACGACTATGATTTCTGACAATGAACATTCATCTTGTCAGCGAATTTTTTGAAGAGGTGACCCTCATGTATATCCGGCTAGCCTTCTGGACTCTCTCGCTGGCATATACAGCTGCCCTTTTCGCGCGCACCGTTCCTGGATCCTCCTCCGGCACCATGCTCACCGCGGCATTTTTCGGAGCCGTCATCGGTTTCAGCCTTGGCGGCATGCTCATCAACCGGCGTACGCGCAAACGCCGGCTGAGCGCAGATTTCCCATTGCACATTCCATTGCACAGAAGTGTGCCGAATACGGGCATTTCCCCCGAAAACCGCAGCTCAGTTCCGAACTTAAAGTATTGCTTCCAAACAGGCAGGTAAGGGACGGGATCTTTTAGGAAACCGCTGCTCTATCTGAGCTACGGGGCCATGATTGGTTTTACTTTAGCGGGGCTGCGGTCAGTAACGAGACTCTGAATTCTGATTCGCCGCGCGCTCTTGCACGAGCGGGGGCGCTCGCGCCACATTGGGTCGCGACTACTTTGGCCTTCGCGCCAGGTCGCGAATCTGATTCAAGTATCCGACATAGATCGGGATGGGGATGTCGGGAGAATCGCCGTCGTTCAGGAAGTGTGAAAGTTTTATTTCCATCGGGATCGAGCTGATCACCTCGCGGAAGCGTGGCATCTGCAGATATTTCACGTGCCAGATTTCCAGCATCAGAGAGCGAAACTCTTCGCTGACAAAGCCCATTCGGCGTTCTCCCAGATAGACGGCGTCGAAGTGATGGTCCGCCAGAGTCTTCCGAATGGGATCATCGGGAAGGGAGAAGGCAAAGACCATATGGAAAATATCGGCCAGATCGCCCCACAATATTTTCTCTTCGGGAGCGCTGAAGCGGAAGGATGTGGAAACCCGTTGTTGGGCGGCGCGGGCATGCTCACTGGAAGTCAAGCCATGTGCGGCCAGCTCGCCACGAAACCAGGTGAGTCTTCCCGCGGTCAGGTTGTGGCGCAGAAACTCCACGGCGTAAGCGTTGGGCAAATAGATTTTGGGATCGGCATCAAGGCGTGCCAGCCACGGCGCCCAGTCTCGGCGTCCCAGCACGTCGAGCAACTCCACTAATTGAGAGATGGTTAAGTCGGGATGATATTTCACCGCCTGCCAGAAATGCTCGGTGGAATCGTAGGTCGCGCCGTAAAGCTGGATGCCTTCTGCAATGGGATACCAGTTGGAGAGCACGCGGGCCGGAATCGAAGGTGCGGCACTCCAGCAGTTGAGGGACTGCTTCCACTTCTCCTGCACGGCCAGAAAGGCTTCGGCGTATCCCGAAGGCACCGGTTCTTTTACTTGCGCCAGTGCCTGCTGCAATTCTCCACGGGTATGCGTGACCAGGGTCTCGAACGGACGCTCATCGACCATGGACACAACGCGGCTCTCAACGCCGCGCCGCAACAGTTCGCTGGCCAGGGCTCGCCTTCCGGCCTCATCCAGACTGGCCGGCCAGCGCCGGGTCTGAGATTCGATGTAGGGAAACATCTCGCCCAGACTCTTGAACTCGATGAAGCCATGCAGCGCGAAGGTGACCGGGTGGCCGTCTTTCATGATCACGGTTGAAGGTGTGACGATGGCCTGCAGCGAAACTGGCTCGGCCCATACCGGGGTCAAAAGTGAAACCGCAAAGAGCAAACCGAGCGCCAAGCGGCAGATGCTGCGGAATTTCTTCGAACATGCGTTCATTTCTTTATCCCTGTCCGAAATTCGAAACAACTCTCTTCAGGAATTAACTCCTTGAAAATCCGAAAGACTCAGGTTTGCCAATGGCTTCGTCGGAAAACCGACAAAAGAATTTTTGTTTGCATCAAAGCGCATTATTGCTGGCACAATGCAGTCCTTCCCCCCCAGGAAGACCCCGCGCTCTCTGTGAAACACCGGACCAGCGCGGGGTCTCACCCAACCAGCAGAGCAGGTCAAGCTTTTCCTCCCAGGCTAAGTCGACTCCGGTTTATGGCAGGCCGGCGCCGACAATCTCAGATAGAGCATGTAAAACACAACTGCAAGGTTGATGAGTAGCACTGCGACGTGAATCCAGGTCGGACGCCGGATCAACTCATAGACTTCAAAGGGCAAATAAAGTGTCCCTGAAATCAGGGCAAACCATTCCGCCCATGCGCGTTCCCGCCACAGCCCGTAGGCTTCGACGAAACGTACGATGGAATAAGCGGCTGCTCCGCCTGCCATCGCCCATAATTTTGCGTCGGTGAGATTGTCCGCAAGATTGAGAAATACTTGCGCGTAGTGATGATGATCCGGGTTCACATGCAGAAAACGCAGCAGGGCTTCGGCCACATCCCACGCGTCTTTGTGGACCAGCGAAACCGCGCCGAAGCCAAGTAGAAGAACGATGAGTCCCTTGGTCAGTTCCAGGGACGCAACCGCGCGCAGACCTGCTGCACGGCGAAGCCGCGCCAGCCTGGCGTGATGGTCAGGATCCGATAGCCCCAATAGTTCCATGCGAAGTAGCGCTTACCTTCCCGGCTGGAGCAGCAATTGCTCCGCCGGGGAAAAGACTCTGCCGCGAATCAGCGTGGTGCTGACTAGCGAAGTCAAACCCGAGGCTGCGAAAATCATGGCCAATACTACAAACTGGTAGATGGCTGCGTACACCGGGCGAGCGCCGGAAAGCATCATCCCAGCCATCAGTCCGGGAATCCACACGATGCCGAGCGAGCGTAACGAGTCGATCGCCGGAATGAGGCTGGCCTCGAAAGACGCCTGCACGTATGGCGAAACACTGGAGCGAGCTTCCGCTCCCAGGGCCAGTGCCGTTTCAATCTCGCCGGCGTGGGCCAGCACGTCGGCGCGAAAGCGGTTCAAGGCCAATCCGTTGGTGTTCATCGCATTGGCGATCAGCATACTGCCAATCGGAATCAGGGTTGTAATGGCCGTGTCAATCACTCCCAGCGACGTCATCAACGCAATGACCGAGCCTGCGCCGAAAGCGATGGCCCAGGCTGAAACGCGAAACGCGTCCGGAATGCCTTTGGCGCGCCGCGCGGAAGTTGCGCCCGCCGCCACGATCATTCCGGCCAGCACAATCCCACCTGTCCACCGCGGAGCGCGGAGAAGGATAACAAGAATCGAGCCCACCGCGATGATCTGCACCAATCCGCGCACCATCGCAATCACGGTCTCGCCTTCCAGATGAATTCCCCGGCTGCGAGCGAGCAATACCAGCGTAAGCGCGGCCAAAGCGGCGACTAGAGCCTGTGCCAGGCCCAATTGTAGTTGTGAGTGGAAGAACAAGCTAAGCACTTAGGACCTCCCCTGCCGGGCCGATTCGCGTAATGCGTCCTCGTTCGAGCACCAGCGCCCTACCGGCCAATCGAAGCGCCTGGTGAACATCATGAGTGACGATGATGCAGGTCAGCCCCTGATCCCGCACCACTTTCTGGATCGCCAACTCCACCTCGTGCTTTGCCGCTTCATCCAGGGACGAAGTTGGTTCATCGAGCAAGAGGGCGAGTGGCGAATTCGCCAAGGTGCGGGCCACTGATACACGCTGCGCTTCGCCTCCGGAAAGATTGGCTACGTCGCGACCGGAGTAATCTTTGAGGCCAACCTGAGCTAAAAGTTGCTCGATCCCTTCGGATGTCAGAGTCTGACCTCGTTGCGCCGGGCCAAAGCGGAGATTTTCGGCTACCGTGCCCGGAAACAAAAAGGGACGCTGAGTAACCAGGCCGAGTTTTCGGCGGAGCTCTCGCGGCTCGATACTGCGATAGTCGACGTCTTCGACAAACACCGTTCCCGAGGTGGGTTCGTCGAGACGATTCAGCAGGCGCAGCAGTGAAGTCTTGCCCGAACCGCTCGGCCCCGTGATGGCCAGGACTTCCCCTTTTCGCAATTCGAAGTTTGCGTCCTCGACCAAGACTTTCTGGTTGACGGTCCGGCCCAGGTGCTCGGTGCGCAGGATGATCGGCTCTGAGATTGGCGGAGCGCTCATGAGGGGATTATCGCCCTGCCCGTCGTTTCTGAGCGCAAGATATGTAAGGGCAAGATGCCCTCACGACAGCCGGCGGGCACGCCGGCGCTACTTTGTTTCACCACGTACGCTAGTGCGAAGTTCGTTGGCAATGTCGCGGGCAGCCTTGCGGGCTGCCACTTCTTCGGTCACGCCGAATGAAATCGCTCCCACGCGGGCGTGACCGCCGCCGCCGTATCGCTCGCAAACCTTGGCCAGGTTGACCGTCGGCTCCGAGGGCGCCCAGGGATTCGAACCTACCGACACTTTCACCCGGAAGCTGCTCTTGCTCAAGCCCACGCTGTAAATCGATTCTGGATGCAGATAGTACGGAACGAACTTGTTATAGCCCTCGAGGTCGTGGTCCGTGATATCGAAAAACAAAGTCTGATCGACGGACTCGATGCGCTCTTTCAGCACCGCGATGGAGCGCTGATGGCGTTCAAGCAGGGGTGGTAGCAGCGGTGCGACAAAGGGTTCTTCCAGAATGTCCGCCAGGGGTTTGGTAGCCAGTAACGGGATCAGCCGCGGAATGAACGTATAGTCTTGCGCGGACTCGATGACCAGCGTCAGCTTCATGGCCGGGGCCTTCATTTCGACTGCTGTTTTGGCGTCTTCGTACATCGCTCCATCGACGACGTCGGTCCAGTGCACGAGGTCGGCTACGGGCTTGGGATCAAAACCGAAACGCTGTTCGGCGACGGTGGCGATGAAGCTGGTACAGGATTTGAAGTCGGGATCGTAGAACTTGCGATTACTCTGGTCCTGCTCGAAGTGGGCCGCGTCTTCCGGCGTGAGGAAGGCGCTTTGGTGATGGTCAAACCACCAAGTGATCCTGGGCGAGCTGGAATACTTGAAGTCCACGATGGCGTTCTCGTCGCCATCAAACTGCTTTTCGTCGAAAAGGGATCCGGCGCGGTGCAGCAAGCCGGAGAAAACAAAGTTTACGTCGCCGCGGATCCGCTCCCGATAGAAACGCGAGAACAGGGCGGCCGACGACGCCCCGTCAAAGCATTTGTCGTGATAGAAGACCCGAACTTTCAATCGTTCCCTTCAAAGGTCCTGCTTCCCGCACTCATGTTCCGGTACTCCATGTTCCGGTACTCATGGAGCTGCTTGTGAGGATGCGAACCAAAGCTAATAGGAATGCCATCCCGAAAGAGATCTGTCAAGGAAGGAAGTTAAAACCGGTCTCCAGCCAAACCGCAGCGGAAACCGGTAATCACGAAGAATGCCGGCGGAGTCACGACGCCAGGCGCGCAATCTAGACGGCGTTGGCCTGCTTCTCGGCCAGGTCACCAATGACCGGCAGTTTGTACATCAGCCCTTGATTGGCCTTGATCAGCAGGATGATCCAGACGATGAACGAACCCAGCCAGATGATCATGTGCAGCGGCAGAGTGATAAAGATCAACCCTGGCACAAAACCGATGATGGTCAGGCCGATCCAGATGGCGATCATGGCCACACTGAAGAAAATCATCTGAAACGCATGGAACCTGACAAAACGGCTCTTGTTATATGGCTCCATGACCAGGAAAATGATCGCCGGAATGATCGTGATGTAGCACAACATCCCGACCACATTGTCCTGCATCCCGCCAGTGGTGCCCTGGGCAGCTGCTGCCGGTGGCGCTGCGGTGCGACTACTACAGGCCGGACACATGGTCGTGCCGTCCGCGATCTGCGTTCCACACCCGCTACAAAAAGCCATTGACGTTCCCTCCCAAGATTGTGCAACTCGGCCCCCGGACGCAGTTTGTCCGGCCCTATCTAAACCTCGCGAAAGTTATCAGAATCAGCCTTCCAAGGCAAACAGAATCGCGCCAGGCTGGCAGGGCCTTCCCTATCAATATGATCCGTCATTATGGGGGCGAGCGCCCGCGCTCGTGCTGGCGAGGCGGAGCTTAGCGCGGTTTGCTTCCGCCCTCCAGATCCCCCAACCCCCAAGGTTCGTGGTGACACGAGCGTGGACGCTCGCGTCTACATTACAATCAAGGGCTCCAGCATGGCGACCACCACGACTCCGGTTTCCACCCCTCGCCGCCGTTTTGGCATCGGGACAATCCTTCTATTCTTTCTGATCGCCATTTCGATCGTTGCCCTGACCGGGCTGTTCTGGATCTACTCCATAGCCCGCGCTGCCCTGCCCCAGTTGGACGGAACTTTGCAGGTTGCCGGGCTGTCCGCGCCGGTTACTGTGGTCCGCGACAGCCACGGCGTTCCTACGATCACGTCCTCCGGATTCGACGATCTCTTTTTTGCCCAGGGTTATGTGACGGCGCAGGACCGCTTATGGCAGATGGACATCATGCGGCGATTTGCGGCGGGTGAAATCTCCGAGATTCTCGGCGGCGAGTTTGTCGAACACGATCGCGAGCAAAGGATTCTGGGACTTAGAATTGCTGCGCGGAAATCGCTCGAGGTTTCTACGGTTCAGGCACGGTCGCATTTCGACAGCTATGCGCGGGGCGTGAATGCCTACATCGAGTCGCATCGCGACAGTTTGCCCATTGAGTTTCGCATCCTGCGTTACACCCCAAAACCCTGGACCGCGGAAGACTCAACCTTGATCGCTGCCCAGATGGTGAAGGACCTGAATCACTATCCCTACAGCGACGCACTCGATCGCGAGAAAATCCTGGCCAGGCTGGGGCCGGAGTTGACCGCAGATTTGTACGTCAACACCTCATGGCGCGACCGGCCGCCGACGGCGGTACACCCTGGTCTCGATGAAAAGCCTGACCAGAATATCGACGATGAAGAACCTCCGCGAGGGCCGACTGGTGGATCTGTCACACAACGCATCGAGGTGCCTGAGTTCGAGAATCGCGCCGCCTCGTCCGGTTCGGATGCAGATGCTCGCATGGTGATCGGTTCCAACAATTGGGTAGTCTCCGGTGCGCACACGGTTGCAGGCAAGCCGCTGCTCTCGAACGATATGCACCTCGGGCATCAGATGCCCAACCTGTGGTACGAAGCCCATCTTCGTTGCGCCAACCCTGGCTCAGGGAACTTTGACGTCGCGGGTGTTACCTTGCCCGGCCTACCTTACGTGATCGTGGGACACAACCAGCGGATTGCCTGGGGCTTCACCAATATCGGACCGACTGTGGAAGACGTTTACGTCGAGACCTTCAACCCCAGCGGTCAATACCTGACGCCCGATGGGTGGATGTCTACCGAACATCGCAGCGAAGTCATTCACGTGAGGGGCAAACCGGACGTAACGTTCGACGTGGAGTTGACCAGACATGGCCCCATCATCACTGAACTCGTTCCCGGCGAGACGCGCAAGCTGGCGCTGCGTTGGACGCTCTACGATGGCACGCGCGCTCCGTTTTTTGCAGTGAATTCGGCGCAGAACTGGGATCAATTCCTCAGCGCGTTCTCTGCGTTTGATGCTCCCGGACAGAACGTTGTATTTGCCGATGTAGACGGCAACATCGGTTACCACGCCACGGGTAAGGTACCGATCCGCGCCTCAGGTGACGGCAGTCTCCCCGAAAACGGCAGTGACAATTCGCATGAGTGGACGGGGTTCGTCCCGTTCGACAAATTGCCCAGTACTTACAATCCCGCGTCGGGCATTATCGCCACTGCCAATGGCCGCATCACGCCGGATGGCTATCCATACTCGATCAGTACGGGATGGGAGGCTCCCTGGCGCTCTGCCCGCATCTATCGCGTGCTCGAATCAGGCAAGAAATTTTCTTCCGCGGACATGCTGGCGCTGCAGACGGACATCCTTTCCGAAGCCGACCGTTATTTTGCGGAACGATTTGTGTACGGTGTCGATCACGCCAAGAATGTTTCGCTCCGAGCGAAGCAAGCGGCGGAAATCATGCGGGGATGGGACGGGCGCATGACAGTCGATTCGAGCGCGCCTACGATCGCATATCGGGCCCGCGTCGAGCTCACTCGGCTCTTGCTCGAACCTAAGCTGGGTACAGCACCAAAAGATCCTAAGCAGGCTGAGGCGACACTTAGCTGGAAGACCTATACCTGGGGAATGCAGTCGGTCTGGCTGGAGAACGTAGTTCACCACCAGCCTCAGCGTTGGCTGCCGCCAGCATATGGCAGCTACGACGAGTTGCTTACCGCAGCCGTCGAAGCTGCGGTCGACGCGCCTCAAGACTCAAAAGACGTGGCGCCCAAAGACCTGGCTTCGTGGAAGTGGGGAGATTTTCGTCCGGTGGAGATACAGCATCCCATCCTCGGGAAGATGCCTCTAGTCCAGCGGTGGAGTGGTCCCGGCGTGCAACCACAATCCGGCAGCAGCTTCACGGTGAAGGCAGTGTCACGCACGCATGGTCCGTCGGAGAGGTTGACGGTGGATTTGTCGGATCTGGACCAGACCACCTTGAACCTTGTTACCGGAGAAGCCGGGAATTTTCTCAGTCCGTATTACATGGATCAGTGGAAGGCGTGGTACGAGGGGTACACCTTCAAGTTGCCCTACTCCAAAAAGGCGGTTGCGGAGTCGAAGCAGCATGAGTTGGTTTTGAAATAGCTGTCAGCCGTCAGCTCTCAGCCGTCAGCTTATTCCCGCGACGTCGAAGTGACTAATTGGATATTGGCTGAGAGCTCAAGGCTGACAGTGAAGCCTGAGGTCCGACGCCCGCTTCAATCTACCAGCTTCACGTCCACTGCCTGGCCGATGATGTTGACTTGAGTTTTTTGGAGCTTGTCGGTGGTGGTGTCGTAGATGCTGAGGTTTCCCTTCTGGACGACGTACACGACGTTGCGCCGGGTGATGGGTTGAATTCCGGTGACATCTCCAAGTTGGGGCGGGACCACGACCGTCGACTTGCTGGTGTCGAAGATGGACAAACAGCCGCGAACCTCACCGGGAATGTTCCCGCTGTCCGCGATGTTGACGTTCGAGCAAGTGTGAGCGCCGATGAAGAGTTGGTTGTTGGATCCCAGTTCAATGTGGTCGTGGTAGCCGTCCGTGATGGTCGCTGTTGCCGTGACGGTCTGACCGGCCAGATCAACGACGGAAACTTCTCCGCAGGTTGTGGCCAACGTCGCAGTCGTGGAAGCCGCGCAACTGCCGGCCCCCGGCTTTGTGCCTGCCACGTAGAGCGTATTGCCTGACAACAAACCCGTGGTGCCGGCATCCAGAGGAATCGTCGGGCCGGGGATATTGCTGTTCATATCCAGGGCAGCGATGCTGGTTGTCGTACCGCCGCACTCAGCACCGCAACTCAGAATGTAGGCCGTGGAATCGTCGCTGCTGAAGGCCGCCCAGACGGGATGATCGAAGAGCGAGCTTTGAATGTCGGTACGGGGATCCGAACTGGTGCCGACAGCGCTCGGCGCAAGAACTGTCACTGTGTCTGAACGGCTGCCCAGAACCAGAATGCGATTGCCATTGTGACTCTGCGCCAGAAAACGGGCACCCGCTACCGGAACGGAGGCAGTGATGCTGTCAGTGGAAAGGTTTAGAACGCTCACCACACCGGGAAACTGGCCGGTCACCGCGACCGTAGGAACTGCCGCAAAGCCAGTGACATTATCCGGCGCCACAACTACACTCTCGCTGAGTCCGGGGAGAGTCATGGAAGATGACTGGTTTCCTGAATTTCGCGCGACCGCCTGATTGGCATTGCTGATCACGGTCAGCGTGTTGTTCGTAGGGCTAAAAACCAGTGTGAAGCGCTTATTGGGAAACAGAACCATCATCCCCGGCAAAGGACTGGTCGCCGCGACCGAAATCACGCTGGGAGAGATCAGATCAAGCTGTCCATCAACGACATTCAAGACCGGAGTGGTTGAAGATGAGTTTGGATAGAGGGGATTCGAAACGAAAACGTGCAGCTTGATCTTGGTCGGATCTGCTAGCGGAGGCCCGCTCGAAAGATTGTAGTTGTAGTTGTTGCTGCCGCAAGAAACCAGCGCAGCACTGGCGACGACCAGCAGCAAAATAGCGACCACGGATTGCTTCAAACCAGGAACTCCCAAGAACATGAGGAATGGAGAGTTAGATGCAAGAATCGGAATTATAGCAGAGGTTTTTGCAGGGGGTTCCGGCATGAGCATCGATCGTGTTCCAGCCGGCATCCAAAGACCGTCCGCCAGATGCAAAACTTACCTTGATCTTGTATTCTCAAAACTATGGCCGGTGATCTGTTAGCGCGCTTGAAACAATCGCCCGTCCTGTGCGACGGGGCCACCGGCACCCTTCTGTATGCCAAGGGCATCTTCATCAACCGGTGCTATGACGAGTTGAACGTCTCCCAACCGGACCTCATCCGCGAATTGCATCATGAGTATCTGCAGGCGGGTGCCGAAATTATTGAAACCAATACTTTTGGAGCGAATTCCTTTCGCCTGGCTCGCCATGGCATGGAAACCCGGGTGCGCGAGATCAATCTGGCCGGGGTTAAGTTGGCCAAGGAAGCAGCCAAGAGCTTCGACGTGTGGGTCGCGGGTTCGGTAGGACCGCTCGGCGTCCGCATTGAACCTCTGGGTAAGACCTCGTTTGAGGAAGCCCGTGGGGCTTTCCGGGAGCAAATTGCGGCGTTGGTCGAGGGCGGCGTCGACCTGCTGATGCTCGAAACGTTTGGCTACGTCGAGGAACTTCACCAGGCGATTCTGGCCGCTCGCGATGTCGATCCGAAGATTCCAGTGGTGGCGCACGTCACCATCGACGAAGACGGAAACTGCCTGGACGGCTCCACTCCGGAGAGCTTTGCGCCCAGGATTGAAAGCTGGGGCGCCGACGTGATCGGCTGCAACTGCAGCGTGGGCCCAGTGGCCATGCTGGACGTGATTGAGCGGGTCCGAGCCCTCACCTCCCTGCCGTTGGCCGCCCAACCCAACGCTGGCATGCCGCGGTCGGTAGAGGGACGCAATATCTATTTGTGCTCGCCCGAGTATATGGCGAGTTACGCGCGCAAGTTCGTGGCTGCGGGAGTGCGTCTGGTCGGCGGATGCTGCGGAACCACGCCAGATCACATCCGGGTGATGAAAGCCGCCTTGCGAGCAGGCGAAGCCAAGGCCAAGTCCGCGCCGTCAAAATCCCTGGGAGAAGCTGAGCTGAAAGCCGCCCCGGTGGTGCCGCTGGGGAAACGGTCCAGGGTGGGAGCTAAGATCGCCGCCGGCGAATTCCTTACCATGGTGGAAATTGTTCCGCCCAAGGGCACGGACATCCGCAAGGAAATTGAAGGCGCGCGTTTCCTGAAATCTGTCGGCGTGGACGCTATCAATATTCCGGACAGTCCACGGGCTTCGGCGCGGATGAGCAACCAGGCTCTGTCCCTGCTCGTGCAGCAGGAAGTGGGCATTGAGGCAATCCTGCACTACACCTGCCGTGACCGAAATGTTCTGAGCATGCAATCGGACCTGCTGGGCGCCGCTGCGCTGGGTCTTCATAATTTGATCTGCATCACCGGCGACCCTCCGAAGATGGGGAACTATCCCGATGCCACAGCGGTATTCGACGTCGACGCGATCGGCCTGGTGAATATTGTCCACAATCTCAACCGCGGCCTTGATATCGGCGGCAATCCGCTGGGCATGGGTACGGCGTTTGTGATTGGCGTGGGCGCTAATCCGGGACTTCCCAACATCGACGAAGAAATAAAGCGCTTCGACTATAAAGTCGAGGCCGGTGCGGAATATCTAGTCACGCAGCCCGTGTTTGATTTGAAGCTGCTGGAAACCTTCCTGCGCCGCATCGAACATAGCAAGATACCCGTGATTGCCGGCATCTGGCCCCTGGTCAGCGTGCGGAACGCGGAATTCATGAAGAACGAGTTGCGAGTATCCGTGCCGGACTCGATCCTCGAGCGCATGGCTGCTGCCCAGACTCCTGAGGCCGCGCGCGAGGAAGGCATCGCTATCGCCCGCGAAATGCTGATTGCGGTGCGGCACATGGTGCAAGGGGCCCAGATCAGCGCACCATCGGGACGATACTCGTCGGCCGCGGACGTGCTCGAAGCCCTGGGAACTGCCCCGCGTGCCGCTGTCTCATAACCCAGGCCTGATATTAGAATCGCTAGAGGAGTACGCTCTTGCCCAAATTTGAAGATTGCCTCCAGCGCCTGGAGAGGATCGTGCAGGAACTGGAAAAGGGCGAAGTGCCCTTGGAGAAGTCTCTGACGTTGTTCGAAGAAGGCATGCAGCTCTCCGCCGCATGCCGCAAGGAACTGGAAGAAGCCGAGGGCAAAGTCGAAATCCTGTTGAAGCAGAATGGAAAGCTGCAGGCTGAAGCCTTCGAACCTGAAAAGGCCGGACGCAAAGGGTAATCTGCGTGAGTGTGGAGCGGACACTCTTGTCCGCCGTCTTTGATCTTAATTTGCATGTTCGCTTCTGAATCTCGGGCACTCCCCGCAACAACGCCATCAAAACCGAAATCAACTTCAAAATCGGCGGACAAGAGTGTCCGCCTCACACGAGCATTGTTATACTCACCCGCATGCTCAAGCAGACTTTGGAGCAGGGCCAGGCACTGACTGACTCCGCCTTGGAGCGCCTGCTGCCGGCGCCTACAGCGCGTCCGATGTCGGTCCACCAAGCCATGCGCCATAGCGTATTTGCAGGCGGCAAACGGCTGCGCCCCATACTATGCATGGAAGCCGGACGCATGGTCGCCGGTTCCCTTCCCCCTGGCATTGAAGATCTGGGTGCTGCGCTGGAAATGCTGCACACCTATTCTCTTATCCACGACGATCTGCCCGCGCTCGACAACGACGATCTACGGCGCGGCCGACCCACGTGTCACAAGGTGTTTGGTGAAGCCATCGCCATCCTCGCTGGCGATGCGCTGCAGACCCAGGCCTATGAAGTATTGTCGCGGTTGCGCTGCTCTGCTGAATCTCGGGTACGCATCATTGAAGAAATCGCCCGTGGCACGGGAACGATCGAAGGCATGATCGGAGGGCAGGTGGTCGATCTTGAGTCCGAACATGCCAAGCCTGACCTCGCTACGCTGGAATATATTCACCGGTCGAAGACGGCGGCCCTGATCAGCGCCAGCGTGACGACTGGCGGATTCTATGCAGGCGCAGACGATGGTGCGGTCACCAGCCTGCGAACATTCGGACAGTCCATCGGATTGGCTTTCCAGATTGTCGATGATGTGCTGGATGTGACCCAGACCTCAGAACAATTGGGCAAGACGGCGGGCAAAGATACCGCCGCCGAGAAGGCGACATACCCTGCATTGTTCGGAGTTGACGAGTCGGTGAAGAAAGCCGCTGCACTGGTGGATTCGGCGCTGGCGTCGCTGGATGGTTTTGGGGCGCGTGCGGAGGTGCTTAAGGATCTGGCGCGCTTCCTGGTCGAAAGAAAGAAGTGAAGGATTGAATGGATGCCGGTGTGCTGCGCGGGCGAGTCGCCCGCGGCCACATCAAACGTCTTGAATTACGGAAGTTATATTGGGCATCGGCTTACACTGATAGAATTGTTGTACGGCGATGGGGTTCGCCACAACCGCCCGCGAGGGCTGATAACTCCTACTAATCTACGGTAGGAGAACTCCGTGCGCGATATCCTCACCATTTCCCTGGGAGCAATTGCCGGGGCCAACGCCCGCTACTTTCTGAGCCGTTACGCCTCCAAAATCATGGGGCCGGTGTTTCCATATGGAACGCTGGTCATTAATGTCTCAGGCAGCATTGTGGTCGGCTTTTTCATGATATGGGCGACCGAGCGGGCTCTGGTGGAACCGCGCTGGCGGCTGCTGATTGTGGTCGGCTTCTGCGGTGCGTACACGACCTTTTCCGGCTATGCCTTCGAGACCATGGCCTATTTCGAGCAAGGACAATGGCTGCTGATGTTCACCAACTTCGTCAGCAACAATTTCCTGTGTCTGGCCGGAGCGTTGGCAGGTATGGCGTTGGCGAGGGCGCTGTAAAATGGCGAATGGGATGGCAGTCCAAGTCACGATCTACCTGAACGAATCGGACCAGTGGCATCACCGTCCGCTGCACGCCGAGATTCTCAACTACTTGCGCGCCGAGAAGGTCTACGCGGCGACGGCGCTGCATGCCGTGTCCGGATTTCTCGGACGGCAGCAGGTGAATACCAGTCATCTCGTCGATGCCGGAGGGCAACTCCCTGTCATCATAGTTTTTGTCGATACCGATGAGCATGTGGGCCGTGTCCTGCCAAAGTTGAAAGAGATGGCAGCCCATCGGCTGATTGTCCGGGAAAATGTCGTTCTGGAACAGGGGAACCTGGACTGATTCCAGTTCACCCCACAGTACGCACAGCCAATCCAGCCACAATCCCTAGCAGAACGATGACGCTATAGGTAGCTCCGGCAATTTTCCACGAGATAGTCTTTCCCACCACCGCTAGCGAGTAGACACTGATGATTCCGAGGGTGCACAGGATCACGGCGACGTAGGGAAGCGGCACACCCTTTGTCATGAGGATATAAGCGATAGCCACATCAAACGCCATCGGTACCGGCAGAAAGGCCGACACCAAGGCGACAGAGATGATGCCGATCACTGTGACGCTGCCGGTCAGTGCCTGTTGGGGCAGCAGTTCTACGGCAAAGGCTCCGAGGACAGCTGCAAGAATCATCAGCGGGAACGCGACGCGAAAGACAGTCCAGAAGCTCCTGGCATAGGACTGCGCAGTGTTGGCCAGGGCTTGCCCCCAGGTCTCATTGGAAGGAATCTCCACGGCGAAATTGAATGGCGGCTCCGACTCGCCCTGGCGCGCCGAGATGAACGGCACGAAAACGAGAATCAGGAACAGGACCGTGCCCAGCTTGAGCAGCGCAACGGGTAGCGGAAACAACGTGAATGTCATTGCCAGCACAACCAGGTTGAGGGCGGGTGAAGCAAACATCGCGGCCAGCACCGATTCCGTGCCCATCCCGGAAGCGTAGAGCCCACGCGCGATGGGAGCAATGCAGTTGCTGCAAACCCCCAGGGGCACACCGGCTGCAGCCCCGATCAGCGTATTCAAATAGCGGGATTTCGTTCGTCGCCGTCTCAGAGTCGAGAGAAAGGCCAAAGCGGCAGGGCCAAACAGGAATGAAAACGTCATGCCGACGCGGTTGGCGTCGAGCCAGTTGACGGTTGTCCGCCAGACACGTGTCAGATAAGGCATGGAGCGATCGACGGGATACACAGCCCCAAAGGTAAGCGCCCCGACAGCCTTCACTTGAGTTCCAGCGTTGTACCTCTTCATCAGCGCGGGATAGCGGGAATCCACCCAGAAGATCGTCGCGATCGCGACCATGAGGATAATGGTGAGCGCGCGGCTGCGCCATGTACCGGAGGCAACTAAAGGTGCTCCCAAGTTCAAGGCAGAAGTTTGCACAGCCATGAAGTCCTCCGAGTAGGTTGTTCGTCGTTGGCCGTTGGCTATTGGCTAAAGACGAGTTCGCTGCGCTGGAATGTACGGGAGTGGACCGCAGGCGAGGAATAGTCTGAAAGTACTAGTCGCTGGTTGCTATCCGCTTCGTGCTATCTGTATCCTTTCCCGACTGACATGTCTGCTTCCCCACTCGATATTCTTGCTCTCGCTGCACACCGTGACGACGTAGAACAAACCTGCGGCGGAACGCTCCTGAAAATGGCGCAGAGCGGATATCGCACCGGTATCCTCGATCTGACACAGGGCGAAATGGGAACACGTGGCAGCGCCGACGATCGCGCTCGGGAAGCCGTTGACGCCGCGAAAATACTGGGTACGTCGTGGCGTGGAGCGCTCGATATCCCCGACGGACGGGTTGAAAACACCTGGGAGAACCGGCTCAAAGTAGTTCGTGTGCTACGGGAGCAACGGCCTCGAGTGCTGATACTTCCCTACTGGAAGGGGCGGCATCCCGATCACTACACGGCGTCGGTTCTGGGATATGAAGCCTGCTTTCTTTCTGGATTGTCCAAAATCGATGCAGGTGCTGGTGTCTCCGCGCAGGATGCCGGCGCTACGAAACTTCTTCCGCATCGGCCGTTCAAGATCATCTACGCCACGCTTTACTACGATGTTCGGCCTACCTTCGTCGTCGATATTACCGATCAGTTCGAAGCCCGCTTTGAGGCTCTGATGGCTTACAAGACGCAGTTCAGCGATCAGGAAGCTGGTAAAGGTATCTTCCCTGCCCGGGACGAGATTCGCTCGCGGATTGAGGCCATGGCTCGCTTTTACGGCATGCTGGGTGGTGTGACTTATGCCGAGCCGTTTGTGCAGAAGGAAGTTGGGTTGGTGGATGACCTGACGCTGATTCCAGTCAAGTCGATTTAGCCGGTGTAGCTTTCGACAAAACCTCGACGTAAGAAACCCAGTTCTCAGTTGGGAGTTCCCGGTTCTCAGTTATTTTTTTATCGCTACGGCTACGCCGTCGCGAATGGGCAAAATCGTCGCGAACAAATCGGGTGAGTTGTAGATCAGCCGGTTGAATTCGAGGATCGCTTTAGTCGAGGCCTCGGACGGTTCTTTCTGTGCGACTTTGCCACTCCACAAGACGTTGTCGGCGACAAACAGACCTCGTTTACGGAGACGCGGGACGGCCAGCTTCACAACCCGTGGATAGTCCTCTTTGTCGACATCGCAGAAAATGATGTCGAATTGTTGTTTCTCCTCGGAGAGTAGCTCCAGTGCGTCTCCGGTTTTGAGACTGATCTGGCCGGAAACTCCGGCGCGGGTGAAATAGCCGCGGGCTTCGTCGGCTTTCTTGCGATCGCCGTCGGTGTAGATCACGCGGCCGCCTTCGCCGACGGCGCGCGCCCACCATATCGTGGAGTACCCTACGGCCGAACCCAGTTCGAAGACAGTCTTGGCGTTGATCATCAAGGCCAACTGGTACAAAATGCGGCCCACTGCTGGACCTACGATAGGAATGTTTCGCTTGGCTGCTTCGGATTCGATCTCGGTCAACACCTCGTCGCGAGCGGGTAGCAGCGAGTAGATGTAATCTTCGACGGCGCCGACGGTGATTCCGCCCATGCGCCAGGCAGCGTTGCTGTCGTTCTCTGGCACTTGCTCTCCTTAGATGTTTACGACAGAGTTACACCCGGTGTCATCGCGATCACTTCCGCATTCGGCACCAACTTCTGCAAATCACCCGGCTTGCCGGTCAGCACCGGGAAGGTTCCAAAGTGCATGGGGATGATCGTCTTTGCCTTGAGCAGATTGCAGGCATAAGCGGCTTCGCGCGGTGACATCGTGTAGTGGTCACCAATCGGAATCATCGCAATTTGTGGCGCGTAGAGGTCATGGATGATGGCCATGTCTCCGAAAACGTTGGTGTCGCCGGCATGGTAAATCTTCAAGCCATTGAAAAATTCAATCACGTAGCCGCAGGCTTCGCCGCCATAGACGATCTGATCGCCGTCCGTGATGCCGCAGGAGTGGTCCGCGTGCACCATGGTGACTTTGATGTCCCCGACAGTCTGGGTACCGCCTTTGTTCATTCCCGAAACCTGCTTTACGCCCTTTTTTCCCAGCCAATGCGCCAGTTCGGGAATCGCCACCACCACTGGACTGTGTTTCTTGGCGATTTCAACCGCATCGCCGATATGGTCGAAGTGGCCATGCGTGCAGAGCATGACGTCGACTTTCTTGACGTCCTTCTCGGCCGCCGGACAACTGGGGTTCCCCATCACCCAGGGATCGATGAGGATGGTCTTCCCCGCCGGAGTCTCAATTCGAAAAGTCGCGTGGCCCAGCCAGGTAAGTTTGACGCCGTTCAGATTCATAATTGAACGCTCGCAGTTGGCGATTTACATTTAGCTGCCTGCGCAAAACGCCACTTGCCAGCTGCTTTAGTTTAATATGAATCGCCATGGCTGAGTTGAAGGTCCTAATTACGCGCGAAGAAATTGCCCAACGTGTAGCTGCCATGGGCGCTGACATCAATCGAGATTACGCTGGCCAATCCGTCGTTCTTCTTGGTGTGCTGAAGGGTGCGGCAATTTTTCTTAGCGATTTATCCCGACAGCTGACGATCGATGCCACCTTCGACTTCATCGGCGTCTCCAGTTATGGCAACCGGCCAAGCCCTGCCCAGGAACTGAAATCCGGATGGGACTCCACCGGCGAAGTGCGCCTGACCAAGGACATGGACCAATCCATGATCGGGAAAAACGTGATCCTGGTGGAAGACATTCTCGATACCGGCCTGACCCTTACCTACCTGAAAAAGATGCTCAACGCGCGCCAGCCAAAATCCCTTAAAATTGCCGCTCTGCTGGACAAACCCTCACGCAGGAAACAACCAATCGTTGCGGACTATGTCGGTTTCAGCATTCCTGACGAATTTGTGGTCGGCTATGGCCTGGACTACGCAGAGAAGTACCGCAATCTGCCGGACATTTGTGTAGTGCCACGAGGAGCCTGATCTTCCTCGATGTGGGCACGAGCGTCCTCGCTCGTGTGGAGATCGTGGTGGTGCCGCTCGAGCGAGGGCGCTCGCGCCTACATGGCTGTTATCATTGCACTTCCAAATAAAAGGATTTGTGGAAACCGATTTGACCCAATCCGAACAGTTGAAAGTCGAGCCTCTCCTGCTTGAGGTGGCCGATGTCGTCAACACCACACTCGACCTCGATACTACTTTGAGCCGGGTGGCGGAACTGGTACGCAAGGTCATCGACTACGAGATTTTTGCCATCCTGTTGGTGAATGAGAAGGCGCAAGACCTGCGGATTCGCTTTCAGGTGGGATACGCCCGCGAAGTAGCCGAGCGGGTAAAGATCAAGATTGGCGAAGGGGTCACGGGAATGGCGGCGCAGCGACGCGAGGCCATTCTGGTCGACGATGTGTCGAAGCATCCGGAGTATATTTCCGGCGCTCCCAATGTGCGCTCTGAGCTCGCCATTCCTCTGATCGTGAAGAACCGTGTCATCGGCGTGCTGAATCTGGAGACGCATGAAGCCGGCCGATTCAATGAAGAGCACAAGCGACTGCTCACGCTGATCGGCTCGCGCATGGCGGTGGGAATCGAGAACGCCCGTCTGCACACACGCACCACGCGCCAGGCTCGGACATTGGTTTTGTTAAACGAGATCGCCCGTGAGCTGACTTCTATTCTGAATGTAGACGAATTGCTGAAGCGGATTGCTGAACTGCTCAGTCGTCTGATCGATTACCAGATGTTCAGCATCCTGCTGGTGGATGCGCCGGGAGAGAAACTGCAGCATCGCTTCTCTTTACGCTTTCAGGAAAATATTCAGCTGAAGCATGACGTTCCGTTGGGCGACGGGTTGGTCGGATATGCCGCGCGTCACCGGCAGGCCGTGCTGGTCCCTGATGTAAGTAAGGATCCGCGATACATTTCGCTGAATCCTGAGACCCGTTCGGAACTGGCCGTGCCTCTTATCTACAAGGACAAGGTCATCGGTGTGCTGGATCTGGAACACACCAAGCGAGGTTTTTTTACCGAAGACCACAAACGCACAGTCACCACCCTGGCCGCTCAGGTGGCGATTGCGATTGAGAACGCCCGGCTCTATGAGGAAATCGCGCGCCAGGAAAAACGTCTAGAGCGCGATTTGGCACTGGCCCGCGAATTGCAATTCCGTCTGTTGCCACAATCGTTGCCCAAAATGCAGAACCTGGAGGTTGCAGCCAAGTTCAAACCCGCGCGTGCTATCGGCGGCGACTTGTATGACTTCGTGAACTACTCGCTCGACCACATGGGCATGGTGATTGGAGATGTCAGCGGCAAGGGCGCACCGGCTGCGATCTATGCCGCGCTGGTGAGCGGAATTCTGCGGTCGCATGCCCCCATTGAACCTGGTCCGGCGGAGATGCTGCGGGCAGTCAACTTTTCTCTGGGCGAGCGGCGCATTGAAGGCCAGTTTGTCTCGCTGATCTACGCGGTATGGGATGATCGCAACCGCTCCCTGAAAATTGCTAACTCCGGCTTGCCGCGGCCCTTGTATGTTCACGACGGCAAGATTGAGGTCATCGAAGCCACGGGCCTGCCGCTTGGTCTGTTTGACGACGCCGAGTACGATGAACTCACCTTCAAAGCCAAGCCCGGCGACATGTTCGTGTTCTTCAGCGACGGTATTATGGACGCCCGCAACAAAGCCGGCGACATGTTTGGGCGCCACAGGACGGAAGCGGTCATCGTGGGTTGCGCTGAGATTTCCGCCGATTGCGTGGTGAAGTCGCTCTTCAAGGCGGCGGCAGAGCACGCTGGAGGAGAAGAGGCCTTCGACGACGAGACCGTGGTAGCTATCAAGGTGAAAGGCGAACCCAAGCGCAAGTGAGCCGGACTTCAAACCACAGCCCGGGCCGTCCACCGGCCTTTTCATATCGCGAGGTGCGTCAGGGATTTCTCCGTCGACATGCGGTAGGTACCGCACTGGAATGCGAAGACGTTTCTTTGGAACGGCTCGCGGAGCGCGCAGGAACTCCGCTGTACGTTTACTCGGCTTCGACCATCAAGGAACGCCTGGCCAGCTTTGAACATGCTTTTCGCAAAGTGCCGCACACGGTTTGCTATTCGGTAAAGGCGAATTCAAACTTGAGCATTCTTCGCCTGCTGGCGGGTATGAGATGCGGTTTCGACGTGGTCTCAGGCGGTGAACTGGAACGGGTCTTGCGCGTCGATCGTCGCGCCGCAAAACGAGTTGTCTTCTCCGGCGTGGGCAAAACTGCTGAGGAGATGCATTTTGCCCTAAAGGCTGGGGTCATGCTCTTTAACGTCGAGAGCGAATCCGAGCTTTGGCGGCTGGCCGAGTGTGCAGCACGCACCCGGGAAAAGGCGCGGATTGCGTTGCGGGTAAATCCCGACGTTCCCGCCAACACCCATCCTTATATTTCAACTGGACTGCAACAGCACAAATTTGGAATTCCCATTCAGAAGGCCCGCAAGCTGTATGCCCAGGCCTCTGGGACGAAATATCTCCGAGTCGCAGGCGTGAGCGTGCACATCGGATCCCAGATCACCGAAGTACAGCCGTTTGCCCTGGCCATGGAACGTGTCGCCGAACTGGTGCGCGTATTACAGGAGGACGGCCACCGCATCGAGTATGTGGACGCCGGAGGCGGGCTGGGCATCGACTATGAGGATGAGTCTCCGCAGGAGTTTGCCGAGCAGGCCGCAGAATATGCGGCGGCTTTGGCGCGACCGCTGCGCGGTTTGAAGGTGCATCTTCTCTTGGAGCCAGGCCGCTCTATCGTAGGACCCGCAGGCGCTCTGCTCACTCGAGTCCTCTACCGGAAGGCGAATGGTCCTAAACAGTTCCTGGTGGTGGATGCAGCCATGAACGATCTGGTCCGCCCGTCACTTTATGATGCGTATCACGAGATCGTTCCAGTGCGGCGGGATGCAAACGCGGCACGGCACGAAACCGTGGACGTTGTCGGCCCTATCTGCGAAAGCGGCGATTTCTTCGCGCGCGGCCGCGAGTTACCCGTGGTAAACGAAGGCGACCTGCTTGCCATTCTGGATGCGGGAGCATACGGGATGGTGCTCGCGTCCAACTACAACTCGCGTCCGAAGGCAGCGGAAGTGTTGGTCGAGGGTAAATCAGTGAAGGTCATCCGGCGGCGGGAAACGATGGATGATCTGCTCCGGCCTGAAATTCAGACGCGCTGAACTGGGTCACGGCTTGTCCGCTAACTTGCGCAAGGCTGCCAGTTGGGCTGCGCGGCGCGAGTCGGAATGTGCAGTCAGGAACAGTTGCATCGAGTTGAGCTTCTGCGCCGCCAGATCTTTCTGGTTTCCTTCTTCATACAAGAGCGCCAGCGTGGCCAGGGCGTCCCAGTAAACCGGGTCGGATTGCTTTTGCAATGACGCCGCCCGCTGCTCCATCACTCCTATTAGCTCCGTGGCTTTCTGCGTCCGGCCGGCGGCACGCTGGCAGCGAACCTCGACGGCCCACACTCTCCAATATTTGGTTTGAAGGTCGCGCTGGGACTGGCGTTTGTAGTCGACGCTGTACCAATCGAACGGCCGGATTCGCTGCAGTCGCCATTCGTCATCCCGGATTCCCTGCTCCGCCATGGCTGCGATACGATCAGGGTCGGCATGCTGCTGCAAAAGAGCTTCTGCCTGATCGATCAAGGGACTCGGTTCCGGCAATGCGGCAGGACGCTGCTGCAACAAAGACACATTCGTGCGAGACTCCGGACAAAGTTCGAAGAAGCGCTCGCGCTCGATCCTTTCTTTCACTTCATCGTGGAAGGCTGCGGACCCGTAGATTTCCGCCAGAGAACCGTACGCCGGAGCGTAGTCGCGATGCTGCGCGGTAATTTCCGTTAATTGCTGGATTGCCGACGAAGTATTGCGCCCCATGAGGCTTCGGGCGTACAGGTAGCTGAACATCTCATCGTCGGGGTGTTGCATGGAGAGAACTTGATATTCCTCGATCAGCCTTCTCAGGTGACCTTCGATTCCGTACTGCTGAACTGCATCCTGATAGCGTTCATTGACCCACAAATCTTTGGGATAGCGCTGGCGGAGGGCGACGAGCGAGGCCAATCCGCGGTCGAAGTCCGACGCACCCGTCACAACCACTCGAGTTCTTTCCAGTTGCGAGCGAATCTCGGGGGTTGGCCCGCAAGCTTTGCTTTGCGCCTGCGCTGCCGATAAGAAGCGCGGACACAACGCATGCGACCTGGCGCGGACGCTTCATGAAAAAGGAGTGGATCGCGGAAAGCGACGCCAACTCTCTCCGCGATCCGGGGAAACATCGTGTCGTCATGTCAGAGCGAGCGCAAGAAGTTCAGTACATCCTGCGTCTGCGAACGACTGAGCGAATTGAATCTGCGAATCACGTTGTTAGCTTCCGATCCGTTCGAAGCATGGGCCTGTATGGTCTGCAGCAGATCGGAGGACCGACCGTCGTGCAGGAAGAAGACGCGTTGGCCGACACCCCAAAGGGGCGCCGTGCGGAACTGGTCCGGACCAGCTGCTCCTTGTTTAATTCCGTCCGACAATCGCCATCCCATGTGGTGGAGTGCGAAGTCAGAGTAAGGGTGATAGGTGATGTTCGACATGCCGCCAAACTTCGACATGCCAGTGGTCAGCGTAGTCGAGTGGCAAAGAGCGCAACCGACAGCGTTGAACAGTTGGGCGCCATTGCTGGCTGAGGCCGACATCGGCGCTGGCGCAGGTGGCGCGGAGAGGCGCATGAACGCGGCGAAATTCACCAGGTCGGAAGACATGTCCGCCGCGGTACCGGTGGAACTGCCGTTTGCATCGAGCATCTTCGTGGCGTCTTCCGGCGATCCGTTGTACACGCAGCCTGTCACGGCTGAGCGCTCGTTAGAGAAGGCCTCATTCGATACGCCCTGCTCCACGTTGTAGGCTTCACCGGCAAACACCATCAGGGACTTGTTCTGCGCCTTCCAGCCAAAGCGAGTGATGGTGCCGTCATTTCCGCTGCTGTTGAAAGTGCCGTTGATGCCGAGTTGCGACTTGATCGAGCGGTTCGCTGCCAGGTTCGCTAACAGCATCGAGTCCGGAGTGGCTTCAACCAGACCAAGCCCGAAAGTCGGAGTCGGAATGCGGAAGATCACGTTATTGGCGGCGAGTTGCTGGGCGAAATTCGGCTGCCGCAGAACACATCCCTCAGCATCTGTCCGGCCGGCGATCGTAAATAGACCGTGCACGCCGCCATCCGGAGTACCGTCAGGATTCCGAATAAAGCGCGCTTCCCGCACCGGGCCATCGCTCGTGATAAACGAAGGGACCGTATTCTGGGCGCCATCCAGATTGGCGAGTGCAACCTGGGGATTGGTGGCTGGGCTGCTGCCGCCAACCGCCGGATGGGCGTGACACTGGGCACAGCTGTTGCCGTTGAAGGTTGGCCCCAAGCCGCTGCCACCTTCTCCCGAGATGGTCCCGCTCACGGAGTCAACTTCCATGAAGTCAACCATCGCGGCGTTGAAAAAAGACTGTAATTCCGGACTAAGCCCGGACAAAGGTCCACCGGCCCCGGCTGCCCCACTGCGCGGCCCGGGATCGTGCTGGGCCGTTGCCGTTCCGGAAATCAAGACCATACTGAGAGCGAAACCTGCGATTGTCAGAACACCAATTTGCTTCACACTAAACCTCCATGCACGCGGAAGAGACACCTCTGGCGTAAGCCAGTTTTTATGCTTTTGGGAGGGCGCGATTTCGTTCCGCCGTCTCGACTCCGCCAAAAGGTTTGACGGCGCTGCTTGCAGTCGCTACGGTCCAGAAGTGGCTAGGGACGCGGGTTTACCGACATCCGCGCTGAACGTTAGAAAAACTTAATGGAAGGTACGCCGCAATCGGAACAGTGTCAAGATGGCCATTAGTACATCCTGAGTGTGTAAAACGCTTCGCGCGTCAGATGGATTCCGGCTCACCCGCAACCGGCATCCAGAAGGTTGTTATTGCGAGACTGGTCACTGACCGGATTTCAGCGCTCCGTCCCACACGATTTTTCCGCCGACAAATGTGGTCGTGACCTTGACCTCGCGGATCTTGACCGGATCGATGGTGAAGATGTCGTCACTCAGCAGAACCATATCGGCCAATTTTCCCGGCGTGATCGAGCCTTTCTCTTTTTCCTGAAACTCAGCGTACGCCGATCCCATGGTGTAGGCTTCCACGGCTTCGGCCACAGTGAGTTTCTGCTCGGGAAACCAGCCATTGGGATTCTTGCCGTCTAAGGTCGCACGCGTGACTGCCGCATAGAGTCCAAACATTGGATTGAGAGGCGCCACATTCCAATCAGTGCCGAAGGCAAGACGGACGCCGTGATTGAGAAAGGTGCGAAACGCGTAGGTCCGGCTGGCGCGGTCGTGACCGATCCGTCCTTCAGCCCAGCGGCCGTCATCGATGGCATGGTAGGGCTGCATGGAGGCGATTACGTGCAGCTGCGCGAAGCGATCAAAGTCTTTAGCGGCCATGTGCTGGGCGTGTTCAATGCGGAAGCGGCGGTCGCGCTCGCCGTGGGCTTTCACGACTTCGCTGTACATATCCAGGATGATCGAAATACCCTGATCGCCGATGGCGTGGGTGCAAAGCTGCAATCCGGTAGCGTCAGCTCTCATCATCCGGTCCTGCATCAATGAAAGCGGATGCATCTCGTCGGACAGAATGCCGTGGTTATTGGGCTGATTGTCGAAGGGATTGAAGAAGTATGCTGTGGCGGACCCAAGCGAGCCATCGGCGTAGGCCTTGAGCGCTCCGATCCGAAGAAATGGACCGCCGAAGGAATGCCGAACACCAATCTTTATCTGGTCATCGACACCGGGAATGAGTGGTGCGGCATAGATGCGCGTAGTCAGTTCGCCGCGTTCCAGCAACTCGGAGTAGACGGCGATGTCAGCATAATCTGGATTCATGTGTTGCACGCTCGTCACTCCGACCGAGGCGGCATGGGCCAGAGCACGCTTCACTGCCCGCATGCGCTCGTCGTGCGAAAGCGGCGGCGCGATCTTGAAAACGTAATCCATCGCCGCATCTTTCAACGCGCCGGTGGGATTGCCCTGTGCATCCCGCACGATGACGCCGCCGGGAGGGTCCGGGGTCTGAGCCGTAATGCCGGCCAGGCGCAACACGACTGAGTTCGCCAGGCCCATGTGACCGTCATACCGCCCCACGAATATGGGTGTGTCCGGGCTGAGGGGATCGATCAGTTCCTTGCTGGGCATGGCGGCTGGAGTCCACTTGGTTTCATCCCAATCACCGCCCGTTACCCATTCTCCCTTGGGCGTCTGCTTTACCTGTTCTCCGATGCGCCGGGCAAATTCCTCCGCGCTGGTGGCGTCGTTGAGCTGCACGCTCGCCAGAGATCGGCCGCCGTCGACGAAGTGCACATGCGAGTCGTTAAATCCTGGCAGCAATAATTTTCCGGAAGCGTCGATCACGCGCGTGCGGGCGGCGCGCCAGGCATCGATTTCGGCGTTGGAGCCGACAGCGACGATCCTATCGCCGAGAACCGCTACAGCTTCGGCCGCGGGATGGTTTTTGTCGACCGTCCAGATTTTGGCGTTGCGAATGATAAGGTCGGCCGCGGGTTGCGATTGCGCCCGCAAAAATAGCGGAATAACTGTAGAGCAGAAGACGAGCGTGACAAATGCGACAGCACAATGACGAAAAGTTTTCATGTTGTCTGGGCTGCGGAAGACTGTTCTCTGTGATCTTAGAGCGTCGATGTTGCGACAGGTTAAGATACAGGATCGCCGTGTTGCTTGGAAGTTGACGTGACCGCCGGTTGCATCTCAGGGTTTTCCTTAACACCTTCGTGCCACGGTCAGCACGACCGAGCCATTGTTGAAAAAAACCTGCACGGTTAGTCTACGGCAACGCAATCAAATTCATTTGGCCAGATCGATCCACCTTGATCACCCGGAATATCGGGCCCAGCGGATCAAGCTGCGAATCTGGCAGACTTGAAGTAGCAATATGGGAACGATGACACATGATTCTTCCAACCCCAAAGTTCGGGTCCTGGTGGCCGACGACCACGAAGTGATGCGACTGGGCATCCGCAATCTGCTTGAACTCCGTCCCGGCTGGAGCGTATGTGCAGAGGCCAACAACGGGCAGGAGGCAGTGGAGAAGACGCTTCAGTATCGCCCCGACGTCATCATCATGGACATTACGATGCCGGTCATGAACGGCCTCGAGGCGGCGAACCAGATCACAAAGAGAGAACCGAAGATACCCGTGATCCTCTTCTCGCTGAACCTTTCAGACGATCTCTTTCGCCACTTCAGAACCGATGGGATTCGCGGGGCTGTTGCGAAAGGGGACGCTGCCCGCGACCTCATTCTGGCAGTGGAAACTGTATTGGGCGGGGGAACGTTTTTCCCCGATCAGAAGACTCGCTCAAGCTGATTGCGTTGCAGGGTTTTCAGGAGGGCGGACGCTGGGTCGGTTTTGGGGAGGTTACCAGCGTCCGCCGTTGCTCCTTCGCGTTGGGGTAATTCATTAGTACCTCTGATCCCGCCAGGCTTGCCATCCGGAAGATACTGTATATCCGGGAAGTAAACCGCCCAGACCCTGAAATATCAGGAAATTTAGGTGGAATAATCGGCGTTGATGCGGACGTATTCGGCGGTAAGATCGGAGGTCAGAAACCTGATGGATTCGCGGCCTCGGCCCAGAAGAATGCGGATTTCGCACTTTGGCTGGGCCAGAGCCTTATGCGCGCGTTTCTCGTCGAAACCACACCCAACTCCGCCGCGGCACACCGTTTGATCGCCGATCTGGATGGACACTTTGGCCGGGTCCAGCGCGATTCCTGATCTTCCCGCAGCCGCTAGAATGCGGCCCCAATTCGGGTCAGCACCCGCCCACGCAGTCTTTACCAGAAGAGAATGGGACACGGTTTGCGCGACCTGGCGGGCCTCTTCGCGATTCTTTGCCTGTTCCACGGACAAACTGATTACGTGCTCAACGCCTTCTCCGTCCCAGACAATCTGCTCGGCCAGAGAGCCACAGATCTGCAGCAGCGACTGGGCAAACTTCTGCTGTACCGACCGCTGCTTCAGAGTAACTCCGCTGCGGCCGCTCGCCAGCAATAGGACGGTATCGTTCGTGGAAGTGTCGCCGTCGATGGAGATGCAATTGAACGTCTGTTCGCTCACATCGTTCAGGTATTGCTTTAAGTCATGTGTCTTAGCTGACAGATCGGTAAACAGATACACCAGCATTGTGGCGAGGTTGGGATGAATCATGCCGGCGCCTTTGGCGATGCCCAGGACATTTACTGTCGACTTTCCGGAATGAAAGCTAGCGTTGGCCAACTTCGGCCGCGTATCCGTGGTCATGATGGCGCGAGCGAAGTCAGCGACTCCCTGCTTTGTCGCCTTGCGAGCTGCGGTCAGTTGGGGCAGCTCTGAGACTATTTTCTCCACCGGCAGGGGGACACCGATGATTCCGGTGGAAGACGGAAAAACTTCACTGACACGCAATCCCAACAATTGAGCCAGATTGTCACAAACCTCGCGGCAGGCTTTGATTCCGGGCTTGCCGGTAGCACAATTGGCGTTACCGGAATTTACAATGACAGCCCGAATTCGGCCGCGACTGGCCTCTAGCGCTGCGCGTCCGACTTCGAGGGGAGCGGCGACGACGCGATTTTTCGTGAAGACCGCCGCGGCAGTCGTACCGGCACAAGCCTCGACCAGGGCCAGGTCAGGCCGGCCGCTGGCCTTGATTCCGGCGCAGGCCGACGAGAAACTGAAGCCGCCGGGTAGACAAATATTTTTCTGGGACAGGCCGCGAAGCTTCATACTTCGATCTTCACCAGCCAGTTAGTTGGCTGAGGAAGCATGGCGAACTTGGGCAGCTCGCCGCGCACCATGGCGACTTCATCGCAATTATCGAAGCGCGGGCAGACGCAGCAGTCTTTGTGAATCTTGTCGGGCAGGTCTTCGCGTTGCGCCATGGCGAATCCCATAAGCGCGAAGAATTCTGGAATACGCGTAAACAGGCAGATCGAGCTAACGTTGTGCTTCTTGGCTTGCGCCAATAGAGCTTTGATCAGACGCTCGCCGCCTCCCGATCCCTGGCGCGCGGGATCGACGGTGATGGAACGGATCTCCGCCAGATGCGGGCCGTACAGGTGGAGAGCTCCGCAACCGATAATGTGGCCGTGATCTTCGAGGACGACAAAGTCGCGGACGTTTTCGCAGACTTCGGCAAAAGTACGAGGCAACAGGGTGCCGTCTCCGGAATAGGCTGCGATCAATTCGTGGATCTGCTCGGCGTCAGGCAACAGGGCTTCACGCGTGCGCATGGACGTCCTCCCGCATGACTTTCGACCTTCACTCTGGCGTCGGCGATGGCTTGCCGAACTCGCGCCGGAGCAGTGCCTCCCGGCACATCGTGAATCGCGAGCACTGCCTGCAGACTGAGGCAGGAGTAAAAGTCCTGATCGAAGGCCGGATTCAAGTTTCGCAACTCCTCCAACGGCAAATCAGCCAGCTCACAATTTCTTTCGATGCAAGTCTGAACCGCTTTGCCAATTATTTCGTGGGCCAGACGGAAAGGAACTCCGCGCTGCACCAGGTAGGTGGCGCCCGCCCAGGCGTTCATGAATCCGGTCTGCGCGGCTTGCTGCATGCGTTCGTGATTGAACTCGACAGCTTTCATCCAACCCGAGGCCAGCGGCAGCAGCGAGAGCACGGTACCGGCGGCGTCGAAGAGCGGCTGCTGCGTTTCCTGCAGGTCTTTGTTGTAGGCGAGCGGCAGACCCTTGACGCGTGACCAACAGAGCTGTGGCGTTGCCAATGATGCGGGCGGCTTTACCGCGCGTGAGCTCCAGCAGGTCTGCGTTCATCTTCTGCGGCATGGCGCTGCTGCCGGTCGAGTAGGCTTCTGGCAGCCGGACAAATCCAAACTCCTGGGTCGAAAACAAAATCATCTCTTCCGCCCAACGACTGAGATGCACAGCCAGAAGAGAAAGAGAGCTGACGAACTCGAGAACGAAGTCGCGATCGCTGGTGGCGTCGATGCTGTTGGCGGTCGGCGCATCGAAGCCCAACTCATCGGCCATGGAGCGGCGGTCGAGCGGAAGTGTAGCGCCCGCGACGGCACCCGAACCCAAGCGGAGAAAGATTCAACCGCTTGCGGCAGTCGGACAGGCGATCGGCGTCGCGCAGAAACATTTCGACGTAGGCCAGCAGCCAGTGCGCGACCAGTACAGGCTCGGCGCGCTGCAGGTGCGTGTAAGCAGGCATGGCCGCATTGCCGGCCTGCTCGGCGCGGTCGAGGGTAATGCTGAGCCACTCCGCCAAGTCGGCGCGCATCTGGTCGATCGCCGCGCGAACGTAGAGTCGCAGGTCGGTCGCAATCTGTTCGTTGCGGCTGCGGCCGCTGTGCAGCTTGTATCCGCGTATCACCGATCAGAGCTGACCAGTTGCTTTTCGACGAAGTGATGTACGTCTTCTGCTTCGTTGTCGTCCAGAAATGCTGGAGTCGCTGGCGCCTTCTCGCCGATCTGCTTCAGGCCTTGCAGAATGGTGATCAGCTCGTTCGAAGACAAGATTCCGGCATTCTTTATTGCAGCGGCATGAGCCGCGCTGGCGGCTAGCTCCTCCCGCAGCAAACGCCGGTCAAAGTCGAACGATCGCTGCCAGCGCTCGAAGTCGGGATCGAGCGGCTGGCGGAATCGTCCTGACCACATCTTCATCGTGTGCCCCCGGATCGTGTTACTTCAGGCTTCGCGGCGTCAGCGCGCAGACGGGCCCGCGAACGCGACGGCAAGCCCAGAATGCGGATGAATCCTTCCGCATCTTTCTGGTCGTAGCTTTCGTCCATGGTGAAGGACGAGAGGTCGGTGCGATAAAGCGAATTCTCGGACTGACGGCTGACTATCGACACGTTGCCCTTGTAGAGGGACAGCGTTGTCGTGCCGGTGATGTCCTGCTGCGTGTTCTCGACGAAGGCGTCGAGCGCTTCGCGCAGCGGAGTGAACCACAGGCCGAAGTAAACCAGTTCGGCGTATTTCAGTCCGATGTGCTGCTTGAAGTGCATCAGATCGCGTTCCAGGCACAGGGCTTCCAGTTCGCGGTGTGCGGCAATCAGCAGAGTTCCGCCCGGAGTTTCGTAGCATCCGCGCGACTTGATGCCGACGAAGCGGTTCTCCACCAGGTCGATGCGGCCGATGGCATTGCGTCCGCCGATTTCGTTCAGCAACTCGACCAGCGAAACCGGATCGAGCTTCATGCCGTTCACGGAGACCGGAACTCCCTTTTCGAATCCGATCGACGACTTGCTCTTCGCGGTCGGGAGCTTCCTGCGGCGAACGGGTCAACTGCCAGGTGGTGTCAAGAGGCGCGTTGCCGGCATCTTCCAGTTCCCCGCCCTCATGGCTGATGTGCCAGAGGTTGCGATCGCGGCTGTGAATCTTCTCGCGGCTTGCGGTGACGGAAATGCCCCGCTTCTCGGCGTAGTCGAGGCAGTCTTCTCGCGACTTCAGAGTCCACTCCCGCCACGGCGCGATGACTTTCAAGTTCCGGAGCCAGCGCCTGGTAGGTCAGTTCGAAACGGACCTGGTCGTTGCCTTTGCCGGTGCAACCGTGAGCGACCGCAGTAGCGCCTTCGCGCAGAGCCACTTCCACCTGATGCTTGGCGATCACCGGACGCGCCAGCGAAGTGCCCAGCAGATATTTGTGCTCGTACACTGCACCCGCTTTCAGCGCTGGGAAGACATATCCGGTGAGAAATTCTTCACGCATGTCTTCGACGATGACCTTGCTGGCGCCGGTCTTGTAGGCCTTTTCGACGACGGCTTCGATGTCGTCTCCCTGGCCGACGTCTCCGACCATGGCGATGACGTCGTAGGAATAGTTCTCCTTCAGCCATGGAATGATGATGGACGTATCGAGACCGCCGGAGTATGCGAGTACAACTTTTTCAGCCATTGGAATTCCTCGAATTCGTGCGGCCCACTTTGCCGCCAAGCAGTAACAACAGGATCGCCTTCTGCACGTGCAGGCGGCTTTCGGCCTGATCGAAGACCACGGAGCGGTCGCAGTCCATGATGGCGTCCGTAATTTCCATGCCGCGGTGCGCGGGCAGGCAGTGCATGAAGACGGCGTGAGGCGCCGCGCCAGCCGACGAGCGTCTCATTCACCTGGTACGGCGGGAAAATCTGGTTCCGCTCCTGCTCCTCGTGCTCGTGGCCCATGCTGGTCCAGGCGTCAGTGTAGATGGCGTCTACGCCGTCGACAGCCTGTTTCGGATCGTTGAGGATCTCGATGACCGCGCCGGTCTGCCGCGCGATGTCGCGCGCGTCGGCAACGATTTGCGCGTCGCAAGCGTAGCCCTCAGGTGTTGCGATGCGAATCTGCGAACCCAAAGTTGCTGCGGTCAGAAGCAGCGAATGCGCGACGTTGTTGCCGTCGCCTACATAGGCGAGACAGATTTTCTTCAGATCGCCAAAGCGCTCCAGCAAGGTGAAGTAGTCGGCCAGAGCCTGGCAGGGATGCTCCAGATCGCTGAGGGCATTGATCACCGGGATACAGGCGTGCTCGGCCATTCGCTCGACGGTCGCGTGCGAGTACGTGCGCAGGACGATGGCGTCGACCCAGCGTTCGACGTTGTGCGCGATGTCACTCAGCTTTTCGCGCGCGTCGAGACGGCCCGCGGTCTGGTCCATGAAAAACGCGTTGCCGCCCATGCTGGCCATTCCGGCTTCGAAGGTGAGCCGGGTGCGCAGCGATTGCTTTTCGAAAAACATTACCATCTGCTTGCCGGCGAGGGCTGTCCGGAAATTCGACGGACGCGCCTTGAGCAATCCGGCGAGATGGAAAATGGTTTCAATCTCAATCGGGCTGAGATCGCGGATCGAAATGAGGTCACGTCCCGGAAAAGTCGTAGTCGCTGGAGGTGTCGCGACCTGCGTGCTTTGGAATGGCTGGCTGCTCAACGTAGTTGGCTCCTTCTGCGTGGCTTTGCTTTACTCGTCACAACTTTCGGTTGGGTGGAGGCAAGGGCGGTGTCGAGGGCACGAACCACCAGGTCCACATGCGCTTTCTCAATGATGTAGGGCGGCAGGAAACGCAACACGGTGTCCTGCGTGCGATTGATGAGGATGCCGCGATCGAGCAATTGCGTGACTACAGCCTTAGCCCGATCGGCCGAATCCAGATTCATGCCGAGCATCAGGCCCATACCGCGAATTTCCCGGACGCCATCGTGTTTGGCCTTCAGACCTTCCAGTTTGGCGTGGAAGTAATCACCGGTCTGCCGGATGTGTCCCAGCATGCGATCAAGGACTCTTAGAAATTCGATGGCCACGGCGCAAGCCAGTGGTCCGCCGCCGAAGGTGGTGCCGTGCATGCCGGGGTGCATTCCGCTGGCCACGCGATCGGTCGTCAGGAGCGCTCCCAGCGGAAGGCCTGCAGCTAGCGGCTTCGCAACCGTAACGATGTCGGGCTGAATCCCGTAGTGCTGGTAAGCGAAATATTTTCCCGTGCGTCCCAGTCCGCATTGAATTTCGTCAAGAATCAGCAGCGCTCCGGTGCGGTCGCAGAGTTGTCGGGCGGTCTGCAGAAATTCGGGGCTGAGCGGGCGGATGCCGCCCTCGCCCTGGATCGTTTCCAGGCAAATCGCGCAGACGCTGCCGTCAAACTGACGCTTGAGGTCGTCGACGTCATTGAAGCCGACGAAACCAACGCCCGGCACAAGCGGGGTAAACGGATGCCGGTATTTCTCCTGCCCGGTGGTCGCCAGCGAACCAAACGTCCGACCATGGAAAGAATTCTCCAGGGCAAGCAAACGCCACTTGGCTTTGTGGCCGTTATTGTTCTGCGTGCGCGCAAAGGCGCGAGCCAGTTTGAGCGCGCCTTCCCAGGCTTCAGTGCCGCTGTTGCAGAAAAACGCCTTGTCCAAGCCGGAGATTTTCGTCAGGCGCTTCGCCAGTTCCGACTGATATTCGTGAAAGAACAGATTCGACACGTGAATCAACCGCCCAGCCTGACGCTTCAACGTGGACTGAATCACGGGATGCCGTGACCCAGCGCGTTCACCCCGATTCCGCTGAGGAAGTCGAGATAGCGCTTGCCTTTCGAATCCCACAAATAGACGCCGCGCCCGCGCTCAAACAGCACACGCTGACGATCGTAGGTCGGAAGCAGCAACTTGGATTCGGAACGGACGACCGTGGCCAGGCTCATGCGACGATCACCTCCGTGCCACCGTCAAGCTTGGTCTGATAGAACTGCGGCAGCATGTCGGCCTGCGCGGCCGGCAGAATTCGTACCCGGCCCACGCCTTTGCGTCAGGGCCTGTCCGCAGGCTTCCAGCTTGGGCAACATGCCTCCGGCAATCACGGCGTTCTCGACCATGCCCGGAATCTGCTTGGTGTTCAGCCAGGGCATCACGGCGCCTTCTGCGTCTTTCACGCCCGCAACGTCGGTGAGGAAGATGAGCGTGTCGGCGTGGCAGGCGACGGCGCAGGCCGAGGCCATCTGATCGGCGTTGACGTTGTAGTACTCGCCATCCGAGCCGAGCGCCACCGAGGACAGCACCGGGATTCCGCCCAGTCCCCAGATGGCTTCCAGCCAGCGCGGCTCGACCGAACAGATTTCTCCGACGAATCCCAGGTCGTAGCCCTTGGTTTGTTTCTTGCGCGCGCGGAACGTCATGCCGTCGCCGCCGCACAAGCCGATCGCGGGACGTCCCGCGGCGACAATGGCCGCGACCAGGCTCTTGTTCACGATTCCGGCCAGCACCATCAGGGCGACATCGCGGGTCTCAGCGTCGGTGATGCGCAGGCCGTTTACGAAATCGCTTTCCTTGCCCAGCAGTTTCAGAGTGCGAGTCAGCGCGGCGCCGCCGCCGTGCACCACGGCGACCTTGTGTCCGTCTTCCGCCAACTCTACGATGGCGCGAGCGCACTTGTGTAGCGTGTCTTTGTCCTCGAGTGCTGCGCCGCCCATTTTGATTACGATCTTCACTGCAGGCCTTCCTCTTCTTTCAATCCGTACATGAGATTCATGTTCTGAACTGCTTGTCCGGCTGCGCCTTTGAGCAGATTGTCCACGCACGATACGAGCACCAGCCGGCGCCCGTCTTTCGCCAGACAAAATCCCAGGTCGCAATAGTTGGTGTGCAGCGAAAACTGGATCTGCGGCAGCTTCGGAGTCGCGAAGACGCGAACCCAGGGCTTGCCCTGCATAAAACTCTTTGAAGCAGGATTCCACTTCCGCCGCTTTCATCTCCTGTTTCAGATGAACGTAGATGGTGGAAAGGATTCCTCGCGGAATCGGCAGCAGGTGCGGAGTGAAAATCAGTTCGCCTGAGTCCAGTTTTAGCTGCTCGAGAATTTCTCCGACGTGGCGATGTCCGAACACCGAGTAGGCGGATAGATTGTCCGCCACCGAGACGAAGTGGGTGCGCGCCGTGGCTTCTTTGCCTGCACCCGAGACGCCAGACTTCGAATCGGAAATGATTCCCTTCTCGCGATCCACGATGTCGGCTGCCAAAAGCGGCGCCAGCGCAAGAATCACCGACGTGGCATAGCAGCCAGGATTCGCTACCAGCGCGGCACCCGGAAGCTTGTCACCATTGAGTTCGGGAAGGCCATAGACTGCCTTCGCCATGAGATCGGCTGCGGTGGCGGCATCCTTGTCTTCGAAACCATAGACGGCGCGGTTCTGCGCCTCATGCAGTCTCCACGCTCCGCTGAGATCAACCACGCGCATGCCGTTCGCAATCGCTTCCGGAACGAGTGCCCGAGAGACTTCGTGCGGCGTGGCCAGAAACAACAATTCGATTTCGCGGCGCTTCAGATCGGCCCAGGACCAGGGTTGCAGAGGATAGCCGCCATTGCCCGAGATGGCGGGGTACATGTCCGCGAGATTGGTTTCCTTCGCGGCTTCGCCGGAACGCTGAAGAAACACCGGAGTTTCTACGCCGGGATGGCGCAGAAGAATTCGGGCGAGTTCGAAGCCGGAATAGCCGGTCGCACCCAGGATAGCGGTTTTGAGCTTGGCCGCCATCAGACGAGCATCTCCTGAATCCGCGTGGCCAGGCGCTTTGCACCCTTATTGTCGGAACAGACCATCAAAATTGTGTCGTCGCCTGCGATGGTTCCGATGGCTTCCTCCCAATCCTGCCCGTCGAGCGCCGCAGCTACAGGCTGCGCGCTGCCTACTGTGGTCTTGATCACCAGCAAATTCTGAGCTGCTTTCACTTCGAGTCCAAATTCCCGCACCAGGCGCGAAACTGGCGGCAACGCCGGTTCCGACACCGCTTCTCCCGGCAATACATACCCGGCTCCGGTCTTGATCAGGCCAAGCTCATGAATATCGCGCGAGAGCGTTGCCTGCCCTACCTTCAAACCACGTTTCCCCAATACACGCTGCAGGTCTTCCTGACTGCTTACGGAACCGCGGTCCAGCAGTTCCAGAATGACCTTTTGTCGCAGCGGCTTGCTCATGAATGACTATTCATCGTACTGAATAATTATTCATTTATGATAATTGGTATGGGGTGGGTGTCAAGTAGAAATTTCGATACGGCTGATCGGGAATCGCCATCGCAGAGTACCATCTCGGTCGCGTGGGGCGGGCACTCCTGTTCGCCGCTTTTGACTTCTTTACAACCAAAATCAAAGGCGGCGGAGAAGAGTGCCCGCCCCAAACAAATTAGTCGGCTCCGTGCCATACGACTTCGGCCTGGCACATGGCCATCGACGCGGTGTGCATCACTGCCGGCTCCGGTCGCGAGAAAAATGCCCGGTGCAGGCGCTGTACCGCCTCCACGGCGCGTGACTCGTCCACCAGGAAGCTGATGTTCCGCTCCGAAGCGCCCTGGCAGATCATGCGTACATCGATATCGCCCACAGCGCGAAAGGCCTGACTGGCCAGTTCGGGATGCCGCCTGACCTGTTCTCCCACCAGGCAGACCAGTGCTTTATGATTTTCCCAGCGGACGTTGGCCATCCCTTTCAATTCTTTGGCAATCGCCGGCAGGCCTGCAACGGAATTTACCAGCAGCGCCAGGCTGCCGCGGGAAGCGGACAGCAGATCGAGGCTATGCTGGTGGCGTTCGAACACGTCAAACACTTCACGTACAAGTTCGGGCGCGAACCAGCGCACGGGTTCCACATCCACGATGGCCACACCGCGCTTTACCGTGATTGCCTTGACCCCGTCACCGTCGCAGTGCGCGACAATTTCCGTCCCCGGACAATCCGGATTGCGCGAATTCCGCACCCACACCGGAATATTGCTGCGCATCGCCGGCGCCAGCGTTGCCGGGTGCAACACCTTGGCGCCGAAGTAGGCCAGTTCGGCGGCCTCGTCAAAGCTCATTCGAGGCACGCGGACAGCGTCCGGACAAAGATTGGGATCGGTGGTCATCACTCCGTCGACGTCAGTCCAGATTTCGATTCGCCGCGCGCGCACACCCGCGCCGATTATCGACGCGCTGAAATCGGAACCGCCGCGGCCCAGTGTGGTCGGAGTGCCATCGCAGGTCGAGCCCACGAATCCGCCCATCACCGGAACCTGCCCTAGTTCCAGCAACGGCACCACCGTCGACTGCAGGCGTCTATTGGTTTGCTCCCACAGGGGCGTGGCCTGAGTATGAGCAGCGTCGGTGACGACGCATTCTCTGGAATCGACCAGGACCGAGTTCACTCCGGCAGAGCGCAATGCGGCTTCCACAAGCTTCGCGGAGAGAGCTTCGCCTACTCCCAGAACGCTGTCTTGCGTACAGGGGGTCATCGCCTTCTCTGAAACAATCCGGAGTAAATCGTTGTCGAGCGCATCGAACTCATCCGCGAAGTGGTGGAACAGGCGCCGGCGGTCTTCGTTCTTCACCAGTCCGCTGCCGACGGTTTCGTGCCGTTGTTGGAGAAGTAGAAGAATCTCCCGGGCGGAATCCAATTGACCCCTAGCCGCCGCAGTTCCGGCGTTCATCAACTGGTCGGTGACTTTGGCCAGAGCGCTGACGACCACCACCGGACGCTGAGCGGACGACCGGGCCACCAGTTGGCACAACCGGCGAATGGCGGCGGCATCCTGCACCGAGGTGCCGCCGAATTTCATTACCACGCACTCAAGATGTTGTTGTGATGCCTCACTGCTCGCTTCAGACGGGGCGTTCATTTTTGTCTCCCTTTGTATCCGTTCGTTTGTGGTGGTTGAAGTTGGGGCAAATAAAAAACCCACCGGCCAGTTGCTTCTGGCGGTGGGTCTTTTGTTAAGCCGTTAAAACTTTTTGTTTCTCAGCTCACCAGACGCCCTCCCCCAGAAGCATGCGAATTCGCTTCGACATGCCTGTGCCTGTCGATGTAATTCGCTTAGCCTTCTGGGTAGCTGCTTTCATGGTTGCTGGCTCTTCCTGTTTTCTGGGCCCGAGCTAGTTGTGTTGCTCCCGGCCCAGTCGCGGGTCCGGAGTGTCCGGTTTGAATTCCGCAAAGAATTGCATCAGCCGGTCAACCAGTTTGCGCCTGCCTCCGATGACATGGAGACCGCTCTCGTGCTGATGCTCTTCCAGGATTTTGTTCAATCCACTTTCCAGTTCGCTCATAGCGCACCCCCTCAGCTGGGTTGATTTTTATTTTGATAACCGCGAGCTACCGCGATCAAAGCTTCTGAGGCTTCTGCTCGGAGATTAACAATATTCTTTGTTAAAAAGGAAATTTGAAATTGTGATTGCGACAATCGACAAAATCGATCAGGCCGAATCGGCCGCTTTGGAGGCCCTTTCCCCGCTGAAAATGCCTATTTGGAAGCTGTCGCCAGCTGTCGGACCGTGCTGATGAAGGTGGTAGTGGCGCGGGTGTGGGTGCGGTCGCGGCGGTAGGCAATGCCCAACTCCCGCCATAGTTCCTGGTCGCGGATGGGAATGAGTTTGACTCGTCCGGCGAGCACCTGGTCTTTCGCGAAGCTCGAGCTGATCAGCGAAACGCCCAGCCCGGCAGCGACGAAACTCTTGATCATGCCTACGCTCGGTAGTTCCATCCTGACCTGCAAATGCGAAGCATAGGGACGAAATAGTTTGTCCATAACGCGGCGGCTGTAACCGGTTTTGGGCAGCAGCAAGGGCTGTTTGGCCACCTCGCTCACCGGCACCACATCGAGCTTCGCCAGGGCGTTCTGCGGACTCACCATCAGCATCAGTTGGTCGCGAAAAATGGAATGCGTCTTTACGCTGGCCGACTTTACAGGGAGGGTTACGATGCCCACATCGATGGTTCCGTTCTCAAGCTTCTCGACGATCTTGTAACTGAAGTTTCGATAAATGCTGATCTGCACGCCAGGATACAGGTGGCAATATTTGGCGAAGACGTCCGGCAGCACGTACAGGCAGGTGGCTTCGTTAGCGCCGATCACGAGCGTGCCGCGCGGACTGGTACCCTGGTCGGCAACGGCCAGCAGAGACTCATCCTTCATCTGCAGCAGGCGCTCGGCGTAGGCGAACAGTACCCGGCCAGCGGGAGTAAGGGTGACGTCTTTGCCGGAGCGGTCGAGCAGGCGGTCTCCGTACTCCTGCTCCAGTTGACGGATCTGAGCGCTCACCGCGGATTGTGAACGAAATACCTTTTGCCCCGCCCGGGAGAAACTCCCCAGCTTGGCCACTTCCAAAAAGGTAACTAACTGGTCAAAGTCCATGCGTAGTGGGAGATTATAGCGAACAACCTCACGGATTAGAAATACTGGTAGGGATCCAGATTGAAACGCCTTAAAGGATTGTCATTCCGAAGCGCGGCATTACGCGCGAGGAATCTGCTGTTTCGCCCGCCGTCAGCAAGCAGACTTCTCGCCGATAAACCTGGCTTCCGAATGACAAGATGGCGGGATGAGTGAGTCTAGCGAGTTTTTCTTCCCTACACCACGGCGATGGTGCGTGCATCGCCTGAATGAGGCATGAAGACGTCATCAGTTTCGGACACGGAGACGGGTTGCCGCTTGAATCTGGCCAGAATGGCCGCCCAGGTATCCGCAATCGAACAGGGCAAGGCGAGAGGTTCGACACGCAGGAACGGCAGCGGCGTGTCTGCGTTCAAAAGACTGGCCGCCCGAGGACTGCCCGTCAGCCGTAGATGTTTGCGCAATACCCGGCGCAACCAGACTTCTTCTCTTACCTCGACCGGAGCCAGGCGCACGGACTGCTGGTTATATCCGTGACCTCCGATGGAATCACGCAAGACATAAGACAGGCCGCCAGTCATGCCAGCGCCGAAGTTCATTCCCGCTGGGCCCAGAATGACAGCGACGCCGGCAGTCATGTACTCGCATCCGTGCTGGCCAACGCCTTCCACAACGGCGAGGGCACCGCTGTTCCTCACAGCGAACCGCTCTCCGACACGACCGGAAATATACAACTCACCGCTGGTAGCGCCGTACAGCAAGGTGTTGCCCGCCAGTACGTCGCCTCGCAGTGACGCTTCTTCCCCTCCGGTGATCGCAATCGTGCCCCCGGACAAGCATTTGCCCACGTAGTCGTTGGCCTCGCCGACCAGCCGGAAATTCAATCCCTTGACCATGAATCCGCCGAAAGTTTGCCCGGCGCTACCAACGAATTCGTACTTCGCAGGCGCCTCGGACGATCCTCCCTGGCGCAACAACTCTCCGCTCAGATGGGCGCCGATAGAGCGGTCGCCGTTTGTGATTCGGAAGCGTCGGCGGCGGGCCGCTCGAGCGTCGGAGTCGTCGAGCGTGGGTTTCAGCGTAAGATTCAATTCGCGATACAGATTGCTCTTGTCTTCAGCGAGGAAAGCTGCTTGGCTGGAGAAGACGATTGGTTCAAGCAATCCGCCTAGAGTGCGCCCCGCTTGTAAAGTACGAGGACGCAGTCGCTCCGCCTGGCCCACAATGTCATCGATCGACTTGGCTCCGAGTGAAGCCAGCAAGTCGCGAACGTCCGCTGCAATCGCCCGGAAGTACGTCTCGACCATCTCTGGCTTTCCGGTAAAGCGGGTGCGCAATTTCTCGTCCTGGGTCGCAATGCCGACCGGACAGGTATTGAGATGGCATTGGCGCGCCATGACACATCCCAATGCCAGCAGAGATGCAGTACCGAAACCAAATTCTTCCGCGCCCAGCAGCGCTCCGATGATCACGTCACGAGCGAACTTGAATCCACCATCTACCCGAAGCTTGACCCGGCCACGAAGCCCGGTCTTCACCAGCATGGTGTGGGCATCGCGCAGACCGACTTCCCAGGGCAGCCCGGTATTCTTGATGGAAGTGATCGGGGAAGCTCCGGTGCCGCCATCGTGGCCGCTGATCGTGATGACGTCGGCGCCGGCTTTGGCTACACCCGTGGCGATGATTCCCACCCCGGCGCTGGCTACGAGCTTCACGCCGATGCGCGCCTCAGGATTGATCGCTCGCAGGTCATAGATCAACTGTGCCAAATCTTCGATGCTGTAGATATCGTGATGCGGCGGCGGAGAAATCAGCATCATGCCGGGCACCGCGTGGCGCAGCTTCGCGATGTAGACGGAAACCTTGCTCGCGGGCAACTGGCCACCCTCGCCCGGCTTGGCGCCTTGCGCAATTTTGATTTCGAGTTCTTCGGCATTCACCAGGTATTCCGCAGTGACTCCGAAGCGCGCCGACGCTACCTGCTTGACCCGGTTGTTGGCCTCGCGGTCGTGACTATAGGCTCCGGGGTCTTCCCCGCCCTCTCCAGTGTTGCTGCGGCCCCCCAGGCGATTCATAGCGACGGCCAGCGTGCGGTGAGTCTCGGGTGAGATCGCGCCGAGCGACATAGCCTGGGTGCTGAACCGGCCAAGAATCGACGCTTCAGTTTCGACATCATCAAGCGGCAGCGGCTTGTCCGGAATAATTTCCAGCAAGTCACGGACAGCGACCGGCTCTCTTTGATGGCCGAGTTCTACGAAGGCTTTGTGATTTTCGTCAGTCGGAAATTTGATGTAGCGATGCATTCGCCGCACGAGTTCAGGCGAAACGGCGTGCTGCTCGCCCTGGTGGCGGAAGCGATAGAGACCATGATCCTGCAATGCCGCCGTCATCGTCATCGACGGGAAGGTGATGGAAAACACCGAGTCATGGCGATCGAGGCAGTCCTGTAGAAGTTCGTTGAGACCCTTGCCCGCGAGCGAACTGCTGGCATCTTCGAAGAAGCGGCCGCAAACGTCGGCGTCGAGACCGATCATTTCGAACAGATGACTGTTGCGGTAGCTGGCAATGGTTGAGATGCCCATGCGAGCAATGACTTTGCGTAGCCCTTTTTCAACGGCGGCGCGATAGGCGGCTGCGCCTTCAGGCTTGAGGTGTGCGGCCTGTTCAAGGGCGAGATAAGGGAACACCGCACTCGCGCCCGCCGCAACCAGCAGAGCAACGTGATGCGTATCGATGACTTGTCCCGTTTCAATGACCAGCGGAACTTGATGCGCGCCGCACTCGACCATTGATTTCCACGCGGCAGCCAGAGCCAACAGCGCCGGCAAAGCTGCGCGTTCCGTGTCGACACCACGGTCACTCAGCAGAATGAAGCCTGGCGCCTTCGCCGACGCTTTCTTCACCGCTTCCTGAAGCTTCTTGAGCGCGGCCTTTGCGCCCTGGACTCCGTCTTCTACGGGGAAAGCGAAGGTAATTCGGTCAGTGGTTCCTAATTCGTTCTGGAGTTGAAGCAACTGGCCGCCATCGAGCAAGGGCGAGTTGATGACAGTAGGGCCTAGGAATACCTTCAGCGACATCACGTGCGTCTCGCGCAATGAATCGATCGGAGGGTTCGTGACCTGCGCGAAGCGCTGCTTACAGTAATCCCACAAAGGCCGACGGAAAGAGGACATCGAAGCTGGCGGTGCGTCATCGCCCATGCTCCAGACCGCCTCTTGACCTTGTTCGACCAGCGGCTGGAAGAGAAGTTTGAACTGGTCTTCGCTCCAGCCGAGAGCCGCCATGGTCGCTTTGGGCTCAAGCGTGCGCTCCAGAAAGGCCTTTTCGGTAGGTGGCACCGCCACCGCCGGTACCGAGGAAACGGCGCGGATACCCCGGTGCAGCTTCGCAGAATCCTTGGGACTGACAAACTCACCGCTGGCGAGATTCAGCAACAGAACTTCGCCCGGACCAAGGCGTTGCCGCTCGGCAATTTCCTTTCCTTGCAGATTCGCGATCCCGACCTCGGAGCCCACCACCAGCAAGCCGTCCGTGGTCAGCGTATAGCGTAGGGGACGCAGTCCGTTGCGGTCGAGTTTCGCGCCGACGGTGCAGCCGTCGGTAAAGATCATCGCCGCGGGGCCGTCCCAGGCCTCTTGGACGCGGGATTGCTCTTCCAGAAAATTGCGCAATTCCGGGGCCGCTTCGGCCGAGCGCTCCCATGCCGGGGGCACCATCGAGAGCATGGCCTCTGCCGGATTGAAGTCGCGGCGCAGGAAGATTTCGAAACCATTATCGAAACTGGCGGAGTCGCTTACCCTTTCTTCCAGCAGGCGAACCTGATCTGAAAGTCCCAATTCTCGCCGCAAATCCGGCGCCTTCGCGCGCATCCAGCGACGGTTTCCGCTGATGGTGTTGATCTCACCGTTGTGTGCCACAAAACGGAAAGGTTGCGCCATCGCCCAACTGGGTTGGGTATTCGTGGAGTAGCGCTGATGGAAGATAGCGAATGGAGTCTCAAAATCCGGATCGCGCAGGTCGGCGTAAAACGCGGGCAGTTGAAACGGCGTTAACAATCCCTTGTAGACGACGGTCCGACATGACAGTGAAGAGAAATAGGTTCCGGCCGGCGCGGCAGCTTCCGCCTCTTTACGAAACAGGAACAGCAGAAATTCCAGATTTGAGGTTTCAGACTCGGAAGCGAAAAAGCATTGCTGAATATCCGGAAGAGTTGCGAGAGCACGCGGACCAGTAACTTCTGGATTCGTCGGAACGGATCGCCAGCCCAGACACTTCAGGCCGCTTTTCTTCGCCTGTGCTTCGATCGCAGTGCGCGCAGCCGCTTCCTCACCCGGTGGCAGGAATACCATTCCGAGTCCGAATTCCGCAGGCAGATCGATACCTGAGTTACTCACGTGCTTGCGGATTAATTTTTCCGGGATGCGAGTGAGCAGACCTGCGCCGTCACCGCTTCTGCCGTCGGCGTCTACACCGCCGCGATGGACCAGCCGCACCAAAGCCTCGAGCGCGCGGTCTACGATCTCCCGGGACGCGGCTCCGCTGACTTGGGCGACCAGGCCGACACCGCAGGCGTCGTGGTCTGTGGTTAAGTGACTCGGACCCATCTTTAGATTGTGTACCGTCAATGGAGCATGGAAGTACAATCGAGAATTTCGATGACTCGGATGGATTTTTTGGGCAGCTAACTTCTGGAGGATCAAAGGCTTCAACCACCAAGGGCACGAAGGTACACGAAGGAAAACACTACACTTAAGTCAGATTTCCTTCGTGATCCTTAGTGTCCTTAGTGGTTTAGGCTTTTGGTTTCACTCGCATCCGACCGAGCCCTTGGCCAACGCGTTCTTGATTTCCGCCAGGGGCGCGATCTCAGCCGGAGCGGTGACGTGGAGTCCGCATTCGGTCTTGTCTGACCCTGACCAGCGTCCGGCACGGGCGTTTTCTCCCGGACGGACCGCCCGAGTGCAATGGGTGCACCCGATGCTGGGATAGTTCTTGTCGTGCAGCGGGTTATACGGGACGTTGTGCTTGAGGGCGTGGCTCCAGACCATCGCTGAAGTCCAGTCGGCGATGGGATTGATCTTCAACAGCTGAAACTTGGCGTCCCACTCCACCTTGCGGGCTGAGGCACGTGACGAGGTCTGGTCGCGGCGGATGGCGGTGACCCAGGCGCGCAGTTCCTTGAGTTTCCCCTTCAGCGGTTCGACCTTGCGAATGCCGCAGCACTTGTCGGGATCGCGGCTCCAGAGGGCTGCGCCATGCTCCAGTTCCTGCTCCTCGGGGGTGAGCGGGCTGTAAACTCTTTCGACCTTGATGCCGTAACGCTTCTCGACCCGGTCCATCAGATCGTAGGTTTCGGGGAACAGAAACTCCGTATCCAGCGTGAAGACCCGGAAATCACGCCGCACCCGGGAAGCGAGGTCGAGAAGCACCATTCCCTCTATCCCAAAGCCTGATGCGATTGCCACATCCTTGCCGTAGGTAGAAAACGCCCAGCTCAATACTTCTTCCGGACTCCATGTTTCAGCATTGGCTGGGATCAACTCCGCGCGGTCTCTCACTCGGCACGCTCCTGAACCGCAACGAAGCCCACGCTGTTCGAAGCAAACTGAAGCCGAAATTCAGTGCCAGGGCGAACCGAATCCTTTGGCCATTCGAGTTGTCGATGCAGGTCCGCCGGCTTTGCCAGTCGGACGACTTCTCCCACTACCAGTAATGTGGGTGAAGGAAGTCGCGGAGACGTGTGCAGACTTTGGACCGTGGTTATATGAATCTGTTCGTTGGGCAACGTGGCTTGAGAGAGGATGGCGCAGGGCGTAGTCGCCGCCACACCCGCCCGGAGCAGTTGTTGCGCCGTACTCGCATAGTTGTAACCGGGCATGTAGACCACGACCGTGGCGTCGGTCGGAATCTTCGCCGGCCAGTCGGCAAATTCGTCGGTGACGGCGTGGTGGCCCGTTACCAGCACCACTGCGGAGGAAACTTGACGATGAGTAAGCGGGATCTGTGCATTCGCGGCAGCGCCAAACGCTGCCGTGACGCCGGGAATGATTTCGAAATCGACGCCGGCTTTGCGCAAGGCTTCGATTTCTTCGCCGGCGCGGCCAAAAATCAGCGGGTCGCCGCTTTTCAGGCGCACCACCTGTAATCCCAACAGCGCGTTCTGGACAAGAAGCGAGTTGATCTCGCTCTGGCTGATTTTCTTTTGTCCGAAACGCTTGCCGACATTCTGCACTTCGGTCGACGACGGGATGAACGCGAGAATCTCCGGGCTGATCAAGTCGTCATGCAGAACCACGTCGGCTGACTTCAGAAGTTTGAGGGCTTTGAGCGTGAGCAGTTCGGGATCGCCCGGGCCCGCTCCCACCAGGTACACCTTACGGGTCATGATATTTTCTCCAGACTCACTAACTCGATATTGAATCCCGCCGCACGTGCTTCTTCGAACGCAGCGCTGCTGGCCAGTTCATGCAGCAGGTGCCGGCGCTCTTCCGGATTCATTTTGCTGGCAAACAATTGCTGCCTGATGTTGCCTAGTTGCTCCAACCAGTCGCCGTACTCCGGTCCGAACTGAATTTCCAGCTCACGCCGGATTCTCTGGGCCAACGCCGGGCTCTGTCCGTTGGTCGAAATTGCCAGCTGTAGGTCTCCTCGCCGCACTACCGCGGGATAGTAGAAATCGCAATACTCAGGATCGTCGACTACGTTGCACAAAATATTTCGCTGCCGGGCTTCGTTGAAAATCGCTGCGTTCAGTTCGCGAGAGTTCGTGGCCGCAATGACCATGAAGACCCCATCGAGGTCCGCGGACTCGAACGCCCGCGCTTCCCAGGTGAGGCTTCCCGCTCGCGCCCACTCGCCAACCTCAGCGGTAGCGCTGAGCGCAATCACGCGGGTCACAGCGCCAGCAGCAATCAGGCTGCTGATCTTGGGCGCGCCGATGGTGCCCGCACCGACCACCAGGCATGGACGGCCTTCGAGTTTCATGAACATTGGAAACAGGGTCATGACCTAAGTTTCCGGCACGACTGAAGTCGTGCCCTTCCGGCTTCGTTTCTCCTAGCCTTCGACCGCATGTGGCACCTTTCCGGGCGAAGCATCACGCTCGACCGCGGCCACGAACGTTCCCGCGAGGCACTCGCGTAACTCTTCGTCGCTGCGGCGGGCAAAATAGTGACGCAGGTTTTCTTCGGGCAACTTCTCGTTCAGGTAACGGCGCAATAGACGTTCGATGGCATCGGGCACATCACTGGCCAGGCAGCGATAGCCGACAGGACGCGCAACCGACTGATGCAGGCCGACGGCGCCGCCGACGCAGAAGTAGTACGCATCCTGCTGACGACCGTCGACCTTGATCTTTTTGCCCTCGATGCCTATGTCGGCAATCCAATGCTGGCCACAACTGTTGGGGCATCCCGTAACATGCAGCTTCAAGTGTTGCTCGAAGCCGGGAAGCCGATCCTCAAGCTCTTCCACCAGCCAGCGGGAAAAGCTCTTAGTCTCGGTAATCGCCACCTTGCAGAATTCCGTGCCACTGCACGCCACCACGCCGCGCCAGAACGGAGATCCCGCCACCGGCATCTTGTTCGCTTCCAACTCGGCAGCGAGTGCTGCAGCTTTACCGTTCGGCACGTTGACGATCAACAGGTTCTGCATGTTCGTCGTGCGCACCTCGCCAGATGCATAGCGATCCGCCGCGTCGGCTGCGGCGCGCATCTGCTGCGACGAAATACGTCCGCGCAGCACTGCAGCTCCGACGTACGAATACCCTGCCTGCTTCTGGGGATGGATTCCGACGTGATCGCGGTAAATATCGTTTGGCGGCTTCTCTTCCACTGCCGGATCGAAATGAAATCCGATACGCCGCTCCAATTCTTCCTGAAAGCTGTCCGCGGTCCAACCATGCTTGAGGAAGAGGAACTTGAGCCGCGCCCGCTCCCGGTTCTCGCGCAGCTTTTCGCTTTCACGAAAGATCTCAGCAACTCCTTTGAGAACAGGAATTACCTGGTGCCGGTGCACAAACGCGTTGAGCCGAACCGCGAGATGAGGATCGGTTGAGAGCCCTCCACCGATCCGCAGCGAATAACCAACTTCAGAGTCTTCAGGACGGCGAATCGCGGTCAAGCCAACGTCATTGATCTCGGGGTAGGCGCACCACACGTTGCATCCGGTGATGCAGATCTTGAACTTGCGCGGCAGATTGTAGAAATCCCCGTTGCCTACGAAAAAGCTGTTGGCCTCGAGCGCCAGAGCCGAGGCATCACAGATTTCGTCGGCGTCCACCCCGGACAGCGGGCAGCCGGTAATGTTGCGGGTGTCATCTCCGCAAGAGCCCATTGTGGTCAGGCCGGCACGCCACAATCCGTCAAGCAGTTCCGGCAGGTCCTGAATCGTTACCCAATGCAACTGGATGTTCTGTCTTACCGTCAGATCTGCGGTTCCGCGCGCATACTTTTCGGTGACATTGGCGATGGTTCGAAGCTGGTGAGAATGAAGCAGTCCGTTGGGAATGCGGATGCGTACCATGAAAAAGGGCAGCGCCTTCCCTTCTCCATTTTTGCCGCCGATCACGCCCACGCCATCGCCCTGGGTGTAAACCCCCCACCAGCGAAAATATGTGCCCAGCCATTCGGGGGTGATGGAGTCGAAGCCGTCGCGGGCGAACTTGCGGATATCGTCCAGGCCTTCCCACGGATTTTTCTCCCGCTTCAGCCGTTCGACCCGCTGTGCTTTCGTCTCTTTAACTGCCGTTTCGGTAACTGCGTCTGCCATAAGTTTTTGGCCACAAAAAAAACCACCGCCAGGTTGCACTGGCGGTGGGTATGATTGCCGATTTCTAGATGATGCTTAGGTCAGCAGCCTCCGAGCGCCAGTGGATACACGCATACAACAACAGGTACAACACTGGCAGCGCGTTAGGCAGGATCGCTGACATGGACCTATGAATCGTAGATAACGGGGCGGCCTCTGTCAATCCGCTTCTCGGTGCATTGGATGAAAACTTTGAATGAGAAGCATCAAAAAAGTTGCACTAAATCGAGCTAAGTGCCATTTATCAAATGCGCGACGGTTAATCGGGGTTAGATGCCACTGTTGTGACTTGTCTCAAATTGGCACACTGTGGCGGATCAAGGTGCTTACTTACCCACTCCTTGGCTCTGCGCTGAGCTTCGGCAACTTGGGGAATGGTCATGTTTGATGCGGCCCACTCCATATTGCTGGCGGAGTTTGACAGCGCAAAATACATGTACGCCGTCACCCTATCCCGTGGCACACCCAAGCCGTCCATGTAGAGAAATCCCAGGCTGTTCCGTGCCACGCTCGCGCCGCCCCGATCGGGAACCTGCTCGGCGGCCTTCTTGTACCACATAGCCGCGTTTGCGTAGTCGCGAGGCACAACCTCTCCCTCTTCATACATCTGTGCCACACTGACCTGCGCATCGACGTGGCCCTGTCTCGCAGCACGCATGAACCAGTCAAATGCTTTCCGAGGGTTACGCTCTACGTTGCGGCCATCCCTGTAATTCATCGCCAAAACAAATTCGGCGTCAATCTGGCCGTCTTCCGCCGCCTTTTTAAACCAATAGAGTGAAGTACGATCATCTGGCGTGACTCCTCCGCCGACCTGGTAAGCACCCGCCAGCCTCCACTCCGCGTCGGGATTGCCTTGATCCGCAGACTTCGAGAACCAATAGGCTGCCTGGGGAAATTTCGCCTGGTCGTTCACGGCGTCATAGTATTTTCCCAATTCCAGTTGTGCTTTGGGATCGCCGGATTCAGCTTTCGCGGTCAGAACAGAAACATCAAGAAGGCTAGCGACACAAGCGGGAACGTCTTGAGCAGACATCGACAAACGCAGCAGCAGAATAGCAGTCAGGGGGATTCGCATTGTTACCTCCTGCCTCGGGAAAGTATGTCACACCTTCCCTTCGGGCCAACAACTCCGAGATTTCCCTACTTCGCCTCCTGCACAAACACCAGACTCGCCTGCTCCGTCGGAATCGCCTTAAACGCCTTGCCGGCAAGCAGTTGCTGCTGGTCCTCCACACTCTTCTCCCAGGTGGCAAAGCTGACGCTTAGGGACACCATTGCAGCCCGGATCGTCCGCGTAATAGAGATGATGTCCTGCACGCTTGCAATGGCCCCGACTCCGCCGAATCCTGACATGGCGATATCAGCGCTGGCGTTGGCGATGTTGTAGCCCATCATGAATTTCTCGCCACCGCTCATGCCTTCGGTTCCAAGTTTGGAATCTTCCAACCCCGGGTAGCGGATAAATAGCCGGGTGTAATTATTGGCAAACCTTCGCGCTTGCGGACCCTCAACGGGAGTAAATGAAGGCAAGTAGATCGGGGCCAGCCAGACTTCCTGTTTGGTGAGTTTCAGCTTGAGCATTCCTTTATCGGTCTCGACTTTTTTGATCTCGCTTAAGGTGACGTCGAGAGAATCGAAGCCCTGCTGCCGCGGAGTGGAAGGGTCGATCACCATGTCTCCCAGCCCATCATCTCCCGCGGGCTTGCTCGGCGGGGCTGGATTCCCCTTCTTGTCATATGACGACAGATAGATCAGGCGAACGCGATCGTGACTTAACTCACACTTCACCGCCTGGTCGTGTTTACGGTCTCGAAGCTCGCCATAGAATGCCACCGGCAGTCCCTGGCTGGCCACCACGTCGAAACTTCTGCTTGCGGAATGGCCGTCGTTGGCCTGCAGGAATACCAGACCCATCAACTGATTGGCTTCGGCGCCCAGGGGAAACAGAGCGAGCGCGATCTGAAGGTGCTCACTTGCGCGCGCCAACTGCTGTTGCGCGTAAGCAAAGGGAATGGCAAAGCCGCCGACCCGATTCTTGGAGTATTTTTCTTCCTTCTTCTTGACGCGAGCACGCTTGGCGCGCAAGGCGCTGCGGTTCTCAGGGCCGTTGAATGTCAGGTTCATCGAGCGGTTAAACAGATCAGCGACGATGTCTTCGGCTTCATCCACTTCCTCGTCGTACTTGTTCCGTTTCGCCTCCAAAGTGCCGAGATGAAGGTCCGCCTCATCTTTGGCGCTCTGATCGGCAGACAATTCCTTGTAGCGAGTGAAATTCTCGCGAGCTTTTTCGATGTTTCCCATCGCCTCGTAGAACAGCGCCAGCTTCCATTTTGTCAGAGCGAAATCCGGAGCCAGCTCGCCGGCCTGGATGAATGCGGTGAGTGCATGATCGTACTGGAGCTCGGCGAGCGCCCCATAGGCGGAGGCGTAGAGCTTGCGGACTTCCACTCCCTTTTGACCGGGCAGCGTGAGAAGCAGTTTGAGATCGATAATGCGTGCCCGGACTTCTTCGGCATCGAGCGCGTTGGGAGACATTTCCAGATACTTTTCCAGCAGGCGGATCGCTTCCGCAGTTCGTCCGTTGGATTCCGCGCAATTGGCAAGATTGAAGGTCGCGGCTGGACTGTTCGCCAGCGCGTTTTTCAATTCGACGAGAGCGTTACACAGACTCGCCCTGTGACCGGCATTGGGATCGCTATGCATGCCCGCCGGCCGCGTTGTCTTGAGGGGCGCAGCGGTCGTTGCCTTCACCGGCTGAGGAACGGACGCTGGAGTATCTGGAGTTGGACTATCGGTACCGGAGATTGATTCCTCCGCTCCCCCTTCATCTTCCAGCGATGCCTCCAGTCCGACGCTGTCGACGAGATGATTGACGCGCACGATTCGATTCTTGTCGTTTTCATTTACCGAAGGTCCGTTTTCTCCGGTGGTAAAGACCGTTTGCAATTGCAGAAGCTTCTGTTTCTGCTTCGGATCCACCGTACCGACTTTGGCCTTGTTCAGGTATTCCAGAGCTTTCTTACGTTCGCCGAGCTGGTGGTAGCAAAGGGCAAGGTCGTAGGCCAGGACCGGTTGGAAGGCTTCCAGCTTCATGCCTTCATCCAGCACAGCCGTCGCCTCTTTGTATTTGTGTGACTCGTAGAGTTTGCGCGAGTCGTTCAACTGATCCTTCACTCGTTTGTGAATCTGGTCATCGAGACGCTTGATGGCCTCGGTGACATCCTTCACTTCGATCAGCGCCTGCGACTCGGCGTACTTCGTGCGAGCAGCCGCCAGCTGCCCGGCCTTTTCCAGTTTTTCGGCCTCGGTGGTCATGGTTTTGACTTGAGCTTCCAGTTCTTTTTTCTGGGTTTTTTCCAGATTCTCGGCCGCTAGGCTAGAAGACAATATGACAATGAGCAGAAACGTCTGTACACGCATAAGCCCCTTTCAGGAAACCTGTCGACTACGCGTTCTGTTTGTCTGGCAGGAGAACACCGGAATCGCTGGGTGGGGCAGGTGCGATCCTTACAGGTGCTCTGCTGAAAGCAGCCTATTGTATGCTCAATGTCGCGAAAGCAGTTGAATTGTGACTATTTCGTGAATGGAGGCGGTTAGCGTGACCACAGCGGGTTTCAGACGTCTCGCTCTTGCTCTGCCCGAAGCCGTGGAAGGCGCTCATTTCGGCAACCCGGACTTTCGCGTTGGAGGCAAGATCTTCGCCACGCTTTCTTTGCAGGCGGAGGGTTACGGTGTGCTGCTGTTGTCGCCGGAGCAACAAGCTGGGATGGTTGAGGACGAGCCCGAAATATTTTCACCCGTCCAGGGAGGATGGGGGCGTAGCGGCTCTACGCGCGTGTGCCTAGCCAAAGTGGCCCCGGACATTCTGGAAGCGGCGCTGCGAACAGCCTGGCGACGAAAAGCTCCGAAGCGCTTGTTGCGTGAGATTGGCGACTGAGGTTTCATTGTCAGGGCTTGACCGGCTCGGGCTCGACTTCCGTTCCTGATTTCCGGAAACCGAAATGAAGAACCCACGCGCTGGGCACGGCCTGTCCATTCACTTGAGCGGGAGCAAACTTCCACTGCTGTGCCGCCTCCATTGCCTGCCGGGCAAAGTATTTACTCGGTCCCGGGGAAACGAACGTCGCGTTCGCCACGTTGCCCGATGCATCTACTGAGACTTTGATCCTGACTCTCAGTGTTCCTGTGACTGTGTTACGAGCTGATTTGGAAACGACGGGATCAACCTGATGGACGATACTGCCCCGCTCGGAGCGCGTCGCAGAAGGGGCATTTGCTGGCGGAGCAGGTGTCGGTGAAGGTGTCGAGGCCGCGGAGGTTTGGGCTTGATGGCTCGGCTTGGTCGCAGAAGGTTTGGCAGGTGCGGCTGGACTCGGTTCTTGCTTGGGCGCAGCACTATGGGTCTCGGGCGAAGCAGTGGCTGATGAAACTGGTGGCTGAGACGAAACCGAACTCACTCCCTTAGTCTCGGGATGAGGATTCAGCAGCTTTGGACCAAACACCACTGCAAGCAGTATGAGCACCGCTGCGGCAACAATAAAAACGTACTGCGATTTCTTCGAGGACGCCGGGATGCGGACAGTCGAAGGCTTCTGCGGAGCTGGCCCCGCTGCCTGCAAACGGGTTGCAATATCGGCAACCGTGCATCGACGCTGCGGATCGCGGCGCAGGCAGCAATGCGCGATTCCCATGAAAGGCGCGGGTACGGTTTCGGGCAGCGGTTCGGTAATGCCTTCGACCGCTGGCAGACGCTGAGTCAGCGCTTCCATCAGAGTCATCCCCAGCGACCAGGCATCGGACGCCGGCATGATGTTGCCTTTCGCGAGTTCCGGTGCGTCGTAACGGGTCGGTGAACCGAGCCGGCCCGCCGGATCGCCGCTCCGAATCAGGCTGTCACTCGAAAGTTTCAACTGGTCGCCAGCCGCCATAACGTTCGACGGTTTCAGCCGGCTGTGGACCAGCGACTTACCATGCAGATAAGTCAGAGCGTCCAAGGCAGGTTCCAGAAGATCGCGTACTTCTTCCGGAGTCAGCGCTCGGTGGGGAAGGATCTGCGCCAGGTTGTCTTCGGCGTACTCCATCACTACGTAAAGCAGAACTACTTTATCCAGTTGGCAGCTGCCGGTTTCAAAGAGCCGCAGTAAATGAGGATGGGAGAGTTTCGCCGTGGCTTCCCAGCGTGCAAGTTGAACTTCGACAGTAGCCGGGTTGGCAGGAATGAGTTTGATCGCCGCGCGCTGTGGTTCCTGTCCGCGCCGCTCGGTCAGAAAAACCGCGCTCTCCTCTGAACCACCCAGATATTGGCGGAGCGGGAAGTTGCCATTCACCGTCTGGCCTTCCCACTGTTTCCAGTCACGGGTCATCTTGGTCCCCGCTTGTCCGCTGCTTTGCATGTTCGCTATTGTAAGCGAGCCTTCGCCTGTGCGAACCGTGGTTTTGACAAAAGTTGCCTTGAAGGTTGGGCAGAAGGACTAGTCCGATCGGGTTCCGTCACGGACCAGTTAAGCCGGGCAGGGATCAGTTCGTCGTCGGGACGGCTTCCCTCTCCCATTTCATGCTTTGCTGCCGCATGATGGCATAGCATTCGCAGCAGGCAGCTTCCAGCCGGGTCCGGTCCACAATGTTGACATGTCCGCGCTGATAAGTGATGAGTCCCTCCTTTTGCAGGATTCCCGCTGCGACCGTGACACTGGCCCGGCGCGTTCCCAGCATGTGGGCGAGAAATTCCTGGGTCAGAGGCACCAGGTTGGAGTCGATACGGTCCTGGCACATCAGAAGCCAGCGGGCCAGTCGTTCATCGACTTCGTGAAGGCGATTGCAGGCGGCAACCTGGGTCCCCTGCATGGCCAGCATCTGCACATAGCGCTGCAACCGGTTGGTCAGGACCGGGCATTGGCGCACCACCTGGATCAGGGCGCGGGCCGTGATTCTGAAAGCATTGCCTTTAATTTGAACCACTGCCTGGGTTGGACCGCTGCTGAATCCAACGATCAGGGGCAAGCCGACGAAACCGTCTTTTCCGGTCAGGCCCACTTCCACGCTCTTGCCCTCGGCCAGAACCGTCAGGATCGACGTCATCCCGTTATTCAGAAAGTATCCAAATTTGATGACATCGCCGGGTTCGTGCAATACGTCGTGGGTCCTGAGCTCGAGGAAGGTGAGCAGCGGAAATATCTGATCGCGCTCTTTTGCCGGCAGGCTCAACAGGATCTCGTTTTCGACTGGCTGCCCATCAATCAGGGGCGGCGATTGGCCATCGGTCTTCACACGAAGACGACTGGATTTATCAGGCATAACGACTCCTTGCGCAGAGTTACCGTCTGATTTCGCAAGGAACCGTCACCGTGAGGCGCGGCGGGAAGATGCGTTAAGAGACCGCTTACATGGTACGCGCACATCCCGGCATTTGCTGTGCAATAGTGACCATCCGTAAATGTGGCAGGTGCCTGTTCAGGAAATCAGGCTGCGCTGGGAAGCGGAGTCCACGCCGCGTTGTGTTTCGAAGATTCGAGGACAGCAGAAACGAAGCGCATGCCCGCTACGCCGTCTTCGACCGTAGGGACAAGCAAAGACGACGCCGCCGGAGGTCGCTTCTCCAGCCGGGCGCTGATCTGCTCGGCCATGTCGGCGTAGAGCTGGGCGAAAGCCTCGAGATATCCTTCAGGATGGCCCCCGGGCACGCGGCTGGCGTGCGCCGCCACGGGCGTCGCGCCCGGACCGGCGCGATAAATCGTGGTGGGAGTTTTACCAAGCTGGGCAAACCACAGGCTGTTGGGTTCTTCCTGCCGCCATTCGATTCCAGCCTTTTCGCCGTAAACCCTAAGCCGGAGATTGTTCTGGTTTCCGGTCGCAACCTGGCTCGCCCAGAGTTGCCCGCGGGCGCCTTCGGCGAAGCGCAGCATGATTTGAACGTGGTCATCCAGACGCCGGCCGGGGACAAACGTGGTGAGCTCGGCTGCCAGTTCCTTGCAATTCAGTCCAGTAACGAAACTGGCGAGATTGAAAGCATGCGTGCCGATGTCTCCCAAAGATCCGGCGGGCCCGCTTTGGGCGGGATCCGTGCGCCACAATGCCTGCTTCTGTCCAGTTTTCTCCAACGGAGTGGCCAACCAGTCTTGCGCATATTCCACCTGCACTACGCGGATTGCACCCAGCTCTCCGTCCGCAATCATTTGACGCGCCTGACGCACCATGGGATATCCCGTGTAATTGTGGGTGACTGCGAACAAGAGACCGGTGCGGCGCACGATACGCGAGAGATCAATCGCGTCTTCAAGAGTGGTGGTAAGAGGCTTGTCGCAAATAACGTGGATGCCGCCTTCGAGAAACGCTTTCGCTGGCGCATAGTGCAGATGGTTGGGAGTCACGATGGCCACCGCATCGATCCGGTCTGGCCGTGTCGCCTCGGCCTTGGCCATGTCAGCAAAACTGCCGTAGGCACGTTCTGTCGCGATGTGAAGATCCGTCGCCGCGGCCTTGGAGCGGACAGGATCGGAAGACAACGCAGCCGCCACCAATTCAAAACGATCATCCAAGCGAGCTGCGATGCGGTGCACCGCACCGATGAAGCCGCCCGGGCCTCCGCCCACCATGCCCAGCCGAAGCCGGCGTCCCACCTTGTCTTCTCGCTTGATTTCCAGACTCACAGGTTTTCCTTATCTAGCTCTCAACCGACCCGGCTGATAGTTGAGAACTGAAAGCTGAAAGGTTAGTCCAGTCCCATCATCTTTCGATTCGCGGCCAGATCGGCGCCCGAACCGGCAAAATCGTCAAACGACTGCTTGGCTACCTGAATAATATGGCGCGCGATGAACGGAGCTCCTTCGGCCGCGCCCTGATCACTGCTCTTTATACAGCACTCCCACTCCAGCACGGCCCAGCCGTCGAATCCATATTGAGAAAGTTTGGAAAAAATGCCGGCGAAATCCACTTGGCCATCTCCCAGCGACCGAAATCGTCCCGCCCGTTCCACCCAGGGCTGATAGCCTCCGTAAACGCCCTGCCGGCCTGAAGGATTGAACTCGGCGTCCTTCACATGAAACATTTTTATACGAGAGTGATAGAGATCGATGTACTGCAGATAGTCGAGCTGTTGCAGCACGAAATGACTGGGGTCAAAGAGCAGGTTGCACCGCGGGTGATTCTTGACCTTCTCCAGAAACATCTCGAAGGTGGCGCCGTCGTGCAGGTCTTCGCCGGGATGGATCTCGTAACACAAATCCACGCCTGCCTTGTCGAAGGCATTCAGAATGGGCAACCAACGGGCAGCCAACTCGTCGAAGGCGGCCTCAACCAGTCCAGCCGGGCGCTGCGGCCACGGATAAACATAGGGCCACGCCAGCGCTCCCGAAAAAGTTGCGTGAGCTTTTAGTCCCAGATTCGCTGATGCCCGGGCCGCAAACATCAATTGTTCTACCGCCCAGGCCTGCCGTGCTTTGGGGTTTTTGCGGACGCTTTCCGCCGCAAAACCATCGAACATCAAATCGTACGCAGGATGTACCGCGACCAACTGACCTTGCAGATGAGTAGAGAGCTCGGTGAGCTGCAGACCGTTCTTCGCGAGAATCTCGAGGACCTCATCGCAATAGGCCTTGCTTTCTGCCGCACGCTTGAGATCGAATAGGCGGCCGTCCCATGAAGGAATTTGCACGCCCTTGTAGCCCAAGCTTTTCGCCCAGGCCGCGATATTCTGCAGATTGTTGAAAGGCGCCGAATCCCCGGCGAACTGGGCCAGGAATATGGCAGGCCCCTGAATGGTTTTCATCAATCGAACTCCGAACCGAGTTTAGTGTGTTTCGTGTGGCGCGGGCGCCCTGGCCCGCGAGAGCATGAACGACCTAATTCAGTGATTCAAGGCAACAACGCCAGAAGGATGTTGTGAAACCCAGGCCTTCCGAACTAGTCCAAATCAAAATCCCGGATCGGCTTCCCCGTATCCGGAGACTCTTTGGCTTTCTTGACCGCTTCTTGAAACTTCTTTTCCAGCAGATCGGAAGCATGCTTCTGCGCCTCCACTGACTGCCGGAAGATGGAATCGCGACGCGTGTCCTGCTCCTTCATGGCCCTGGCTGCTTCTTCGATATCGGCGAACATTTTCGGTTTGACGGCGGCGGTGTGGGCGATAACTCCCCTGATTTCAGCGTCTACTTTCAGAACCGCGCTGCAACATGGACAGGTCACCTCGAACGGGGGGACGTTCTTCGGCATGACCGAATCATACCGCAAAACCTCAACCGTGAGGGTGCAGCTTGAGCGGGAAAATCTTGAAGAGATTAAGCATCTCCCAACCCAGCAGCACGATGGAAACAATGACCACCATGATTGCGATGGTCTCTCCAAAATTCAGGCGGTTGCGGTTGGGTTCAAAGCGCCGGGCGACCAGGCCAAGAATATTCAGCGTGGCAAAGCCAAACACCAGGGCCCAAAGAATGTTGAAGATGTCGCCCTTCTTGCCGAAACCTTCAAACACGGCCAACAACAGAAACTGGACTCGCACTGCGGACTCCAGCCACTTCAGGGATACCGGGAGAGAGGCCAACAGCGAGGTCAGGGAAACGTTCATGGGCGCGGTCATTGAAGACTCGGAGGACGACAGACTGAATCACCCGCCAAGAGGAGAGATATTACCCTTTTCCGCTCCCGAAGTCAGCCGCCTGCACAACTTTTAAACCGACGATGTAAATCCCGCAATCGCCCCTAGGAGGGCAAGGGTTTGCCGGTTCTCGCTGGGATAGAATGACGCGCGTATGAAACGAAGCGTAAGTCTTGTTTCCCTGACCTTGGGGGTAGCACTCGCGACGGCGGCGGCTCAAACCACGCCGCAAGCCGAAAAGAATGTTAGCAAGGGAGAGAATCTCGAGGGCCGTGCACATGCCGCCCTCTCCACGATCCGCGGCACGATCCACGCAACCGGCCTCGAACATCCGGTGAAAGTCCTGCGCGACCACTGGGGCGTGGCTCACATCTACGCCCAGAACCAGCATGACCTTTTCTTCGCGCAGGGATTCGTCGCCGCCCAGGATCGCCTGTTTCAGATGGAATTGTGGAAACGTTCCGGACAAGGCCGCCTGGCTGAAGTCCTGGGCCCTTCAGCCCTGCCGCGCGACATCAATGCACGCCTCCTCAGCTACCGCGGTGATATGAAGGCCGAGTACGAAAGCTACTCTCCGGACACGCAAGCGATTCTCGAAGCTTTTACCGCGGGAATCAATGCTTATATCGCGACTCGTATGGCACCCGGAGGCGCCGGAGTACCTCTCGAGTTTCAGCTCGCAGGCTTCAAGCCCGAGCCATGGAAACCCACTGACTGTCTGAATCGCATGGCCGCGTTCTCCATGACTGGGAATGCCTTTGCCGAACTGGAGCATGCGCAGGCCGTTCAGGCGGTCGGGGTTGATGCGGCCTCTGTGCTCTTCGATTTCGATCCCCAGGTGAAGCTGGACCCTCCTCCGGGTTCCGACTTCTCTGACCTCTCCAAGAAGCTGCTGCATAATCTCATCGGAAGCGACACTCGCAACGAGTTTCCGCTGCATCCGGCGGAGGGCAGCAACAACTGGACTATCTCAGGCAAGCTGACCCGAAGTGGTAAGCCCATCCTGGCCAATGATCCGCACCGCGTCATCGCCGAACCTTCGTTACGCTACATGGTCCATCTGGTCGCGCCCGGGTGGGACGTAATCGGCGCGGGCGAACCCGGCCTGCCCGGAGTCGCGCTTGGTCACAATCAGAATATTGCCTGGGGCTTCACCATTTTCGGTCTCGACCAGCAGGACCTATACCTGGAAGATCTAAATCCGGCGGACCCGTCCCAGTACAAAACCGCCAATGGCTGGGAGCCGATGCAAATCCGCAAAGAGACTTTCGGACTTGGCGGGGGCAAGACTGTCGAGGTCGATCTGAAATTCACTCGCCACGGCCCTGTGCTCTGGGAAGATGGCAAACGCGCTCTGGCCCTGCACTGGGTGGGAGCGGAGCCCGGTACGGCGGGCTATCTGGGATCGCTGGCCATCGATCGCGCGCAGAACTGGAAGGAATTTGAGGCCGCAATGCCGCGTTGGAAAGTTCCTTCCGAAAACATCGTTTACGCCGACCGCGCCGGAAACATTGGCGAGCATTCCACGGGCCTGGCTCCGCTGCGCAAAAATTGGACTGGGCTCTTGCCGGTCCCCGGCACAAGCGGCAATGAATGGTCTGGATTTGTGCCCAACGACAAATTGCCGCACTATTTCAATCCGCCGCAGGGATTTATTGTCAGTGCGAATCACAAAATGATACCCGATAACTATCCTTACAAGGTCGGGTATAGCTGGGCGCCACCGTACCGCTTTCAGCGCATCACTCAGGTGCTGCAACAAGCTCAATCAGGAAATAAATTAGACGTGCCGGCCATGCAGCCTATACAGTCTGACGTCCATTCCCTTCCCGCTTTGCAATTGATCGAACTGTTTCGCGCAACTAAGGCGCGGCAAGAATCGACCGCCGCGGCGCAACTGCTTTTGAATTGGAATGGCGACGTCGATCGCGATTCAGCCGCCGCTGCGCTCTACGAAGTGTGGCTAAAGATCGTAACTCGGGAGACGATGAAGCTGGCGATACCGCCTGCGGCACAGTCGATGATTGAAGATTGGTCTCCGCATCAAGTTCTTACTTTCCTTCAGGGCATGCCGCAGGATGCAACGTTAACGCGAGACTCCATGCTCAGGAAATCCCTGGCAGAAGCCTGGGACAAGATGGAAGAGCTACAGGGTAGTGATCCGGCGAAATGGTCCTGGGGCCAGATGCACCACGTCCGGTTTCGTCATCCTCTCGATCAGATTCCCGGCGCGGCGGCGCTCGCCGATCCAACTCCAGTGTCCCGTCCGGGGGACGAATACACCGTTAACGCCACGGGTTATCCCGAGAACTCGTTTGACCAGACCTCCGGCGCAAGCTATCGCGAAATCCTTGATCTCAGCGATTGGGACAACTCAGTCGCGGTGAACGTGCCCGGCCAAAGCGGACAGCCTGGAAGTCCACACTATTCGGATTTGCTACCCCTGTGGAGCGAAGGAAGGTATTTTCCTCTAGCCTATTCGCGAGATGCGGTGGAGAAAGAAACGACGGACAGGTTAACTTTGGAACCGTGAGGACAGTTTCTGGCTTCCTGTTTCTGGTTTCAAACCGTCGTCATCTTGAGCGGAGTAACTGCTTCGCTTCGCTCAGATGACAGAGAAATAATCTGGTGATCGAGGCATTCGGTGCTGAGGGTGTCGTAGAGATCCTGCAAAAGCTCTAGCCCGTGGCGGGCCGCGAAGTAAATCCCTCCAACCTCGCGTTCCTGCAAAACTTTATTGGGATAAAGCGCGTTGCTAAGGACTTCGGCATGGCGTCCCAAAATCTCGCTTTGGCGCAACTCGGCCCGCCCTGCCTTTGAACGCAACTGCTCGATCTGGTGTTCCATTTTCGATCCGGCATTGGCCGCCGCTTCGACCAAAGTCTTGTCGAGACGCTCCAGGGATTTCTGAATTGCCCCGAGCGATTCCTTCAACGACGAGGATGCTTGATCGAAAGCGCTTTGCAAGTCGGCGGGCAAAGTATGCTCTGCCAAAGATTCGCGTACCGCTTCGGGCCCCTGAAACGTGTCAGGAACCGTCATGCTATAACGCTCAAGTAATGCTTGAGGTTTAGCTTCGACGATGGTGGCGGAAAAGCGCGGAAGAATCGGTGTAGCCCGTCCCAGCAGCGCTTCGTAAACCACGGCCCCCTGGCCGAAGTACGCGATCTCGGCCGCTCCTCCCACGTAAGCCAATGTCGGAAGAAGGTAATCCTGCACCACGGGGCGCAGCAAAACGTTTGCACTGAACTTTTCCGGCTCGCCTTGGACCCGGCGCAACATCTCAGCCGGGGATACAACCTCATCCTTCACCAGAAATTCGTGCTCCGCGGATGCTGCGCTGCTGGTTTTCGCGCGGCGCTGTACCGCAATCCTCGACCCATCGCGCACTGTAAAGAGAAGAGTGGAAGAAGGCGTTACTTTCACCTGCTGGTGATAGCCGGCCGCTTCCAATTCTTTGCCTCGTACCAGCAATGCTTCATCGAGTTCCGCCGCGCGTTCCACGGCGGCACTATAGATGGGAACAGCGATGCGCTGAAGTTCCGGGTCGGCGGCGTCGAGAAGAATCACGCCCGAATCTGCAAACATGCGCGAGAAAAGGCGGGCAAACGCGCTGCCAAAGTTTTCTCCGGGACGGTAAGCTTCACGCAGATATTTCGTGACCTCCGAATCACCGAGGGCAGTTGCGGCAGTCTCCACCACAGCCTCGATCTCGGAACCGAATCTCACCGCTCCTACAGGCGCATCTGGCACTCCGTGCGTGGTCGTGGAAAGTTTTTGCAGCGAGCCATCCGCTCCCAGGATCGAGACGTGACTGATCTCTTCCAGATCATGATCGGTTGTGGCCAACCAAAAAATAGGTACGCAGTCCAGGCCAGCCTCGGTAGACTCGCGCGCCAACTTCACCGTGCTCAACGCCTTGAAGATCGAAAACAGCGGACCGCCGAACAGCCCGACCTGTTGCCCTGTAACAACCGCGGACGCCCCGCCGCGTAGACGACCGATATTCTCGATGGTCTTGGGTGAAGCGTCCCATGCCCGGTTCTGACGCTCCAAAACGTCAGCCACCCGCGCCCGACGCGCAGCGTCATAACGGATGGCGGCTGTTTCGTCTTTCAGCCATTCAGAAAAATGCGGGGATCGCGAATAAAACGGCTGGATGGAGGGTGCCCACGAAAGGTAATCGGCAAATAGCTTGGTGGTATGGGGAATCTGGCGGAATGGCAGACACTGCGCCTTCACCGGCAGTTCTCCCGACAACAGCTCTTCATACAGTTTTGGACGATAAAAGTCATACTTTGGTCAACACCAGCGTTCCAGACCGTGATGATTGTAGCGTGTGCCCGTACTTGAGATGTCAGAAACGGCGGCAGGATGCAAAAGGTATGAAATGCAGGCGCGAGCGCCCGCTCGTGCGGCAGTGAAACGGGCCGGTTTTTTGGGAGGTTCTACTGTTGCTGCTGTTGTTCCTGTTGCAGATTCTTCGACGGCCTCGGCGGAGGCTCCTGCGCCTTTTCGACCAGCAGTGACCACTCTTCCGGGACCGGCAATCCCTGCTCGAGTTCCGGCGGCTCAACTGAAGCTGTAACCCGCACCGCGACCGAAAGCTCGCTGGCGGTTTTTCCGCGGAAGATTCCGCGCGTCGGCGGCACGTCCGCGTAGTCGCGCCCAATTGCAGTACGGATATGGCGTTCGCCGGCCAGCAGACAGTTGGTCGGATCGAACCCCACCCATCCCAACGGAGGCAGAAAGGCTTCCACCCAGGCGTGAGTCGCGTCCACGACCGAGCGGTCGTGGTCCTGCGCCCGCCGGTAAAGATATCCACTCACGTAGCGGCAAGGAATCTTCAACCGGCGCACCAGCGCAATCATGATGTGCGCAAAATCCTGACACACGCCTTGACGGCTGGCGATGGCTTCATCGATCGGCGAGTCTACTTTGGTGCTCTTGGGCGCGTATTCAAACCAGTCGTAAAGCCGCTGATTCAGCTCTCGCAACAGGCTGAGGGGATCATCGCGCCGCCGCACTTCCAATTGTTTCGCAAGTTCGAGCAAACCTGGCGTGGGCTGGGCGAACTCGCTGGGCAGCAAGCATCTCCCAGTAATCTCCCATCTTCACTTGCGCGTCGGCTTCGGCCCAGGCGTCCGAGGGCAAATATTGCGGGATTTCAAGCGACGGCTGCACGTCCAGCAGAGACTCGGCCACGATCACCAGATAAGAATGCTGTCCGGGAATATCAAAGTGATGAATGTTGTTGCCCACGTGATCGCGATAGGCAAACACCCGGCAGCGCGGACTCACCGCCAGGTGAAACGTCAAACAACGCTGGTTGTTCTCGCTGCGCGGATGCATTCGCGCTTCCATGACACTCTCGCTGACCGGCGAGGTGTAGTGGAATTTCGTCAGATGCTGGATCGAATAGAACATGAAGTTTCGGTCGCCTATCCCGCCAAAGCGGTCTGAATCGCGTAGTCAACGTAAAGCTCGTAGATAGTTTCGTGAATCTCGCGGCACTGCCGCAAAATATCTTGCAGGTAAGCGCCGACATCCTGCGAAAGAATTTCGGAAATCTGTCCGAAGCCCAGCGACGCCTGCAACCGCCCCGCCAGCCTGGTCAACTGCGCTCCGCGCCGCTTTCCGCCCTCGCCGTGAATCGCATCCAGCGCCCGTTGCAGACCATCGACGGAGTAACGCACCGAGTGCGGAAACTCCGGGTTCAGCAACAAGAATTCGATGATGCGATCCGGACTGATATCGGCGGTGTAGACCTTGCAATAAGCCTCGAACGCCGTACACGACCGCAGCAGCCCGATCCATTCCAGATACTCGGCGGCTTCAGGCGTTTGGTCAGGATGTCCCCAGAACTCCCGGTGATAGAGACCCAGCAGCGTGACGGTGGCGCAGGAGCGCTCCATGTAGCGTCCCACCTGGATGAAGTGCCAGCCTTCGCCGTGGCTCATGGTGGAATCGGTGACGCCCTGAATTAAGTGGACACCCTCGATCACGGCGAGCAGAGAAATCCGGATGGCAACACGTCTTCGGTCTCATTCGGTTTGTGCCGTGTCACCTGGTGAAAAAGATGGTTCAGGCGCTGCCACTGGTCGGAACTGATCTCTTCGCGGACCTGGCGCGCGTTTTCGCGGGCCGCCGCGACGCACGCAGTAATGGACGAACGATTGCCGGGATCAAACGTGAGAATCTGCGCCACCTGGTAAGCGTCGCCGCTCCAGGCCAGGTTCGGCGGATTTCCCAGTGCCGCCAGAACCCGCTTCCAGCGCCGGTCCGCGCTCGAGGTGGATTCGTCCAGCATCAGGTTCAGATTCACGTCGAGCAGACGAGCAGCGTGCTCGGCGCGCTCCAGGTAGCGGCTCATCCAATACAAGTTGTCGGCGACGCGAGAGAGCATGGCTTATTGATTCAGAACCCAGGTATCTTTGCTGCCGCCACCTTGAGACGAATTGACCACCAGCGATCCACGCCGCAGGGCCACGCGCGTGAGCCCGCCCGGCACGATCGTCACCTTGTCTCCAAACAGAACGTAAGGACGCAGGTCCACGTGGCGCGGTTGCAGCGTGTCATCGATGAAGCATGGCGCCCGCGAAAACGTGATGCGTCGGCTGCGCGATGTAGTTCCGCGGATCGGCCACGATGCGATCGTGAAATTCCTGACGCTGCTCGCGCGGTGCTGTGCGGGCCGATCAGCATGCCGTAGCCGCCCGATTCTCCGACGGCTTTCACCACCACTTTGTCGAGATTCTGCAAAACATGTTGACGCTGCGCCGGATCGGTCAGCAGATACGTCTCGACGTTGTTCAGTATCGGATCTTCGTTCAGGTAGTACTTGATGATCTTCGGTACATACGCGTACAGCGCTTTGTCGTCGGCCACGCCGGTACCGAAGGCGTTGGCCAGGGTCACGTTCCCTGCCCGGTAGGCATTGAACAATCCCGACACGCCGAGCACCGAGTCCGACCGGAACGCCAGCGGATCGATGAAGTCGTCATCGACGCGCCGGTAGATCACGTCCACACGGCGAAGGCCCGTCGTGGTCCGCATATAGACGACGTTGTCATGCGTGACCAGATCGCGGCCTTCGACCAGTTCAATTCCCATCTGGCGAGCCAGGTAGGCGTGTTCGAAATATGCCGAGTTGAAGACTCCCGGACTGAGCAGCACGATGGTCGGCTCAGGCCGTCCTTCTGGCGAAAGCGACCGCAGTGTGCTCAGCAGAGCCTGGGTGTAATGCTCAATCGGACGGACGCCTTGGCGACGAAACAGATTAGGGAAAATTCGTTTCATCACCCGGCGGTTAGTTAGCATGTACGACACCCCGCTGGGCACTCGCAGGTTGTCTTCCAGGACGACGAACTCGCCGCCCGGCATGCGGATCAAATCTGATCCGACGACTGCGACGTAAACGTTGCGCGGCACCTGCAATCCGCGCATCTGCCGGCGGAAATGTTTACAGCTGTAGACAATTTCACGCGGCACGGTGCCGTCGGAAAGAATGCGGCCTTCGTGATAAATGTCCCGCAAGAAAAGATTCAGCGCGGTGATGCGCTGGGTCAGTCCGCGCTCGATGCGTGTCCACTCCGCGCTGGTGATCAGCCGCGGCAGCAGGTCGTAGGGAAAGATCCGTTCGGTCCCCTCGTCCCGGCCGTAAACCGTGAAGGTGATGCCCTGGTTCAGAAAGGCGAGGTCAGCCGAGTGCTTGCGCCGCCGAATCTCGTCGGCGGGCAGCGAAGAAAAGGTTTCTAATAAAGGAGCGTAGTGGGGGCGAGGTTTGCCCGGACTTTCAAACGTCTCGTCGTAGGCGTCGTCGACGAGATAGTCTTGCAATACCGGATGGTCGAAGCGGCTGATTTCCGCCAAACCCATGGCGAAGTATAAGATGCGCCGTTCCGGCTAGGCAATAGAGTTCAGGAAGGCTTGCGGCCGCTACCCTGCGCATCCAATCTCGTCGGTACGCGAAACCCCAAGTTATATGGACTTTACGAGAACCATTACGCTGCTTTATCGATAGCCCTCATCTGCAAAATAGTGAGGTCAACCTGAGGGTGCCTGTCCAGGCTGTGCTTGGACGGGGGTTTCGAGCGATTGTGCTCTCGACGACATCTTACGTATTTGGTCCCAAACGAAAAACCCCGCCCAAGCAAAGCTTGGACGGGGCACCCTCCGGTTTCGAATCTAGTGCTTCGCTTTAGAGAAGTCGGCGACTGCGAAAATCACGCCATTGCGTTCGACCGCTCCGGCGCCGATCGTGTCCATGTCGGCGTCCAGCAGATTGGCGCGGTGATTGGGAGACTGCATCCACTGCTCACTGATATTTTCCGCGTTCGGTCCTGCCGCAACATTCTCCGAAAGCCAGCTAAAGCGGGCGCCTGCCCGGGTGGCCCGGCTGGGCAGACTAAGTTCGCCGAGAAAGCCGTGTGAGAGCGACTTCTGTTCCGCCATCAGCTCGGCGTGCTGCCGGGCGGCGTTAGCCGAGCGCGTCGTCCCATTTCAGAGCAGGCAGTCCATTGGCTTCGCGCTCGCGGTTGATGGCCTGGAAAAGCTGCTGCCCGGCCAAGTCAGCCTTAGGCTGGGCCGTCGCGGATATCCATGAAAACACTAGGTTAACTGTCAATACTGCAATCAGAAATGTCTTGTAAGATGTCTTCATCAATTGTCCTCGGTGAGTGCTTACTACGCCTTAATTGTGATGCGCCCACCAGCCCTTTCCCACCCCCAAACGGGCTATTCCCGGCACTCCCCGGTCGAGCACCTTTTGTAACCTTGGCTACATCTAATCGTATGTTTGACTTCCGCTGGGTTGACACCTAGATTGGAAGGGGGCCATAAAGCCCTGTTGTCTGTTCTTTGAAGGCCATTCCCACCAGTGGGGGCGTCACGGCTTCGACGGAGATGCTTGCGGCCAAGAGGCATGCCGGGGTCCACACACCCGTAATCGCGTGGAAAATGATAATTGCCAATCAACAAATGGCATACGCAGCCTAATTAGTTAGGCAGCCGTTCTCCACCGCTTCGCCCTTGGGCGGTGAGCGAACGTCACACAGAGGGCTGCTCTTCTCTTCTACGTCTGGGGAGAGAGGCTAAGATCTCAGGCTAGCGGCTGGTGTTTCTTGTCCGTTCTGAGCATCATCCGCGAACGTCCCAGGGTAATGCCTGGGGCATGAACGCGAATAAGCATGTAGTCTCTTGACCAGTAACATTTTCGGACGCGGGTTCAACTCCCGCCGCCTCCACCATCTATCTTCAGTCGTTGGACGTCAGACCTCAGACTTCAGCTACGCGCGCAAACGAGAGAGCAATTCTGGAGATCTTTACCTGAGGAACGTCTCGTCTGTCCCCCAGTTTTGTCCCCCAGTTTTAACCGAACCAAAATATTCTGAGTCCATAGATTATGTAGGTAATCCAACGACCTGATATGCGTTATGAACCTGAACACAAGACACGAACCCACGATCGTATTGTGCGAAACGCGGCTCGCAAGCTCCGCGCTGAGGGGTTGAACGGTGCTGGAGTCGCCAGCGTAATGAAAGCGTCGGGTCTCACTGTGGGCGGCTTCTACAAACACTTTCACAGCAAGGACGAGCTTCTCGCCGAAGCGATTGCGGAAGGTTTCTCGGAATCTAGCGAGAAGATCTATTCCTCCCTGCAAAATGTGCCGCGCGAGGACAGGTGGAAGGAGTTAGTTCGGTTGTACCTCTCACCCGAGCACTGTGATCATCCCGATTCCGGCTGCCCGGTAGCGGCTTTAGCGCCTGAGATGGCGCGCGCCAAACTCGGGGTTAGAAAACGAATTTCCGGCTTGATGAAAGATCGCGCGGAGCGATGGGTGGAGTTCATGCCGGGACGGACGGTAGCAGAGCGGGCGCGGAACTTCGCCCTCATTTTTACTGCGATGGTCGGTGCCGTGTCTGTGGCCCGCATCCTTACCGACCCTGCCGACAGGCAGAAGGTGCTGGCCGATATGCGAGATCATCTTTTGCGGAGCTTTTGATTTTTTTTGCATCGATTGGATTATTTACATAATCCGAAATGCAACCGAGGAACCTTCCGGCCGCAGACAACTTATGTAGGCAGTTACGAAAGGACCTTATGAAACTCACTGGCCGCACGATCCTAATCACGGGAGGCTCAGCCGGCATCGGCCTTGCTTTCGCCCTCAAGTTCCTCGAACTAGGCAATGAGGTCATCGTCACTGGCCGGCGTCAGGCCGTGCTCGATCAGGTAAAGGCGAAGTATCCGAAGCTTCACACGATCCAGAGCGACGTCGCGGACCCGGCGCAGATCGCCGCCCTTGCGGCGCGCGTGAAATCGGATTTCCCCAAGCTCGACGTGCTCATGAACAATGCTGGCATCCTGCTTTACAAGAACCTGAAGTCCCCGGCGGCTGACCTGACCGGGTTAATGGCGGAGATGAACGTCAACGTGGGCGGTGTCGTTGGAACGACCTCTGCGCTTATTGACGTCCTCAGGGCCAATAAGGGCACAGTGATCAACGTGTCCTCCGGGCTCGCCTTCGTGCCGCTGCCAGCAGCGCCAATCTACTCCGCTACCAAAGCCGCGATCCACTCCTACACCCAGTCGCTGCGGTTCCAATTGGAAGAAACCGGAGTGGAGGTCATCGAGCTCATGCCTCCTGCGGTGAAGACCGACATGACGACAGAGCTTGCTGAGGGCGGCGGCAGCGTGATCAGCACCGATGAACTGGTGAAGCAATCCTTTGCCTTGTTGAAGACCGGGACCCTCGAGATCCGGCCAGGGCAGTCCAAACAGCTCGCATTCATGCGCCGTCTCGCGCCCGATTTCATTAACAGGCAGCTCTGGAAGGCGTCTAAGAAGCTCGTGCCAGTCGTGGCATAGGGGCGGGCGGTGGCCCACTCAAGCCTGCTTTTGGCTTGAGTGGGAATGTTCGCGTGTCGCAGACTTGGGACTGGCTAAGAAACTAGATAGTCGTCCTCAGGGCCGACGGTTCCAGTAGTACTGCCCCACTCAAGCCAAAAGCAGGCTTGAATGGGCCACCCGTGTATTGAGCGTGGTTTAAAATCAATACCCATGACGGACGAAGGACTGTTCGCGGAAACTCACCCGCATCTACGCGAATTTAACGCTTTCTCTGGATGCATCGACTAAGGAATCTGAACGGGGCCTGGCTCTGATCTCTGCGGCGATGCTCGATGATCTTCTTGAGCAATCTATTCTCGCTTTTCTCCTGGACCACGCGGAAATCGAAACGGCTACTTGAAGGGTTCAATGCGCCGCTTGGGTCACTTTCTGCGCGAGCATTGGCGGCGTTCGCCCTTGGTGTTGTGTCGGAGAGAGAGTACAGAGAAGTGAAAAGCTCGTAAAATTCGGAACGTCTTCGCTCACGATGTCCACGCCTCATTTGAACGATCAAAGCGTAAAGGATATTTGCGCGAATCTCGAATTCTGGGCGAAGGATTATGGGGAGGTGCGTGTTGGTGCGAGAGGACAGTACGCAACTGCGGCGGCGGCATTGGTCGCTGCATTGACGAACCGTCCGCATTACGCAGCACAACGGAGACTCAAGTACCACGTGTGGAAGTACTGACAATTCGCGGGCGGGTGGTCCATCGCCTTCAACATTTCGGGAGGACCGAAGGACTTTCCAGTCAGGTCAGGCGGGGCGTAATATTGAGCCGCCAGCACGGCAAAACGGAAATCCAGATGAGGTTGGAAAGCATGGCCAGAGTTCTTGTAATCACGGGTGATGGCGGAGAGTCGTATGAAGCGCTTTACGCGATTCACCGGTTCCGGGAGGAGGGCTGGGAGGCCATGGTTGCGGCTCCGACACGCCGGCGGCTCCATCTTGTGATGCACGACTTCAAGCCGGGATGGGACACCTACATCGAAAGAGAGGGATATGGGCTCGAGGCAGATCTGGCATTCGATCAGGTAAAAATCGAGGACTATGACGCAGTGCTCATTCTTGGCGGCAGGGCGCCCGAGTACTTGCGGAACAATGTCTGCCTGTTGGATATTGTCCGGTCTTTCGATCGGGCGGGAAAGTGGATCTTCGCCATCTGCCATGGCATTCAAGTGCTGGCTGCTGCAGGGCTAATCAGCGGTAAACGTGTGACCTGCTACGAACATGTGCGCCTCGAAGCGGAGAGCAGGCCGGAGCGATCTATGTCACCGACGAAGCGGTGTGCGACGGGCGCATCGTGACGGCACAGACTTGGCAGTCACATCCGCAATTCTACCGTGAGATCTTCGCGCGCGTTTCTGGCAAATCCATTCTTGAATGTACTCAGCAGGACGGCCAGGCTATCTCCCAGTGAATGATTCCGACCTCGATTGGAACCATGCTCTGCCGGCGAGTGGCCCATTCAAACCTTCCTTTGGCTTGAGTGGGGCAGTTACGCAACTCGCCATCGACACCACTAGCCGACCACGATCCTGGACGCTGCAAGCTCCCACTCAAGCCAAAACCGGGCTTGAATGCGCTACCCGCCGCCTCCACCATAACTTCAGTCGTCAGACTTCAGCTTCGCGCACGCGAGGACCAACGAATGAACGTTTCGTCTATCTCCACATTCCCCAATTAAAATAGGCCACACCCCGAAACGGCGCGGAGCAAGTCATGTTCGCTAAATCCGGAATCATCGAATTACACGCCACCATGCATGATCGGTTGGACCTTCTGTTGAGCCAAGTCGCAATCGTCCCGGACAACCTTTGCCGCAAGCAGATTTCCGGATTTGGCCATCCTTCGATTTGGAAGCAGATAGTGCACATTCTGAATTGCGAGGAATTCTGGATCCACAGTCTGCAGAACAAAGCGTTTGCCGACTGGCGCGAAGAAGACTTCCCGACGGTGGCGGATTTGCAAGCTGCTAAAGATCGAATACGACAAGCGACACGAATCTATGTCGGAGACCTCACGGAAGAGCAGCTCAACACGACCCTGGCCAAACGTCCCGTGGATTGGGGCGGCGAACTCCGCAGTCCCGCTTTTATCCTGTTGCACGTCATAACCCACGCATTTCATCACAAGGGCCAGATTGTTGCGATGCTGCGAATGGTCGGATATCCAGCTCCTGACACCGATCTCCAGACGATATAGGGCAGGCGCCCGACTCGATCTTGCCTTTGGCCGAGGGGGCAGTTCTGCGAAAACCCTTTACTCCCGTGCACGACAATGTAGTTCGCACGCGTCCCAAGTCCGCAACGCGTGAACATTCCCCACTCAAGCCAAAATCGGGCTTGAATGGGCCACCGTCCATGTCGTCATCTTGAACACCCTCGGGCGTGCAGTTATCCTAAGTGGCGAATGCAGAGCGAAAACCTCTCAGACCGGACCGATGTCTTGAGCATCGACCAGGTGCTTGCAGCGGCACGCGCCCGACTGCGACGGCTATCTCCAGGTGAGGCCTATGAGGCGATGGTCAAAACAGGGGCGATACTCGTCGATACTCGTCCCGAAGGCCAGCGCTCGATTGAGGGCAGTATTGCAGGCGCGTTGGTCGTTGAACGTAACGTGCTCGAGTGGCGGTTCGACCCAGCCTCCAGCGCGCGGCTGCCGGTCGCGACCGATCATGACATCCATGTGATCGTGTTCTGTTCCGAAGGCTATTCCTCAAGCCTCGCGGCGATATCTCTACAGGATCTTGGACTCTTCCGCGCGACGGACATGATTGGTGGATTTCAGGCATGGAAGGCAATGGGTCTGCCGATTGTTCCGCCAAGCAAGGCTTCCTAGGTGGGTGCCCCATTCATGCCTGCCTTTGGCTTGAGTGGGGCAGTTCTGCGATGACCCTTCCGTCCCCCAGACGACAATAATAGCTTGTTACGCGACCCAGGTCTGCGACGCGCGAACATGCCCACTCAAGCCAAAATCGGGCTTGAATGGGCCACCGTTCACCCGTCGCGCGGCCTACTTAAAATCTGGTTTGGGCGGGGTACATACTGACTCGAACCAGCGGCTGATGTAGACCTGGGCATGGGCTTCGCCACAATAGTGGCGGGCTCCGGTTGCGTTGGCGATCTCGGAGTTCCAGCGGTGTACGGTGAGGTCGGCGTCTCCACAGTGAATCACGAACCAGTGGAGAGGGTTGCTGCTGACGGTACCGCAGATTTCACAACGAAATTCCTGCAAGGTCGTCATGCGTTCTTTCCCTTAAATAGAATTCGCCGGTAGCTTACTTCAAGCTGGTGGCTGGTGGCCAATTCGGGGTGAGGACAGTCAGGTCGCCGACTTGCTCCTTCTTCACGGCCCCACGAAGTTTCGCGGCGTGGTCCATCATCCAAATCTCGGGAATAATTTCTCCCACTAAATGCCCGTGGCAGAAAAGCCGTACGACGGAACTCTCGGAAACCACAATGCCCACCGAACTCGTTACTGCACTCATGTTGGCGGCGGCAATGTGGCGGCTGCCGAGTCCCAGCGGTACGTCCAGGTGGGAGGTGCCGGCATCGAGGTATCGGCAGGCAGACAGTACAATTCCCTCGCGACTTACCACGAATCCGCCATCCAGTTGGGCCAATTCCTTGATCGTACCGCGGAGATTGACGTTGGTGATGTGGCGTGATGACTCCGGATGCCCCGACAAAGGATCTAAAATCAGCGGCCTGGAGCGGGCGAGCACCGCATCAGCGTCTCCCAGCATGAACAGCGTGCCAATGCGCCTTCCTTCTCGACCCTCTCGAGCAATTTCAACCGCAAGGCCGATGAGTGGCTCAAGAACTTCTGGATCGTATTCCGTAACCTGGCAGAGAATACTTTCAAACATCCACTACACTCCTGGGTTGGACAAACGTTAGTTTGCTTTGTCGTCCTGCAGCGCGCGCGTCAGGCACCATTATCCCTTATTTGATTTCCGCATCGTTCCGTCCGTTCCAGATTTTGTCGCTTTTCAAAAAGTATGCCGTACTCCCCGAGTCGAACTTCTCAAAGGTACAATCGTCACGCACGGCAGTCACTACGTACGAGGGAATTTCTGTTTTGCGACGATCCCCGCGCCTTCGCGAATGGTGACCAACTGGTTGGCGGCGACCTTCGCGATCGTCTCAGTCGCACCGGTCGTCCATCGGATGGTCAGGTCGACCGTGGTTTCGGCTCCCAGCCCGAAGTGCAATCGACGGTCGTTGGCAGAATAGAAGCTCGATTGAGCGAGTACTTCCTGCACCTGGCGCCGGTTTCCATAGGACGCGGTCACACGGGCACCGATGGCGCTGCGGTTCGTCTTGACGCCGACGAGAAGCACTTTCAGCCAGTGGTTCCCGCCCGAGACGTCATTGCGCAGCAGCGATGGCGGTTCGTTCATGTTCATAATCAGAATGTCCATGTCACCATCGTTGTCGAAGTCTCCGAAGGCACAGCCCCGGCTGACGTGGGCTGCAGAGACGCCGCTTCCCGCCTCTTCCAGCAATTCCTCAAACCGTCCATCACCCAGATTGCGGAAGACAAGACGTGGCGTGTGGAACGGATAGGCGGGAACCTTTCGCTCCACCTCGGGATATACACTTCCCGTCGCTACGAATAAATCGGGAAAGCCGTCGTTATCGAGATCGACGATTCCAGTTCCCCAGCCAACGTACCGGGTCTCAACGCCCAGTCCGGAGCGGATCGTGACGTCGTCAAAATTTCCTTTCCCGTCGTTGCGGTAAAGCACGTTCGTATCGTCGGCAAAGTTGGACTTGAAAATATCAAGGTTGCCATCGAGATCGTAGTCGCCGACTCCGATCCCCATGCCGGCCTGTTCCAGTCCGTCTTCGCTCAGCGCCACTCCGCGCTCCAGGCCCTCTTCGCGGAAGGTGCCATCGTGCTGGTTGCGGAACATCCAGCTGGGAGTGGAATCGCAGGCGACATAAATGTCGGGCCAGCCATCGTTGTCGAAGTCCGCAGCGACGGCGGTCATGGGATAAGATCCGCCAGCCGCCGCCACTCCGGACGCCTTGCTCACGTCGGTGAAGGTTCCGTCGCCGTTGTTGTGGAACAGCTGCACGAAGCCAGGCGGCAGGCCGCGAGGACCGCAGTTCACCGGGACGCCCTTCCAGGTGCAGTCGGCATTTTCACCAGGCTTGGGCAACTTCTCGAGCGTGGTGTTGAGGTAGCTGGCGACGAAGAGATCCAGGCGTCCGTCGCGATCGTAATCCACCCACGTGCAGCCGGACCCGTATTGGACGCCGGCCGAGCTGAGTCCGGCTTTGTCCGTCACATCCGAGAATGTTCCGTCACCATTGTTGTGATAGAGGACGTTGCGGCCGTAGTAAGTAATAAAGAGGTCGTCGAACCCGTCGTTGTCATAGTCCCCCACGGTCACAGCGGATGCCCAGCCGGTACGCGTTAGCCCCGCCTTCACCGTGACATCGGTAAAGGTTCCATTCCGATTGTTCTTGTACAGGCGATTGCCAGGGCCCGGCGGCGCGTCTTCCAGACGAGTCCCGCCCAGAACCAACAGATCGACCCAGCCATCGTTGTCGTAGTCGATGAACGCCACCCCGCATCCGACTACTTCAATGATGTAGCTCTTGCTGTCGACGGCACCATAAATCACGGGATTCGTAAGGCCGGCCTCTTTGGCGACGTCGGTCAGACGCGCCAGAAACGGACGACCGGAAGGTTTCCCGCGCGGCTGGGCTTTTATTCCGCGCGACGAGATTCCCTGCCCGAATGCTACGCCGGGAACGCCAGCAATCGTCGCACCCGCGGCACCCGCCATGGTGATCAGCATCTTGCGCCTAGTCATCTTGGGATGGACGATCATTGAACGGGTGATCATTGAATAGGTTCGATCGCTTTCAGCATTTGCCCGGCTTTGACATTCTCAAATTTCTGGACAATCCCCGACGGCCATAGGATTTCGATCAGCTTGGCCGTGGAATCGTCGCCCAGGCCGGCGATCAGGCGCTTGTCACTGGCCGATAGATAGCCAACTGCCGTGTTAATAGTGAAATATTGCGTCAATCCGGACGCGGAGACGATTTTCACGCGGCTACCAATTCCATCGCGATTTGATTTCTTGCCGACCGTCTCGATCCCAATCCAGTGATTGCGATTCCCGCCGTCGTTTCGCAGCACGTAAGCCTTCTGGCCGACGTTGCTGACTACGACATCGATATCTCCGTCGTTGTCGAGGTCGCCGAACGCGGCGCCACGCCCGGCCCAATCCGCCTTGAAGGCCTCTCCCGGCATCACTCTCACAAAGCGGCCCGACTCATTCCGCAGCAGCAGCGGCGGTTGCAGGTATCGCAAGTTCGCGGAGGTCTTTTCGATGGTGTCCATCACGTGCGCCTGCGCGACGAAGAGGTCCTTCCAGCCATCGTTGTCATAGTCGAAGAAGTGCGTGCTCCAGCCGGAAAACGTTAGCGTCGCGGCACCGATGCCGGACTTGCTGGTCATGTCCCGAAAGCTGCCGTCACCGTTGTTGCGAAAGAGCATGTAGCGTTCGTTGGAGAGATCGGTCACCACGATATCGGGATGTCCATCGTTGTCGAAGTCGCTGAAATCCGTGCCCATGCCCGCGAACGTCTTGCCGTCCTCGTTGTATCCCACGCCTGCCAGCAAACCCATTTCGGTGAATGTGCCGTTGCCGTTGTTGTGGTAAAGGAAGCACTGCACGGAATCGTTGGCCACAAAAATATCGGTGAAACCGTCGTCGTCGTAGTCGGCGAACGATACTCCCAGCCCTTTACCGCTGGGATTGGCGATGCCAGCCTTGGCCGAGACATCGGTGAAGGTGCCGTCCCCGTTGTTGTGATAAAGGATGTTGGTAACGCCATCATAATTGTCGGGGTGACAGTAAGAACGGTAACCCGGCCTTCGCTCGCCACAGTAGCGGTTCGTCTTGAAGGTCCAATCGATGTAGCGGGTGACGAAGAGGTCGAGCTTGCCGTCGTTGTCGTAGTCGAAAAATCCGGCGCTCGCGCTCCACCCGCCGCCGGCGACGCCCGCCGACTTCGTGACGTCGGTGAACGTGCCGTTTCCGTTGTTGTGGTACAGCGTATTGCCGCCGTAGCCGGTGACGTAGATATCTTCGAAGCCGTCGTTGTCGTAGTCGCCCACGGCTACACCCATACCGTAGTAGTTCTGTGGCATGCCGGTGAGGCCGGCCTTCTCGGTAACGTCGGTAAATGTGCCGTCGGCATTCTGGTGGTAAAGGCGGTTCCAGAATTTCCGGTCGGATTTGTCGGGCATCTTGCCGTCTGGCATGGGATCGTCGATCTTCGCACCATTAGTGAAAAAGATATCCAGTCGGCCGTCGTTGTCGTAGTCGAGAAGGGCTACGCCGCCACCCATGGTTTCTATCAGGTACTTGTTCGTGGTGGCTGAATTTTCCTGCGTGAAATCAATCTTGCGTCCCGGCGGTGATGTCGGTGAACTGGACTTCGGGAGCAGGCGCAGCACCAATCAGGCAGAATAGAAATCCGGATGCCATGACCCAGGTGCGCGCACGTCGGCATCTCCGCATCATGGCCTCTACCGGAGTTTCCGGCTGTCGACGATTCCCTTCGTTTCCTGTACCACGAACAATTGGTTGACGGGCAGGCTGCGAAAACTTTCCTTCAAGCCGGACGGCCACGCGACGTCGACACTATCCACTTTCTGGCCGTACCCAGTCCAAAGTGAAGACGGAAATCATTCTGCGAGTAGTAGCTTGATCCGCTCATCACTTCGTCGATCTGGATGTGCTCGCCACTGGTGACTTTCACTCGAGTGCCGATTGCGGACCGGTTCGAGCGCGTGCCAATACACTTGATCATGATCCAGTTGTTCTTGTTGCCGCCATCGTTGCGCAGCAGCGTAGGAGGCCCGTCCAGGTTGTTGACCACCACATCCACGTCGCCATCATTGTCGAAGTCCCCGAAGGCACAACCGCGGCCGAGGTTCTCCATCCGGATGGCCGGCCCAACTTTCGAGGACACATCTTCGAAACGCCCATTGCCTAGATTGCGATACAGAACCTTCGGTTCCTTATAGGAGAGGTGGAGTTTCCGGCTCGGCGATTTGAGAGTACACGTGACCGTTGGCCAGAAAGAGGTCTTTCCAGCCATCGTTGTCGAAGTCGAGAAAGCCGACGCCGAAGCCGAGATACTTGCGGTTCACGCCCAGACCGGCCTTGATGCTGGCGTCTTCGAAAGCTGCCGTTGCCATTGTTGCGATACACCGTCGTCACCTGTTCGGAAAAATTCGTGCGCGCGATATCGAGCCAGCCGTCGCCGTCGTAGTCGGCCACGGCCACGCCCATGCCGGAGAGCGCAACACCATTTTCGTCCAGAGGCGCACCCGGCGGAGACCGCGATTTCGCGAAACGTGCCGTCGTGATTGTTGCGATAGAGCAGGCTCGGCGCGCTGTCGCAGGCGACGTAGATATCCGGCCATCCGTCGTTGTCGAAATCGGCAGCGGCTGCACCCATTCCGTAGGAGCCGCGTGGCCTGCCAGTTGCGGCCGACGAAGATCATCGATCGCAGGACCGCGCGGGTTGCGCGATGCCGGACTCTTCCGAGACATCCTCAAACGTGCCGTCGCCGCGATTGCGATAGAGAATATTCGTGCCACCGGCAAAGCCCTGCGGACCGCACGGGACCGGAATGTCGTTGTAGCTGGCAGTAACGCAGCATCTCCCGGCTTGGGCGCGCGCGCAGGGTCGAAGTTCACGTAGTTGGCGACAAACAGATCGAGGTGGCCATCCCGGTCGTAGTCGAGGAAGCAGCAGCCCGCGCCCCACGGTCGCCGATGCCGGCGACGCCGGCCTTTTCGGACACGTCGGTGAAGGTGCCGTCGCCGTTGTTGTGATAGAGGACGTTGCGTCCGAAGTAGGTGACGAAGAGATCGTCGAAACCATCGTTGTCGTAGTCGCCGACACAACATCCCTGTCCCCAGCCGGAGTGGGTCAGGCCTGCTTTCTGCGTGACATCGGTGAAGGTGCCGTCGCGATTGTTGTGAAACAGGTAGCTGGTCGGTTTGCGCTCCCCCTGCTGCCGGAACAAGGCTTGTGCCATTCACCAGAAAGATATCGAGCCAGCCATCGTTGTCGTAATCGAACAAGGCGACGCCGCAGCCCATTTCTTCCAGCAGAAACTGCTTGTTCGGTGGCGCTGCCGGAAATGTTTTTGGCACGCAGCAGGCCGGACGTAGCCGTCACGTCGGTGAAAACAACGGACAGCGAAGGGTCGGCAGCCCACGGACGGGGTCAATTCCCGCATCAAAGCCGCGCCGGTCGCGCCCATCCTGCAAGAACCAACGACGGGATTGCACCCGACCGGAGCCGTAGGTTCATGCTCGCCACCGGGTGGGATTGGCGGCGGGGATTGGAGGCACTTCGACGCATTTTCTCCAGCTCGTTCGTTTCCTTGTCCAGGCGGGAGAACGAATCGAGCGCTTTTCGACTGTCGTCCATCTTGCCAAGGCGGCGGTAGAGGCCGGCCAGAACGTAGTAATAAGAAGAGGCCCGGGCATTGAATGAGATAGCTTGGTTCATGGCGTCGACGGCATCGTCCAGCCGCCCCTGCTTCTCGTCGGCCCTTCCCTGCCTGGAACCAGGCCCGGTCGGACTTGGGATCGAGTTCGATGGCCCTGCGAGCATATTCCAGCGCCTGTTCGGAATTGCCCGTCCGGTTGTAATAGGCACTCAAATTGACATGGGCGGAAGCGAAGTTTCCTTTGCGTTCGTCGTTCAACGCGATGGCCTTCTTGTAGCTGGCAACGGCGCCCGTGTCGTCCCCCAGAGCCTCCAGCGCCAGCCCGAGAGCGTCCAGATTCTCCACATAGGAAGGATCGATGCGAAGGGCGGCTTCGAACTCCTTCCGCGCGGATTCCCAGTTGTCCTGCATGGAGTAGAGCTTTCCCAGGTTGTAGTGGATTCTCAGCCGATTGCGGGTTATAGCGGATTCCTTGCTCGAACTCGATTTGTGCCGCGTCGAACCTTCCGATGATCATCAGGTCCCGGCCAAGAATCTTGTGCGCTTCAGCGTTCTTGACGTCGAGTTGGAGAGACTTCGAAAGCGCTTGATGGATTCTCCGACCTTTTGTTGTGCGAACTGGCTGTAGCCGAGTGCATACCATCCCCACGAGGACTTCGGACGTTCGGCGATGTAGTCGACTAGTAGAGGTTCGACCTCTTTGAAACGACTTTGCCGGATGTACTCTTCGAACTCAGCCTGCTTCGCGGGATCTTCCTCGGCGGCTCAGTGTTTCTTGAAGCGGCATTTTCTACAGCGGCGTTTCCTAACGCGTCCAGACGTTGTTCGCGGCAACGTCGCCGGGTTCAGATCTACGGCTTTCTGGTACGCGACCGCCGCGGCCTTGGTGTCACCCTGCTTTTCGAGAACGTTCCCCAGGTAACGTTGCGCATCGGAAGACTCGGGACGAGCGTTGATAGCATGCCGGAACTTGGCCGCCGCATTGTCCAGTTCTCCATTCTCCAGCGCAGCGCGGCCTTCGGCGATATCCAGATTGAAATTTTGATTGCGATCGTCCGCTGCGGTAAGTTCCCGCCCTTTTTGCAGTTCGGGTGTGGCTTCATCACGACGCCCCGCCCGCGCCAGAGCAAGTCCGAGTTGATAGTGAGACTCTCCGCTCTGTGGATCGAGCCGTACCGCTTCCTGTAGTTCGGTGATCGCGTCGGGCACTTTCCCGTCCTGAAGGAGCGCCTTGCCTAAAGCCAGATGGGCGCGAGCGAAAGTCGGAGCCATCGCAATGACTTTGCGCAGTTGTTCGATTTCTTTCGCTGGACCGCGACTCGGGCTGGCGGCGTAAGCCACAGCCAGATTGAACTGCGCCTTGGCAGACCCCGGAGCCAATGCAACTGCTTTGTCCAGTTCGTGAATTGCCTGTTCGGCGTCCGTAGGGATGAGGGCGGCTCCCAAATTGGTGTGCGCGTCGGCGTAGTCCGGACTGATGCGGATCGCTTCCCGGAACGCCGTAATGGCTCCCGGATCATCGTCGGATTGCGTCAACACCAGACCGATATTGTTATATGCCTGCGCAAAATCGGGACGCAGACGAACCGCTTCCGCGGAATTCCGTGAGTACGTCTCCCTTGTCCGCACCTTTGCGTCCAAGCATGAGCCCCAGCATATTGTGCGCATCGGCCCGGTCCGGATTTTTCGCCAACACCTCGCGCAAGCCTGCAATAGCACTGTCCCAGTCAGGTTCGGGAGGCGATGGGTTCGGAACATTCAGCCCGGCTTCGAATTGTCCCATTGCGTGATTGAGATCTCCGGCACGGAGAAACACGACGCCGAGATCGATATAGGTGGCGGGAAGCGGTGGCAAAAGAGCGAGAGCGCGTTGCAGGCTTAGTCGCGCACCGCTCAAATCTCCGCGTCTCACGAAGTGATGTTCCCAGAAAGGCATGGCCGGCGCCCGCAGCTGGATCCAGCCGACACTCTCCCGCAGTTCGGAAATCGCCTTCTCTTTCGAACCGCTGTACCACAGCGCGACTCCCAGGTTGTAGCGGGCCTCCGCCCAATCGGGCCGAAGTGCGACCGCGCGCTCCAGATGTATCAAGGCATTCGGCATGTCGCCCTGCTGGCCCAAAACAAAACCGAGCAGAGTGTGTGCTTCGGCATACTGGTCATCGACAGTCACGGCCTGGTTCAGTTGCTCCGCGCCAGTCTTCAGATCGCCCCGCGCGACAGCTTCCTGCGCGCTCTTGTATAAATCCTTGGCGGGGCTTTCCTGGATCTGGTCCGCTTTGCGCCGTGAAGCACTCTGCTGCTTTAGCGCGAGTCCCAACCCGTAGTAACCCTCACGCAGTTCAGGATCAATCTGCAGCGCTTTCTCGAACGCCGCAATTGCACCGGGGAGATCGCCACTCTGGCGCAGGGTTTGACCGAGTTCGTACTGGACGTTGGCGTTGTCCGGTTTCGCGTTAGCCACGCGCCGCAGATGCACCAGGGCGCCTTCCGCGTCGCCCTTCTCTCGCAGAGCAACACCGAGGTTCATGTGCGCCGCAAGATCGTCTGGTCCCAGTGCCAACGCCTTTTCAAACGCCACGACCGCTTCACCGAGATCGCCGCTCTTGGCCAGCGCCGAGCCCAGGTTCGTATAAGCCCGTACATATTTCGGATCAAGTGCGAGCGTTTTCCTGAACTCCGCAATGGCGCCTGGGAGATCGGCCTTTTCCATGAGGGCGACGCCCAACCAGTTGTGCGCTTCCGCAGAATTCGGTCCTACTTTTACGGCGCGCTGGAAAGCTTCGAGCGCACGCGGGTAGTCGTTACGATCCCAGTAGGCCAAGCCGAGCGCAACAAGAAGCTTGGGATTGTTAGGCTCGCGTTTGAGTGCGGCCTCAAGCTGGCTGACGGACGGGGAAACCTGTTTAGGTTTCTGCGCCGAGACTGGTATCAACCAAACGAGAACAATAAGGACAAGGAAGCCAACCGGCCTTCGAACGATCGTGGGGGTACTTTTCATTGATCGGGATCCAGCAGTCGAAGTTGCAACCGTGAATTGGTTTCGTCTTCCTGGCGCAACGACTTTGCCATTTCGAGGCGTTTGTCTGCTTCGTTCTTTTTGCCCATCCGCGTCAGCAGCAATCCCAGCTGTAGTTAGCCTTGACGGAGTTCGGATTGAGACGGACGGCCTTGTCCAGGCTGCGTCCGCCTTGGCATAGCAGGACGCTCATCAGCAGGCTACCTAACACTTCGCACGCCAAGGCATGATCCGGGTAGCGGCGGAGAAGGTCCTGCAGCATTGCGATCGCTTCGGTGTCGTTGCCCTGGTCTCGGGCAACCAGAGCCAGATAATAGTAGGGCGCAAGTTGATCGGGCAGCAAGCGGATACTCTCACGCAGGTGCGCCGCCGCATCCGGCAAATGTCCCTCAAGGTACAGGACCGATCCCAGCGCATACTGCAGCTGCGCATCGCCTTCTTTCTGTTTGAGCAGACTTTCCAGCAGAGCTTGGGCAGCCTCGAACTGACGCTTTCCTACCTTGG
>CAVUGT010000019.1:0-218231 GCA_963741105.1 Terriglobia bacterium
GTGCGCCCTGAGAGATTCGAACTCCCGACCTTCTGGTTCGTAGCCAGACGCTCTATCCAGCTGAGCTAAGGGCGCAGTGCAGTGTGGTGGTCAGCAGCGTCCTTGATTATAGCGAAAGCTTGGCGTCTTGATAAGATGCTCGCGCCGATTGCAATCTGCGGATCGTGATTTGTCGGCGGGGACCGGGTTTGTGACTTCCAGTTTTTTGTTTTCGGTTCTCGGTTCTCAGTTTTCGGTTCGGCCGGACGGCTGAGGACTTCTCTCCCTACGTGTTTCTTATGAAGATGAATCGGGTGGTGATTTTCTTCCTGTTGTTTCTCTGCTTGTTGGCTGGGTTGACGGCACCGGTTTGGGCTCAAAGTGCCAGCTTTGCTTCGGCGCCTGCGTTCGACGTCAAGGCTGCGGTAGATGCTTATCTGGCGCAGGTCCCGGCGGACCAGCGGGCTCGGTCGGACGCTTATTTCGAAGGCGGCTACTGGTTTCTGTTGTGGGATTTTCTTTCGACGGTGCTGGTGATGTGGATTTTGTTGCGGTTCCGCTGGTCGGCGCGGATGCGCGATCTGGCGGAACGCCTTGTCCGCTTCCGGGCGTTGCTGACGGTCATTTACTGGATGCAGTTTGTTGTGGTCGTGGCCGTGATCACGTTTCCGCTGACGATTTACGAGGGCTATTTTCGTGAGCACAAGTATGGGCTCTCCAATCAGACGCTGGGGCAATGGATGCAGGACCAGATGGTCGGGCTGGCGGTGGCTTTGGTGCTGGGAGCCCTTCTGATGGTGATCTTGTTTGGAGTAGTCAGGCGGGTGGGCAGGAGTTGGTGGGTGTGGGGAAGCGTTGTGTCGGTGATGTTTATCGCGTTTGTGTCGTTGATCGCGCCGGTGTTTATTTCTCCCCTGTTCAACAAGTACACCAAGCTCGAGGACCCGCGCTTCAGGGAGCCAATTCTCAGTCTGGCGCGGGCGAACGGAATTCCGGCAACTGATGTGTACGTGTATGACGCTTCGCGCCAGTCGAACCGGGTGAGTGCGAACGTCAGCGGCTTCGCCGGGACCACGCGGATTTCTTTGAACGACAATCTGCTGAAACGCTGCTCCCTGGCTGGAATTGAATCCACGATGGGCCACGAGATGGGGCATTACGTGTTGAACCATCAGTTCAAGGGCTTGGTGTTCAGCGGTGTGCTGATTGTGGTTATGTTCTGGCTTTTGAACTGGGGGGTGAAGGCTGGTCTGGCGCGCTGGGGAGAGGCGTGGGGAGTCAGGGACATGAACGATCTGGCGGTGCTGCCCTTCGCGGTGCTGCTGCTTACAGTCTTTTCATTTGTTCTCACCCCGATCGATAACACGATTACGCGCACCATGGAGTACGAAGCTGATCTGTATGGCATCAACGCCAGCCAGCAACCGGATGGGGAGGCGGAGGTCGACCTGATGCTGGGTGAGTACCGGAAGCTGGATCCAGGGCCGGTGGAAGAATTCATCTTTTTTGACCATCCCAGTGGCCGGACGCGGATTACGGCGGCGATGCGGTGGAAGGCGGAGCATATGCCTGGAGCGCCGCTGGGGCCTTCGGGGCGCTAGAACTGCTGAGTTCGATCTGGTGGAGCACGAACGGGGTGTTCGCGCCCACATCGAGGCACGTCCCAAAAGTGGCTACTGTGGCCGATTCTGGAGGATTTCCACAGGGTTCGGAAGGGTTCGTGCCAAGGGGTCGTCTCAACGTAAAACTTTCCTCCCACGCGGCAATTCCTACTCGATTACCGAGGTTATGGGTCTAGCAGTTTCAGCAACTTGGGATTGGCAACGAGGGTGCTTTAGACATATACAGACGAAGTGGCGCGCAACGGGGCGCTCCAGAGAAAAAACTTCGGCCAGAGGTTTTCTTGAGCGCCCCTTGCATTTTCTTCGTTGAAATCTGAAGCTTGGCCCTCCCCCCTTCCCCAACTGCTCATCCCAGGTTCTTTTTCCAACAGGCAAACACAAGCGCAGGAGTGCCCAAGAGCGATTCCGCTCAGCAGAGTCGTTTTCAATCCAGATAAATCAGGCCAGAAGTTTCAGGCCAAGACCAGTTGTTCGCCCAAATCGAGGCCAGTTCGCTTTAGCAGGGCCGCGATTACGGGCTGCTTGAAGCGTGATGCATCGAATTCGACGCGAATGATGCGCTCGGCCTCGTTGAACGTGACGCGGCGCACACCGTAGACTTCGCGCAGGTTGTCGAAAGCGCGCATGGTGGCTTCGGTAGGTGGGGTGTGGTAACGGTACGCCACTTCCAATGGGGTCATTTGGGCCTTTTCCTTAGAAAATTCTTAACCGCAAAGTCTCTCAGGATTCTGCGAAGTGCGCAAAGAATTGTCCCCCGGTGAATCCTGTCTGCGGCTCTCCGTCATTCCAAGTAAGCATCTGCTTTGAAGATACAACAATCGATTGTATAAGCGAATGAATCTAATATGGTCAGGCTGAGATTTTGTGAAGCCTGCAGCTCCGATTATGGAAGATTCGCCAGAGTCCGCGACTACCTTGAAAGACCCGGTCTGCGGGATGACCGTGGAGCCCTCCACGGCGAAATACAAATTCGATCACGCCGGGAAAGCCTACTACTTCTGTTGCGAGTCCTGCAGAGAGAAGTTTCGTGCGCGTCCTGAGGAATATCTGGCGCCGCGTCCGGCGGCGCGATTGCAGATGATCAACATTGCACCGGCACAGAGTTCACCTGCGAAGATCGGTCTGGTCACGCTCGGAGGGGCTCCGTCTGCCGCTGTAGTTGGCGGCCCAGCATCTTCATCCGCGACAGCCTCAGCTTACATTTGTCCGATGTGCCCGGAAGTGCGATCGGCTGTGCCGGCGGCTTGTCCGCGTTGTGGGATGGCTCTGGAGAGGGAGATGCCCTTGGCTGCGACGCGGGTGGAATACACCTGCCCCATGCATCCTGAGATTGTGCGGCCGGGGCCGGGCCACTGCCCGATTTGCGGGATGGCGCTGGAGCCGCGCACGGTTACCGCGCAAGAAGAAGAAAATCCTGAGCTGCAGGACATGACGCGCCGGTTCTGGATCAGCCTCGCTCTCACCGCCCCACTGCTGGCGATAGCGATGGGACACATGCTGCCGGGCATGCCGACGCAGCGGCTGATCCCTGCCGGGCTGGCAGCCCTGGATTGAATTGATTCTCGCCACGCCCGTCGTGCTTTGGGGCGGAGCGCCATTTTTCCAGCGCGGCTGGACTTCGATTGTCAATCGCTCCACCAACATGTTCACGCTGATCGCGATGGGGACGGGCGTGGCGTATCTCTACAGCCTGGTGGCAACCGTCTTTCCGCAAATATTTCCCTCCTCTTTCCGGGAAATGGGCGGAATGCCCGCGGTGTATTTTGAAGCGGCGGCGGCGATTACGACTCTGGTGCTTTTGGGGCAGGTGCTCGAATTGCGGGCGCGCAGCCGCACGGGCGCGGCTATTCGAGCTCTGCTTGATCTGACGCCGAAGATGGCTCGAGTTTTGCGCGACGGACGTGAGGAGGATATTCCGCTGGAACAGGTGAGAACGGGCGATCGCTTGCGGGTGCGTCCGGGGGAAAAAGTTCCGGTGGATGGCACTGTGCTCGAAGGCACAAGCGGGATCGATGAGTCGATGATTACAGGCGAGTCGATTCCGGTCAGCAAAGTCCCGGGCAGCGCCTTGATTGGGGCCACGGTGAACGGAACGGGCTCACTGGTGATGCGCGCCGAGCACGTGGGCAGCGAAACACTGTTGGCGCAGATTGTGAAGATGGTGAGCCAGGCACAGCGTAGCCGTGCTCCGATTCAGCGCCTGGCTGACCGGGTGGCAGGCTGGTTCGTGCCATTGGTCGTTGGCATCGCCGTTCTGACTTTTGCGGCGTGGAGTTTGTTCGGGCCGGAGCCGCGGCTGGCTCACGCTCTGGTGAATGCGGTGGCAGTGCTGATCATTGCGTGTCCGTGCGCGCTCGGGCTGGCGACGCCGATTGCGATCATGGTGGGGACCGGGCGGGGCGCGCATGCCGGCGTGCTGATCAAGAACGCGGAGGCACTCGAACTGCTGGAGAAAGTTGACACCCTGGTGGTCGACAAGACAGGCACGCTGACAGATGGCAAACCGCGAGTCGTGTCAGTCTCTGGTGCACCGGGACGGGATGAGAACGAATTGTTGCGGCTGGTAGCCAGTTTGGAACAGGGAAGCGAACATCCACTCGGAGTTGCGGTGGTGGAAGCCGCCAAGGGTCGCGGCTTGGTCTTAGCGAGCGGAAAAGATTTTCAATCTCACACCGGTCGAGGAGTGAGTGGGCACGTCGATGGCAAGAACATTCTGATTGGAAACGAACGGTTGTTGCATGAGAGTGGAGTTTCCGTGGCGTCGCTGGCGTGGAAAGCGGAAGAGTTGCGGCGCAACGGGCAAACCGTGATCCTGATTGCGGTGGATGGACAAGAAGCCGGTTTGATCGGCATTGCGGATTCAATCAAAGATTCGGCGGCCCAGGCGCTGCGCGACCTCAAGCGTGATGGGCTGCGCGTAATGATGCTGACCGGGGACAATCGGGCCACGGCCGAAGCGGTGGCGAAGACTCTCGGCATCACGGAATTCGAAGCGGAAGTGTTGCCCGACAAGAAATCCGAAGTAGTACAGCGGTTGCAGAAAGAAGGGCGAACCGTGGCCATGGCTGGGGACGGCATCAACGATGCTCCGGCATTGGCGCAGGCTGATGTTGGCATTGCGATGGGCACGGGCACCGACATTGCCATGGAAAGCGGCGGCATCACGCTGGTGAAAGGCGATCTGGTGGGCATTGTGCGGGCGCGCAAACTCAGCCAGGCGACCATGCGGAATATCCGTCAGAACCTCTTCTTCGCATTCCTCTACAACTCGCTCGGTGTGCCGATTGCGGCGGGCGTGCTGTATCCGTTTTTCGGTCTTCTGCTGAGTCCGATTCTGGCGGCGGCTGCGATGAGCTTGAGTTCGGTTTCAGTGATTACGAATTCGCTGCGATTGCGGAAGGTGAAGCTCTAGAGTGAGCGCGCCCCTTACTTCAACGACAGATCACAAACCGGGCGACAAGCCCGGCATCTCACGCGCCTGGCGGTCACTGCGGCATCGGAACTTCCGGCTGTATTTCAGCGGGCAGAGTATTTCTCTGATCGGCACCTGGATGACCCGGCTGGCGACCAGTTGGCTGGTCTATCGTCTGACTGGCTCCGCCTTCCTTCTCGGCGTGGTCGGATTCGCCGGGCAGATACCGACGTTTCTTTTCGCACCGTTTGCCGGGGTCTGGGTGGACCGGCTTGATCGACGGCAGGTTTTGCTGGTTACGCAGATTCTGGCCATGGTCCAGTCGCTGGCGCTGGCCTTTCTTACCATCGCGCGCCACATCAACATTCAGGAAATTATCTGGCTCAGCGCGTTTCAAGGGCTGATCAATGCCTTTGATATGCCGGCGAGGCAGGCGTTTCTGGTGCAGATGGTAGAAGAGAAGCAAGACCTGGGGAATGCCATTGCGATCAATTCCTCGATGGTGAATCTGGCCCGGCTGATAGGGCCTTCGCTCGCCGGAGCGCTGATCGCAATCTCTGGAGAAGGTGCTTGTTTCCTGATCGATGGGATCAGTTACATCGCGGTGATTGCCTCGCTGGTTGCGATGCGGCTTACGCCGATCGTGGTCAAGGCCACGAAAGACTCGATGCTGGTTCAGTTGAAGGAAGGCTGGACATACGTTTCCGGCTTTGCTCCGGTGCGTACGATTCTCTTGTTGTTTGCGATCGTGAGCCTGATGGGTTGGCCCTTTACTGTGCTCATGCCGATTTTTGCGGGGAAGATTCTGAAAGGCGGTCCGCACACGTTGGGCTTTCTGATGGGAGCTCTTGGAATTGGAGCACTGGTTTCCGCGACTTCTCTGGCAGTACGAAAGTCAGTGCTGGGACTGGGCAAGATGATTCCCATCTCGACCGCAATGTTGGGTGTGGGACTGATCTGCTTTAGCATGTCGCGAATTTTGTGGGCTTCACTATTGCTGATGCTGGTGTGCGGTTTTGGCATGATGCAGCAGATGGCGGCCAGCAACACGATCATCCAAACCATTGTGGAGGATGACAAACGAGGCCGGGTGATGAGCTTTTACGCCATGGCATTCGTCGGCATGGCTCCGTTCGGAAGCCTGCTGGCTGGCGTGCTGGCTCGTGCCATCGGCGCACCGTTCACGGTGATGCTGAGTGGAGCGTGTTGCGTGGTGGGCGCGGCCTGGTTTGCGGCACAATTGGGGTCGATCCGAAAGCTGATTCACCCGATCTACATCGATTTGGGCATTCTTCCGGCGCCCAGCGCGGTCATCGAAGACGGCGCAGCGGGTTAAGAACTGCTCAGAATCCGCATGGCTTGCACCACTCTCGCAATTGACAGTGCGCCCCCTGTATTCAACAATTGCTTTAACATTCCATTCTGATTGGCGGAGGGTCTTGTATGGCGGACGAGGGAGAAGTTCACGTCGCGTCGGAGAGCGGCGGCAGTGCGGGAAAATGGATTTTACTGGCGCTTGGCGTGCTTTACGTGGCGGGGTCGCTTTATTTTATTTTTGATTTGCGCGGGCGGCTCGACAAGATGAGCAAGGACCAGACGGCGAGCAGTACGCAGATTGCCGATTTGGGCAAGCGCATGCAGTCCAATGAAGCCGACGACGAAACCCTGGCAACGCAGTTGGGCATGACCAAGAAAGAGTTGGCCTCGCGTTCCGCCGAGTTGCTGCGGCAGCAGCGTGCATCGGAAGCGCGTCTCGCGGAGCAGCAGAAGCAACAGATCAGTGCGGTCAGCGGAGAAGTGGCTGGGGTCAAGACCGACGTTGGCGGAGTCAAGACGGATGTAGCTTCGACGAAGGCCGACCTGGAAGCGACCAAGGCGAAGCTACAAAGTGCTGTGGGCGACCTCGGAGTGCAAAGCGGCCTCATCGCAAATACGCGCGGGGACCTGGAAATCCTGAAGCACAAGGGCGACCGCAACTACTACGAGTTCACGCTGATCAAAGGCGCCAAATCGCAGCCGGTTTCCACCGTCGGACTGCAATTGAAAAAGACCGACGTGAAGAAGGGCAAGTTCACCCTCAACGTGACCTCGGACGACAAGACCATCGAGAAGAAAGATCGCAACGTCAGTGAGCCCATCCAGTTTTATAGCGGACGCGATCGCATGCTGTATGAGTTGGTGGTCTGGACGGTCGACAAGAACAAGGCCACCGGCTACCTGAGCACTCCGAAGGGTGCGCCGACGCCAATTACCGCAACCCAGTAAGACGCATGTATCCGGGCGGTCATGTTCTGATCTTCATAGCGCTGCGCACGACTGTGATTTATGCAGTCGTGTTGCTGGGCATGAGGCTCAGCGGCAAGCGCGAAGTCGGGCAGATGACGCCCTTCGATCTGACTCTGCTGTTGCTGCTCAGCAACGCGGTGCAGAACGCGATGACCGGTCCGGATACATCGGTTCTGGGCGGAGTCGTTGCGGCAGGAACCCTGCTGTTGCTCAACTACCTGATTGCGGAACTTTCCGGTGGGAACCGTCGTTTCCGCAAACTGGTGCAGGGGCAGCCTAGTTTGCTGGTTCACGATGGGCAGATCATTGCTGCGCACATGGCCCGAGAACATGTCAGTCTGGATGAACTGCACCAGGCGATGCGAGAGCATGGGATCGTGGGATTGAGCGACGTGGCTCTGGCGGTACTGGAAGTCGATGGTTCAATCAGCCTGATGAAGTACGATGATATTAAGCCCACCGCATCGACTCACCTGGCTCGCCGCCGGTTCATCAAGAAGCAAGAATAAGAACCAGCCACGGATTTTCACAGATCAACACGGATCTGCTAAATCTTATTTTTCCAAGAATTCGATCCGTCGAAATCCGCGAAAATCCGTGGCGATTTTCGTCTTACTTGGTCAGTACCACCGGCAAGGGCTGATCGTAGGGCTGGATCGCTACGCTCAGAGACTTGCGCTTGTCGAAATCGTCTTTGGTCACGGGAAAACTCACCACGATCGTGCCCTGGGCTTGGCCTCCAATGGGGATCTTCGTCTCGGGTGGAATTGCCGCGATTGCGTGTTCCTTCAGTGCCGGGAAAGCCTGAAAGTAGCGGTCGAAGTCGATTGCGGAAGCAGCTTCGTCCGTTAACTCGCCGGCGTCGGTGGCGATCTTGGCTTTGATGTCGTGGACCCACAGCGGCTTCTCTCCTGAATTGTGGATGGTGATGTTTACCGCGACCATCACTGCGTGCTGGTCAGGAATCTCTACGGCCGCAATGTTGTCGATTGAACCTACACCCTGCGGCTTGGCTCTGGTCACGAACGCGAAGATGCCGAGAAGGACGGCGACAACTCCCAGAACGATGGCGACGATCTTTGCGGGGGGAAGATTGCGTTTTGCGGTGCCAAATTCCTCGCCGATATTGATTCCCGGACCTGGACCCAGATCCTGAATGGGAGCGCGGACATCTGAGGTGGGCTCCGGGTCGGGGGCGGAAGACGGCTGTGAAGGAATCTCTTCAGGCATGGTGGGCCTCGTGCTCGGCCATTCTATACGCTTCCGGGGCGGACGCTTGCATCTACGGTTGGGCCAACTTTGCGAACCCAATCAACCGCAGAGGACACTGAGGACGTGGAGGCGGTGTCCCCAATCATTGGTAGTGGGTCAGCTTGGAATTTTCTCGCGCTTGGATCGAGGCGCTTTTTGGGTTTCGTGATGGGGCCAACCCGCCCATCGGAACTTGCGCTTGAGCGGCTCTTGATTTTGGGTGGAGCAGCGCTTTAGCGCTGCATGGAAGGCCGCCTCCCAAGTGCGGCTTCAGCCGCTGAGGTACCTCTGGGGCTAAAGCCCGGCGCATGACAGCAAGCTCTCTGCAGGCCTGAAGGCCTGCTCCACCCTTTAACCGCTCCGCCCGACTGGCTGCCGTGCGCATTCAAACTGACCAACTCCCCAATCATTAGAAGAGTTGCTCGCGATGACTGGGACTCGTATGCTGATCGTTCTTTTCGACTGGGGGTACAGATGAGTTCAGGAAAGATTATGAGTTTCGTCGCATGCGTGGGAATTGGGCTTGGTCTTATATTGTCGAGCGCGGCTGCCCAGCAGCCGGCCGCGCCAACGTCAGCGATTCGCGCCGGAAAGCTGATCGACGTCCGAACCGGTCGGGTTACGACGAACGCATTCATCCTGCTGGCGAAGGACAGGATCGTGCGGATTGCGGAGTCTGCGCCGGCCGATATTCCAACCATCGATCTTTCCAAATACACCGTGGTCCCCGGGTTGATCGATTCGCACGCGCATGTGCTGGGGAATCCGAAAGACCAAGCTTCGGCTTCTGGTTTGCGGATGTCGTCCGCGCAAAAAGCGTTGTGGGGCGTGCACAACCTGCAGACATGGCTCGACCATGGCTTCACGGCGTTGCGGGATGCTGGGGAAGACGATTTGGGATACGGGCAGTTGGCGCTGCGCGACAGCATCAATAAAGGGCTGATCCGGGGGCCACGGATGGTCTCGGCGGGGAATTTTGTTTCGGTGAACGGCGGGCATGGAGATGCAGATGTTCTGGCGCCGGACCAGGCTCTGCCGAGGCGTCCGAATATTGCCGATACGGTGGACGATGTAAGCCGCGCGGTGCGGCGCGATATCAAGTACGGCGCGGACTGGATCAAGCTGATGGCGACGGGCGGCGTGATGGATCCGATCAGCGACTACCGGGTTGAGGAACTGAGCGAAGAACAGATGGCCAAGGCGGTAGAGCTGGCGCATCGGGCGGGGAAGAAAGTGATGGCCCATGCGGAAGGGGCTGACGGGATCAAGGCCGCGGTGCGGGCGGGCGTGGACTCGATCGAGCACGGCACCGTGATGGATGAAGAAGGTGCAAAGCTGATGGAACAGCGTGGCACCTGGCTGGTCCCAACGCTTTTCTGTTTTCAGCACGATCTACAAACCGGGACTTCGCAGGGTCGCGATCCGGTGAGCTTCGCCAAGGGCGTGGCCATCGTGAAGGAACAGGGACCAGCTTTCAAGCGTGCGCTGGCGCATCATCTGAAAATTGCTTACGGAGTGGACGACGACGTGGATTTCGTCTCGAAAGAGTTTGGCGCGCTGGTGAATGGTGGCATGACGCCTCTTGATGCTCTGCGAGCGGCGACTTTAAATGGGGCAGAATTGCTCGGAAAATCGGACGAAATTGGGACGCTGGAGCCTGGAAAGTTTGCGGATATCGTCGCAGTCGACGGCGATCCGCTGGCGGACATCACGGTCATGGAGAAAGTTGTCTTCGTGATGAAGGGTGGCGAAGTTTATAAGAGCGTGAAGTAAGGCGGCCACGGATTTGCACGGATCTTCACGGATCAGATCTCAAAGAAATCAATGGTTGATCCGTGTGAATCCGTGAAAATCCGTGGCTGTTTTGTGCTACTTCTCCCGCGGTATCGGCAACGGGTTGCGTTCGGTGAACTGCTGCTGGTGCCAGTACGGATAGATTGGCGTCTGCTCGCTGGCTTTGTCCAGTACGGCGATCTGGGCTGGTGATAGCGACCATCCTGCGGCGGCCAGGTTCTGGCGTAGCTGTTCCTCATTGCGGGCGCCGAAGATGATGGTCGAGACAGTCGGACGCTGCAGCAGCCAGTTCAGCGCAACCTGGGTGACGCTCTTTTCAGTTTCCTTGGCCACGTGATCGAGGGCATCGACAACTTTGTATAGATAATCGTCGGATACCTGCGGTCCATAGTCGGCAGTTTGGTGAAGCCGGCTGCCTGCGGGTATCGGTTGGCCGCGACGAATCTTTCCCGTCAGACGTCCCCATCCCAGCGGGCTCCAGACCAGGGCGCCCACTCCTTGATCGAGACCGAGCGGCATGAGCTCCCACTCGTACTCTCTTCCGATGAGCGAATAGTAGACTTGGTGTCCGACATAGCGGGGCCAGCCATAGCGATCGGAGACGGCAAGAGACTTCATCAGGTGCCAGCCGGAAAAATTGGAGCAGGCGATGTAACGAACTTTGCCGCTCTCGACCAGTTGATTGAGGCTGCTGAGAGCTTCTTCGACCGGAGTGAGCGCGTCGAATCCGTGGAGATGGTAGATGTCGATGTAGTCGGTGCCAAGGCGGCGCAGGCTGGCTTCGCAGGCCTGAATTATGTGATGGCGCGACGATCCCACATCGTTCGGGCCTTTGCCCAGGCGGAATGTGGTCTTGGTCGAGATCAGGACATCCTGACGGCGTCCCTTGATGGCCTGACCGAGGATTTCTTCGGAGAGGCCGTTGGAGTAGACGTCGGCGGTGTCGAACAGGTTGACGCCGGCTTCCATGCAGACATCAACCAGCCGAGTGGCCTCGGCCACGTCGCTCGAACCCCAGGCGCGGAAGAATTCGGTGCCGCCGCCGAAGGTGCCGGTGCCAAAACTGAGTGCAGGTACTTTCAGGCCAGAGCGGCCTAATTGTCGGAATTCCATAGGCGAATAGATGCATGCACTCTCGAAGAGATGCGAATTTCTTCAGGGGCAACTTATTGAGCTGCGGGATGGGAGTCCGGAGCGGCGTCCCAGAAGACGTAGAAGGAGCAACGAGTGCTGGAGACGCAAGTCAGTTTCTGCACCTGTCGCGCGGGCAAATAAGCATAGCCGCCCGGTTCAATGAAATGCTTTTCCGCGCTATCTTCGATCGCGATGCGGCCTTCGATGAGGACGATACGTTCGTTCGCACTGTGCCAGTGAGGAGGAAATACGTGGCCGGCGGGATAGCGGGCGAGTAGCTCAACTGAACCGGTCTTCGGATCTTCACGCAGAGTTGTGCTCTCGGATCCATTCTTAGAGTTATCCCATTTCACTTCTGCGGGATTTGCCAGCACTCGGCCTTCGGTCGGCGAGGTCTTCGTGTCACCCCACATGGTTTCACGGTACATGAAGGTGGCAACAATCAGGAGACACAAGCAGATAGAAAGTTTTAAAGTCAAGGTCGCTCCGGTTTCCTTTACGAATCCATTCTCGACCGAAGTACTTTACCATCCATGTTTCATTGCGGCGGAAAATTTCGACAAGGGAAGCGTATTTAGCACGTCTTCTTTCGTGAGCCAGGCGCGCCGGGCCTGCAGAATTCCGAAACGAATTTTGTCGAGGTGTGAAGTGTGATGTGAATCGGTGTTAATCACGATTTTCACGCCGTGCTCCTTGGCGAGGCGTAGATTACGGTCGCCAAGGTCGAGGCGATCGGGATAGGCGTTCAGTTCCACGGCAACTTTTTTCTTTGCCGCTGATTTGAGAACCGCGTCGATGTCGAAGGCGTAGGCTTCGCGGCGGAGCAGCAGGCGGCCGGTGGGATGTCCGAGAAGCGACGTGTTGGGATTCTGGACGGCTTTCAGTAGACGGTCGGTCATCTCGGAAGGACTCTGGTTGAAGTGGGAGTGCACGCTGGCGATGACGATATCCATCTGTTCTAGTACGGCGTCTGAGAGGTCGAGAGTGCCGTCAGCCAGGATGTCTACTTCGATGCCCGCGAAAATTCTGATATCACCAAGCTGGTCACTGACGGCGCGAATGCGCTTGATGTGTTCGACGGCGCGTTTGTCGTCGAGGCCGTTGGCGAATGCCAGGTTCTTCGAGTGATCGGTGATGGCCATGTATTTGTAGCCGTGTTCTTTCGCGGCTGCGGCCATTTCTACGATGCTGTTGCGTCCGTCAGTTTCGACGGTGTGCATGTGGACGTCGCCCTGTATGTCGGCCTGGGTGATCAGACTGGGGAAGGGTGTGGGTCGCGGCGGCATCGATTTCTCCCAGGTTTTCGCGCAACTCGGGCGGGATGTAATCGAGTTTCAGCTTGGCGTAGATTTCTTCTTCGGTTCTTCCCGCAACCGGCTTTTCGGTGTCCAGTTCGGCCAGGCTGTATTCGCTGAGGGTGTATCCCATTTTGAGGGCTCGCTGGCGCAGAGCTACGTTGTGGGCCTTGGAGCCGGTGAAATATTGCATGGCGGCGCCGAATGAATCTGGAGGAAGAAGCCGGACGTCGACCTGCATGCCGCTGCGCAGACGGAAGCTGACTTTGTTTTCGCCGCGGGCGATGATTTCCATGAGACCGGGAAGTTTGATGACGTGCTCGATCAGCTTTTCGAGAGTGGAAGGGTCGCAGCAAGCTTTGCCGGTGACCAGCATGTCGAGATCGCCGACAGTTTCGCGTCCACGACGCAGCGAGCCGGCGGGCGTGATTTTCTCCACGCCGGGAAAATCGTGGAGATGTTCGATGATCTTCTGGGCTTCGCGCTCGGCGACATCGAGCAGGAAGCGTCCGGCGATGCGTCGATAGTCCTCGATGGCCTTGAGCAATTTCTGCTCCTGCTTTTCACCCATGCGAGGAAGTTCGCGAATCTTTCCTTCCTTCGCAAGCTTGGCCACTCCGTCGAGATCACTTACGTGGTAGGCGCTCCAGATGAGGGCGATGGTCTTTGGTCCCAGTCCCTGGATTTTGAGCAAGTCGAGCATGGAAGGGTGATATTTCTTGAGCAGTTCGGCATGCAATGAGAGCTTGCCCTCTTTGAACATTTCCTGCAGGTTGAGCAGCATGCCCTTGCCGATGCCCGCGATGGCGAGGACTTTCTTGGGTTCGTCGATAATGTCTGCGATCTGCTGGGTCTGGGCTTCGATGGCTTCGGCGGCGTTGCGATAGGAACGGATGCGGAAGGAATCTCCGCCGTCGATTTCGAGCAGGTCGGCGGTTTCGTAGAGGATGCCCGCGATGGCTTTGTTGTCCATTGCGGTAAAGATTAAACAAGTTGAGGCTGGAGGGGAAGGAGGGGCCGCGGTTGGCGTCATGCTGAGCTTGCGAAGCATGTAGCGCGGAGGGGCCGCAGCCATGGCCGGGGTTGTGCCACTGCGAGCCGGATCCCTGGCGGCCACTCAGGGATCACGCAGAAATACCGTGGCGCAGGCGAGGGCAGGATGCCCTCGCGACAGCCGGCGGGACGCCGGCGCTACAAAACGCACACGGACAACGGTAGTAATCCGGGAGCGTCTGGTTGCAGTCTGAGTTTACGAAGCTTTGGTGACGTTTGCGGCTTGCGGCCCTTTTGCACCCTGGGCTACCTCAAACTCCACCTGATCGCCTTCCTGAAGACTTTTGTAGCCTTCAGAAGTGATCGCGCTGTAATGGACGAAGACATCAGGGCTGCCATCGTCGCGTCCTATGAAGCCGTAACCTTTTGCGTTATTGAACCACTTCACCGTACCTTTCAAACGTTCCACTTACGCCCCCTCGGGCACGTTCTCTTACAGGTGAGGTCGTACCCAGCATTTGAGGCAATTGTGCTGCTATGACGGAGTGGTGTCAAGCAATTGTGAAATAGGAAGGCCCCTACTTGCGCGGCTTCGAATCGGTCCGGGACTGGCTCAGCCAGAGAATTCCGGAGATGGTTTTGGCGTCCTTAATGGTGCCGCGCATCACCATGCGAACGGCGGCGGACAGTGGAACGAAACGAACGTGGATGACTTCATCGTCCTCGGGCTGGGCTTGGCCGGGGCGCAGGCCGCGCGCGTAGTACAGATTCATGGCCTCGGCCAGAAAGCCGGGGCTGGCGTAGAAGCGCAGAATGCATTTCCACTTCGAGGCCGTGTAGCCGGTTTCTTCCAGAAGTTCGCGCTTGGCGGCGACCAAATCGTTCTCACCTTCGTCGATGCGTCCGGCGGGAAGTTCCCAAAGAAGCTGGCGGGCAGCGTGGCGGTACTGACGTTCGAGGAGGATGCGAGGCTCGGTGCCACTTTCCTCGACGGCGAGGATCACGACTGATCCGGAATGGCGCACGATGTCGCGGCGAGTGCGCACGCCGCTGGGTTCAAGAACCTCGTCGGCGGTGACTCGGAATGCGGGTCCGTTGTAGACCTCGCGGGAGGAAAGAACGCGGGCGGTTGCGGCTTTCTTACGGGCTTTCGGCATGGAAATACTATAAACGGTGCGCGGGCGAGTCGCCCACGGCCACACATTTTGCGGTGAGGGAGATGCTATGCTGCGGCGATGGTACGCAAACCAAGCATTGCGATTGTGGGGCCTGGGAGATTCGGTAGCGCGCTGGCGGTGGAACTCGAGAGGGCGGGATATCGCGTCAGTGAAATCGTCTCAGGAGTCAGTCGCCACGTCTCGGCGGAAGGCGCGGGCACTTGCGCGGCAGGTGCGTGCAACGTGGAGAGCAGGCAGGTGCGCGTCTTGGTGCTGATGTGATCTGGTTCTGCGTACCTGATCGAGAGATTGCGGCTGCGGCGAGGCAGCTTTCAGGAAGAGTGAACTGGAAGGGCAAGATTGCGTTGCACTCCAGCGGTGCGCTGGGGAGCGACGAACTGCGCGGGTTGCGACGGCGCGGTGCAGCTGTGGCGTCGGTACATCCTCTTATGACGTTTGTGAGCCGAGCGGTTCCTTCGCTTAGGGGAGTGCCTTTCGCGTTCGAAGGCGATGCAGAGGCCTTGCGAGTCGCGGGCCGGATCGTACGAGACCTCGGAGGCGAGGCGTTCTCGATTTCCAAGAATAAGAAGCTGGCTTACCACGCTTGGGGAGCGTTTCTCGCGCCTCTTTTGGTTTCGTTGCTGGCGACGGGAGAGCAGGTGGCACGAGCTGCCGGGCTTTCCAATGCAGCGGCTCGCCGGAAGATGCTGCCGATTGTGCGGCAGACGCTGGCGAATTACGCGAAGCTGGGACCGGAGGGGGCTTTCAGTGGTCCGATTGTGCGCGGGGATGCTGAGGTGGTGCGGGGGCATCTTCGTGAGTTGAAGAAGATTCAGAAGGCGGGAGAAGTTTATGTGGCGCTTGCGAGGGCGGCGTTGCGGAATTTGCCGGCGGGGAATCGGGAAGAGTTGGAGAAGTTGTTGAGCGGGCAAAGGCGTTCGAAGAGCTTATAGGGGGTCTTCGACTTCGCAGATCCATTCGCAAGCGAATGGATCTGCTTCGGCTCAGGATGACAAGAAGTTTAGGTGAGCATCAGGCGTTCGATTTTTCTGGCGCGGCCGGTTGCTTCGTCGCAATCGACCACCACTGCGCAGAGGCGGACGTCTCCCGTCGCAGCCTCAAAGCGGGCCGGCATGTTGTTCAGGAAGCGAGCGATGATCATTTCTTTTTGCACGCCGATGACGCTGTCGTAGGGACCGGTCATACCCACGTCGGTGATGTAGGCGGTGCCGCCGGGCATGACGCGCTCATCAGCGGTTGGAATGTGGGTGTGCGTGCCTACCAGCGCCGTGACCCTTCCGTCCAGATACCAGCCCATGGCCAGTTTTTCTGAAGTGGTTTCGGCGTGCAGGTCGACGAAAATTACCTTGGCCTTGATCTCTTTCAGCAACTGATCGGCTACACGGAACGGGTCGTCGTTCGACGCCATGAAGACGCGCCCTTGCAGATTGATCACTGCGTAGGGGACACCATTCTTCTTTCCTTCATATAGTCCCCAGCCGGGCAAATCAGGCGCATAGTTCGCCGGGCGGAGCAAACGGCGGGCGGGGCTGTGCGGGTTATTGTCGGCAGTCTGAAAGTATTCGATGATCTCGCGCTTGTCCCAGATGTGATTACCGGTGGTGATGACGTCAACACCAAGATCGAAGAGGTCTTCGGCGAGCGCGCCGGTGATGCCGAAGCCACCGGCCGAGTTCTCTCCGTTAGCGATGACGAGATCGATAGCGCGGTCTTTTACGAGGCCGGGCAAGCGGTCTTTGACGATGTTGCGTCCGGGACGTCCGAAAATGTCGCCTATAAAAAGAATGTGCATGATGGGGAAGTATTGTCGATGGTAACACGCGAAAAATCGTCGTTGGTCGTTGGCCCTTGGTCGTTGCCCAACGACCAGCGACTAATGACTATCGACCAGTTCTGCCGTTTTCAGAAAGTCGTAATTGCCGGATGGATTCAGCGTCAGGTTCTTGACTCGTTTGGAATGCACCAGAATGTTGTCGAAATACCAGAGATTGATGTAGGGCAGTTCGTCGGCGAGGGTGCGCTGGATTTCGGCGTAGAGCTGTTTGCGGGTGTTCTGGTCGAGTTCCTGGCGGGCCTGGTCGATCAGCGCGTCGATGCGGGGATCGGAGAAGTATCCGCGATTGGCGCCGTTGGGAGGGAACTTGGATGAGTGGAAGACGTACTCGAAGATGTCGGGGTCTTCGTTGCCGCCGATCCAGCGCAGAGAATAGAGCTGGAAGAGGCCGTGAGTTACGTCAGAGAAGAAAGTGGCGAATTCGAAGGTCCGGATATCGAGCGCGATTCCTACCTGGCGTAATTGCTGTTGCAGGACCGCCGCCATCAGGCGCGTGCTCTCTTCCGTGGATGACTTCATGGTGAGGTGAAAGCGAACGCCATTCACCTCGGGGTATCCCGCCTGCTCGAGCAACTGGCGGGCGCGGGCGGGGTCGTGGTCGTAGGACGGAACGTCGCCGTTGTAGGCCCAGCTCTCCGGGGGCAGCAGGCTGGTGGCGGGACGAGCGAACCCGCGTTGCAGATATTCGATGAAAGGGCGGCGATCGATAGCGTATGCGAGAGCTTGCCGCACGCGTTCGTCTTTGAGAATCGGATCTCGCGTGTTGAACGCCATGTAGGCCAACACTGTGCCGGGAGCGCGCAAGACCGCAAGATTGGGATCACGCTCAAGCGTCAACACCATGTCGGAGGTCAGAGCATTGATCGCAATATCGGCGCTGCCCTTGCGTAGCTCCAGAGCGCGGGTGGTTGTGTCTGGGACGACGATAAGGCGGATATTCGGGAGACGCGCCTTTTCGCCCCAGTATTGATCGTTGCGCGCGAGGATGACATCTTTGTCCGGCTCCGCGCTGATGAAGCGGAACGGACCGGAGCCGATGGGGTGGCGGCTCATCTCGTCACCGCTGCCGTAGGGCACGATGCCTATTGCGCCGTCAGAAAGATTCCAGAGCAGCGTGGTGAACGGCTCTTTGAGGTGGAAAACGACGGTGTAGTCATCCGCTGCTTCGATGTTATTGACGAGCCGGTAGACAGCTGACTTGGTGCTGCGGATTTTGCCTTGCAGAAGCGAATCGAAAGTCCACTTCACGTCTCGGGCGGTCAGCGGGCGCCCGTCGTGGAACTCGACGTCGTGATGCAGGTGGAAGATGTATGTGCGAGGGTCGGGAATTTCCCAGCGTTCGGCCAGGCCGGGGGCGACGTTGAGGTGTGCGTCGCGGGTGAGCAGGTCGTCGAAGATGAGATCGTCGATGCGCTCGGATTGGGCGTCGAGGCCGACGCGCGGATCGAGGTTCGTGGGGCTGCTCTCGATGATCATGACGAGCGTTTTGGGATCGGGCTTGCTGGAGCAGGCGAGGGTTGCGGCCAGGAGAAGTGCGAGAGGTAGAAACTTTAGCGCTCTGGCGGAAGTCAAAAACAAACACAAGGTTCCTCGACTTGTTTCGGCGCGCGAGCGCGCCTGCACCTTCGCTCGGGATGACAGGTTTATTTGTGCCTTACGCATACGAGATCTTTCCCAGGATTGCTGGGAGCTTCGCTCCTGTCGCGGAGGGAATGTTTGATGGGCGATGGTTCCAGGTCTCGTAAGCCATGAGGGCGAAGGCTGCGGCTTCTTTCGCTTCTGAGGGAAGTCCGAATTCGTCGGAGGCGCGAATTGTCAGGTGCAGGGGGCGAAGTTCGTTGGCCAGCATGGCTAACAGGGTTGGATTGTTGGCGCCGCCGCCTGACACTACGAATTCTCGGAACTTTCCCCGGCGTGATAATACGAAGCGGCTTAGTGCATCGGCGATCGAGCGGGCGGTCAGGGCCGTCGCGGTCGTGACGACATCGGCTTTGTTTGCTCGTCCGCAGCTTTTGATGAAGTGCTGGGCGAACTCGCGTCCGAATTCTTCGCGGCCGGCGGTTTTGGGAGGCTTGCGCCCGAAGAACGGCTCGCGCAGGACATTGCTGATCACGTGATCGAGTACTGTGCCTGTAGCTGCGATGCGCCCATTGCGATCGTAGGGTTGGCCGAAGAGACGGTCGGTCACGGCATCGATGACCATGTTGCCGGGGCCAGTGTCGAAGGCCGTGACTTGTCGTGGGGACGCGCCCGCCGGAATCGCTGTCAGGTTTGCGATGCCGCCGATGTTTTGCACGGCGCGTCCGATCTTCGGATCGCGATAGAGCAGGTAATCGAGGAAGGGAACAAGGGGTGCGCCTTTACCTCCGGCGGCCATATCAGCCGGGCGGAAATCCGAAACGACGGGGACGCCGGCTCTGGCGGCGACTACCGCGCCTTCTCCGGTCTGCCAAGTGACGGTGAGGTTGCGTCCCAGAAATTTTGCGGGCTCGCCCTGGTGGTAGAGCGTCTGGCCGTGACATCCGATTAATTCTGCTTTCAGGCGGAAGCGGCGCTGGGTGGCTACCACGGCATCGGCGTAGAGCTCGGCGAGCAGAAAGTTGAGGCGGGCCAGATCAGCCACCGAGGCCTGTTTCGCGTTCATGGCTTGCAGGACAGCTTGGCGGACTGGCTTTGGGTACGGATATTCGGCTTGGGCCAGGAATTTAAACTTCAGGTTCGATGAGTCGGTCGCACGCGGGCGAGTCGCCCGCGACCACATGGCCTGGGGTGACTCGATTCGAACCAACGCTACGTTGATGCCGTCTGCGGAGGTGCCACTCATGATGCCGGCTACGATCATGAGGCGGACGCTCCCAACTTCATCAATCCGACCTGCTCACTGAGTTCCCATACCTGACGGGAAAGTTTTTCGAGCTTTTCCGGAGTCGGCGCTGGCGGCCTGCGCTTCAGGGCGGATGATTTTTTCTTGAAGGCCAACACCCGGGCGGCGGAGTTCAAGACTCGTTCGGCAAATTGGCGGTTGTTTTCCGCTTCCTCAATCATCGTTTCGTAAGAGCGCGTGACGTACTCCTCGATATGGCAGAGCAGGCAGAGGTCGCCACCCGCGCGAATGTGTCCAATGGCAGCTTGTTCGATAGGGCCAGCTTTCAGTACTCCTCCCATTTCCAGATCGTCCGAAACAACCAGGCCGCGATAGCCGATCTTCTTGCGCAGAATTTCGGTGATCCACTTCTTCGACAGCGATGCCGGGGTCTGGTCACGGGTGACAGCAGGATAGTTGGCGTGTCCCACCAGGATCATGGGAAGTTCACGGTGCAAAGCTCTAAAGGGATAGATGTCTTCCGCCCACAGATTCTTCCAAGGCTTATTGATCGAGGGGAGATCTTTGTGAGTATCGAGATTCGCTTCGCCAAGGCCGGGGAAGTGTTTGGCGGCGCCGATTACGTTCGCGGCGCGCAGTCCCTGGAGAAATTCGCGGGCATAGGTGACGGCCTCTTTCGGATCAGCCGAGACGGCTCGCGAAGCCATCACTTTCTTCGAGGCTTCGAGGGCGAGGTCGACGACCGGCGCGAAGTCGGTGTTGAAACCCAAGGTCCGGCAGATGTCGCCAATCACTTTGCCATGCTTGCGGAAGAGTTTGCGGTCGCCGGTGGCGAAGACATCGGCGGCGGCGGGAGTTCGGCCGAACAGGTTGCGGAAGCGGTCGACCATGCCGCCTTCCATGTCCACGGAAGTGAAGAGAGGAGTGGAGACGCAAGCCTGGCAGTCCTGGAGCAGCTTGTAGGCTTGCTCTCCGCCGGTGATGTTGCGGGCGAAGAGGATGACGCCGGCAGGCTGAATACGGGTGAGCAGGGCAGCGAGGCCAGGCGACATCTCGGTGCCGTCGAAGCCGACAACGATCAGCTGGCCGATGCTGCGATGCAGATCAGAAGAGATGGCGGGTTTGGACATTAGACATCATTATTCGACGATTGGCGGACTTCGCAAAGTGAGGAAGTGGTTTCGCTCACTTCTCAGGCGGATGCCTCCGCCGGGCCGCCTATTCCACCTGTTTCTTCAACTGAGCTAACAGGTTCAAGGCCTCGAGGGGAGTTATGGAATTCAAGTCGATTTCGCGGAGCTTGTCCAGAACGGGTTGAGACAGCGGAGTGAAGATGGTCAGCTGGGCGGCTGGAGGATGAGAGCCGGGAGAGAGATGTCCCATCAGCTGGCGTTCGGCGCTTTCGTGCTCAGCCAGAACCTCGCGAGCACGCACGATGACTTCGTGGGGAAGTCCTGCCAGTTTGGCTACTTCGATGCCGTAGCTGCGGTCGGCGGCACCGGGCGCGACTTTGCGGAGGAAGGCGATTCCGCCGCCGGTTTCCTTTACCGTGACGTGATAGTTCTTTACGCCGGAAAGCTGCTCGGCCAGTTCGGTCAACTCGAAGTAATGGGTGGCGAAGAGCGTTTTGGCCCGGGTGCGAGCATGAATATATTCCACGGCTGCCCATGCGATGGCCAAACCGTCGTAGGTGGCAGTGCCGCGGCCCACCTCGTCCAAGAGGATTAACGACCGTGGAGTTGCGGTGTGCAGGATCGCGGCGGTTTCCGTCATCTCGATCATGAAGGTGGAGCGGCCGCGAGCGAGGTTGTCGCTGGCGCCGATGCGGGTGAACACGCGATCGACCAATCCCAGGCGGGCGGCACGCGCTGGAACAAACGATCCAGCCTGCGCCATGATCACCGTGAGCGCCGCTTGCCTGAGATAGGTGGACTTGCCGCCCATGTTGGGGCCGGTCAGCACCATGATTGCGTTCGTCGTTGAGTTGAGAAAAAGATCGTTGGGGACGAAGCGGTCTCCGCTGCCCAGTTCCAGTTGTTCGATGACCGGGTGGCGTCCGGCGACGATTTCGATGTCGGTAGAATCGTCGAACTTCGGGCGGCAATAATCTCGCAGGGCTGCGATCTGGGCCAGCGCTGCCAGGACATCGATTTCAGCCAGTGCTAGAGCGGTTTGGCGAATGCGGCGGGCTTCTCCGGCGATGGCGGAGCGCAACTCGGCAAACAGGCGGCGTTCAATGTCTACGATCTTTTCCTGAGCGTCGAGAATCTTGGATTCGTATTCCTTCAGCTCCGGAGTGGTGAAGCGCTCGGCGTTGACCAGTGTCTGCTTGCGTTCATAGTCGGGCGGAGCCAGGTGCGAATTGGCCCTGGAGATCTCGAGATAGTAGCCAAAGATCGAGTTGAACTTTACTTTCAGTGATGCGATGCCGGTGCGCTGGCGTTCGCGCTGCTCGATCTGTGCCAGAAATTGTTTGCTGTTTCGGCTCAGGTCGCGGAGTTGGTCGAGTTCGGGATCAACGCCCGGTTGAATAACGCCCCCGTCACTCAATGAGATGGGCGGTTCCGGAATGATTGTGCTTTCGATGCGTTGACGGAGGTCTGTGAGTTCATCGACTGCAGAATGCAGGGTAGCGAGGCGGTTCGGGAGCCTTCCTTCATCTGGGGCGACTGGCATCGTCTGCGCGGCCGAGTCGGCCGCGGCCACACTTGCTGTGGTACCTCCAACGTGTTCCAGCGCTTTGCGGACTGCTGGTAGCTTTGCCAGCGAAGCGGCGAGCGCTAGGACGTCGCGCGGATTGGCGGTTTCTAGGGTGACCCGGCTCAGGAGACGTTCGAGGTCAAGGATTCCATCCAGGGCGCGGCGAAGTTCTTCGCGGGCGATGGTTTCTTTCACCTGAGATTGCACAGCGTCGAGACGAGCGTTGATTTCTGTGAGGTCGATGGACGGACGCAGCAGCCAGGAGCGCAGCAGGCGCTTGCCCATCGGCGTAACCGTGGCGTCGATCGAACGGAAGAGGGTTACGCCCGCGTCGGCTCCGGCAAAGAGCGGTTCGATCAGCTCCAGGTTGCGCACGGTGACGGCGTCGAGGACAAGGCAGGTTTGATGCTCGTAGAATCCGATGCGGTCGACGTGACTTAAAGTTCCACGTTGAGTCGAACGGACGTAGTAAAGGATGGCACCGGCCGCAGCTGCGGCTGCGGGTTTGCCGGACAGGCCGAAACCTTCCAGCGATAACACTCCGAAATGATTCTCCAGCAGGGGGATGGAGTGGTCGGGAGCGAAGATCCAGTCGTCGAGGGGAGTTTCGGCGTAGCCCGAGGCGATCGAGAACTTCGCGGGCGAGGGCGCCCGCGCCACATTGGAGCCTTCGAATAGCGGGGCGGATGAGGCGTACAGGACTTCCTTGGGGCGTAGTTGCTGGATTTCTTCCTGGATTCTTTTTGCGGCGTCTTCGCCCTGAAACTCGGTGGCGCGAAATTCACCAGTGGAGAGATCGAGGGCGGCGAAGCCTACACGTTCTCCGGTCTGCGCGACCGCGGCGAGGAAATTGTTTTCTTCGGAGCTCAACGAAGAATCGGCGGCTGTGCCTGGGGTGACGACGCGAGTGACCTCTCGCCTCACCAGCTTCTTTGCGACGCGCGGGTCCTCGACCTGTTCGCAGATGGCGACCTTGAAGCCCTTACGGATCAGCTTCGAGATGTAGCCTTCCGCGGCGTGGTGAGGGACACCGCACATCGGGATGGCGATACCTTTTTCTTTGTTCCGCGAGGTCAGCGTGATTTGCAGTTCTTTGGCGGCGAGGACGGCGTCGTCGAAAAACAGTTCGTAGAAGTCCCCCAGGCGGAAGAAAAGCAGGGCGCTGGGATGCTCCTTCTTGATGGCGGCATATTGCCGCATCAACGGCGTGGACGGCTCGGTCATTTCAAGGGGGTTCGTGGGCGGATTATAACAAAGGAGTAGGTGAGCTTCGGGTGATGGACATCACGATGGAGCGGTTTCTTTCGCCCCTTCGGGGCTGAACCAAAGATGCTGGCTAACCCAGGGCTTGCGCCCTGGGCTGTATTCTTGCGCCGCTTCGCGGCGCTGGTCTGGTTATACCTCGGATGAGCGCAGTGAGCGTGCGCTAATGCTAATGGTCATCCTCACACTCCGCTAGCAAACAGGAAATCATAGTTGACGGTTCGGCGGGCCGATGTTTTCCTTACAGCCATGGAATTGCGTAAGGATCCGATTACTCGCTCGTGGGTGATTACGGGCGACGATGTGCCAGACCATTCGCCGCGGGCGGAGGCATTTTGCCGGTTTTGTCCGGACTCTCCGGTTGCGGCGCAACTGGTTTCGAATATGCCGGCAGTGGATGGCGGGCCCTGGTCGGCGAGGGCGGTAGTGCATCCTGCGCCGTTGTACCGGATTGAAGGCGAGCCCACCCGTCGCGGCGACGGACTTTACGACCGCATGTCATCGGTCGGCGCGCACGAAGTGCTGGTGGAAAATGTACGGCACGACCGGCAGCTGTGGAACGCGAGCGATGCCGAGATTGAACAGTTTCTGATGTTGGCGGCCCATCGTATTCAGGACTTGAAGCGCGATGCGCGTTTTAAGTATGTCAGCATCTTCAAAAATTATGGAAGGGATGCGGGACAGGAATTCGAACATCCCAATTCCCAGCTTACGGCGACAACGTTTGTGCCGCGGCGGGTGCTTTATGAACTGCGGGCAGGAAGGGACTACTTCAAGGCCAAGGAACGCTGCGTATTCTGTGACATTATTTCTCAGGAGTTGCAGCAGAGCCAGCGCGTCATCGAGGTGCGTGGCGACTTTGTCGCGTTTTGTCCGTACGCGCCACGGGCGCCGTATGAAACATGGATCCTTCCGCGCAGCCATGAAGCTGCTTTCGAGCGCTACGGGCTTACCCGTCCCGCGACCATGCTTGATCTGGCCGCGCTGTTACGGCGGACGCTGCAACGGATTCGCACCGTCACTGGGGAGTTTCATCTGGTGCTGCACACTTCTCCGAACACTTTGTTTCGCTCAAAGAGCCTGGATTACTGGAAGACCATCGATGACGACTATCACTGGCATATTGAAATTCTGCCGGTAATCGGCGGGCGGGCGAAGTCGTATACCTTCAAGGAAGTTTATTATTCGCCGGTGACCTCTGAGACTGCGGTGAAGCGGTTGCGGGAGGCGCGGATTGAAGGATGAGTTGTCATCCTGAGCGCAGCAAATTCTTCGCGAAGCGAAGAACTTTCGGAGTCGAAGGGCCTCTATACCCGGCAGTGTCGATGCGAGGTAGGGGTGCTTCGACTCCTTCGCCCTCTTTGCAAGCAAAGAGGGTTCAGTCGCTCAGCATGACAGCGGATAGAGTATGCGGTGGGAGGAAGACCTTTTGAGAAGCTTCGTTGTCATTGTTCTCTTGGTGGGCATCGCTGCGGGGCAAACGGGGGTCAAGCAGGAAGTCCTGTGGCAGAAGCTTGAATCCAGCATCAACGATGTCGATCACAATCTGGATGGCGTGCTGGGCGTTGCGGTCCTTGACCTGAGTAGCGGGAAGAAGTTCGTTTTGCGCGGCGATGAAGTTTTCCCACAGGCCAGTTCGATCAAGACTGCGGTTCTGGCGGAATTGTACCTTCAGGTGCAAGTCGGCAAGTTGAAGCTGACGGACTTGTACACCGTGCAGGCTTCCGATCTGGTTCCGGACAGCTCCATCATGGGCGGCCTCACTCCCGGAGTGACGCGGATCACGCTGCGCGATTTGGCGACCATGATGATTGCGGTCAGTGACAATAGCGCGACCAATGTCCTGATCGATCGCGTCGGGATGGAGAATGTGAATGCACTGATGGATTCGCTCGGCCTGGTTCACACCCGGTTGCGTCGCAAGATGATGGACTTGAAGGCGGCCAGTGAAGGCCGGGAGAACATTTCAACGCCCGCCGAGATGATGACCTTGCTGGAAGATCTTTATCGGGGCAAAGTTCTCAACAGGGCGATGACCGACGATTTCTTCACCATGCTCAGTACTCAGAAGCACGGTTTTCTTTCACGCAACTTGCCTGAGGGATTGAAGATCGCCAACAAACCGGGCGAGCTCGAAGGCGTGCGTAATGACTCGGGAGTAGTCTTTGTGGAGAATCGCCCGTATGTGATCTGTGTGATGACGACCTACCTGCGCCGGGAGCGCGATGGCGAGGAAGCTATCGGGAATATTTCGACAGCAGCTTATCGAATGTTCGACCGGCTGGCGCGAGCCAGCGAATACGGGCGTGTGGTCTCGCCCGCAAATGGTAAATAGGGATTGGCTGTTGGTCGTTGGTCTTTGGTCGTTGGCCAACACTTCAAGCCGGGTGTTTTAACGGCCAACGACCAGGAGCCAACGACCAACGACTGCTTCTATGACTCTGCGACGCATGAAGACTTACACCGGCGGCCAGGGATACGTTTATCAGTATTACTTCGTCGGTAAGCGGATGGCGTTGGCGGATGCTCCTGAAGCTCCGGCGAGCGAGTACATTTTTGATGTCACGTCGGATCGCAAGACTACGTTTTCCGTGAGCGTCTTTTTGCCGGACGAGTCCTTGCGCGGCTGGGCATCGCGGCATGGGCGCGCGCTCACGGATGCTGAGCAATACGGCGCCGTGAAGATGAAGTTGTTCGAGGCCTTCGACGAAGTCGAGGACATGATGGCACAGGGGCGTCGCCTGATGGTGAGTGGGGAGAGTCTGGAAACGGCGCTGGGTACTCTTGGAGTGCAGTAGGGGTAACTGATTACTGCGGGGACTGCTTTTGCTGTCGGAGGGCGAGATGCCCTCCGGACAGCCGGCGCGACACCGGCGCTACCAGTACGGTTGTTGCCCTTCTTATGCTTCTGCACTGGCTCCGGTGCAGACTATAATCACCGTGGCAGGTCTCGAATCCGTTTATGCCCATACTGTGGCTGCGAGTGGCGCTGGGTTTTTACGCCGTGGGATTGCTCTACGCGCTGCTGGCTCTTACGCGCACCAGTTCGCTGTTGAACCGGGTGGCGTTGCCGGCCATGACTCTGGGCATGGTGTTCCAGTTTGTTTCTCTGACGGAAGCAGTCCTGCTTTCGGGGCAACTCACACTTACCTCCGTACACAACTCCGAGTCGCTGCTGGCTCTGCTTGTCATGGCGGCGTTCATGATTGTGTATCTGGTGTATCGCACGACCTCGCCTGGAATCGTCGTGTTTCCGCTGGTGTTTGTCTTGACGTTTGTCGCGGTGACAACGCAACAACCCTTTCTGGTGGTCTCGCCGGGTATGCGCCGAGGCTGGCTCTTCGTCCACATTGCAATGATTTTCATCGGTTATGCGGCCCTGTTCCTGAGCTTTGCCGCCAGCCTGCTTTATCTGCTGCAGGAACGCAGCCTGAAGTCGAAAAAACCGGCCGCCATCTTGCTGCGCCTGCCGGCCCTCGAAGTGATTGATCAGATCGGGTATCGCTCGTTGCTGCTTGGCTTTCCTTTTATGACGCTTGGATTGGTGGCGGGCAGCATTGTGGCGCAGGCCACCTACGGGCGGTTGGACTTTCTTGATCCCAAGATTTTTCTCTCGTTACTGATGTGGGCGGTTTACATGGTGATGGTGTTCACCCGTTGGAATGCAGGATGGCGCGGGCGGCGGGCTGCATACCTCGCCACCGGCGCTGTGGTGGCGGCGGTGATCGCCTGGTCGGCGAACTACTTCAGTACGATTCACGGGTTCGTCCAATCATGAAGTTTCAACTCATCGGGGTAAACCACAAGACCGCGCCGGTGGAGGTGCGGGAGCGGCTGGCCATTCCCGAAGGACATCTGCCTGATGCAATGAGGCGGTTGGCGGGACATCCGGGAGTGGAAGAAGGGATCATCCTTTCCACCTGCAACCGGGTGGAAGTACTGACCCAGACCAAGAACGGCTCGGTTGACCTGCGCGGATTTCTGCGCGACTACTTTCAATTGAATCCTACCGACTACGAACCTCACCTTTACGAATACCGCGAGAGCGAGGCGGTGCGTCACCTGTTTCGCGTCACCTCAAGTCTGGATTCGATGGTGGTAGGCGAGCCGCAAATTCTGGGCCAGGTGAAGGAGGCGTACGCCACGGCGCGGGCGGTGGGCGCGGTGCATTCGCAGCTCGATCTGCTTCTGACTCGATCCTTCGCCGTGGCGAAACGGGTACGGACGGAAACGGCAGTGGGTTCGTCTGCTGTGTCTGTAGCGTCGGTGGCGGTGGAACTGGCCAAGAAGATATTCGGATCGTTGCAGGGTAAGCATGTGTATCTGGTTGGCGCGGGCAAGATGAGTGAGTTGGCGGCGCGTCATCTGATTGCCCACGGGGCGGAATCTATTTTTGTGTCGAATCGCACTTTCGATCGCGCCCAGCAGTTGGCGGCGCGGTTCGACGGTCAAGCCATCCTGTTCGAACAGCTTTACGAGACCTGCGATCGCGCCGATATCGTCATCACCTCGACGGGTGCGCCGCATGCCATCTTCCGCCGTGAACATGGAGAATTGTTTCTGGCGCGGCGCAAGAACCGGCCGATGTTCTTTATCGACATTGCGGTGCCGCGGGATGTCGATCCTGGGATGAACAAGCTGGACGGCATCTTTGTTTATGACATTGACGATCTGCAGCAGGCAGTCTCGACCCACGTTGCAGATCGACAGAAGGAAGCGGACCGCGCCGAGGCCATCATCAGCGGCGAGGTGGAACGCTTTCAGCAGCGACTGCAGACGCTGGACGTGGTGCCCACTATCGTCTCCCTGCAAGACCATCTGGAAACAATTCGCCAGGCCGAGATTGACCGGGTCCGGGGACGGCTGGGGCCGCTCTCTCCCGAGCAGGAATTAGCGGTGGAAACCCTCACCCGCGGGATTATCAGCAAGATCATGCATACGCCCATCACTACCTTGAAGACCGCGGTGCGTGAGCCGGAGGCGACGACCGTAGTCGACATTGTGCGTCGCCTTTTTGATCTTCAGGACAAGCAGGGTCTGCAGGACAAGAAAAAAGACACGAAGGTGGCGAAGACATCGAGTGGAGATTTCGGAGCGGAAAGTTAGTGGCGCTGCTACGAATTGGTTCCCGGGGATCGCAGCTTGCGCTCTGGCAGGCCAGTCACATCAAGACGCTTCTCGAAGCGCGCGGGCATCAAGTCGAAATTTCGATCATCAAGACCACCGGCGACCGCATCACCGATGTCGCTCTTGCCCAGGTTGGCACGAAGGGCATGTTCACCAAGGAAATCGAGGAAGCGCTGTTCGACAATCGCGTGGACCTCGCGGTGCACAGTCTGAAAGACCTTCCCACGGAAATCCCAGCCGATTTTGAGATTGCGGCCATCACTACGCGAGAAGATGCGCGAGATGTGTTCTGCTCGCGGAAATTCAGCAGCATTGAAGAGTTGCCTGTGGGAGCGAGGGTCGGAACCAGCAGCTTGCGGCGGCAGGCTCAGCTCAAGGCTTTGCGTGCGGATCTCGACATTTATCCGCTGCGCGGCAATGTGGACACGCGGTTGCGAAAACTCGAAGCCGGCGACTACGATGCTGTGATTTTGGCCGCTGCCGGGCTGAATCGGCTGGGCAAGCTCGACAGCATGCGGCAGATACTGCCGGCGAAGCTAATGTGTCCGGCGGCCGGACAGGGTGCGCTGGCCATCGAGATCCGCAAGAGCGATGCCGGCGTGGGGCAGCACATAGCTTTTCTGGACGACCATGCGGCTCGTATCACGACCACATGCGAGCGTGCCCTGCTGAACCAGATGGGCGGAGGCTGCCAGGTGCCAATCGGAGCGCTGGCGGAAGTGGTCAACGGCCGACTGCACCTTGAGGCTGTCGTGGCGCGTCCGGATGGGACACAAGTGTTGCGGGAATCAGGCGAAGGCGACGACCCTGTGCGTTTGGGCGAGATCGTGGGTGGCGTGTTATTGCGTCGTGGGGGCGATGCGATTCTGCGGGAAGTCTATGGGCAAACTGCGGAAGCTCCCCAGCAACCCTAGTGTGTGTGGTCGCGGGCGACTCGCCCGCGTAGTGACTATTTCCCAAGTATGAGATCAAGCAGCAAATCAAAGGCGACAGGGCGGCTTCGAGGGGTGAGGGTGCTGGTTGGCCGCGCTCGTCATCAGGCGAGCGCGCTTTCTGCTGGACTGCGCGTTCTGGGCGCCGAGGTTCTGGAAATTCCGTTCATTGAAATCCGCAAACCGCGGTCTTTCAAGGCGCTGGATTTGGCACTCAAGAATCTCGCCGAGTATGACTGGCTGATCCTGACCAGCGTAAACGGCGTTGACGCGCTGTGGGAGCGGTTGCGCAAGCTCCATAAGGGCGTGAAACCAATGCTTCACTTGAAAGTGGCTGCGATTGGGCCGGCGACGGCGCAGGCCATTGAGCGGCATGGATTGAAAGTGAATGTCGTGCCCAAGGAGTATGTGGCGGAATCGGTGGTGGCGAGTCTGCGCCGGAAGGTAAAAGGGAAGCGAGTTTTGCTGGCTCGGGCCAAGGTGGCACGGGATGTGATTCCGCGGGAACTGCGCAGACTTGGGGCCCGGGTGGATGTGGTGGAGGCTTATGAGACTGTGATCCCGCAGGCGTCGCGTCAGCGGTTGCGGGCGGCGCTGCAGTCGTCCCAACGGCGTCCCGATGTCATTACGTTTACCAGTTCGTCGACCGTGCGAAATTTTGTGGCGCTTTTGGGTCGAAATCGCGGCCGGGTCGGCCGCGTCCACATGGGCAGAGAAGAGAATCGGGTGCGGTTTGCTTCCATTGGGCCGATTACTTCGTCTACTCTTCGGGAGTTTGGCTTGCCGGTGGATATCGAGGCCGAGGAATACACGATTCCAGGACTTATCAAGGCCATCGCCAAACACGATCTGTGACCTGATAACGCAATTTTTATGGAGGCAGGTTTGCAACGAAAGGGTGTTCTGGTTCTCGCTGCTGTGGTTCTGATGGTTTCTCTGGCAGTTGCACAATCCACTTCTTCTGATTTCCCGCCCGACGAACTTTTACAGCACATTACCGCTGACGGATTGCGGGCGCACATGGCGTTTCTGTCGGACGATCTGCTGGAAGGCCGAGGGATCGGTACCCGCGGTTACCAGTTGGGAGCCGCGTATGTCCGGGCGCAATTCGAGGAAATGGGATTGAAGCCGGCTGGAGTGAGCGGATCGTACTTCCAGAACGTGCGCTTTCGCAAGATCGAGTTGCAGCGGGACAAAAGTTCGGTGTCTGTGAAAAATAACGGCTCAAGCCGGACGCTGACGATCGAGAAAGACTACGTGATGGCCGGCAACCCTCTCTCGACTGACGCCAGAGTCGAGGGCCAGGTCGTGTTCGTGGGCTATGGCGTGAGCGCTCCGGAGTTTGGCTACGACGATTACGCGGGCATCGATGTGCGCGGAAAAATCGTGGCTGCCATCTACGGCGCCCCTCCCAAACTGCCCTCTGCCCCTGGCGCTCACTTTTCTTCTTCCGAACAGAAACTGCACATGGCCGCGGAGCATGGAGCGATTGGATTTCTCGGCATCTGGGCGGGCAAGACCGAACAGCGCACGCCGTTTTCTGAATATGTGCGCTTTACGCGAGGGCCGTCTTACCGCTGGCTGGATGCAAATGGTGTGCCGAATAACGCGGAACCGAAGATCAAGGGCGTCGCCCGCATAAGTTCCAGCGCGGCTGCGATGCTCTTCGAGGGCGCGCCGAAGCCATGGAAAGAAGCACTACAGGCGGCGGAGAACAGCCAGCCACAGGCATTCCCGCTGACCGCACACGTATCGATTCATGCGGTCAGCAGTTACTCTGAAGTGGAAAGCCCGAATGTCGCCGCGATTCTTCCCGGTTCCGATCCTCAGCTCAAGAACGAGTATGTGGTCTTCACCGCGCATCTTGATCATCTCGGAATCGGCGATCCGGTGAAGGGCGACAGCATCTACAACGGGGCGGCGGACAATGCTTCCGGTACTGCAGCTTTGTTGGAAATGGCACGGGCGTTTTCAGAGTTGAAGACATCTCCGCGACGTTCGCTTCTGTTTCTTGCCGTCACTGGAGAAGAAGAAGGTCTGCTGGGTTCCGATTACTACGCGCACAATCCTACGGTGCCGATTTCGCAGATCGTAGCCAACATCAACATGGACGAAGTTTCCTTCCTCTACGATTTCAAAGATATTGTGCCGCTCGGAGGCGAGCACTCCAGCCTCGGCGCGATGGCGGACGATGTGGCTCGGCACATGGGGTTGATTGTCAGTCCTGACCCATTGCCCGAAGAGGTCTACTTCGTGCGTAGCGATCAGTATTCCTTCATTCTGCAGGGCGTTCCGGCTTTGTACATAGAAGAGGGATTGCAGACGGTCGATCCGAATCTGGATGGCAAGAAGATGCAGTTTGACTGGGAGACGCAACGTTACCATCTGCCCAGCGATGACATGAGTCAGCCCTTCGACTTCAATGCGACGGTCAAATGCACGCGCGTCGATCTGGCTGTCGGCTATGAGGTGGCGCAGCAGACGGAGCGTCCGCACTGGAACGCTGGAGACTTTTTCGGGAAGTTCGTGAAGAAGTAGCCGCCAAAGACCACGTAAAGAAGGGCGCCCTCGCCCGTTCTGGCGGAGCGGAGCTCCGCTTTTGTCGTTGGTAAAAGTCTGTCGAGCTTTGCTCGACCAGGACAGCCGGAGGCGGCTGTCCCCGCCGTGGTCTGTGGTACTGCCGCACGAGCGGGGCGCTCGCGCCTACATTTCACTCGTTCAGCGAACAGCCGCAGTTGGCTGGCGGGACTCTTGCCTTGAGGAACTCCGACACACGCTTGTAAGCATCAATCTGGTTTTCCACGCGGGCGAAGCCGTGGCCTTCGTTTTCGTAAACTTTGTATTCCGCCACGCCTCCGCGTTTCTTCACGGCATCGACCACCTGCTGGGCTTCTTCCTTGGGACATCGCGGATCATTGCCGCCGGCTAGCAAAAGCAGCGGCGCCTTGATCTGATCGACGAAGAAAATGGGCGAGCGGTCGTGGAACAAATCTTTGTTTTTCTCCGGATCGCCCATTGTTGCCAGATCCGATTGCTGCAGCACCGGATCTTCGTTGGCAATTTCGGTGAACCAGTTAACGAAGGGCACGATCGGAACGCCTGCTGCCCATACTTCCGGCGCTTTGGTGACGCCCATCATGGTCATATAGCCGCCGTAGCTTCCGCCCATCAGGACGAGTTTCTTGGGATCGAGATAGCCGGTCTGCTTGATGAAGTCGGCGGCGGCGAGGACGTCCTGCAGATCGCCTCCGCCCATGTCGAACAGGTTGGCGTGCAGAAACTCTTTTCCGTATCCCGTCGAGCCGCGATAGTTGGGAGCGATCACCATGTAGCCCTGGTTGACCATGTGCTGAATGATGCGGCTGAACGAATTTACGCTTTGTGACGCCGGTCCGCCGTGCACGTAGACCACGGCAGCGTTCTGTCCGCTGCGCGCCATGTTGTAGGGCACATACACGAGAGCGGAGATGGTCCACTTGCCATCGCGACTGGGATAGTGCACCAGGAAAGGCTCGACCATGTCTTCCGATTGCACGCCTGCGACCAGTGAGTTCGTGATCTGCTGCGATTTGCCGTCAGCGACGGAATAGATCCAAACATCGTTCGGCGACGTTGGTCCGTTGTGGTAATAGAGCAGGCGTGATCCGTCGCGAGTGAAGGCTGAGTCCGCGCCGCCCAGATGGTTTACGCCTTTGGGCAGCGGCAGGGCAGTCGTCTTTCCGGAAGCCAGATCGTGAACGTAGATGTCGGCGTTGCCGTCGACGTTGGCGGTCCAGGTGACGGATTTGCCGTCGGGAGAAAAATTGCCGGCTTCGATTTCCCATTTGTCCTGGGTGAGCCAGTCGATTTTCTTGGTCGCGAGATCGAGCAGGCCGACGTTGTCGTAGCCATTGCCTGCGTTTGACGTGATCAGCAGATGTTTGCCGTCGGGCGAGAACTGGTTGGCGACGTAGATGGCCTCGCCGTCGTGTGGCGTAAGCAGCGTGCTTTTGCCGGTTGCGATCTCGGCAACAAAGATATTGGAATCCGTGCCCTTGGCCTGTTGCTGGGTGTAGGCGATCCACTTGTTGTCGGCGGACCAGATGGGATTGACGTTCATCTTGTCCTTGGGCGTGCCGGTGGTCAGGTGCTTGGTGTCGCGCATCAGGGTGTCGAAGATGTCGATTTCGAATACCGACGACGTCTTCGGCTTCACCGTGTACGCGAGATAGCGGCCGCTGGGCGACCACGTCGGACTCTCTTCCGAAATCTCGCGCGTGTTGGTGATGTTGAGGACTTGTCCGGTCTTGGGCGAGACGAAGAAGATGTCCCACTGCTCATCGCCGTCGTAGTCGGAGATGTAGGCGATCCACTTGCCGTCGGGCGACCACGTGGGCTGAGTCTGGCGCTGGTCGCTGACTGTGAGCTGCGTCGGCCATCCGCCTGCGGCGGGCACCAGCCATAGATTGTTGCGGCCGCTGATGTTGGAGACGAACGCGATGGTCTTGCCATCGGGCGACCATGTGGTGGCTCCCACCGAGCGCGTCATGTAGAGCCGTTCGATGGAGAGGCTCTGCTGGTTCTGTTCGACGTTCGCGTTGGGCTTGCTGGTGATCAGCTTGGGATCGGTGATCGCCTGTGGCGTGGGCAGGTTTTGAGTCAAGGCAAGAGTGCTCATAAAGATGACGGTAGCTGACAGAATAAGCGTGCGCATACGGGATGCGAAAAGTGTAGCAGCTACTTGGCGTTCTTATGGATCTCGACCGTGCTCCAAGTTTTATCGGCAGCGTGGCAGATGTTTTCGAGCGGGCATTCGGAGCATTTGGGGCGACGGGCGATGCATAGTCTGCGGCCGTGCCAGATGATCTGATGAGAGAACAGCGTCCACCGGTCGCGGGGAATGATCTTCATCAGAGTCTTGCTCGATTTTCTTGGGGTCGTCGTTGCGCGTGAGTTCGAGGCGGCGGCTGATGCGGTGGACGTGGGTGTCGACGACGACGCCTTCGTTTTTCTTGAACCAGGTGCCCAGGACTACGTTGGCGGTCTTGCGGGCTACCCCGGGATCGTGAGAAGTTGGTCCATCTGATCGGGGACCTGTCCGCCGAAATCGTTCACGATCATTTTTGCAGCGCCGACCACGGATTTGGACTTGTTGCGAAAGAATCCGGTGGAGCGGACGTCCGGTTGAAGCTGTTCGGGCGTGAGCGCGGCAAAATCTTGGACCGTGGGATATTTCCTGAAAAGCTCGGGCGTGACCATGTTGACCCGGACATCGGTCGATTGAGCGGAGAGGATGGTCGCGACCAGCAGTTCCCATGCGCTCTTGTGATGCAGGGCGCAGGTAACGTCGGCGTAGAGGGTGTCGAGGCGCTTGATAATTTCGTCGACGCGGTCGGGAGCGGTGGGATTGTAGGCTTTGCCTCGAGCCTGGGCGGTGCCACGAACTGTGTGGGGACGGGCGCCCTCGCCCGTCCTGGGCGTCCGCAGGACGCCTGGTTTCTTGCTTACGGCTTTGCGGGTGCCCTCTTGGCGGCCAGTCTTGGCAGGTTGGCGCGGGGTCGTGCCGCGAGGCATGAGAATCTCCTTAGAATCGGGGTCAATCTTAGCAAATTGGTTGGAACTGGAAATTTGAAGAAGAACAAATCTAGCCGTCCTTCGGACGGCCTGGACGGTCGGAGACCCGTCCCCACACCGTCCATGCCTCCACACAGTCCGTGCCCGCCCCCCGTCTCGCGAAGACTTTCGTAATGCCCCGGAACCATGGGCACAATTGACGCACCGGGGGTGTCCCGATAGTCTGAAACCATCCTCTAACGAATCAGGAGTTTTACGTGGCGGTGAAGTCCATTCAACTCGGGCAGGTCTGGCGGAACGATACTGATGGCCAGGACTATCTTGTCACGAAGATGTACAACGAGGTTTTCACCCAGTTCGCAGTGCTGCGGCCGGCGGGGTTGTCTGCGCCCGACGTGCCTACCGTGAAGGTGAAAGTTTCCAAAGGTGCCAGCGGCGCCTCGCTGCCCGGATACACATTTACCCAGGAAGGCGCTTTTTAAGCCTTGCGCTGATTGGTCTGTAAAGTTTTCCTGCACAGCTTTCCCGGTTTTCCGCTTTCCCTGTTTAGAATGATCCCTGCATGACCGAAAAGATTCTTGCCATTCTGTTTGTATTCATCAAGTCGGTTGTGGCCGCCACCGGCTACAGCGGAATCGCATTGCTCATGGCGATCGAGTCGGCGTGCATCCCGCTGCCTTCGGAATTGATCATGCCGTTTGCGGGGTACCTGGTGTTCGAAGGCTCGATGAAATTGGTTTGGGTGGCCACGGCGGGGGCCCTCGGATGCAATCTGGGATCGCTCGTAGCCTACGAAATTGGCTGCTACGGTGGGCGGCCTCTGGTCGAAAAATACGGCCGCTGGATTCTGATGGGCAAGCGCGAACTGGACTGGGCCGACCGCTTCTTTCTTCGTTGGGGATACCTGGCGGTACTGATCGCACGGTTGTTGCCGGTGATCCGCACCTTCATCGCGCTACCGGCCGGGATTGCGCGGATGCCGCGCGGGCGCTTCCACATCTATACTTTTCTGGGATCGTGGCCCTGGTGCTTCGGGCTGGCCTGGCTGGGCATGAAGCTGGGCGAAAACTGGCGCGAACTGGGGAAATATTTTCATCAGTTCGATCTGGTCATTGGAGTTGTGCTGGCAGCTGGGATTATCTGGTTCGTGTGGTCGCACTGGCAGAATCGGCTGCGGACAGAGTAAGCTCACCAACGCATTTCAGATTTTTGATTTCAGATTGCAGATTTTTACGGTGTCCATCGCCTTCCCGGTTTTCTGGTTTTCAATCTGAAATCTGCAATCTTAAATCTGCAATATCTTCGCCAGAGGAGATCAACCGTGAAACGCTTTCTGCTTGTACTCGTGTTGTCGATGATCGCCGTTACCGGCAGCGTGGCGCAGACCCCTACCACCGGGCCGGGGCAGCCTTATGTGATCGAGTACTACTACAAGACCAAATGGGGACATGCCGACGAGTTCCTGAAGTTGTTCAAGAAAAACCACTATCCACTGCTCAAGAAAGAAGTCGAGATGGGGCGCATGCTCAAGGTTTGGATGGATGTGCCGCGCTATCACACCACCGAAGACGGGCGCTGGGATTATCGCGTGACCATCGTGTTCAAGAATGCGACCGTGGCCAATGAACCGTTCGAGGAAGATGCGTTGAAGAAGCAGCTTTGGCCCGATCAGGCCGCGTACGAGCGCGAGGAGCAGCGGCGGTTTGAGATTCTGGATTCGCATTGGGATTTGCCGGTGAAGACGTTGGATTTGGAGAAGTAGGGAAAGTAGCGCCGGCATCGCCTGCGGGGGCTCCAGCCACCATCGGGCCGGCCGGCGGCCGGCGCTACATTACAAAACTTGCCATTCGCCTGCCTTCCGCAGCCGTTCACTGTTCGTGCGGTTGCAAATGCTGACTCAATACGAGAACATAAGCAGTTCGCCTTACATTCCCAACGGAACCTATAAGGAAGCAGCTTAAACATGCCGACGCGGCCGAAGAACGCAAGAACGAAGACGGAGTCGAAGCAGTCCAGCAGCGAAATCCAGACACCTAAGGGCAAGCTGGGAATCATGATCCCCGGCATGGGAGCCGTGGCCACGACGTTTGTGGCTGGCGTCGAAGCGGTACGCAAGGGCATCGCCAAGCCGATTGGATCGCTGACCCAGATGGGAACGATCCGGCTGGGCAAGCGCACCGATGCGCTATCACCGAAGATCAAGGAATTCGTTCCTCTGGCCTCGCTGGATGACTTGGTATTTACAGGCTGGGACATTTTCGAAGACAACATGTATGCGGCAGCGACGAAGGCGGGCGTACTGGAGCGCGATCTGCTGGAACAGATCAAGCCGTTTCTCACCTCCATCACGCCGCGCAAGGCGGTGTTTGATCACAACTACGTGAAGAAGCTCGACGGCCCGAACGTAAGAAAGGGCAAGAACAAGATGGACCTGGCGGAACAGGTACGGGCCGACATGCGCGACTTCAAGAAGACTTCCGGCGCATCCCGTCTCGTTACTATCTGGTGCGGCTCGACCGAAACGTTTATCGAGCCCAGCGCCGCCCACCAGTCGGTAAAGGCCTTCGAGAAGGCACTAACCCAGAATGATGACAACATCGCGCCTTCGATGATTTATGCCTACGCCTCGCTAATGGAAGGCGTGCCGTTCGCTAACGGAGCTCCGAACCTGACCGTCGATCTGCCAGTGATGCAGGAGCTTTCGCGGAAGAATTCGGCGCCCATCTGCGGCAAGGACTACAAGACGGGACAGACGCTGATCAAGACCATTCTGGCTCCGGGATTCAAGGCACGCATGATCGGGCTGAACGGATGGTTCTCCACCAATATTCTGGGCAACCGCGATGGGGAAGTGCTCGAGGATCCGGGGTCTTTCAAAACCAAGGAGGAGTCCAAGCTGTCGGTGCTGGAGCACATCCTGCAGCCGGAGCTTTATCCTGAGCTGTACGGCAAGTTCACCCACAAGGTGCGCATCAATTATCTACCCGCCGCGCGGCGACAACAAGGAAGGCTGGGACAACATTGATATCTTCGGATGGCTCGGCTATCCGATGCAGATCAAGGTCGATTTCCTGTGCCGCGATTCGATTCTGGCTGCACCGCTCGTTCTGGATCTGGTGCTGTTTCTGGATCTGGCGCAGCGCAGCAAGGAATTGCGCGACCTGGGAATCCAGGAGTGGTTGAGTTTTTACTTCAAGTCCCCCATGAGCGCGCCCGGGCTTTATCCCGAGCATGATCTGTTTATTCAGTTGATGAAGCTGAAGAACACTCTGCGGCACTTGAAGGGCGAAGAATTGATCACGCACCTGGGACTGGAATATTACTGAGTTTCGACACATTCGACTGTAGGGCCTTAAGGAGATCAGGAAATGGCAGTCAAGATCGCAAAGACAGCAGACCGTAAGAAGGAAATGGACACCACCAAGAGCACGGATTGTCCCAAGTGCGGCAAGCCGACGCGTATTGTGAAGCGTGTCAAAGATCGTGAACGCGGGATTCCGGGCGGGATTTTTATTTCGTGCTCGGCGTGCGAGTTTTACGAGAAGTTGTAGGACGTGATCTGAACGGGCCGTATTTCGGGTTCAAGAGGCCGACGTTTCTTTCGCCCTTTCAGGGCTCGATCATTTCTTCTCTTTACCCACGGCTTGCGCCGTGGGCTTTATTCTGGCGCCGCTTCTGCGGCTTCGCACCGGCTGATGGCTGGTTCGAAACGTTCTCAGACCTCCCAACAATTTTAGGCGCTGACTGCCAGACTCATTTGCTCCAGGATGGAGCGTGCTTCGTCCGAGGGATTTGGGGCGGCGGTGATGGGGCGGCCGACCACAATGTATGTTGCGCCGGCGGCGATGGCTTCAGCTGGCGTTACAACGCGGCTTTGATCGCCGTGGTCTTTGCCGGCCGGGCGGACACCCGGCGTCACGATCAGAAAGTGGTTGCCCAGTTCCGAGCGTAGTTCGGCGGCTTCCAATGCTGATGCGACTACGCCGTGACAGCCGCTGGTGATTGCGAGTCCGGCCAGACGCAATACCTGGTCTACTACACGTCCGCGAACGCCTACCTTGTCGAGATCCTGATCGTCCATGCTGGTAAGCACTGTGACTCCGAGCAGCATCAGCGACGGGTTCACGTTGCGTGCGGCTTCGACTGCGGCGCGAATCATCTTGCCGCCGCCAGAGGCATGAATCGTCAACATGCTGACGCGGAGTTCGGCGGCTTCGCGCACGGCAGCCGCGACGGTGGTCGGAATGTCGTGATACTTCAGGTCGAGAAAAACACGCCGGCCGGAAGCCACCAGCTCGCGAACGACGCTGGGGCCTTCGGCGGTGTAAAGCTGCATCCCTACCTTGTAGGTCAAGGCAGAATCGCCCACGGCCGCCACTATTTTCTGGGCGGCGGCCGCGGACGACACATCCAAAGCGACGATCAGATTCTGTCTGGGATCGTACATCTCTAGAAAGTGTAAGGGATTTGAAGCGTGCAGGCTAGTATTGCAGGGAAGCCATCATTTGCTGCTGGCTGGTCTTGGTCCGGTTGTTGACAACGTCCAGGCGCACCCGCTGCAAGCCTTGCGACTCGAAGTGGAGAACACGCGCAGTGTTGTAGGAGAGATCAATGATCCGTCCCGGAACGATTGGTCCGCGGTCGTTGATACGCACCACTACCGCCCGTCCATTGCGCAGGTTGGTGACCCGTACCCAGCTACCCAGGGGTAGTGTGGGATGCGCAGCCGTCAGATCGTACATGTCGTAGGGTTCGCCGCTAGCCGTGGCTCGGCCCTGAAAATAGCTTCCGTACCACGACGCCGTCCCAATTTGATACGGCTTGGTCCGGCTGGTCTTGCCCGGCACCGGCGTTTCTGCCTTACTGCCGGTCTTAACGGACTCTGAGCTGGTTGGCCGCTGAGCCGCCCCTAGGCTGACAACCATTAAAACGGTCGCCAGTATATGAGCTATATGTCCTCGCATTGTCACCTCACATCTCTTTGTCGCTCTACTTCTTAGTCGCTCTAGTCGTTCCCCCTACCATCGCCAAGGATTTGACAAGGCTACCGGGCTGGGCAGAGCCTGTCAACCGGGATTTCCCTGTAGCAAGATGCTTATCTAGTAATAGATATCGAACGTAACCTACTGTTAATCATGACCAATGCTACCCATATTGCTGTAGTCAATACGCTTAGATGTTTACATATGAGTAAATACAGTCGAAAGTGTATGGCTCGGCAATTATTACCTGCCATGTATTTTCAATGAGTTGTAGCCATTACGTTAGGGTACGCTGACGGTAATATTTGGGTGAAAACGTGGGTCCGGCGGTCTTGCACGCGTAGGGGGCGTCACAAGTCGTTGAGAAGGTCGGCGTACTGCTATCCAGGCTCCGCTGACCCCTTTTGGCTAACGAAAAGCCCTGTCGAGCTGCGCTCAACCTCGACAGCCGGGGGGGCGCTGTCTCCACGGGGGCTGTGACGGCCCCTGTTGCACTTGAAGGAACGTTCAGGGCCACATTTGTTACATTGCCTTATGCCTCCGCCCGTGGTGCTCACCATCGCTGGGTTTGACCCCTCTTCCGGGGCGGGAGTGACGGCGGACATTAAGACCATTGCGGCCCACGGTTGCTACGGGGTGGGTTGCATTACGGCCTTGACCGTCCAGTCGACGGCTGGGGTTCGGCGGGCGGAAACCGTCAGCCCGGAGCTGGTGGCAGAAACTCTTGAGGAGCTACGGGCTGATCTTCCGATCGCCGCTGTCCACATCGGAATGCTCGGCTCAGGCAAGATCGTGCGGGCAGTTGCCGATTTCCTGGAGAAAGGCAAGTTGGGCAACGTCGTGCTGGATCCGATTATCAAGTCGTCTTCCGGACACAACTTGATCGATGCCAGCGGAACGCGCCTTCTGGTCGAACGGCTGTTGCCGCTCGCTACCGTCATCACGCCCAATGTAGACGAGGCTGCCGCCCTGACCGGGCTGGCCGTCACCGATCTTGAGCAGATGCGCGTGGCGGTCGCTCGTCTTCACCAAATGGGTGCGGCCAGCGTAGTGATCACTGGTGGTCATCTGGAAAAGGCGATCGATCTCTTGAGCTTTGCCAGCCGGACGGGGCCGCAGCAGGAAGTATTCAAGTCCACAAAGTTGCCATCGAACTCGACTCACGGAACCGGCTGCGCGTTCTCCACAGCGATGGCCTGTCATCTGGCCCTGGGCCGCGGATTGCCGGAGGCTGTGCTGTTGGCGAAGACCTATGTGGCAGCTGCGATTGCCAACGCGTATCCACTGGGACGCGGCGTCGGGCCAGTTCATCATTTGTATCGCATGTATCAGCAAAGGCGCGTGGCGACGCATGAGACCACGTAGGTGTGTGCGGGACCGGGCCTCCGACCCGGTCCCACACAAGCGGACCTAATGTCGGTTTTGGTGGTTCCTTAGCGCTTGGGGTCGGGGATCTTTTTCAGCAGCAGGCCGGCGGCGAAGGCTGCGATCGCGCCTAAGAGCCATTGCATTCGGTAGAGTTGCACCGCTTGAAAATCATTGAAAGTCTGTACGCTGTAGATCATCCCTACGGCGATTGCTGCCATGATCAGGCAAGCCATGCCGACCACGAAAGCGATCAGCGACGCGGTGGAGAGTCCCAGAGCGCGTTTGATGTTGTGAAACTCGAGGTACAGGGTCCAGTGGGCTGACGTCGAAGGGCGGGCTTGACGGGAAGCGCCGCAGACGTGGCAGAAGAGCGAACCGACCATGAACTCGGTGGTGCATCCGTCGCAGACTTCCACCCTGGCCGGACGGGCCGCATCGCCCACGACTACGGGAGGCCGCCAGAATTCCTGTTGCGCGTCGCGCACCACGTCAGCCATAAAATCCTCACTTTCGCACATCGCAAGCCAGTAACCAAAAACGGAAAATCGTAAGTCGTTGAAAACTGACTGCTTCGATGACGGAGCCCAGAGGTAACCTGCTCACACCAAGCAAGAATTACCGCTCGCACTAGGAAAGATGCGCTCGAATGATTGGGAAAAGATAATTTATGACGTCTCATTATAAGGGCACTTTCGGTCGGCGCAGTGATCGCGTGTCTTAACTTTCAGGGTTCGCGCCAGCCGACGCGAAGGCTTCAGGTAAACTAAAGTTCTTCACCCGAACGAGAGACCTTTGCTTCTTCCGATCCGAGGACGTGCGGTTGTGTTTCTGGCTGGCCTGCTGCTGGCAACGCAACTGATGATCGCAGTGCCAGATTCGAACCCCGAGTCGCTGGCTTACCGTCCTCATGACCCTCAGAACCTCTCCGCGTTTAACCACTTTTACAACCTCGACTATGACCGGGCGGTCTCGGAGTTCGAACAGGTTTTGGGACGCCATCCCGACGATCCGTTTGCGGTCAATCATCTGCTGACCGCGACTTTATTCCGGGAACTGTATCGGATGGGCGTGTTGAACACAGGCGAGTATGCCAACGACACTTTCATCTCCGCGCCACACCGTCCCGCAGATCCGAAGGTCAAGCAGCAGATTCAGGATCTGGTCAATCGGGCTCTGAGGTTGGAGGAGAAGCGGCTGGCGGCCAATCCGAATGATGTGGACGCGCTGTACGCGAGGGGAGTGACCCGGGCGCAGTTCTCTACCTATACGGCGTTGATCGAGCGTGCCTGGTTTTCCGCGTTGCGGAATGCGGTGGGCGCGCGCCGGGACCATGAACGCGTGCTGGAGCTTTCTCCGTCCACGGTGGAGGCCAAGCTGATCGTCGGGGCGCACAACTACGTGGTGGGCAGCTTGCCCTGGGGATTGAAAGCGACGGCTTTCACGGTGGGCCTGGGCGGAAACAAGGACAAGGGGCTGCAATATCTCAAGGATTGCGCGCAGGGAAGCGGTGAAACCAGTATCGATGCCCAGATCCTGTTGGCAGTTTTTCTGCGACGCGAGCATCGCTATGAGGAAGCTCTGCCGATCGTGCGTAGTCTGGTGCCCCGCTTTCCCCAAGACGTTCTATTGGCGCTGGAAGAGGGCCACCTGCTGCGGGCAGCGGGACGCAACCAAGAGGCTGCGGCGGTTTACGGAAAAGTCTGGCAGGCGGGGAAGGACGGGAAATATCCCGGCTTGCACTACGAAATTGCCGCTCTAAGCCTGGGCGATTTGTTGCGCAGCGAAAAGAATTATGCCGGAGCCGCCGCCGCGTACGAATTGGTGACGCAGGCTCCGCAGCCCGATTCAGAAGTTGTTCAGAAAGCCAATCTGGGTGCCGGGGAGATGTACGACTTGCTGCAGAAGCGCGAGCTGGCGATGGCCAAGTACCAGTCCGTGGTGGCCAAAGATGGCAGCAGTGCTTCGGCGGAAATCGCTCGCAAGCGGATGAAAGAGGCTTACCGGGAGAACTAGTCAGGTCAGGAACATTTTGTGGAGTGGGTGCGTATCTCTGAGTGGGCCGCTGCGGGCAGGATGCCCGCGCTACTTTGGAAGTGGCGGGAGGAGATGCGATGTATTGCAACTACTGTGGCAAAGTGATTCAGGACGATGCGGCGCACTGCGCATACTGCGGCAAGCGTATCGGCTGTGTGGTCTCGCGCAAACGTCTGGTGCGGCCTCGTGGGGACCGCAAGATTGCAGGAGTTTGCTCCGGTTTCGCCGAGTACTTTGATCTGGACCCAACTCTGGTGCGGTTGGTCTGGCTGATCACGGCGGTGATGACTGGCGTGGGAGTGCTTTCGTATCCCATCGCTTGGATAGTAATGCCGGAAGAGCCGTTGCGGCTCGAAGCGCCAGCGGGGCATGAAGCGGCGGTTTAGATCGTGTGGGGCGGCCGCCCTACACAAACGTAAAGGCGATGATTCGTATCAAGAGTGGTGACGCGGAGATTGCTTACCAGGTCATCGGCAGCGGTCCGCCGCTTGTACTGCTGCATCCCTTTCCGGCTCATCATGAGTTCTGGCTGCCTGCGGCGCAGGCTCTGACGAATCGCTATCAGCTGATCTTGCCTGATCTGCGTGGACACGGTGAATCGGGCGCGGGCGAAGGTCCCGCGACCATGGAGAAGCATGCCAGCGATATCGCCAAGATTCTCGATCATGCCGACCTGGGACGCGTGCCCTTCGCGGGAGTCTCGATCGGCGGGTATGTGCTGTTTGAGTTCTGGCGTCGCTATCGCGGGCGGGTCGCTGCGCTGGCCTTAATCAACACGAAAGCACCAGCCGATTCTCCGGAAGCAAGAGCTGCACGCTTACAGGCCGCGGCCGACGTGCTGGAGCGCGGCACCGAGCCTTTCTTCGAAGGCATGGTCCCGAAATTGATCGGCAAGACTACGCGTACGAGCCGTCCCGACCTGGTGGACGGAGCATTGCGCATGATGCGGAAGATGTCGGCGGCCAATGTCGCTCAGGTGCAGCGCGGAATGGCGGAGCGGCCGGACTCGGTGCCGGACCTGAAGACGATCAACGTGCCAACGCTGCTTATGACCGGCGACGAGGACATTCTCACCGGGCCTCCCGAGGCGGAGTTAATGCGGCAGAGCATTGCCGGGAGCGAACTCAAGATTGTCCGGCATGCCGGGCACTATTCGCCATGGGAGCAGTCGGCGGAAGTGGGCAAGCTGTTGCGCCAGTTCTTCGACAATGTAGGCACGAGCGTCCACGCTCGTGCTTAGCCGTTCGTGGCGCTGCGGCACGAGCGGGACGCTCGCGCCCCACATTAGAACTTCCTCTCTTTGCTACAATTCTCTCGCCATGTCCACGAACGCAACGATTGATACCTTGCTAGTTCCTGAGAAGACAGTGGTCAACGCCAAAGGCGACGGTCCGTCCCTTGATGTTAGTGCCGCGGCTAGCCGCGTGTTTCTGCTGACCCTGGACATCACCAACATCATCGAGCAGGAAGCATTGGACGTGAGCATCTTCGGCTCCGCGGACGGCGCGACCTGGGGCGCGAAAGCAGAGACTGCATTTCCGCAGAAGTTTTATCGTGGGCAGCATCCGCTGCTGCTTGATCTGACCGGGCATGCCGACGTGAAATTCATTCGCGCGCACTGGGAAGTCAACCGCTGGGGACGGGGGACAGAAACGCCGATGTTTGAATTCCATCTCGCCATCCGGGAAGTGCCGGCGGATATTCTGAAGGAAGCTACGGCGGAGGCCAAGGCGCTGGCCTGAGGATTACTGATTTCAGATTTTAGATTTAAAATCTAACGTCGGGCGCTGACGCACCTGCCGCGCCGCCATTAATTCCAGTCATTACTCATGAATTCCATTTCAAGAACTGTCATACGTCCGGCCCGCAATGTCGCCGGGTCTTTGCGACTGCCTGGGGACAAATCGGTTTCGCACCGCTATGCCATGCTGGCCGGGATCGCCGAGGGCGATACGCGGCTGGAAAATTTCTCGACCGGCGCGGATTGCGCCAGCACGCTGGGATGCGTACGAAGTCTCGGAGTCGAGGTGGCACGTGACAAGGGCAGTGTGGTCATCCATGGCCGTGGTGCGAAATTAACATCACCCGGCGCGCCGCTTGATTGCGGCAACTCCGGTTCGACCATGCGGATGTTAAGCGGCATCCTGGCAGGACAGGATTTCACTACGGAGCTAACCGGGGATGAGTCACTTTCGAGGCGTCCCATGGCCAGAATTATCGCGCCGCTGGAGCTGATGGGAGCGAAGATCATGTCGCAGAACGGTGGACGTCCGCCTCTGCGCGTTACCGGAGGAAAGTTGAGAGCCGTCCGCTACGACATGCCGGTGGCCAGCGCGCAGGTGAAATCCTGCGTCCTGTTTGCCGGGCTTTTCGCCGATGGCGAGACAGCCGTCGTCGAACCGATTCGGACTCGCGATCATAGCGAACTGGCGCTGCGGGCCTTCGGGGTCGAGGTGACGCAATCGGGCAATGAAACGCGGATCGCCGGCGGACAGAAGTTGCGTGCCATCGAAGCCGTGGTTCCGGGCGATATTTCGAGCGCGGCATTCTTTCTCTGCGCGGCTGGGTTGTTTCCCGGATCGCAACTGGTGATTGAAGACTTGTTGATGAATCCCACCCGAGCGCGACTTCTGGACATTCTGATTCTGATGGGGATTGGAATTTCGGTGACCCAAATCGAGGAGCAGCATGGGGAGTTGCGAGGGACGGTGAAAGTCGAAGGCCGCGAGCTGAAAGGGATCACGATTGCAGGTGCAGATACTGCTGCTTTGATCGACGAAATCCCAGTCCTGGCTGCGATTGCTCCTTACACCTCTGTCGGTATGGAAATTCGTGACGCGCGTGAGTTGCGAGTTAAGGAGTCCGACCGGATTGCTGCTATCGCTGCCAACCTTCGCGTCATGGGGGCGGAGGTGGAAGAGCGAGAGGATGGTTTGAAGATTCCTGGCAGACAGAAGTTGCGCGGCGCGGAAGTGGATTCGTTGGGCGATCACCGGATTGCTATGGCTTTCGCCGTGGCTGCGCTGCGGGCCGAAGGGGAGACGCGGATTCGCGGGGCGGAGGCCGCGGTGATTTCGTATCCGGAGTTTTTTGACGCGCTGGAAAGAGTGGTCGAGCGTTGACGCTTTTTTTCGAGTGAGTACTGATGCCATCGTTTGCCGAGCTTCGCTCGGCTGGGCAGGTGGGACACCTGCCCCTACGCAACCAAACCCTAACTTCCTACGTATCTGGCGTATAGGCTGCGGGCTACTGCTGTGTCTGTTGTGCCTTTGATGATGGCTCGGCCGTCGGGGAACAAAGTCATTTCGTAGGGATCTGGCCAGAACTTCAGGACGAAATCGTTGTGTCGCACCGAACCGTGCGGTTTGAGGCGGGCGCTTACCTCAGCGAAATCCAGCGGGCGGTGGCGCTCGTGAATCTGGACTGAGTTTCGTCCGCAAAGGGTGATGTGTGGACGGCCCTCACCGGCAAGATGTATAAAGTCGCGCTCGCCGCAGGTGCGGCATCCCGGCCTGGGGCCTCCAGTCATCACTTCTGCCCGTTCGTTCCGCCAGACGTCAAAAGAGAGCAGAGTGCGGCGCAGATGCTGGTCGGCTCCTACAAGAACCTTGATCGCCTCGGTCGCTGAAATTGATGCTGCCAGGTTGACCGCCGAGTTGAGGATGCCGGCGGTCTCGCAGGTCTCGAAGGCCCCTCGGGGTTGATCGGGAAACACACACGCCAGGCAGGCGGTGTTACCCGGCAGGATATTCAGCGTGATGCCGTAGCTGCCTACCGCCGCCGTGTAGATCCACGGGACCGAAGTCTTTACCGCGAAATCGTTGATCAGATAACGGGTCTCGAAGTTATCGGTGCCGTCGAGCACCAATTGCATCCCACCTAACAGGCTTTCGACATTGGCCGGGACGAGGTCGGCGACCTCGGGTTCAATTACAATTTCAGAATTGAAGGCAGAAATCTTGCGGACAGCCGCGATCGCCTTGGGCAGCGACTGGGCCGCGTCGGCTTCATCGAACAGGGACTGGCGTTGCAGATTGCTGGGTTCGACGTAGTCGCGGTCGATGATGCGAATACTGCCCACTCCGGCCCGGGCCAGCAGGGAAGCCAGGGCCGAACCCGTGGCTCCGCATCCCACCAGGGCGATCCGGGCGGCGGCCAGCTTCTGTTGCCCCTCCCGGCCGATTCCGGGGAAGAGCACCTGCCGAGAGTACCTACTTTCTTCCGGGTCCAAAGAGATCACCAGTTCCAGGGGTGCAAACCTTTATTATAAGTGCCGCGCAGTTTGCCGGACCAAATGCAACATTGCCTCATATCCGTTCATCGAACCATCATCGCCCGTAGTTGCGAGGAGCCGGTTTGCGTCTAGAGGGAACGATTGGGAAAACCCTGACCATACTGGGGCTCGCGGTCGTCCTGTGTCTGAATGCGGCGGGGCAACTGTCGCCTGCGGGAGGGCCAAGCCAGGCTCCTGCGGTGCCGGCTCCGGTGCCGCCTGGAACGGGAGGCATGGCCTCCTACGAAGGGCTGATAGTCCAGACGATTGCGTTTCCTGATCTGCCTTCCGCGAATACAAAGCGCCTGCTGGAGCTTATCCCGCAAAAAATCGGCTCTCCGTTGGATCGAGAGAATGTCAGGGGAAGCATTCAGGTGCTGCACTCGACCGGGCGTTTTGCCGATATACAAGCCGAGGCCGAGCGCACGCCGGACGGCCGGGTCCAGTTGGCCTTTCGCATGAGCGCAAACTTTTTTGTGGGCCAGATTTTTGTGGAAGGCGAACCGAACCCTCCGGCCGCAAACCAGATAGTCAACGCCTCGAAGCTGGAGCTGGGAGAGCTTTTCACGCGGGAGAAGATGGACCGCGCCCTGGCCAGCATCAAACAACTCATGGAGCAGAATGGCTACTACCAGTCCTCGATCAAGGATGAGGAGCAGCCGCAGGTTGAAACCCAGCAGATGAATGTCCTGTTCCGCATGGTGGCCGGACCTCATGCCCGGGTAGGCCGCATGAGTGTGACGGGGGCGGCCGGGTTCTCCGAGGTACAGATTCAGGACATCGCCAAGATGCATACCGGCGACTACGTATCGGTGCAAAGAGTCAGCCGCGCGCTGGACCGGTTGCGGCGAAAATATCAGAAGCAGGAGCGGCTGTTATCCAACGTCGCAATTTCCAAACGAACTTACCGCCCGGAAGCGAATGTGGTGGACTACGAAATTGAGATCGAGCCGGGGCCGAAGGTTCAGATTGCAGTCGAAGGTTTCAAGATCAGCCGCTCGCAGCTCAAGAAGAACGTTCCGGTTTACGAAGAAAATGCGCTCGACGACGACCTCTTGAACGAAGGTCGGCGCAATTTGCTGAACTACATGCAAGGCCTGGGCTACTTCGATGCCAAGGTGACTCTGCAGAAAAACCCTGCTTCGGCGGGTGCGATGCGAGTGACATACAACATCGACGCAGGGGACCGGCACAAGCTGCTGAAGCTGGCGATTGTCGGCGAGAAAAGCTTTGACGAAGAACTGATTCGATCGCGGATGCAGATCCAGCAGGCCGGGCGCTTTCTGGCGCATGGGCGCTACAGCCAGTCGTTACTTAACGCCGACGTCCGAAATCTCATCGCGAATCCTTATCGGGCGAACGGTTTTCTGGACGTGAAGATCACCCCCAAGGTGGAAGACAACTATCATGGCAAGAAGAATGATCTTTCCATTACGCTGCAGATCGAGGAGGGTCCACAGACCATGGTGGGAGCTCTTCAGATCGTCGGAAATGAAACGCAGTTGGCCGCTCCGTTCCCCGATCTCAACGTTTCTCCAGGCCAGGGTTTTGGTTATTCCAAGATCAACGAAGACCGTGAGATCGTTCTGAATTATTACTTCAACAACGGATTTCCCAGCGCCACGTTCGATGCTTCTGCCAAGCCTTCGCCTGACAACCCGCTGCTCATGGACGTTAGCTACACCATTCACCCGGGCGACCAGATCATCGTGGACCAGGTGTTCGCGGCGGGAATGAATCACACGCGTCCGTTTATCGTGCAGCGCGAGGTCCAGATGAAGCCGGGCGATCCATTGAGCCAGGTTGACATGCTCACCACCCAGCAGCGTCTTTATGACCTGGGCATCTTCAGCCAGGTGGATACGGCGGTGCAGAATCCCGAGAGCAATGAGCGGGAAAAGAATGTTCTGGTAAACGTGCAGGAGGCCAAGCGCTACACGTTTAACTATGGAGTGGGTCTGGAAGTGCAAACCGGTCAGCCCAGTTCAGAGACCAACCAGCCGCTGGGCGAGACCGGAGTCAGCCCGCGGGTATCGTTCGGGATGACCCGGCTCAACTTTCGCGGTCTTAACCATACCGTGACGTTCAAGGCCAACGTGGGTCGTCTGCAACAACGGGGGCTTATCAGTTACGACTATCCGCGTTTGTTCAACAATCCCAAGTGGCGGCTCACCCTCACTACTTTCTACGACAACACGGTTGATGTCACCACGTTCACCTCGCAGCGATTGGAAGGATCGCTACAGGCCGAACAAACCATCAGCAAAACCAGCATCATGACGTACCGTATGACCTACCGCCGAGTCCGGGCGAGCGAACCCAAAGTCAGCCCTGATCAGATTCCCCTGCTGTCCCTGCCCACCCGGGTCGGCATTCCCAACTTCAGCTACATTCGCAACAAGCGTGACAATGATCTGGAAACCACCAAGGGGAACTACACCACGATTGACGGGGGCGTAGCCGACAGTCATTTTGGGTCGGAGGCGGACTTCGGCCGGCTGCTGATCCAGAATTCTACTTATTATGCGATTGGAAGAAAGCGGAACTCAGACCAGAAATTCGTTTTGGCCCGCTCCACGCGTATCGGAGTTGAAACTCCGTATGGGAACACGGTGATGCCTCAGCCGGGAAAGAAGTGCGCGGACACTCAGGTGTGTCTGCCTCTCGCCGAGCGTTTCTTCACTGGAGGCGGAAACTCCCATCGCGGGTTCGGACTGAACCAGGCCGGGCCGCGCGATCCGATTACGGGCTTTCCTCTGGGGGGCACGGCATTGATCGTGAACAATATCGAGCTGCGCATGCCGCCGCCGACTCTGCCTTTCTTTCAGGACAACATCAGTTTCGCGATTTTCCACGATGCGGGAAACGTCTTTACCAACGGGCATGACATGTTCCACAGCCTGTTGCGCTGGTCGCAGAAGAATCCCGGGGTTTGCCTGCAAGAGTCCACCGCGATACAGTGCGACTATAACTATATTTCGCATGCCATCGGCATAGGGGTGAGATACAAGACTCCGGTTGGCCCGGTGCGCTTCGATTTCGGATACAATTTGAATCCGCCCGCGTTCCCGGGCCAGAAGACGACTACGGTCAACGGCGTGACCAACACCGTCTTCGATCCCCAGCACGCTAGCCATTTCAACGTTTTTTTCAGTATTGGGCAGACCTTCTGATGCGCCGCCAATTATCCAATTTCGTCTGGGTGCTGGTGTTCGTGACGCTTGGGTTTTCGTCTGGCCGGGCAGAAGTGATCGACCGCATCGTAGCCACGGTGAACGGGCAAATCATATTGCTCAGCGATTGGGAAGATTCGTTGCGGTTCGAAGCCTTCAGCAGCGGACGTCCCCTGGAGCGCTTCACGGCCGAAGAGCGCAAGGCGGTTCTGGATCGTCTGATCGATCGGGAGTTGCTGCGCGAGCAGTTGCATGCCGCCGACATCCAGCATGCCTCGGCCGAAGAAGTGGCGCAGCGGGTGGCAGAGATTCGCAAACAGTACGCCGAAGCCGAAACAGAGTTGGGATGGAGAGCGGTCCTCGACCGCTACCGGTTGAACGAGGATGGCCTGAAGAGCCGCGTCGCGACAGAACTTGATCTGATGCGGCTTGTCGATGCGCGCCTGCGACCTACGGTCACCGTAGATTCGAAGAGCATTGAGAGTTACTACAACCAGGAGCTTCTGCCTCAGCTTCGTCAGTCCGGAGCACAAAATGTTCCGCTGGCTGAGGTCACATCGAAAATCAAGGAACTCCTTACCCAGAAAAAGATCAGCCAACTCTTGATCACCTGGCTGCAGAGCTTGCGTGCGGGAAGTCAGATCCGCGCCGAGGCTTTGACCGACGGGTCCGGGGGGCGTAGCCAATGAGTGAGGCCGCCGCGAAGCCGGAGCGGCGCAAGATTTGGAAATACCTGCTGGCGCTCGCCCTGGCGGGCGCGTTGGCGATGACAGGCTTGGGTTGGTACAGCACCACGGATTCTTTCCGGGCGCTGGTCCACCAGCGTTTTATCGCCACGCTTGAGCGCATGACCGGAGGTCGGGTCGAACTGGGCAGCATCCATGTTGTCCCATTTCACTTTCAGGTCGAAGTCCGCGATCTGACCATCCATGGACGCGAGGGCGCCGCGGAAATTCCGTACTTTCATGCCAGCAGCCTGATGGCGCAGATCAAAATCCTGTCCTTGCTGCGAACCGAGTTAGGCCTGAACTATCTGGTACTCGATCATCCCGTCATCCACATCATTCTTTATTCTGACGGCACCACCAACCAGCCGGAGCCACAGGTAAAACAGGACTCGCCGAAAATTACGATGGAACAGATTTTTGCTCTGTCCATCAATCGCCTGGAGGTTCGACGCGGCGAGTTGATCTGGGGAAACCAGCGGATGCCGTTCGACTTCTCGGTGCGGGACGTCTCCGCCGATCTGAGCTACTCGCTGTTTCGCAACCGCTACGAAGGCAACATTCTGCTCGGCAAGGGCGACACCGCGTTCAGCGGATATCGGCCGGTGGCGTGGACGGTCGAAACCCACTTCAGCCTGGGTAGAAATCAGTTACAACTGCATTCGCTGAAGGCCAGTTCGGGGCGCTCGCGGCTGCAGGCGTCCGGACAGGTCGCGGATTTCAGCCGGCCGAAGTTAGATGGGACTTACGACGTCAGCCTAGATCTTGCCGAGGCTGCAGCGATCGTCAGGCGTCCGGAAGTGCGGCGTGGCACCGTCCAGTTTTCCGGGAATGGTTCGTGGTCGGCGCAAGATTTTTCCGGGATCGGCAAGGTCGTGATGTCGAACCTCGACTGGAGAGACGCTCCCGTCGGCGTGCACGATGCCAACATCAGCGCCCGTTACAACATCGATCCGAAGCGGGTGCAGATTTCCCAGATCGAGGGTCGTGTTCTGGGCGGAAGTATTGCCGGGGAGGCGGAAGTAACCCAGTGGCTCAGCGTTCCGGTTCAAACGCCAGCCAACACGAAGACGACAAAGGCGAAGCTAGCCGAGCAGCAGAGCGGGGTTCTGCGTCTTCGGTATAAGGATTTATCCGTAGCGGAAATTGCCGCGGCTCTGACAACTCCTTCGCGCCCGTTCGCGCGAATCAAACCCACCGGTCTGGCCAGCGGCAACGTGGAAGCGCGCTGGAAAGATTCCGTACAAAACACGGAGGCCCGGTTCGTCACTGAAGTCGCGCAACCAGCGCATCCATCGAATGCGCAATTTCCCATCACCGGGCATGCGGAAGGAATCTACCGCTTTGGTCCTGGCGAATTGCAATTAGCGGAACTGAATGCGTCCACTCGCGCCACCCAGGTGCACGCCTCCGGGACGCTTTCGTCGACCGCTGCACTCAAGGTTTCGGTGACTACCACGAATCTCGGCGAATGGCAGCCGGTTTTCACTGCTGCTGGATACGCTGGACAAATTCCAGTAAGGCTGAAGGGGCATGCTTCGTTCAACGGCACAGCCACAGGAAAGGTTACGCAGATATGCTATCGCCGGGAATCTGCAGTCGCAGGATTTTGAGACTCTGATTCCGGCCACATCGCATACGCCCGAAAAACTGGTCAACTGGAACGCGCTACAGGCGGACATTCAACTGTCGCCATCGGTTTTCGCGGTGCGCAACGCTACCCTCAGCCGCGATCCTGATTCCGTCAAATTCGATTTCCGGGCCCAACTTGATCATCGGCAATTTACGGACGCCAGCCAGATTCAGGCACACATCGACACCCAGAACGCAGATCTGCCAGGCATTCTCGCGCTTGTGGGATACACGTATCCGGTGACCGGAATCGTGGATTTACACATGCAAGTCGCGGGAACGCGCGCTGCGCCGCAAGGGCACGGAACCATCCATTTGCGCGACGGCAGTATTTACGGCGAGCCGCTGGAACTCTTCAGTGCGAATTTGAATTTCAACGGAGAAGAAGGAGAACTCAAAGACATTCAACTGACACATTACGAATCCAAGGTTACCGGGGACGCTACATTCAATCCGTCCAGCGAGGCGTTCCATTTCACGCTTACGGGTACGAATTTTGATCTGACCCGCATTTCGGTCTTACAGGACGCCCGCATCGCAGTAACTGGCCGCGCGAACTTTACCGCGGAGGGTTCCGGTACCGTGCAGCAGCCAACGCTCAATGCTGCGATTCATCTTCACGATCTTACTTTCGATCAGGAGCGTGCCGGAGACTTCACCATCAACGCGGTGTCGCAGGGGGCGGAGCTGAAAATCTCCGGGCAGTCCCAATTCGAGCAGGCTGACCTCAAGGTCGACGGCAACGTTCACCTGCGTGACGACTGGCCCTCGGATGTGTACTTCCGCTTTCATCAACTCGAACTCGACGCGGTCTTCAGGAACTACATGCGCGGAGCGGTCAACGGACATGCGCGAGCGGATGGCGAAGTCCACATGGTGGGTCCGTTGCGCCGGCCGCGCGAATTACAATTTACCGCCAACCTCAACAATCTTGACTCCGATGTAGAAGACGTAAAGATCAAGAACGAAGGGCCCATCCGCTTTTCGATTGCCGATCAAACACTGCAGATCGATCAGTTTCACCTGGTGGGCCAGGACACGGACATTTCGGCGACTGGCAAGGTTCATCTTTCCGGGGAGCGCGAACTTGATTTGAAGGCGCAGGGCCGGGTCAATCTAAAGCTGATTGAAAGCTTCAATCCCGATTTCACCTCTTCTGGCGTGGTGACGGTTGACGTTGAAATGGCCGGCACCTTTGCCAAGCCGGCGATGCAGGGCAGACTGAAGATTGAGAACGGGGCGATTGCGTACATCGACCTGCCCAGCGCGCTGAGTGATATCAACGGTTCACTAATCTTCAATCAAGACCGCCTCCAGGTTGAGACGCTCACGGCCCACACGGGCGGCGGCCTGGTCACGTTTGGTGGCTACGCCACGGCATACAACAACAAATTCAACTTTGACCTTACGGTTCATGGACAAGACGTGCGCTTGCGCTACCCTCCAGGGGTCAGCGCCACGGCGAATGCGGATTTGCGCTTTGCGGGAACGTCTTCGGCCTCGACCCTGAACGGCGAAATCATCGTCACCAAACTGGCGATGACACCGGGCTTCGACTTCGGAGCATATCTGGAGCATTCCCAGGGGTCTGCGTTGCCGCCTACGAACCGGCTGCTCAACCGGATCCGGCTGGACGTGCACATTGCGACTACGCCCGAGTTACAGATGCAGACAGCCAGTCTGCGGCTTTCGGGAGACGCGGATTTGCATCTTCGGGGAACGGCGGGGAAGCCCACGATTCTGGGACGCGCGGACATCATAGAAGGCGAGGTTCAGTTCAACGGAACCAAGTACCGGCTGGAGCGCGGCGACATCACCTTCATCAATCCAGTGACAACGACACCTGTGCTCGATTTGCAAGCCACGACTCGAGTGCGGGATTACGACATTACGTTGAACCTGAATGGTCCGATCGACCGGCCCAATGTTACTTACCGATCCGAGCCGCCGCTGCCTACGTCGGACATTATCGGCCTGCTGGCGTTTGGGCAGACATCAGAAGAATCGGCACAATTGAACCAGTCGCAATCGGCATTTAACTCTGAGACGTCGAATGCCATTCTCAGCGCGGCGCTGAACGCGACGGTCAGCAACCGGGTGCAGAAGCTGTTTGGCGTCAGCCGTATTAAGATCGATCCCCAGGGTCTGACCACGGAAACCTCGCCGACGCAGGCGGGCCCGGCGGTTACGATCGAGCAGCAGGTCAAAAACAATCTGACACTTACCTACACCACCAGCGTCTCCCAGGCGTCGCAGCAGATTATCCAGGTGGAGTACAACATCACGCGCAATGTATCGATTGTCGGCGTGCGGGACCAGAACGGTGTGGTCAGCTTTGATGTTCGGGTCCGCCAGCGTAAGAAATAAGTTGGCGAGGTCTAATGTGGTCGCGGGCGACTCGCCCGCGATTGCCGGAACTCGATGATTCCATCATCCACACGATTGCGCCTTCTCGGCCTTTTAAATCCCTTCTTTCCCACGGTGGGGATGCGCGAGCGAGTCGCCCCGCGACGACACTGGAATGTCACATAGGAGTAGTCTGAAGCCGTGGCTGTCGAAGTCCATCCCGGGCGTTTTGCGATCGAACGCCAACGCATGGTCGAGACGCAGCTGCGCGACCGGGGAATCCGTGATCAGCGCTTGCTGGACGCGATGTCTACGATTCCACGGCACGAGTTCGTGGAATCGCGCTACCGCGATCAGGCATATGCGGATCATCCGCTTCCGATCGGCGCGGGCCAAACCATTTCGCAGCCGTATATCGTGGCGTTGATGCTGGAACTTCTGCAACTGGGACCCACGTCGAAGGTGTTGGAAATCGGCACCGGGTCGGGATATCAGACCGCTCTGTTGGCCAAACTTGCAGGTCGCGTGTATTCGATGGAGCGGCACGCGGAACTGGCGCGGCAGGCGGCAGAGACCCTGTCACGCCTCGGCTTGACGAACGCAAGTGTCGTTACCGGAGATGGAACTCGCGGTCTGGCAGAGCATGCGCCGTACGACGCGATTGTGGTCGCGGCTGCGGCGGCAGAGGTCCCACCCGCTTTGTTTGAGCAACTGAGCGAGGGTGGCAGGATGATTATCCCGGTCGGTCCACCGGAGGCGCAGGAGTTGCAATTCGTGCGCAAGCTGGGTGGGAAGGCCCTGACTACGGTGATGGAAGGGTGCCGGTTTGTGCCGCTGATCAGCGGGTGAGCCTGGGGTCGGCGGGTCGAAATCGAAGTCAACTCAACACCAGATTCAAATTCAACACCAAATTCAAAGTCGGCGGACAAGAGTGTCCGCCCCACATGCTTTACAATTCTTGTGTGCCGCTGTTACGGGATTTGCGCGTTACTCTGGAAATGATCAAGTGGGAGCATTCTATTTTTGCGCTTCCATTTGCTTTGTGCGGAGCGATGCTGGCGGCCAATGGCCTGCCCGCGGCACAACAGTTGCTCTGGATTGTGGTTGCGATGGTCGCAGCTCGCTCGGCCGCTATGGCCTTCAACCGTCTGGCTGACGCTTCGATCGACGCTGCCAATCCACGAACTCAGACCCGGGCTTTGCCGGCGGGGACGCTGACACCTGCGTTCGTTGCGACATTCGTGGTCGTGTCCTGCGCCGTGTTTGTGCTGGCGGCTTCCCGGCTAACTCATCTTGCGTTGCTGCTCTCGCCGGTCGCGCTGGCGGTGGTCTTGCTTTATTCCTATACCAAACGCTTCACCCGCTGGTCGCATCTTGTGTTGGGATTCGCGCTGGGCATTGCGCCATCCGCGGCGTGGATTGCGGTGCGGGGGTCGTTCGATCCGCGCATTCTGCTGCTGACCGCAGCAGTCACTTTCTGGGTGGGCGGCTTCGACGTGCTCTATGCTTGCCAGGACTACGAGTTCGACCGGCAGACTGGGTTGCACTCGATTCCACGCTACTTCGGCATCGGGCGGGCGCTTTGGATCGCTCGTTTCTTCCATGTGCTAATGCTGGTGCTGCTGATTGGTCTGGTTGTGGCTTTTGGCCTGGGAAAACTGGCGGTGGTTGGCGTTGTGGTTGTCGCGCTGCTCCTGGCTTACGAACACTCGCTGGTTTCGCCGACCAATCTCTCTAAACTGAACGCCGCATTTTTTACGATGAACGGCGTCATCTCGGTGGTGTTTCTGATTTTTATTGCCGGGGATTTGTTGCTTAAGAAATAGTCTTCGCGGAGGGCGCGACGTCCTTCGGACAGCCAGCGCGACGCCGGCGCTACTTTCCTGGTACTGTCGCATCCGGCGTGGCCTGCGGTATCATCAAGAGTGATGTCCAGCTTGCATTCATTCCAGACTGACGATGCCCGGCTTAGGCCGGTTCATGAGAAGGTTCTTGCCGGTGCTCGCCTCAACGAGGCAGATGCTCTTACACTCTACCGGACGGGCGACATTCTGGCTGTCGGCTGGATGGCGAATTATGTCCGCGAACGGATGCATGGCGACAAGGCGTATTTTAATGTCAACCGTCATCTGAACCCGACCAACGTATGTGTGGCTGCCTGTCGCCTGTGCGCCTTTGGGCGCAAGAAGGACACGCCGGGCGCCTACACCATGGCGCTGGAAGAGGCTTTCGAGACTGCGGCTTCCGGGTACAGCGAGGCCGTGACGGAATTTCATATCGTGGGCGGACTGCATCCTGATCTGCCGTTTCAATATTTTCTTGATCTGGTCTCTGGATTGAAGCAGCGCTTTCCGCAGGTTCATCTCAAGGCTTTCACCATGGTTGAGGTGGCATATTTGTCCAAGCGGGCCAAGCTTTCGATTCGGGAGACACTGGAACAACTGAAAGCGGCGGGCGTGGATTCACTACCCGGCGGCGGCGCGGAAATCTTTGCCGATCGGGTGCGTCATATTATTTGCGACCACAAGATCGATGGCGACCAGTGGCTGGATACGGCGAAGCTGGCCCACCAGATCGGGTTGAAGTCGAATGCAACGATGCTTTACGGCCACGTCGAAAATGATGAAGACCGGGTCGATCACCTGCTGAAACTTCGGGCCCTGCAGGACGAGACTCACGGTTTCCAAACTTTTATTCCGCTGGCATTCCATCCCGACAACACGCCGCTGCAGCATTTGCCAAAGACCAGCGGTATGCTGGACATCAAGCAGATCGCGGTCAGCCGGCTGGTGCTCGATAATTTCCCGCACATCAAGGCCTACTGGCAGATGATGACCCCAAGATTGCACAGATCGCGTTGCGCTTCGGCGCGGATGATATCGACGGGACCGTGATCGAAGAAAAGATTTACCACGATGCCGGTGCGACGACTCCGCAGGGCATGCGCCGCCAGGACCTGGTGCGGCTGATTCGGGAAGCGGGCAGGGAACCGGTGGAGCGCGATACGCTGTACCGGCCAGTCACGCGGACTGAGACGTCAGTTACCGTCGCGGTCTAGCTGTCATTCTGAGCGCAGCGAAGGACCCGTGCATTCTTCGCACGTTGCCCGACTGTTGACCTCCGAAACATGTAGTTGAAAGTAACCTCTGGTCTATTGCCGCTCACGGCAAATGCACAGGTCCTTCGCTGCGCTCAGGATGACAATTGAGTCAGAACGACAACTGAAAAGAAGTTTGAAATTTGCCCTCGCCACCTTTGCCGCGGGTGTAGAATCCGACTTGTAAGGACTAAAAAAGCTTCACGGGACCCGCTACCCGTGTTCTGAGGCTTGGCATGAATGTCCACATCAGCTATAAGCTGCGTAAGACTCCCGATCTCGAAAAAGAAGTCAATCACCTGGTCGAAAAACTGCGCAAGAGGCTGCAGATATTTCGTCCCGAGCTATTGCACCTGAAGGGTGTGGTGGAGCAGAGCTCTCCGCGCGAGGGCACAATCGTTTCCCTCAATCTGCGTTTGCCATCGGGGCAACTGGCGGCGCAGCGATCGGCTCGAACCCCAGTGGCTGCTATCAAGAGTGCCTTTGATGATCTGTTGCAGCAGCTTACTCGTCACAAGGATATGCTCCGCAGCTCCCACAATTGGTCGCGACGCCGGTCGGAGAGGTCTCGGACAGAGGCGCAAGTTCCGTTCGAACAAACCCTGGCTGCGATTCAGCCAGCTACGGTTTCAGCCGAAGACATTCGTTGTTATGTGAATGCGAATCTCAATCGCCTGGAGCGCTTCGTCGAGCGAGAGTTGTATTTTCGTGAGGCCACTGAAGAGATGAGCAGGGATGCCGTTACGAAAGATGAAGTGATCGATGAGGTAATCGTCGGAGCCTTAGGCGATGGCGGGGACAAGCCGGACAAGATTGCGCTGGAGCCATGGTTATACCGGTTGGCCATTCACGCGATTGGCGATCTGCAAGCCCGTACTTCGGACAATGTGGCCTCTATCCATCTCGAAGAGTCGGTTCGGATGCCGAATGTGCGGGCGAGTGACGAGCCAGCACTCCAGTTTCATCAGCCGGACGAGATTTTTACCAAGGAAAGCGTAATTGCTGACCGTCGGATCGCAACACCGGAAGACATTGCATCTTCCGATGAGATGGACATGCTGGTTCAGTTGGCCCTTGCGGCGGCAAAGGCCCCCGACCGTGAGGTCTTCATTCTGCACACCATGGAAGGATTTTCAGTGGCGGAGATTGCAGCCATCACAGACCGTAAGCCGGCGGCGATCAATGCTTCGATCGTTGCGGCCCGGGAACATCTTCGGCGTTCGCCCCAGATCGTAAATCGCTTCAAGAGCCAGACACTCCAGAACACCGGAACGGACTGATTTCTGCGGTATTCAGGAGAGCGAAAATGATCACTCGCGAAGATGTCCGTGAGCTGGCTGAGTTCAAAGGCAGCGACGCGGATTGCGCAATCAGTTTCTATTTTCAGCCGAGCCGTCCCAGCAACAAGTCCCATCGCGACCAGTCAATTCTCACCAAGGAACTGGTACAGCAGGCCCTGCGCGAAGCCGAGAAAGATGGCCGGAATGGTTGTGCGCGGGATGACCTGCAAAAGATTCTCGAAGCGGCGGGAGATTGGGCCGCACATCGCTCGCAGGCGAAGGCGGTGTTTGCCTGCGGCAGCAGAAAGATCTGGCGTGAATTCGATTTGCCACCGCAACTGGCCAAGACTCAAGTTTTCGTCAACCGCCGCTTTCGCCTGAAGGAGCTGGCTGAGGTTCTCGGTGAGCAACCTCGTCTAAGGCTGGTTCTGCTGGATCGCCACCGGGCGCGCTTCTTCGATTTGCATCTCGACGAAGTTAGGGAGGGCGAGTCTCTTTTCCGGCTTTTGCCCCGCCGGGGTCGTGGCGATGGATTTGGGGGCGTCGATGCCGGCCATGCCGAACGCAGCGTCAATGACGAAGCGATGCACCATTTCAAGAATGTCGCTGATGCCCTGAAGCAAGGACTGGAGCGAGGGGCTTTTGACCAGCTCGCCATTGGGTCTCACGACAGCCACTGGCGCGAGTTTGAGGCTCACCTTCATCCGTACGTGAAGAAGCGGCTGCTGGGACACTTCGCGTCCGAAGTGGGTGGCGTTACGGAACAGCAGGTGCGAGAGCAGGGTGAGCGAATATTGAAGGAATCGCTGGCGCAACACCGGCAAGACCGGGTGAAGGAAGTTCTCAGCCAAGCCAAGAGCAACCGGCGAGGTGTGACCGGACTGCGACGCGTGTTGCGATCGCTCGAAATGGGCGAAGTCCAGGTTTTGCTGATGGCGGACGATTACACCGCACACGCTGTCGAATGTGGCAACTGCGGTCATCTCGATGCGCACATGGTTCGATTTTGTTCAGTCTGCGGCTCCGCGACACGCGAGTTGGAAGATGTCTGCGATGCAATTGTGCGGGCGGCGATCCGGCGCGATGTTGAACTGATGTACGTGAAGGAAGAGCCGGAGTTCGACCATGTGGGCGGCATCGCTGCTTTGTTGCGCTACCGTGCGGACGGAAAGAACAAAAAGGTCGCGTTGGCTTCCTAACCGCATTTGGCCACGGATTTCCACGGATCAGATCAAAAGAGAAAGAAATCCGTGAAGATCCGTGAAATCCGTGGCTTCTTCTAAATTTCAACTTCTTCCGACGTGCTATCCTTTCGGGTTTCTCATCATTTCAATCTGGTTCACTTCAGTTTTGGAGGAGCGCAATGGCCTTTTCTCGCCGCGATTTTCTCTCGACCGCCGTCGTCGGTGCGGTCTCGTTGGGAATGGAGGGAGAAGAGCGCAAACAACCGCAGTCGAATAAGGCCGAAACGCCGGTAGCGGGAAAGCGTCCGATTATGATCAGCGCGGCCAACGGCTTCGACTACATGGAAGAAGCTTTCGCCTTCCTGAAAAATGGCGGCGACACGCTCGACGCCGCCCTGAAAGTGGTGAAGGGACCGGAAGACGATCCCAATGAAGATAGCGTCGGATTGGGCGGACTGCCCAACGAAGAAGGCGTGGTCGAGCTCGACTCCTGCTGTATGCACGGTCCGACCAGGCGGGCTGGGTCGGTTGGCGGCGTGAGAAATATCAAGAATGTTTCGCTGGTGGCTCAGGCAGTCATGGAGCATACCGGCCACGTCATGCTGGTAGGAGAAGGTGCCGAACGGTTTGCCGTGGCGCGCGGTTTTCCGCGTGAGAATTTGCTGACCGAGCACTCCCGCAAGATCTGGCTGTTATGGAAAGAAACTCACTCCGACTGGTGGGGGCCGGGGTTGTCCAGTCCCGATTGGAAGAAGCGCGCCTTGGGATCGACCCACGCCGATGACTTCCAGCGCCGTATTGAGCGCCTGAAGGAAGTTGCGGCGGATATTGGAATTGAACCGGAACAACGTATGGTTGCTATCCGCAAGGTGCTGTTTCCGCCGACGGGCACCATCCATTGTTCGGCGCTGAATGAAAAGGGCGAGATTTCCGGAACTACCACTACGAGCGGACTGGCGTGGAAACTACCAGGGCGCTGCGGCGATTCTCCGATCATTGGAGCGGGTTGTTATACCGACCAGGATATCGGCTCGGCCGGCGCGACAGGCAGCGGAGAGGAGAACATCAAGGTTGCGGGAGCGCACACCATCGTGGAGAACATGCGCCACGGCATGTCGCCTCTGGATGCCGCCATGGACGCCATGAAACGCATTGTCCGCAACTACAACGGCGATATGGATCGTCTCCGCTTCATGGATATGACCTATTACGCTCTGCGGAAAGATGGCGCGTATGCCGGAGTCTCGCTGTGGGAGGGCTACGAAGCGGGCAAACCGCACAAGATCGCGGTGCACGACGGCACAAGGCGGACGGAGAAGACCGTCAGCCTGTTCTCCGGAGTTTCGCAGGAGTGGCCGCCGACACCGCATTAGGCGTCGGCGACCGGTGGGTCTAAAGTTTGAAGACCGAACGTGTGCGAAGGACCACTTACACGAACCTGACCTTCACATCCGGCCCCTTCTCCAGATGGATGCTGTCAATGAAGCGCACTTTGCCAGTGCGCAGAGTCAGGATTACAGATGACGTTCGTGTGCCCTCTCCGAAGAAGCGCACACCCTTCATCAACGAACCGTCGGTGACGCCCGTAGCGGCGAAGATGAGTTGCTTGCCGGGAGCCAGGTCTTCGGCTTCGTAGATCTTGTTTTTGTCCTTGATTCCCATCTTGGCGACGCGCTCTTCCATTTCCGGCTTGATGATCAGGCGTCCCTGCATGTATCCGTTGAGGCAGCGGATGGCTGCCGCTGTAATTACGCCTTCCGGCGCGCCGCCTGAGCCCATGACGGCGTGCACGCCGGTGCCGATGACGGCAGCTGCGATGCCGGCGGAAAGATCGCCGTCGCCGATCAGGCGGATTCTTGCGCCAGCCTTGCGAATGTCAGCAATCAGCTTCTCGTGGCGCGGGCGGTCGAGCACGATGATCACCAGATCTTCCACGTCGCGGCCCATGCGCTTGGCGATATTCTTCAGGTTGTCGATGACGGGTGCATCCAGATCCACGGCGCCCTTGCAGGATGGGCCGACCACGATTTTTTCCATGTAGCAGTCGGGCGCATTCAGCAACCCGCCACTTTCGGACGCGGCCAGCACCGTGATGGCGCCGGGCGCGCCGGTAGCGCACAGATTCGTGCCTTCCAGCGGATCGACGGCGATGTCAACCTCCGGAACCTCGGTTCCGTCGGGAAACTCGGCCCCGACTTTTTCGCCGATGTAGAGCATGGGCGCCTCATCGCGTTCGCCTTCGCCGATCACGATGGTGCCCCGCATGGGAATTGCGTCCATGGTTTTGCGCATGGCCTCGGTGGCCACCTGGTCGGAAAGCTTACGTTCGCCTTGTCCCATGGTGTGGGCGGAGGCGATGGCTGCAGTCTCGACGACTCGCAGAAATCTTGAAGCAAGATCGCTTTCAATATTTCGGCCAAACGTTCTGGCCTTAGCTTCCGACTTGCCGTTTACGGTCATGAGTGGCCCCTTGATCGATATGAAATTGTGCAGACCCGGTCAACGAATATACCGCCGATGGGTTGGGAAAAGAAAGTTACGAGCGGGGGAAGGTGTGGGGCAGACAAGAGTGTCCGCCCCACATGGACCTGACTATCTAGAAAGCGTCAATTCCAGTGATGCTTTGGCCGATGATCAATGCGTGGATGTCGTGAGTGCCTTCGTAGGTCTTCACCGACTCCAGGTTTGCCATGTGGCGGAAGATTGGGTACTCATCGGCGATGCCGTTGGCGCCCAGGATGTCGCGGGCCATGCGCGCGCATTCCAGAGCCATCCAGACGTTGTTTCGTTTGGACATGGAAATGTGCTGCGGCTTGACCTGGTCTCTGTCTTTGAGGCGTCCGACTTGTAGCGCGAGCAGTTGGCCTTTTGTGATTTCGGAAATCATCCAGGCAAGTTTTTCCTGCACGAGTTGGTGCGAGGCGATGGGCTGATCGTGAAATTGTTTGCGGAACAGGGAATATTGCAGAGCGCAGTCGTAGCAGGCCATGGCGGCGCCGATCGCGCCCCATCCGATACCGTAGCGGGCCTGGCTCAAACACATGAGCGGAGACTTCAAGCCGCCGGTTTTGGGCAGCAGATTCGATTCCGGGATGTGTACGTCCTGCATGGAAAGGCTCGAAGTCACCGAAGCCCGAAGCGACCACTTGCCGTGCACGTCTTCGGCGCGGAAGCCGGGACGATCAGTTTCGACCAGGAAGCCGCGGATTTTACTATCTTCGTCTTCCACCTTGGCCCAGATGATGGCGACGTCGGCGATAGAGCCGGAGGTGATCCACATCTTCTCGCCGTTGAGGATGTACTCTTTGCCCGATTTTCTGGCGCGGGTGCGCATGCCGCCGGGATTGGAACCGAAGTCAGGCTCGGTCAAGCCGAAGCAGCCGATCTTGTCGCCTTTCTGCATGACCGGCAGCCAGGTCTCTTTCTGCTCGTCGCTGCCGAAAGCGTAGATGGGATACATCGCTAACGAAGAATGCACGCTGACGAAGGAGCGGACGCCGCTGTCGCCGCGCTCCAGTTCCTGCATCACCAGTCCGTATTCGACGTTCGACATCCCGGCGCAGCCATAGCCTTTCAGGCTGGCGCCATACAGGCCCAGGTCGGCCATGGGTTTGACCAGTTCCTTGGGGAAGCGGCCGGCGCGGTTGCACTCTTCAATGATGGGGATGAGATTGTCTTCGATGAACTTGCGGGTGGTGTCGCGGACCAGGCGTTCTTCGTCGGTGAGCAGGGAGTCGAATTCGAGGAAATCAACTCCCCGGAACTTGATGGCCATTACATTTCTCGTTTCTGTTTCTTCGCCGCGTTCGTTGCCGGGACCAGGCGGCAGGCAGTCAGGCAGGAAACTATTGAAGGTAACAAAGGGCGGAGGGGCAGTCAAACGAGATAGGGACCGGGTGACGGGTCGATTTGGAAAAGCATGAACCACAAAGGACACGAAGGTCCACGAAGAACAGCCCAACGTTAAAGCCTTCGTGATACTTCGTGTCCTTTGTGGTTGATGGGGTTGCGGGCTACCTCTTTCTTGACCGCGAGCGTGGTTTCTTGTAATTAATCAACTGCCGACTCAAGGCCTTGGAGTTTCGGGGATGCGCGCAGCAACATGGGTAACGATCGTGGTCCTTGGATCGCTTTCAGCATGGGGCCAGGCTCCGCAGAAAAAACGCGTAGCCGTCTTTGATTTCGACAATGCCGCTGTCCAGGGCGGCATCAAGCTGCCCTTTGAGGAGTCCAACTCTCCCAATCTTGGAAAAGCCGCCGCCGATCTTTTGATCGTCAAACTGGTGCAGCAGGGCGGCGTGAGCGTGATCGAGCGCAACGCGATCGATAAGCTTCTGGCGGAGCAGAACTTCAGCAACACCGATCGCACCGATCCGGTCACGGCGGCCAAGCTGGGCAAGATTCTCGGAGTCGATGCCATCATCCTTGGGACCATCACGCACTACGACTATGCCGACAAGACTACCGGTGGAGGTGGTGCCTCGCGCTTCGGCGGTTTCGGCGGCAGCTCGATGAAGACCAAGCATGACATCAATGCCAAGGTGCAGATCAGCACGCGCCTGGTCAGCCCTGATACGGCCGAAGTTTTGGCGGTGTCTCAGGGTACCGGCGAGGTCAACCGCAAAGGCGTGAAGGTGGACATCCGTGACATGAGCCAGGTAGCCATGTTGCAGGGCAATGTCAACAATCCCCTGATGAACGAGTGCATGGACAGTGCGGTCGCTCAACTGGCGGGACAATTGAAGGAAGCAATTCCCAAGCTTCCTGCGCGAACGCCGGTGGTCGACGGTCTGGTGGCGGACGCCAACCCGTCGGGCCAGTTGGTCCTGAACGTCGGCGCTCATGATGGGGTGAAGCTCGGTGATCACCTGCAGGTATGGCGGGCCGGAAAGGAAATTCGTGATCCGGTGAGTGGCAAGTTTCTGATGCGCGACGACACACTGCTCGGAGAGGCAGTCGTGACCACGGTGAATGACATCTCCTCAGTCGCGCAATACAAGGGTACTGAGCCAGTGCAGGTTCGCGATGTGGTAAGGGGAATCCCGAAGGCGCAGTGATGGCGGGCTCGTGAACCCACCCGCGTACGGTATTCCACGAAATACCTTGAGGCCATACTCCCTTTTTAACGCCCGCCTGGATTCATCTCTTCACAGTCGAGCAAGTTCAGATCTCTTATCCAGGTCCGCTAACCATTGAGACACCTGCATAGTCCAACCGTGCTACAGAGGGGAAAGGGAGGCACCGGATGACTCCAGATTCTGCACCTTCGTCTTCAAAAAAAGGGAACGCGCTCCTGGCAATTGGAGTGGGTGGCGCGATTGCCGGGACTATAGACCTTCTGCAAGCTTGCATCCTGTTCGGATGGGACATTCCGCTGGCGATCGCCGCGGGCCTGCTGGGGCGTCAGGCGTTCCAGGGAGGTGTGGGAACTTATGTTCTTGGGGTCTTCCTGCACTTCTTTATCGCTTTTTCGGCGGCGTCTGTTTACTACGCGGCAAGCCGCAGGTGGGCTTTTCTGATCGAGTATCCAGTGGTGTGCGGACTGTTCTTTGGCGGTGCGGTTCAAGAGGTGATGAATCTTGTGGTTTTGCCGCTCTCAGCGCTTCACGCCAAGGGGCCTTACACACTTCATGACCTTATTTTGGGCCTGGCGGTGCACATGGTCGTGATCGGGTTGCCGATCTCCTTCAGCGTACGGCGGTTCGCAAAATAGGCGTGCTGGGGCGTTACCATGGTGCGCTGCGCGTAGGAGGGCCTTACTGGTCGCAGCGGAATGGTACCTGGTGCGTTACACCGGCGGAATTGGTGTGTTCGTAGATCGCGTAATGAATCTGGCCCGAGTATTCGTCTCCTACCTTGTGCATCTCGCCGCGATCGGCGGGGCAGGAGATGGACATTGGGCAGGCGAAAACGATTTGGATCAGAGTCAATACGGTACACATCAGCTTCAGTGTTTTCACAGCAAGAATTCCTCTACATGCTGGATATCACGAAAGCCTGAAAGTCAGTGCCTTACGATCGACATCCCGGCTGCCCACCCGAAAGTTATGTACTTGTGGTTTACCGGCTCAGCGGCGTGGATGCTGGGAACCTGACAACGCCTGGATAAGAGACTGAAGGTCTGGAGGAAGGTCGCAGTCGACGGAAACGCTTTCTCCCGAGCGGGGATGAATGAACTGAAGATGCCCGGCATGTAGCGCGACGCGGGCAATTCGCCGCTCCAGGGCCTCTGCCGGGTGGTATTTTCTGTCACCGATGACCGGGTGGCCGATCGCTGAAAACTGCACTCGGATCTGGTTCTGCAATCCCGTGACCAGCGTAACCCGGACCAGCGACGCGGCGCGAAGACGGCGTTCCACCAAATACCGAAGTTCGGCGCGGGCCCCCTGGCGATCGCTCGCGATGGTCAACTTCTGAAACATTCCTTCCCGTCGAAAATAGTGAACGAGTGTTCCTTCTTGGGCGCTGAGATATCCGCGAACCACCGCTAGATATTGCCTTGCCGGGCTGTGTTCCAGGAATTGCCGAACCAGTGCATCCCGATCCCGTTCGGTCTTTGCAAAGAGCAGGACGCCAGATGTAAATCGGTCGATGCGATGTACAACGAAGGCTCGTTGCCTCCTGGCTTTCAGTTCTGCCGAAAGCAACGACCATACGGAGGCTGCATCGGAACCCTTTACAGGCACACTCGCAAGCCCGGCCGGCTTGTTAATGGCGACCACAGCGTCGTCCTCGTAAAGCACGACCAGCTGCTTTGAGAAACGGGAACTCCGCGTGCCGTGCTTCCCTGAACGGTGACCGCCCCCGCGTGGCCGTTTCTTCATGGCCGGGTACGACTAACGTCGAGTACCATTTCGCCGATCCTTCTTCTGTCGACCCTTATTCCCGAGTGTCTCGGTATTCTGCCAGAGTCACGGGCTACAAGGAAACGCAGCCATATCGCAGGCTTGCCCGTGGAGCCAATTCGAGATTCTTTTTACAAACTTTTTGCAAGTTCCGGACGCGCTGTTGGCAGACGGCATCCAACCTTTTAGTAAGTTGCGTTCAGGCCTGAAGAGAGGCACAATACTGCGGTTTGCCTAACATGATCATGAGATTGCGCGAGCGGCCGGTGTGGCGGGCGGTTCTGTCTGGCGCGATATGCCTGGCCGCACTCTTGGTTCCAGCGCTAGCCGCGGATGTACCTGTTCCTCGCACCTCTCTCGATGACGGCTTTCGTCTTCTGTATAACCTGGATTTCGAACAGGCTCATCAGGTGTTCCTGACTTGGCAGCATGAGCATCCCCAAGACCCGATCGGACCTACGGCGGAAGCGGCGGGAATCCTTTTCTCGGAGTTTCACCGGCTGGGAGTGCTGGAATCCCAGTTCTACGAGGATGACAAGAGCTTTCTGAACCGCGACAAGGTAAATCCAGATACCGCGGTACGCGACCGATTCAATGCAGCGCTCGCCCGAGCCCAGGAGACCGCGAGCACGCGCCTGGCGACCAATGCCACGGACCGCGATGCGCTCTTTGCCATGACTCTTTCGTCGGGCCTGCAGGCCGACTACGCGGCGCTGATCGAAAAGCGGAATATGTCGTCTCTGCACTACACGCGCGAGGCCAACGATTGGGCGGATAAACTTCTTGCCGTTGATCCCAATTGCTACGACGCGCGGGTGGCGACAGGTTTCAGCAAGTACATCATTGGCAGCATGGCGGCGCCGGTGCGCTGGATGTTGCGTATGGGCGGGGTGTCGGGCGACAAGAAGCAGGGGATCGTGGAACTGCAGATGACGGCGGATCACGGGCGCTATCTGGGGCCGTTTGCGCGGATATTGTTGGCCATCGCCTATGTCCGCGACAAGGACAATGCCCGGGCACGGGATTTGTTGGCGCATTTGCGGGATGAGTTTCCCAAGAATACGTTGTTCCCGCGCGAGATTGCGCGGTTGGACGCGGGGCATTAGTTGTCGGCGTTTCTTTCGCTCCTTCGGAGCTCGCCTCATTCCCCGGCTTAACCCACGGCTTGCGCCGTGGGCTTTATTCTTTTCGCCGCGACGCTGCTTTGCGGGTGTCCCAACGTTGACGCGGCTCGGATTGGCGGGGTTCATTGGAAATTCACTGCGTTGTAACAATCCTGTAACATTCGCGGCGTAAAACTGCCTGCAACAAGATTAATAAGGAGGATTCATCGGTGATACGCCGCATTGCGCTTTTGTGCGTTGTTCTGGCTGCACCTGTCTTCGGTCAGACGACTTTAAACGGGGCAGGCGCAACATTTCCTAATCCGATGTACCAGAAGTGGTTCAGCGAATACCACAAGGCTCATCCGGATATTCAGTTCAACTATCAATCCATTGGAAGCGGTGGCGGCATACGCCAGGTCCTGGCGCAGACCGTGGATTTTGGAGCCAGCGATGGTCCCATGACCGACGAGCAGTTGTCTCAAGCCAAGACCAAGATCCTGCACATTCCGACGGTGATGGGCGCGGTGGTTCCGGCCTACAACGTTCCCGGAGTGAGTGGCGAACTCAAGTTCACTCCCGAGGTGCTGTCGGGAATCTTCCTGGGCAAGATCACGACCTGGAACGATCCTGCGATCGCCAAGGCGAATCCGGGTGTAAATCTTCCCGCGCAGAGCATTATTGTGATTCATCGCTCAGACGGTAGCGGTACTACTTACATCTTCACTGACTATCTTTCGAAAGTCAGTTCAGAATGGCAGAACGGCCCGGGCAAAGGCACTTCCGTGAAGTGGCCAGTCGGTCTGGGTGGCAAGGGCAACGAGGGTGTTGCCGGAATGATCCGCCAGATGCAGGGTGGGATTGGTTACATCGAACTGATCTACGCTGTCCAGAACAAGATTGACTACGGCAGCGTGAAGAACGCAGCCGGTGCTTTCGTCAAAGCCTCACTGGATAGCGTGACCGCGGCGGCGGCCTCCGCCAAGAGCATGCCATCGGATTTTCGTGTATCCATCACCAATGCTCCGGGGAAGGATGCGTATCCTATCTCCAGCTTCACCTGGCTTCTGATTCCGGAGAAGTCCAAGGAAGCGGCCAAGGGAAAGATCCTCGCTGATTTCCTCACCTGGATGGTGGACGACGGCCAGAAGATGACCGCCGATCTGACTTACGCGCCCTTGCCGGGTAACGTTGCGGAGAAGGTCAAAGGCGCAATCAAGATGGTGCAGTAGCAACCGGTGCCCGACACATCACACCATCAACAGGGACGGATGTTCACCTCCGTCCCTGTTCTTGTTTCCCTCCGAGTTGAACGTATTTGGTGGAAAGTGCACGGCAATCCCGTCTCTTCGGTGACTGATCTATACTGATCCAGATGAAGCTTTTCTGTACAAATGCGGTGCTTCTGGCGGTTCTGCTGTCGTTTTCCACGGCGTATGCCGCCGAGAAGCAATACGCGGCCGGGCGGATCGTTACGGTCGAAAAGAAAGCTCACGAGCGGGTTTTGTATTACCTGGTGAATACTCCGGTGACCCAGGATGATCCGTATTATGAGATCACGCTGCAGGTGGGTGACACGGTTTATCTGGCTGAATTCACGCCGCGGCACGCGGCCGACGAGCTTCCCGATGGTTGGAAGGATGGCGGCGCAATGGAAATGAAGATCACCGACAAGCATCATGCCCTGGTGAGGCAGCCGGGGGGAACCGAACTCCAGTTGTTGATTCTAAAGCGCATGCCTGGGACTGCACAGTCGGCGGATCCCAAGACTCCATCCACCAAGAACTGAACTGGCAGTATTTCCAGTTTCGCATCCGTCCTTGTCATTGTAGTTTCTGTTGAACTGTTTCCGCTCAACCATGGCTCGCCTTGCACTCGACAGTCCGGCCAATTACATCAACCGGGAAGCTTCCTGGCTGGCCTTCAACCGGCGTGTACTCGAAGAAGCGCAAGACGAGAAGAACCCGCTGCTCGAACGCCTGAAATTCCTTTCCATATCTGCCAGTAACCTGGATGAATTTTTCGAAGTACGCGTGGCCGGACTGGTCCAGCAGATTGAAGATGGATATACCGAGGCCGGACCCGACGGCCTCACGCTGGTGGAAGAGCGCGACGTCGTCTCCCGCGATACCCACGAGTTTGTAGACGACCAGTACCACTGCTGGAACGATAAGTTGCGCCCGGAGCTTACCAGTCACGGAATCCGGGTTCTCGGATTGCACGAACTCGATTCCCCGGCGCGGGCTTTCGTCGAAGAGTATTGCGAGAAAGAACTCGACCTGTTGTTGACGCCGGTCACCGTCGATCCTGCGCATCCCTTTCCGCGAGTGATCAACAAGGCGCTGTGTGTGGCTTTCCTCCTGCGCCGCCGCCGCCGTTCCGCGCTGACTTATACCGGAGTGGTCACCGTTCCGCGCGCCCTGCCCCGCCTGGTGCGGCTGCCTTCGGACGGCACCGACGACTTTATCTTTCTTGCCGATCTGGTGGCGTTCCACGCCTCGCGGATGTATCACGGTTACGACATCGTTTCGTCGGCGGCATTCCGCGTTACCCGTAACAGCAATCTGTATCTGGCGGAAGAAGAGTCACGCAACCTCCTGGAGTCGGTGCGCACTGAACTGCACAACCGGCGCAAGGGAGATGCGGTTCGGCTGGAGATTGAAGCCGATGCGGACCCCGAAATCATCGAGCGTCTGCGGACCAATTTTGAGTTGGAGCCCTGGCAGGTGTTTTCTGTCAACGGGCCGGTGAACCTTTCGCGCTTATTTAATATTTACGAGCAGACGGCCCATCCTGATATCAAGTTCCGGCCGTTCTCTCCTCGCGAACTGCGGCTGACCTCCAAGTCTAAGGATCTGTTCGAGGAACTGCGCCGCCACGATATTCTGTTGCACCATCCCTTTGACTCGTATGACGCGGTGGTTTCGTTTATTGAATCCGCTGCCGAGGACTCGCGGGTGCTTTCGATCAAGCAGACGCTCTACCGGACCAACGAACAGTCACTGATCGTACCGGCATTGATTTCAGCGGCGGAGAAAAAAGAAGTGACGGCCGTGGTGGAGTTGAAGGCCCGTTTTGACGAAGACACCAACATTCGCTGGGCTCGCGATCTCGAAGATGCTGGGGTGCAGGTGTTTCACGGGCTAGTGGGCCTCAAAACACACTGCAAGCTGTCACTGCTGGTGCGGCGAGACTCCGACGGCGTTACCCGCCGCTACGCTCACCTGGGGACGGGGAACTACAACGCCAGTACGGCGCGGGTCTACACCGATTTGAGTCTGCTTACCGCCGATCCGGAAATCACTGGCGCGGTCCATGACGTTTTCAGTTTTCTCACCGCGTATGCCGAACATCCCAACTATGAACCGTTGCTGGTGGCGCCCCTTGACCTGGCGGAGCGATGCCTGGGACTGATTGAGCGCGAAGCCGAGCACGCGCGTCATGGACGTCCAGCGCGGATTGTGGCGAAGATGAATGCGCTTGCTCGACAAAAATATTATCCTCGCGCTGTATCGTGCTTCACAGGCGGGCGTGGAAATCGATCTCATCGTGCGTGGTATGTGTGCACTGCGTCCCGGGGTACGTGGAGTGAGTGACCGGATACGGGTGCGCAGCATCGTCGGTCGCTTCCTCGAGCACAGCCGCATTTTTCATTTCGCCAACGGCGGTCAGGAAGAGGTTTACCTCAGCAGCGCCGACTGGATGCCACGCAATCTCTATGAACGGGTGGAGGTCATGTTTCCGTTGAAAGACGCTTTGGCGCGCGAACGGGTGCGACGAGAAATTCTGGACGCCTACCTGGTGGATAATGTGAAGGCGCGCGTATTACGGAAAGACGGTGTCTACGTCCGCAGCTGGCAAGCTGAAGGAAAACGCAAACCGCCGGTGGGAGCGTTGGCCTTCAGCGCGCAGGACTTTCTGCTTGGATTGTCCGAAGGCAAGCAGGCAGTCGAGGCCATGCCCGTGCCCACGCCCCGCAAGGCACGCCGAATCGGAGTGGGGAAGGGACGGTAAAACGAAATGGTTCTCTATTTTCTTCGTCACGCGAGTGCCGGTGAGCCGGTAAGCAGTCCCAAGAAGGACGAGAAGCGTGCGCTCGATGATATTGGAGTGGAGCAGTGCGGATATGTGGGCCGCGCCCTGGCTGCGCTGGACGTGCAGGTCGACCTGATTATTTCGAGTCCCTTGAAACGGGCTGCTCAGACTGCCTCGCTGGTGGGGAACGAGCTGAGCTACGAGGGCAAACTGGTATTCGAAGATGGATTGCGTCCGACCGCGTCGTTCGCGGATTTCCGCAAGATGCTGGATAAATATGCCCGGCACGACGCCATCATGGTGGTGGGGCACAATCCGAGCTTGAGCGAATTTCTGGGGAGATCCATCAGCAGGAGCGGCTGTGAAGCGGCGATTGATCTCAAGAAGGGCGCTGTAGCTCGGGCAGAAATGAATCGCAATTCCGGGTCTTTGACTTGGTGCCTGACTCCAAAAATACTGCGTACGCTCTATGCTGCAGCGGCCGAAAGCTCCCGGCCGAAAACTTCACGAAAATAGGCTTTCTCTTTTTCCACGGCCCACTGCTCGAGATCGACACTGGCTCGTGGCCGGGCTTGTAGCGTCAGTTTGACCTCGCCCCTACCGATCTGCACTTTGGTTCCGCGCACTGCGCCGCTGCGTCCGAGATTCAGTGCTCGCGCCAGGCGCAACAGCAGAGAGGCCATGACCACAAAATCACGATCCATCGGTGGAAGGACTTTCAGATACGGATCTCCAGGCGCCGGCCGGGATTTGCCCAGATAGCGCGCCGTCGCCGCAATAATTCTTCGCTGCTCCGGCGTGTATCCCAGAATTTCCGAGTGCGCGATGATGTAGTACGCATGACGGTGACGTCCGTTGCGATTGACGTAGTCGCCGACCTCGTAAAGCATGGCTGCCGCCGAGAGCCATTCCGCATATTCGGGCGGCAGGCGGTGCATCGCCTTCAAAGTCTTGAACAGATGCATGGCAGAATCACGCACCTGCAGCGCGTGTTCCATGTCGACGCGGTAGTGGGCCACCGCGGCGCGAATCGAGTCCCACCGTTCCGACTCGATGTGCTTGCCGGAGCGAGTGCTGCGGTCGTATTCCGCAGCCATCTGGGCCAACAACCCATCGCGCAATCCCAGTGGGGAATAGCGGAATCCGGCCAGTTGGCAACGCTCCAGCAACTCAGCGTAAACTACGGCGCCCGCCACCACGATCTCGGCACGCCGTGGGCCTACTCCGGAAAGCTTCTTGCGTTCCCCTACCGGGATGCGTGCCAGCATTTTGGCAATTCTACGCATCTGGGCGCGGGGCACCGCGCTGGGGCGCGCACCTTTCGTCTTGTAGAGGCCATGACAAACCGCAGCCAGGGAAGCGGCCGTGCCGGAAGTAGCGATGACCGTCTTTGGGCGGGAGCGAGTGATGCGGTCGGCGATGCGTCCAATTTCACGTTCGACAAATCCGCGCAGTCGAAGGAGTTCTGCTTTGCGCGGCGGATCGTGATGCAGAAATTCATTGGTCAGGCGAACTGCGCCCAGGGGCAGGCTGACCGTGTCGCGGATGTGTCCCTGGTTGGAAATCGTGAGTTCGCAACTGCCGCCGCCAAGGTCGACCATAAGGGCGGTGGCGGCACTGACACGCAGAGTGGAGACCAAGCCAAGGTGAATCAGCCGGGCCTCTTCCAGACCGGAGATGATCTCGACCTTCCACCCTGTAGACGAACGCACCCACTCGAGAAACGCGCGCGAGTTCCGGGCGTCGCGCATGGCGCTGGTCGCTACCACGCGCACCGTATCGGCGCCTTCCTCCTGTACCGCACGATGGAAGCGCCGCAAGGCCTTGACGGTATCGGCGATGGCCTCGGGTGAGAGAAAGCCGGTACGGAAGACGCTGTCGCCCAGGCGGGTGACCTGGCGATCTTCATGAATTTCCGTGAGCCGCCGTCCGGAGAGGCGAGAGATTTTCAGACGAACAGAGTTCGATCCGATATCGACCGCGGCTAAAGTCGGCATGACGAGGGCAACAGTGTACCGCGATGGAAGAACTCGTGGCGAGAATCGCTAGCGCGAACTCTTGAATGGATCGAGAAGGCGCACTGCGAGGGTTTGATCGGACAGTCTCGATCAGAGGGCATGACCGCTTCACGTCAGATGTCTTCGCAAGCTCAGCATGATGCCTCCGCTGCGGAACCCACGTCGAATCGGGTGTTTTGTGGGCCCTCTCGACCCAGCTAAAGTTCTCTCTTCGTCCGCCGATCAAGTCTTTGGGAGCAGCTTCGACAGGCAATGACTGCTGCTGCCACAAACCAAACAAAGCACACGCAGTCTATCGCTGCCCTTGTGTGACGCGCACGGGCGCAGACCACATGCTGAATTGGTGCAGATTATGAGTTCCAAGGAGAGTTTTAACTATGTCTCATTCCGATGGGACCATTCCAAGAGTTCCTCTTTTCCGCTCGCTGGCCGTTGGCCTCATGATGGGGGTCTTGTTGATCCTGGGGCCGCTGTGCCTCGCTTCCCCGACGCCTGCCACCACAACGACACTTACTGTAGCTCCGGGGAGCCCCGTGACCCAGGGCACCACGCTTACCTTGCAGGCCGCGGTGACGGTGACTGCGGGAGGGGCACCGGTGATCAGCGGTTCGGTCAGTTTCTATGATGGCACCACACTCCTGGCGGCGGTGCAGCTGGTCAACGTGGCATCGACTTACACCATCGGCACGGCGAACCTGAAGCTGCGTCTCGGACCAGGAACGCACATCATCAAAGCCGTGTACGGCGGTGTGAATGCATATCTCACCAGCACATCGTCCACGCAGACCATGACCGTGATCGCCTCGTCGGCTGCGGCGACCAATACGCTGATTACCTCCAGCGGCAGCGCCGGTAACTACGCGCTGGCCGGAAAAGTGACGGCTTTCGGCTCCAGCCCTCCTACGGGCCTGGTTTCGTTCCTAGACCAGAGCAACAGTAATTTCTCCGTGGGTTCGGCTGCGCTGAACTCGGCCACACGGACCAGCGGCTGGCAGTCGCTGGTCAGCTTCGCGACTGCGTCTCCGAGCTATGGTGTGGTGACAGGAGACTTGAATGGCGATGGCATACCGGATGTGGTGACTTCAAACTACACAGGCTCCACCTTAAGTGTGCTGATCGGCAACGGAGACGGGTCCTTCCAGACCCACGTGGACTACGCGGTGGCGAACGAATCTTTCGGCTTGGCATTGGGCGATGTGAACGGTGACGGATATCCCGACATTGTGGTCGCATTCGACAGCCACGGCGATGTCGGGGTGTTGCTGGGAAATGGCGACGGAACCTTTCAGGGAGTGCAGACGAACATAACCAGTGGGGCTACTTTCTATGTCGCGCTAGCTGACCTCAATCACGATGGGAATCTCGACATCGTCACAATAAACAACAACGTCGGCGTGTCAGTACTGCTGGGAAATGGTGACGGGACGTTTCTGGGCGAGCAGACTTATGCCGCCGGCCCCTTCGCCTATGGCCTGGCAGTCGGAGATTTCAACGGGGACGGCAATGTCGATGTGGCGGTGTCGAACTACGCGGCCTCCACCATATCCGTGCTGCTGGGAGTGGGCGACGGGACGCTGCAGACGGCAGTTTCTTACCCGGTGGGAAATAATTCCACAAACATTGTTGCGGTGGATCTGGACGCCGACGGCAAAATCGATCTTGTGGTCTGCAACAGCAGCGGTGACACCCTGAGTGTGTTGCTGGGCAATGGAGACGGAACCTTTAAAGCCAAAGTGGACTACACCGCGCCCAACGCCTGGGGCCTGGCCGCCGCCGACGTGAATGGAGACGGAATTCCGGACATCGTGGCCACGAACCTGGAGGGGGCAGTGGAGTTGCTCCAGGGCGTAGGGGATGGAACTCTTTTGCCGGCGGTCGCGACAACTACTTCAGCCTCTAACTACCTACTGGCCTTGGGAGATGTGAACGGCGACGGTGTAGTTGATCTCGTGATCCCGGATTTGGGTAGCAGCAATGTCGTGGTGTCGCTGGGATCGATCTCTGCTATAGCTACCTTGCCTGCGGTTTCTATCACCGGCGGGGGCAGCCACAACGTGGTTGCCAGTTACGCGGGCGACTCTAACTCGGCCTTGAGCGTGTCCAGCCTTATCAGCCTGACCGGAACTCAGGTCGCGACCAGCGTGGCTCTGAATATTGCTCCCGATCCGGCCAGGCCAGGGCAACCGGTAGTGATGACTGCAACACTTACTCCTTCCAGCAGTGCCGGGTACAATCCATCCGGCACGGTGATCTTCTCCGATGGCGGCATCGCCATCGGTGTTGCGGTCGCGGTGAGCAACGGCCATTCAGTTTTGACCAGGAGCAACCTGGCTAGCGGCGATCACAACATCACAGCCGCATATTCAGGCGACGCAAACTTCACCGCCAGCGCCGCTTCCGCCACTGTCTTGACCGTGAGTGCGCCCGACTACACGATCTCGGCCAGCCCCAGTGTGCTGACCATCCATCGTGGTCAGACCGGGACGTCGACCTTAACGCTGACTGCGGAGGGCGGGTATGTCGGCCCGGTTGCCTTTACTTGCTCCGGACTCCCCCAGTACGCGACCTGTACGTTCTTGCCGACCAGTGTGCAACTGGACGGCAGCGCGACAGCTCACACCGTGCAGTTCAAGCTGAATACCGCGGTGACCGTCGCGTCGCTCACCGTCCCACCTGGTTCTGGTTCGGGCTCCAGGCCAATTCTGGCGCTTTTGATTCCGTTCCTTTCCCTGTCTCTGATCTCGATCGCAAGACGTGGGAGAAATTCCACGACCGGGATCTCGCGTTGGATACGTCCGCGACGGCTGCATGTGTTGATGCTTGCCATATTCTTCCTTGGAGTAGCCGGGTGCGGTTCGAGTTCGAGCCCGACCCCTGCCGGACACAAGGTCCCTCTCGGCAGATCAACCGTGACCGTCACTGCCGCTGCTGTGGGAGGAAGCGCGACGCACTCGGCAACGATCAGCATGACAATTGTCGAGTAGGTAGGGGCGGAACGGCGTCGTCAACGGTTTGTTATGCTACGCGAATGCCGCGCGCATTTCTCATCGACACGGATGTAGCTTCGGACGACGCCGTCGCACTCACAATGGCCATGCGCGCGCCCGATGTCAGGATGGTCGCGATCACGACCGTAGCGGGAAATGTGGGTGTCCAGCAGGCCACGCGCAATGCCCTGTACACGGTGGAACTGTGCGGAGCCAGCGTGCCGGTTTTTGCCGGGGCAGAGAAGCCGCTGACCCGTGTCCACGAAAGTGCGACCTGGTTCCATGGTCAGGACGGACTGGGAGACCATGGTTATACGGCGCCGCGCCGGGCGCCAGGAAAGGCGCACGCGGTCGACGCGATCATCGAGGCCATCGAAGCTAATCCTGGGCTTGTAATTGTCACGCTGGGGCCGCTCACTAATCTTGCACTGGCACTAAACCGCAAGCCGGAGATCGCTGCCAAGGTCGGGCGCTGTGTGGTGATGGGCGGCGCGCCTTGCTGCGAAGGCAATGTGACCCCGGCGGCCGAGTACAACATCTGGGTCGATCCCGAGGCGGCGCGGATTGTAATGCTCGGCGGGCTTCCGGTGGAACTGGTGGGTTGGCAAACTTCCCGGGGAGAGGCTGTCCTCAACGAGAGCGACATCGCGCGCATTCTGGAATTCAACAATCCAGTTGCGCGCTTTGCCATCGAGTGCAACAGCCGGGCGCGGGAAGCTTACAAGGAGCAGACGGGAGAAGACGGCATTTCGTTGCCGGACCCGGTTGCGATGAGCGTTGCCCTCGATCCCACGATCGGAAATCAGTGGAGTGAACACTTCGTGGAGGTTGAGACCCGCACCGAATTGACACGAGGCATGACAGTTGTGGATCGCTTGAACGTCGCGGCCGATGAGCGGAATCGGACGGTCTGGGATGCACCGCTGCGGAAGGGAAAGACCAAGATCTGTTGGACTATCGACAACCGTCGTTGGAAAGATGCGCTGTTTGCGGCGTTACGATGAATCCAGTGTCATCCTGAACGCAGGCTTCGCGTTCGCTTGCGAAGGTGGCTCCGCTCAGGATGACAATTTTTTGGGATCGAACGCCGCAGGGTGTCGCGGGCCGCTGGCAATCAACTTTTCGATATTGTCTACCGGCTGTATCCCACCGCGGGCACCGGAGGCGGTGCAGTTCAGGGCGGCGGCAGCGCAGGCGAAATCAAGCTGGAGTGGCAGGGGCCAACCTTGCAAAAGTCCATAAATAAATCCGGCGTGGAAGATGTCGCCGGCGCCTGTGGTGTCCAACGGCTGAACGCGAAACGCGGTTGCGTAGTAGAACTGCGAGCCATCCCACGCCAGCACGCCTTCATGACCCAAGGTGGCGGCGGTGAGACGGCAGCCGTACCGGGTGCGCACTGCTGGCAGTGATCGGCGCAAGTCCTGATCTCCAGTGAGCCGTCCGGGAATGTCGCGGCTGGTGATGAGGTAGTCGATTTTCGGCAGCAGTTCTTCGACTCTCGGGTACAGGTCGTCCAGGTCGGCGACCACGGGGATACCAGCATCCCGTGCCCAGCCTGCGGCCACGGTTGCGGCGGCGGTGTCGTGTCCATCGACGTGAAGCGCGCGGGCATTGGTGATCCATTCCTTCTTTAGTTCTTCAGTTCGAAGGGTCAACCGGTTGTCGCGCTTCCACAAAACGGTGCGCTCACCGGCATCGTCGACCAGGATGACTGCCTGCTGGCTGGCACATCCCGGGGCGGTGACGAGGTGAGCTTCTACGCCTAAGCGCTCGAACTCTGCGCGATGGATCGCAGCTGCCTGGTCGTCGCCGACTTTCCCTACATAGCGTGTGCGCAATCCCCACTGTTGGCAGGCGGCAACCGCAGTTGCAACCTGGCCGCCGGGCAGGATATCTGCGGAACGAAATTCAACTTTCGATCCCAGTGCAGGATAGTGCGGCAGGCGGATCATCATGTCGGTGGCGTTCAGTCCGACACCTACCAGGTCAACTTTGGACAAAGCATTCACGATGGGTTCAGTTGAAGCGCGTGGTACGCCAGAGTGTGAGACCGCAAACCAGGAGCAGCGCGACCGTCGCCATGATCAAAAGCACTGCTGGTCCCCAGTGGAAGAACATCCGTGGAGCACGTGCCAAAGTTCCGAAGTAAGTGAAGATACCGGTGGCGGCGGCAACCAGCAGCCAGTCCCACACGGTGCGCGGCGGCCTGACTTCACCTGCGGTCTGCATTCCCTGCATGCGGGCGGCGACGTAGTCTTCAGGGATATTGTAGCGGTGAGATTCGCGGCGCGATGCTTCCTTCCAGTGCTCCTGTTCTTTTCCGGCCGCGGAAGAAAACGCGATTGCTCCCACGCCCACCATCATCAGCAACGAGCCTCCGATGACCTGCACGTAAGTGGAAGTCCCGCTGCCGTGCAATTCGCCGAAAACAAAAATGCCCCACAACAATCCCCAGAGTTGATTGGAGTTCGACAGTGGTATGCCGCGGCTGATGCCTACGTATTTGGCCGCGTATTGCTGGAATACGTCGCCAATCACCCAGATGAAGCCGCCCAGCATCAGCCAGAAGAGAACGTCGCGGGCGCTGGACAGTTCATTCCAGAGTCGAGACAGGCCAAGATATCCAATGGCAAGGGCTGACATCATTCCCAGCTCTCCGAAGGTGAAGAAGGTAACGAAGGAGAGCGGATTCATCCCGGACAGATAAGCCTTGCGGTACGGGATATACATCGTTCCCCAAAGAATGCCTGCACCCAGAGCCGCCCATACGCCGCGCATGGAATGCGCCGCGGGCGCCTGTGTCGAGGAGGCAATCGCCAGCAACGTAGCACCCACGCACATGACCAAGGCCCCGCCCAGCACGCCCGTCCAACGCCGCCATCCGGCTTGACGAAGTTCATTGAAGAAAACGAATCCCCACAGGATGCCGAGGAGACTGTTTGAATTCCACAGCGGGAAGGCAATACTGAGGCCGATATCGCGGATGGCGAAGATGGTCATGGTGTTGGCCACTGCCCACAGACATCCTGCGAGTAGGGCCCAGATGATGAGATGAGGGGCGCGGCGAAGGTCGGCGCGGACGGACGACGTACCCAGGATTAATGCAGGCAAACTCCAGCGGGCTAAAAATACTCCGGTCACCATGATGAGAGAAATTACGATTGGGGAGACGCCGACGGAAACCAGTTTTGTGGGCGCTTCGGCAGCGCCAAGCCAGGCGCCGGCGGTGAATCCGGAGAGGATGCCCAGAACCTGAAGCTTGCGCGGACGCGAGAGCGTCTCCGCTGCGATTTCATTCCCCGGTGTTGTGACAGATTGCATGATTTTCAATTTGGCTGGTCAGTGGATCGATTCCAGCAGCAGCAGGCCGCCGATCAGGACTGTGACCGGGACCCAGAAGTGTACGTCAGTCAGGACGGTGGTAAGCCAGTGGCGTCGCGGTTCGCGATTGTCAATGGTTTGCATCTGAGCCGTCCGATTATAGCGGTTGAGCAGCGGTCTCAACTCAATTCACAGACCGATTACCACGAACCACGTAGGGGCAGATGTCCTCATCTGCCCAGTCGAGCGCAGCTCGACAGGTTCTTGCATTTCGCGAAACTTAGCGGAGCTTTGCTCCGCCGGGCAGATGAGGACATCTGCCCCTACGCGGCTCGTGATGATTCGCGTCCTGGCGTTCTCAGGTAAGCAATGACGAACAAAACCCCGAGCAGCAAGTCGACGCCGCCGAAGATGAGATCGGAAGGGTGCATGTGGCGTTGCATGACGAGAATCACGACCGCAATCCCGTAGCTGAATTTCTCGAAGACGGAAGGGATCATCAGCGGACGGTAGCGAGCAGGGTCCGTCGCAATAAAGAAAAATGCGATCTGCCAGGCCAGTCCGGCCCCAATGAAGCCGTAGAAGAAGCCGGGTGAGTGATTGGCGGGGGATCGTTGCGTCCGATCAGATCGAACATGAAGTAGAGCGGCGTGAGGACCAGCACGCCCCAGATGGCGGCGATCCTGAAGGTGATTTTGGCGAATTTCATGGCGGCTCTCGTACTACTCGTAACGCAGGGCTTCGATGGGATCTAGGCGCGACGCGCGGACGGCGGGCACCATGCCGCTTACCAGGCCCACGACGGCAAGGATAAGAGTGGCTGCGATGAGCGTTCCGGGGGCGATGATCAGGCGGATGTCGCCGGCCTCGCCATTTTTGGCGAAGGCGCTGTAGAGCGTCAGCCTGCCGACCGAGAGCGCGACCGTGTAGGCCAGGATAATTCCCAGTATGCCTCCGATGAAGGTGATGGTCAGGGCTTCCGCCAGGAACTGCATCAGGATGTACTTTCGTTGCGCGCCCAGCGCCTTTTGCACTCCAATCTCGCGCGTACGCTGCGTCACTGAAACCAGCATGATGTTCATCAGGCCGACGCCGCCGATCCCGAGCGTAAGCGTGCCGATGAAACCCATCAGCACTTTCAATCCCAGAGTAATGACCTCGAACTGGTGGACCTGAGTCATGAGGTTGAACACTCTCACCGCCTGGCGATCAGTCTGGTTGAACTTATGCGGCACCGCCAGGATGCTAAGGACTGATTGTTCCAGACGCTCGTATTCGGGGGTCTGGTAGGTGAACCAGATGGAATCCAGGAAGTGCGTATCCTTCAGGTCGCTCATGGTGGTGAAGGGGACGTAGACAGTTCGATTGATGTCGCTGTCTCCTTCCTGCATCTTGGGGCTCAGGATTCCGATCACTTCGAAGCTGAGACCGTCCAACCGAATGTGTTCACCAAGAGCATTGCGCCCGGAGAAGAGTTTCTCTTTGGCTTCCGATCCGAGCACCGCTACCCGTGCGTGTTGGACCTGGTCCTCAGCGTTATATAACCGACCCTGTCCTAGCTTGAGAACACGGATAGCAGGCACATTGGGATAGTTGCCGGTCACATTGAAGTCGAAAACTCTGGTGTCGTACTGGGTATGTGCCTGCTTACTGACTTCGGGAGTGATATTGGTGATCTGGGGGAGATTGGCGGAGAGTGTGTCCACATCATCCAGCGTGAAGCGGACGAGGACTCCTGCCTTCTGGCCGCCTGCCTGCATCGAAGTACGGCCCGGGACCACGATGACCAGCTTGGTGCCAAAATTCGCGAAGATATTGGCGCAGGCCTGTCCGAATCCGTCGCCATACGCGAGCAGCATGACTACCGTGGCGATGCCCCAAGCCATGCCCAGCATGGTGAGCGCCGTACGGCGGCGGTTGTGGCGCATCGCGGTATAGGCTTCGCGCAGCAGGTCTTGAAACATAGAAATCAATTGGTAATCGTGCAATCGGATAATTGTGTAATTTTACAACCTGGTGTGCAGGAGCTTTCCAATTCCAAAATTACCCAATTACTCAATTACACAATCCTTTTTCACTCTTGGCGTAGAGCTTCGACCGGTTGCAGCATTGCCGCCTTGCGGGCGGGATACAGACCCGCGACCACTCCGGCCAGCGCCAGACTGCAAATGGCCAGTAGGGCCGTCGTCGGCACCAGTTTGGGGGGATCAAATCCTCCCGGCCCTTGGATCGTGCCCAGCGCTGCCATTAGCCCGGCTGCCAGTCCCATGCCGATCAGACCACTGCCGAGAGTGAGCAGCAGGCCTTCCAGAAAAAAATGGAGCAGAATGCTGCGATTGGTGGCGCCCAAGGCTTTGCGCAATCCGATCTCATGAGTGCGTTCGCTGACCGCGACCAGCATGATATTGATGACGCCGATCGCCCCGAGGGCTAGCGTGACCATTCCGACCGCCCCGAGAAACATGTTCATGACATCGAAAATTGTTCCCACCATTTTTGATTGTTGGATGGTGTCCCAGCCGTCAAAGGCGTTCTCGTCGCTGGCATCGAAGTTGTGATTGCGGGCGACGATCTTGTGAACGTCCTCTTCGGCAAGCAGGTGCTCGGCGGTCACGCGCGGCTGGTATTGAATAAAGGAAATCGAGTTCTCGTGGTTTTCTCCCTTGACCGGGAAATAGGTGGCCATGACCTGGAAAGGGATGTAGCCGCGCATGTTCAGCCAGTTGTTGTCGCCTCGTCCGAGGTGCGGGATGCTGCCCACGACTTCAAACCGGATGCCGTTCAGCAGAACGATCGCACCCACCGCAGGACGTCCGGGGAACAGGGTCTTCTTCAGTTCGCTTCCCAGGACGATTACGTTACGCCTCTGCGTTCCGTCTAGTTCGTTCAGCCAGCGCCCCTCCTGGAGGGGAAGAAAACTGATCTCGTTCAACTGAGGCTCGACGCCCATAATTTGCCCTCCGGCGTTGGCAAACTCGCTGACCTCGTGCAGGTCGGTGCGGGTAAGCAAGGGGCAGGCGTTGCGGACGTGAGGCGCCCGGTAGCGAATGTCCAGGTAATCCTGGTAGGTGAGTAAATAAGACCGGGCGGAGTTCATGCTGCCCTTTACCGAGGGCGCGCGCCCGGGAAAGATAAACATGATGTCTTTGCCGAACTCGGCCATCTCGCGCTTGTTGCCCGAACGGAAACCTTCGCCGACTCCCACCAGCAGCAGCAAAGATCCCACTCCCCAGGCGATTCCGAACATGGTGAGAAAAGACCGTAGCTTGTGCGCCCACAGATTGCGGAAGATTTGCGCGAAGATGTCCAGAACCGTGCGCATCGCGGTAATTGTACCTTTTCAAGTGCAAGGGCCTGAAGGTTTTCCTCGCAAAGAAAGCCTAAGTCAAAGGCGGCGGGCGAGGGCGCCCGCCCTACACCCGCAGGTCAGTCGAACTGAATGAGCACGATCTCTGGTGTGGTCCCCAGGCGCAGCGGTGGGCCCCATGTGCCGGCGCCATATGAAACATAGACGAGCAGATTGCCCAGACGTTGTAGTCCGTAGACAAATTTCCCGTACATGCGGGAGGTGATCCAGGTGAAAGGGAAGAACTGGCCGCCATGAGTGTGGCCGGAGAGCTGCAAAGAGAACCCTTCTTCTTCGGCAATCTGCAGCCGGTCAGGGGCGTGGGTCAACAGGATGCTAGCCCGGTCGCGATCGACGTCCGCGTTTCGCAGGACCGTGCGGAAGTGATCGTCGTTAGTCGAATCGCGATAATGCACACCCACGATCTGCAAGCCGTCCACTGTAACTTTTTCGTTGTTCAGGACGCGGATGCCGGAGTATTCGACGGCGTCCAGATATTTTGTGGAATCGGTGAACTCCTCGTGATTTCCGAGGACAAAGAACGCGCCCAGCGGCGCTGCCAGCCGTGCCCAGGGTTGGGCCAGTTCGCGCACCCGGGCTACCGTGCCGTCATACATGTCGCCCGCGATAAAAACCACATCAGGTCGCAGACGCGTGAGAGTGGTCACGATACGCTGCATGAAGCGCGAGCCTCGAACGTGACCAAGATGAGTGTCCGTGACCAGCGCCGCCACCCGTCCGCGCCACGATTCCGGCAGATTCGGCAGCTTTACGCTCACTCGCCGGATCCGGGTCCAGGCTGCGTTGACGACGCCATATAGACTTGCCGCCAATGCTGCGGCCAGGAAGAATGCCACCAGTTCGCGCCGGTTGGGATGCAGGCCCAGAAGGCGCGCACCTCCGTAAGTCGCCCAGCACGCGCACGCCGCCAGAAAGCAAAAACTCAAGGTGCCGAGCCAGACGGCGGAAATGGTGTACAGAACTCGCACCACGCCGTGCGAAGAGCGCCAGGCCAACAGGGAAGCCAGCACAAAGCTGACTGAGAGTATGGCCAGCGCTAGCTTTAAGCCCGAAGCACCGGGCGTTCCCCAGAAAGCTGTCCAGGTTTGGTACAGAAACCAGTGACCAGCGAAAAGCACGGTTTGAATGACTACGATGAAGACAACGATTCGGGACCTCAAGGTTTGTGGGTTCTCCAATTTATGAGCCATTCTTTAGATGAGACTCGAGGGCAATTGGATTTGGTTAAAGGTGTGGGGCGTACACTCTCGTCCGCCGCTTATGAAGTTGGTTTGGTCTGTGTCGATTGAATGGTAAGGCAGATTCAAGGTCAAAGGCGGCGGACAAGAGTGTCCGGCCCACACACACGCAGGCTGGTTTAGGCTACGGCGGTTGAGGGCTCGCGGCCAGACGAGATGACCGAAACTGGCTTCTTACCGGTCAGGACGACACGGGTTTCTGTAAGAGTGTTTACGGCCTGGCGAAATTTGGCCCGGGTGATGTTGCGCAGGGCAGCCACGAGAGCTGAATCCTGGACGCCGCCAAACATCTTTTCCGCTCTTTCCGCCAGCTGCAACCAGTCGTGCCAGTCTCCGATGACGTCCTGCATGTGGTTGAGCAGCTCGACCAGGCGCGTGGCTTCTTCATTCTTGCCAGCGAGTTCCGCGATATAACGAGCCCGTTTGCCGGCAATCCTGAACTGATGCAAGGTTGTTTCGGTGATTGAGCCCTGATCGACTTCGAGCTCAGCGAGCTTTTTCCGCGCCAGGCTCAAAGGATCGGCATCCTTCGGAATCTCCAGGCTGGCAGCGGTACGCTTCAGACGCTTGCGTACTTCCGCCATGGTTTTCTTGTCTAGGGCGTTGACCAGCTTCTTTTCCCGTTTGGCGCGATCTTCGGCCAGGGTGCGCATGAGTTGAGATTTGCGTCCCGGCTCTTGCGGGATCTTCAGGCTGCGCAGAGCGGAGCTTTGTACATCAAGGTCGCGCACTCGTCCTGCCTTCTTCCGCAACCTTCCCAGGAGCTTCAGAAGTTTTTTGTCATTGCTGCTGCGCTTGTCGGCCAAATCCGCAACCAATACTTCCACTCTGCGGCTGGAAGTGCGGAATTTATGGACGTTCTCCGGTGCAGGTTTTGCGGCAACTTTTGCCGCTTGCCGGCCGAGCTTGCGAAAAGTGAGGCGAGTATTTTCCGGATGCAACAGCATATGGTGCAAAGCCTTGATGTTTCTAAAAACGGGCCGAGCCAACATAGTTCTAAACGGGAATTCGGAATCACTGGAACCGGACCGGGTAACTCTACTGCAGTATCCCGAGGCAGGGCGAAGGGTTATTTTAACACTGCTGTAACACGATCATGCTACCTTGCCCGAAATGGCTAATCGAGCTCTAGGAGCGCCTCGACTGACCGGCCCGCAACCTGTTCCGCAAGAAGGAGTTGCAAGTAGCGCTGAGGTTGGGGCGCAGGCGCTGATCAATGCCGGAGACAGCCGCCGGGCGGATTCGGTGTTCTTTTACGCCATGCTCGGATGCGGGCTCTCAGTGCTCGCCATCGTCGGTTTGATCATTTACGAACTGATTACCAAGTCCAGCCTCTCCTGGCATGCTTTTGGCCTGAAATTCTTCTTCCGCAGCGAGTGGGACCCAGTCAACGATCAATACGGCGCGTTGCCTTTTGTCTACGGCACCATCGTCTCTTCGATTCTCTCGCTTTTGATCGCCGTGCCGCTGGCCATCGGGGTGGCGGTGTATATCACCGAGATGGCGCCGCGCTGGTTGCGCGGAGCGCTTGCGTTCACTACCGAGTTGCTGGCTGCGATTCCGAGTGTGATTTATGGGCTGTGGGCGATTTTTGTCCTGGTGCCGCTGCTCCGCCAATACGTGCAGCCCTGGCTGGCAAAGTATCTCGGCTGGACGACCCTCTTCGAGGGACCGCCGTACGGGATTGGAATGCTGGCAGCCGGAATCATTCTGGCGATCATGGTGGTGCCGATTATTTCCTCGATCACGCGCGAGGTCATGACGGCCGTGCCGCAACAACAACGGGAAGCTGTGATGGCGTTGGGAGCGACCCGCTGGGAGACGATCCGCACCGGAGTTCTGCGCAACGCCCGTGCCGGCATCATGGGCGGCGTGATTCTGGGTTTGGGCCGGGCGCTGGGAGAGACGATGGCGGTCACCATGGTGATTGGCAATCGTCCTGAAATTGCGAAGTCGCTATTTGCTCCCGGCTACACCATGGCCAGTGTGATTGCCAACGAGTTCAGCGAGGCCACGGGAGACTTGTATCTCAGCGCACTCGTCGAAGTCGGACTGGCGTTGTTCATCGTGACCATCATCGTGAACGTTGTAGCGCAGCTTCTGGTTTGGACCGTTACACGGGGAACGCCAGCGAGGAGCCATGCCTGAGAGAGCGATGCTCCCGGCCAATTTCGCGGATGCGCCCATCAGTTTCTACCGGCGTGGACTGAACTTCCTCGTGTCGATGGCTGCAATCGGCGCCGTGGCTCTAGTGCTCTTGCCTTTAGCGGCTGTCTTCGGATACCTGATTTACCGAGGAATTGGTTCCGTCAACTGGGCATTCCTGACCCAGATTCCGAAACCGCCGGGCGAAGCTGGCGGAGGCATGGCGAATGCCATCGCGGGATCGGTCTACATTCTGCTGATCGCGAGCTGCATGGGCGTTCCGCTCGGGATCGGTGCCGGAATCTATCTCTCAGAATATGGACGCGGAACACGCTTCGGCAATCTGATTCGCTTCACCGCGGACGTGCTAAACGGCGTGCCTTCGATCATCGTGGGTATCGTGGCCTACGGACTTGTTGTATTGACCCAAGGGCATTTCTCGGCACTGGCTGGCGGAGTCGCCCTCGCTATCATGATGGTTCCCACGATCACGCGGACCACAGAGGAAATGCTTCTGCTGGTGCCGCAAGCGGTCCGGGAAGCGGCTTACGGCCTGGGCGTTTCACGCTGGCGCACCACGCTTTCCATTACGCTGCGTACTGCTACTTCGGGAGTTATCACTGGAGTGATGCTGGCGTTTGCGCGAGTGGCTGGAGAAACAGCGCCTCTTCTGTTCACCGCATTTGGCAACCAGTACTGGAACTGGAAGCTGGAACAGCCTACAGCCGCGCTGTCATTGCAGATTTTTACCTATGCAATTTCGCCTTTCGACGAGTGGCATCGACAAGCGTGGGCAGGAGCGTTGATCCTGATCGTGCTGATCGTTGCGTCGGTCGGTGCGGTACGACTGGTGGCCAGCAGAGGTATGCTCAAGGGAGCGAACTGAGATTATGGGCGTTGGAATCCAAGTCGACAAGCTGAACGCCTGGTTCGGAAAGACCCAGGCACTGCACGACATCAATATGACGGTGGCGGCAAACCATGCTACCGCTGTCATTGGCCCGTCGGGATGCGGAAAGTCGACCTTTGTGCGCTGCCTGAACCGCATGCATGAGACCGTGCCCGAAGCGCGGGCTACCGGAAGCGTGCGCATTGGCGAGCTGAATGTTTACAACGGGACATCTGCGGTGCAGATTCGCCGGCGCATCGGAATGGTGTTTCAGAAGGCGAATCCGTTTCCCACGATGTCGATTTACGACAACGTAGCAGCCGGACTGACGCTCAACGGATTCCACGACCGCAAGCGCCTGGATGAAATCGTGGAGCGTTCGCTCGAACTCTCCGCCTTGTGGGATGAGGTCAAGGACACGATGCGCAAGAAGTCCGGCGCCAGCCTCTCCGGAGGCCAGCAGCAACGGCTTTGTATTGCCCGGGCCATCGCCGTCGAGCCGCAGGTGCTGCTGATGGACGAACCCTGCTCGGCGCTTGATCCTATTTCCACCGGCAAGATCGAAGAACTGATCTTTCAGTTGAAAGAACGGTTCACCATCGTGATCGTGACTCACAACATGCAGCAGGCGTCACGCGTGGCGGAATTCACCGGCTTCTTTCTTCTGGGAAGGCTGATCGAGTTCGACAAGACCGAAAAGATTTTCACCACCCCGTCCGACAAGCGGACGGAAGACTACATCACAGGCAGGTTTGGATAATGGCGCGCACCCGTTTTCTGCAAGGACTGGACGAACTCCGGGCACGTTTGCTCCGTATGGGCGGATTGGCCGAGCAGGCGGTGGACCGCGCCTGTCAGGCGTATATCGAGCGCGACCTGACGCGCTGCCGCATGGTGCTCGACGGCGAAACCCAGATCAACCTCACCGAGCGCGAAATCGACGAAATGGCTTTCGATCTTCTCGCCATGCAGCAACCCATGGCCGTCGACCTGCGCTTCATCCTGGCGGTCACCAAGATCAACGCCGACCTCGAGCGCGTAGGCGACCAGGCAGTAAACATCGCCGAGCGGGTGATGGACATGGTCGATCTGCCCAAAGCCGATCTTCCGGTCGATATCCCGCGCATGGCCGCCGCGGTTTCTGCCATGGTGCGGCGAGCTTTGGAGTCTTTCATCGAAGGCAAAGCCGAACTGGCGCAGGCCGTCCTAGAAATGGACAACGTGGTTGACCGCATGAAGGACGAAGCGTTCATCGTGCTGGTGAAGTCGATGAATGAACATCCCGAGACTACGCGACAGGCTTTGGATGCACTGCTGGTAGCCCGCAATCTGGAGCGTGTGGCGGACCATGCCACGAACATTGCGGAGGACGTCATCTTCTGGGTACGCGGCGCCGATGTGCGGCACAACGTCGCGCCGGAGCAGCCGGAGCATCAGGAAGTCACAGACCCGCATTAAAATCCCTGATTTCCAACGCCGATCGGTTAGTACGGTTGCGTTCGCGCCCCGTAGGGGCGTCTGGCAAATAGCCCGGCGTTTCAACAGCCGGGAGAGCCGAGGACGTGGAGTCGTCCCGTAGGGCCGATTGAAACCGCTCCTCATACGTCAGAGGATTGTTTCAGGCGTGCCTACGGGACGCGCATCGTGCGGGCAGCATACCCGCCACTGAAGGTGGCGGGCTACTATCAGACGCCCCTACCGGGGCGTTCCAATCGAATCTGTAGAACCGCTCTGGCCCCGGCTTTTCTTTTACTCCGTCCGATGCTACAAGTTCTTCTTACTTTCTCTGGAGGAACCTTGAAGCTCCTCATCTTCTTGTTGGCTCTTCTCGCGCCGCTATCTGCACAGGATTCTCCTAAGGCTCGTCAAATTCCGCTTGCCACCAGCAAGGTGCTGAACGCACCATCGCCGGGAAGAGTCGGCGCGGTCAACAGTTTCCCCGCGACCATCGCATTGAGCCCGGACGGCCACTACGCGGCATTGTTGAACAACGGCTACGGAACGCAGAAGACGCAGACACAACAGTCAATCGCTGTTCTTGATCTGCGCACGAATGAGTTGAGCGATTATCCCGACAGCCGACTTTCCGATACGGCCCACCAAAGCTATTTCCTCGGACTGGTTTTCAGTTCAGACGGACACCATCTGTACGCGTCGATGGGATCAATCACGGATCCCACGGGCGCAAAAGCTGGCAACACCGGCAACGGCATCGCCGTCTACAAATTCGACGAGGGAAAGGTTACTCCGGAACGCTTTCTGAAAATCGCGCCCCAGAAGCTTGCCGCCGGCAAGAAGGTTTCCTTCGGACTGCGCAAGACCGTCGGCGGGGACCGCAATTCCGTATCCTGCCGGGGTGACCGTTATTTCCGGAAAGGGCAGCGATCAATTACTGGTCGCCAATAATCTCTCCGACAACGTTGTGCTGATGGATACCGCCGATGGGCACGTTCTGCAGCAATTCGATCTCAGCACGCACGAAATCATTCCGTCTTCATTTCCCTATACCGTAGTGGCTGCCCGCGACGGACGCCGTGCCTGGTGCAGTCTGTGGAATTCATCGCGCGTGGCAGAACTTGATCTGGAGAAAAGGACGGTAACGCGCTGGATTTCGTTGCTCGAGCCCAAGGATCCGATCGCGCCCGGGTCGCATCCCACCGACCTTCTACTCAGTCCGGACGAGAAATGGTTATTCGCGGCTCTGTCGAATGCCGATGCGGTTGCAACCATCGACGCCGAATCGGGGCAAGTCATCCATCTTGCCTCCACCAATCTACCGGGACAGGAGCATGCCGGCACGTATCCTACGGCGCTCGCCCAGTCGGGCGATGGCAGGCGGTTGTTTGTGGCGGATTCTTCGCTGAACGCGGTAGCCGTCTTCGAGAGCGCTGTACTCACGAAACCGGGAATTTCTTTTCCTCTGCCGGCAGAGTCCCTCGGCTTCATTCCGACGGATTGGTATCCCAGCGCATTGGCGGTTCATGGAGACGACCTGCTGATCGCCACGGCCAAAGGGGAAGGCGCCGGTCCCAATAACGGGATCAGCCAGATCAAGAGTGAGCGCCGGCGCCATGAGCATCCGTATATTCCAACGTTGATGTATGGATCGCTCTCTCGCCTGAATTTCCACAACGTCGAGAAGCGTTTGCCGGAGCTGACGCAGCGAGTTCAGGAAAGCAATCTGTTCCTGTCAGATCCCGGAAAGATCACGTTCAAGTCCGGCACAAATCCGATTCGCCATGTGATCTACATCCTCAAAGAGAATCGTACCTATGATCAGGTTCTGGGCGATCTGAAACTAAACGGCCAGAAAGTGGGGAATGGCGATCCTTCTCTGACCATGTACGGCGCGGATGTGACGCCCAATCTGCACAAGCTGGCTTTGCAGTTTGGAGTGCTGGACAATTTTTATGACAGCGGGGAAGTCTCCGGCGACGGACATGATTGGTCGAACGCGGCCATCACCAGCGACTACAACGAGAAGACCTGGCAGATTGCTTATCGCGGTAAGGAGCGTACTTACGACTACGGCGGCACGGTCGCCGACGAATTTCCCCTCGAACAAGGCGAACCGGATGTCGATGCGCCCGGGACCGGCTATCTTTGGGACAATCTGGCCAGTCACGGTCTGACTTATCGCGACTACGGTGAGTTCATAGCGGGCGTGTGGTGTAAAGCGGCGAAGAAGTCGGACGCCTCGCCCAAGGAAGGCACTCCGTCCCCATTTAGCTCAGCGTGCGAGCGCGCCGTCGTCCGCAAAGGCGAACCACTGCCGCCCGATGTTGGACAACCTCACGGCGCTCCCAGCCCGTGGCCTTGGCCGGTTCCGCTGTTACAACGGATGAAAGCCAGCAAGGCCGCGCTCCGCGATCATTTCAACCCCGGCTATCCGGACTTCAATACGGAATATCCTGACCAGCTGCGCGCCGATATTTTTCTCAATGAGTTCGACGAGTTCGTTCGTGCCCACAAAGAAGGCAAGGGAACGGAGCTTCCCGCGTTTGTGCTTCTCTACCTGCCTGACGATCACACGCATGGAACGACGACGGGCAAACCGAAACCGAGCGCGTCCGTGGCTGACAATGATCTTGCTGTCGGGCGCGTGGTGGAAGCGGTGTCGCACAGTCCGTATTGGGATGACACGGCGATCTTCATCATCGAGGATGATGCGCAGGATGGCGCCGACCACGTCGACGCTCATCGCTCGACCGCGTTTGAGATCAGCAAGTATTCTCCAGGCACGCCGCAACAACCGTTTGTCGACAGTCGGTTCTACACCACGGTCAACATGATGCACACCATGGAGACGCTATTGGGACTGCCGCCGATGAATCAGAATGACGCGTACGCGCCGGTGATGGCGCCATTGTTCTCGGGCCCCGGAGATCAGCAACCGTTCACCGCGGACTGGAGCAATCGCGATAACGGGCTCATCTATCAGACCAACGCGCCCAAAGGCCAGGGTGCGGCGGAGTCCGCCAAGATGGATTTCACGAGGCCGGATGCAGTCAATACGGCGGTGCTGAATTTGATTTTGTGGCGTGACCGGATGGGCAGCACGCCGATGCCGGCGCCAAAACATTCAGTCTTTCCACAAAAGCGAACTGCCGATAAGGATTGAATGGCCGTGTGGGGACGGGTCTTCGACCCGTCCCCACACGAGTTTGCTACTTCAACGCTGCCGTTCCGGTGTCGACGTCGGCGAAGGAGAATGCCAGCGACACATTGGAATACTCTTTGCCTGAGACCTCGACGTACGGATAGACGAAATAGTTGAGCGGCGGGCCGTCTTGCGCGGGATTCAGACGCAGATCGCGTCCCATGCTGAACTGCACCCGGTTTGCATCGTGGGCTCCGAAGAAATAGTCTCGTTTTTCTTGATGCTTCCAGGCCTCTGAAATATCGACCGGCACCCAACCGTGTTGCGGCTCGAAGAAATCTGACCAGCAGTGATAGCCGGCGATCTCGGCGGAATGTTTGTCTGGAGGCAACGGGAATCCAATTTCAAAGCGCGCGGGAATTCCCTGGGAGCGCGCCATCGCGATGAACAGAGAATGAAAGTCGGTGCAATTGCCCTTCCTGGCGTCGCAGGCGTAGAGGACATCACCGTGTCCCCAGCCGGTGCCGGTTTTGTCGTAACGCATGGTGGTGAATACGTAGTCGTAGATCGCCCGAGCCTTGTCGAGTTGAGTAGTTTCACCCTGGGTGACTTTCACGGCGAGGTCGGCCGGCAGTCCGGTCACCGGCACCAGTTTGTCGGGCTGCAGATATTCTTTACGGTCCCGATCCTTGAGTTGCACTTCCGCGAGTCGAGGCCTGGCTACACCTAATGTGAGACGCTCGTGGCGTACTACGTCGTAGACGACTTCAAAGTGCAATTCGGGAGATGGCGTCTTCGAGCTTTCGGCGTAGTAAATCTCATTCCCGAAGCGCGACTCGCGCGTCTTCTTCAGTTTCAAGTCACCGTTCGCCGAGATCACTTTCACTTCCTGAAAGTCATCTGAGTGGGCGGCGGGAATCCACACTCGCACCCGTTCTCCAGATGGCACGTTCTTGACTGTGAAACCGTAATGGAATGTGAAGTGGCGAGTGTTCTGAGCTGAGGCCAGCGAAACTGTCGCCAGCAGGAGGGGCAGCCATAGCTTCCGCATAGGGAGATCCTTTCGATTTGCCTGTCTGATTAACCAGCGATGGGGAAACGACACACGGGCGTTTTAGGAGGAGAGCCGTCAGGTGAAGCCGCGCCGTCGGGATCGCATGGGCAGGACGCAAGTTTAATCGAAAACGGGTTGTGGAGAATTGCGTCGTAACTTTGACTTCATTCCCGCTGCCGCACGAGCGTGGACGCTCGCGCCCACATTCAGAACATCCTCGGTTAGAATCGCTGGGTGGCTACCGCTATTCAATGTCGCGACCTCCGCAAGACTTACGACGATGGCAAGGTTGAAGCTGTCCGCAGGTTGAATCTGGAAATCGAGGCGGGCGAGTGTTTTGGCCTTCTGGGGCCCAACGGAGCGGGGAAGACCACAACCATTGAAATCCTGGAAGGTTTGCTGGCGCCGACTTCGGGGGAAGTGACGATTCTGGGCCAGAATTGGAAGGACAATGCGCACGACCTGCGAGAGTTGATGGGCATCTCGCTGCAGGAGACACGGCTTTCCGAGAAACTGACCGTCCTCGAAACCATTGAGCTGTTTTCCGGCTTCTACAGGCAGCCGCGCTCGCCCGTCGAGGTGCTGGAGCAGATGCAACTCGGCGAGAAGGCCGATGCCTGGGTAGGGAAGCTTTCCGGCGGGCAACGGCAGCGGCTGGCAGTGGCGACCGCGCTGGTAGGCAATCCCAAGATTTTGTTTCTGGATGAACCCACTACCGGCCTTGACCCGCAGAGCCGCCGCCAGCTATGGGACATCATTCGCACTTTCCAGCAGGCGGGAGGCACCGTACTTCTGACCACGCATTACATGGACGAGGCTGAGCGTCTGTGTGATCGGCTGGCTATCGTCGATCACGGTCAAATCATCGCAGAGGGTACCCCAGCCGATCTGATTGAGCGTCTGGGCGGGCATCACATGGTTGAGTTTCAAGTGAGTGGGAATTCGAACGGCGATGCTGCCGCTGTCTGGAAGGCGCTGCCCGGCGTCCAGTCGGTCCGGCAGGACAATGGTTTCGTCTGCCTGAATGTGCACGAGCCGCACCTGACGATCCCAGCGCTGCTCGATGCGGTCAAGAAACAGGGCGAGCAGCTGTTGCACCTGACCACACGCCAGGCCAGCCTCGAGGATGTCTTCGTTCGTCTGACGGGCCGTCATTTGAGGGAAGACTGATGCCTGCCCACGTCTACGTAGGGGCGGGTGCCCCCACCCGCCCTGGGCGAGCGAAGCTCGACAGATTTGCGAAGACGCGAAAGGCCAATCAATATCAATGAGTGTCGCCCAGCAAACGCCGCCGAAGAATCCGCCAGTCAAATCCCGGACGCTGCACAACGGCCGCTGGTCTGGCTTCCGTCATTTACTGAAGGCGCGACTGCTGGAACTCAAACGCGAGCGCGAGGTCATCTTCTGGGCTTTCGGGTTTCCCGTGCTTCTGGCCATCGGACTGGGCATCGCCTTCGGCCACAAGTCGGCCGACATTGCACCGGTTGCCATCGTCGACGGTGTTGGGGCGGCTGACGCTCTTAGCCTGCTGAAGCACTCGCCGCAGAGTTCTTCGCTTCGACCCAACGTAGTCGCGGAAGGTGACGCACTGCAGGGATTCCGTCTGGGGAAATACGATCTGGTCGTTGTCCCCGATGGCAAAGGCGGGTTCCAGTATCGCTATGACCCGGCGCGTCCTGAGAGCGTACTGGCCCGGGCTCAAGTGGATGACGCTCTGCAAACTGCCTCCGGACGCAAAGACCCGCTGCCGACGACTGCGGTGGCGTCGAGCGAACCCGGATCGCGCTACATCGACTTCCTGATTCCTGGCCTGTTGGGAATGAATCTTATGAACTCGGGCATGTGGGGCCTGGGCTTCGCCCTGGTCGATATGCGCCAGCGAAAACTGCTTAAGCGTTTCGTTGGAACACCCATGCGCCGCAGTGATTTTCTGCTGGCGCTCATCAGCAGCCGCCTGGTCTTGATGGTGATTGAAATCGGCATCCTGCTGGGTTTTGGCGTGCTGGCATTCCACATGCGCGTGCTTGGTTCGGTATTCAGCATCGTCCTGCTGGCATCGATTGGCGCCGTATCTTTTGGAGGCTTGGGTCTGCTGGTTGCCAGCCGGGCTGACAAAATTGAAAGCGTTAGCGGATTGATGAACCTGGTGATGATGCCAATGTGGATCTTCTCCGGCGTCTTCTTTTCATCGGAACGGTTCCCAGCCCTGTTGCAGCCGTTCATCAAAGTGCTTCCTCTGACTGCACTGAACGACGCTTTGCGGGCAACCATTCTGCAGGGCGAGTCTCTTGGGGCTCAGTCCGGGCGGCTGTTGGTTCTCGTACTTTGGGGAGGGATATCGTTCGCGCTGGCGCTACGCTGGTTCCGCTGGACTTAAGAAGCCTGTGTCGGGGGCGCCCTCGCCCGCCGCGGTTGAAGTTGATTTTGATTCTTGTGTTCAAAACTCAAAATCCAGATCAAAAGTGGCTGGCGAGGGCGCCCGCCCGACATAAACTCTTTGTAAACGCTTGCATTTCATCGATTTCCGGTCGGCAGAGTCGACTGCTACATGTTAGAATTCTTTCAAGTTAACTAAAAACTGGCCGCCGTTTCGGGCTCCGTGGGAATAGTCGACGGGCATCATTGCCGGTGTCGTAGCGCTCTCAGTTTCTGCAACCCTCAATCGCAGGACTTGCGAGTTTGTGACTCGGTGATCCATGACCCGTTTTCCTGGTTCATAGTTTTTTCTGCCACTTCGCGTCGGGTATAGCTGTCGTTATCGTTGCTTGCTGAAGTCAGGAGCCGGCATGAACGTACTCGAGCGTCCGATTACATACGCGCCTTTTCTGGAGCAGCTCCGCTCGGCTCCAACCCGCGTCCTGTTGCTGGATTACGACGGGACACTGGCGCCGTTTTGTGTAGATCGCACTCTTGCATTTCCTTATCCCCAGGTCCCGTCGTTGATCGTTCGCATTATGCAAACGGGGACGCGCGTGGTGTTGGTCAGCGGGCGTCCGGTTCGGGAATTGCTGCTGCTCACCGGGATTTCGCCTCAGCCGGAAATTTGGGGAAGCCACGGCTTGGAGCGGCTGATGGCCGACGGCCGCTATGAAGTGAAGTCCGTGCCGGCGCACAAGGACTATTTGTTGGCAGCCGAAGCCATCCTCCGCGACGCCGGGCTGGAGGGGCAGACCGAGGTCAAGCCGGGTGGAGTCGCGGTGCACTGGAGAGGTTTGGATGCATTTAGAGCTGAGAAAATCGCTCGTGACGTCCACCGGTTGTGGAAGCCTTTGCTCGACCGGGCTCCGCTCAGGTTGCTGGAATTTGATGGTGGCCTCGAAATTCGTGTCGCCGGGCCAGGCAAAGGGGACGCGGTTCGCACCATCTTAGCGGAAGCTGGTCCCGGTGCGGTTGTAGCCTATCTGGGCGACGACCAGACCGATGAAGACGCATTTCACGCGCTTAAGGGCAACGGACTGACGGCTTTAGTACGCGCTCAGTCACGGCCGACCGCAGCCGATATCTGGCTGCAACCACCTCACGAGTTGCTCCAGTTCTTGCAGGAGTGGCTATGCGCTGCAGGAGGTAAGGGATGAACGATATCAAAGGACGCGTGATCCATGTTTCAAACCGATTGCCGGTTCTTATCCGCAAATATGCGGGCGGTGCACGGTTGGAACGCAGTTCGGGAGGGCTGGCGACGGCGCTGGAAGCCGGTTGGCGCGATCAGCCCGGAGTATGGATCGGCTGGGCCGGTACGGGTCCGGACGAAAACATCGAACCATTGCTGGTACGGGCCGCGCATCGCCGTTCCTACACGTTACGTTCGGTGGCTCTAACCGATGAAGAGATTGCCAAGTTCTATTCCGGATTTGCCAACGAAATCATCTGGCCTTTGTTTCATGACATGCCGTCACGCTGCAACTTCGATCCCGAGTACTGGGCGACCTATCAGCAGGTCAATCGCAAATTTGCGAAAGTGGTTGCGGAGACCGCGCAGGAAGACGACTTTGTCTGGGTCCATGACTACCACCTGATGCTTACCGCTGCTGCAATGCGGGAAGCGGGAGTGCGTGCACGCATGGGGTTTTTTCTGCACATTCCCTTTCCGTCGCCTGACGTCTTTGAAAAGCTGCCGTGGAAACAGCCGATTCTGAAGTCGTTGCTGGAATTCGATGTCATCGGATTCCAGGGTGATCGCGACCGCTCAAATTTCGTGAGCTGTCTCGAACGCCTGCTGCCGGAAGCCAGAATCGAGAAGGATTCCCCGCATTTCTCAGTGAGGCTGGGCGGACGGAGATCGGTGGTAGGGACATTTCCTATCGGCATTGACTTCGAGGCCTTCGCGGCAGACGCAGCGAGTCCTGAAATCGCTGCTCACGCCGCTGAGATCAGGAAGCGCGTTTCGGACGATGTATTGGTCCTGGGCGTAGACCGTCTTGATTACACGAAGGGGATCCCTGAGCGGCTGAAATCATTCCGCCTGTTGCTGCGGCGATTTCCCGAGATGCGAGGCCACATCACGCTGGTGCAAGTGGTCGTCCCCAGCCGGGAAGAAATTCCCAACTACAAGCATCTGCGACGCGAAGTGGAATTGCTGGTCAGCCAGATCAACGGTGAATTCACGGAACCGGGATGGGTGCCAGTCCACTATATTCACCGCAATCTGGGGCGTGAAGAACTGCTCGCCTACTACCGCGCCGCTGACATCGGTCTAGTGACTCCGCTCAAAGACGGCATGAACCTGGTGGCGAAAGAATTTTGTGCTGCCCAGATCGACGAGCGCGGAGTTTTGATTGTCAGCGAGTTCGCCGGCGCCGGGCCGGAGTTGCGCTGCGCCGCCATTATCGTCAACCCCAACGATTTCGCCGAAGTCGCTCAGGCTCTTTACGACGCCGCTCATATGAGCGCCGACGACAAGCGCAGCCGCATGCGATTGCTGCGTCAAATCGTGAAAGATCACAACGTGCATCGCTGGATTCGCTCGTTTCTTGAGGCCATTCCCGCGTCTGACCAGACGACGGGTGGTAGGGGCGGCGATTCCTGGTCACAAAATGCAGGCCTGAAAGATCGATCGGGACAGAAGATGCCGGGAGTGGCACTGGTGGCTTCACCGCCATCCAGGCGTCCGCGATACGCGATAGGGAAGGACACCAAGCTCCGTGTGCTGAGCCGGGCCGCCGGCGAAGACTAGGGTCGTTTCATCCCGAGTGCAGTTGAAGGACCTGGATGAGCGCAACGTGTTGTGCGTCGCAAAGCAACGCTAACACTTCGCTCGGGATGACACTTACTCCAACTGCTTGCCTTTGGTTTCCGGTAGCTGTGTGGCCACCAGGCACGACAGCAGAAACGACACCCCGCACAAATAAAACGCCCAACTGAGTCCCTTCGCTTGTCCGACACGTCCGATGACGAACGGTGCGATGGAACTCATGGTGCGGGCGCCGTTGTAAGTCAGGCCGAGGGCGCGAGCCCGGACGCTGGTGGGAAATATTTCGCTGCCGATAATCCCCGAGCCGGAGAAAAAGCCAGTGCCGAAAAAAGCGAGCACTGTGCCCAGCACCATCACTGCCCACTGCGCTCTCGCCATGGCATAAATCGGCACTATAAGTGCTGCCATTAACGTATATAAAAGGAAAGAGTTGCGGCGTCCCATGTAATCCGCCACCCAGCCGAAACTGGCGTATCCAGGGAACATTCCTGCGAGGTTCAATACCACCAGCAATGTAGTCGTTCCCACGAGTCCAAAGCCTCGGCCGCCTTGTTCGACCGGCAATGAGAGATAGGGCGGAATCCATGTAAACAGTCCCCACCAGGCGAACATGCCAAAGAAATTCATGAACAGCAGCGCCAGAGTCTGTTTCAGGTACGGTGGCCTAAAGAGACCCGCGAATCCGGTTTCCGGTTCACGAACGGCCGATTTCGCCTTGGTATCTCGCTTACGTTCCTGCCACATCTCCGACTCAGGCACTCCGCGGCGGATCCACAAGACGACGAGCGCAGGCAAGATGCCGATAAAGAAAGCCATGCGCCAGTCGGCGTAGTGCAGCACAATGCCAACCGCGAAGGCCGCCAAGGCGTAGCCAATCGCCCAGGAACTCTGGACGATGGAAATGGCTTTCGCCCGCAACTCAGTCGGCCACGTCTCGGCGACCAGGGTGGCACCGGTGTTCCATTCGCCACCCATCCCGAGGCCGAGAATGAAACGGAACACCGCCAGCATTAGAACCGAAGTGGCAAGGCCGGAGGCGAACGAACAAATTGAATAGGTGAGGATGCTCAGCATCAGGGCGCGTTTGCGGCCCAGGCGATCGGCAATAAATCCAAAGGCAACGCCTCCGATTCCGGACGCCAGCAGCGTCAGGCTATTGAGCAGTCCCGCAGTGCCTTTTGTCATTCCCAGATCGCGCATGACGTGCGCTAGCACCAGGGCGTAGAGCATGGCATCGAAGGCATCGAGCATCCAGCCCAGGGCGGCGGCCACAAGAGTTCGGCGTTGTGCGGGAGTGGCTTGTTTAAAAGGGAAGGCTAGGCTCGTGGCCATTGGACGGATTGTCAATTGTCAGCAGGCGGCTTGGCAATTGGAAAAGAGACTCTGTGTCCTCAGTGTCCTCTGTGGTTTTCTCGGTTTAACCACGGAGGACACTGAGGACACGGCGAAAGGCAAACCTGGTTACTTCGATTTCAATAAGCGGAAGTATCTTCGGGCTTTGTGCACGTCGCGGGCAATTTGCTCGCGGAGGGCTTCCACTGACGGGAACTTGATTTCGTCACGCAGGCGTTGCAGGAAATAGATCTCCACTTCAGTGTCGGGCGCCAGTTCGATGGGATGGAAGTTCAAAAGATGAGTTTCGACCGCGAAAGACTCGGCCCCGAATGTGGGACGCCCGCCCACGTTGGTGACCGAATCGAAGCACTCGGCGGCGACGCGAGTACGCGTGATGTAGACGCCGTCCTTGGGCACGAACTCTTCGTAACGCGACAGATTGATGGTGGGAACGGTGTATTTGGAGCCGTAGCCTCGGCCGCGGCCTGGGGTCGAGAGCATGCTGAAAGGATGGCCCAGCAAGTGGCGGGCACGACTAATCCTTCCCTCGCTCAGCAGGCGGCGCACCTGGCTGCTGGAGACAGATTCGCCGCGCAATCTCATCTCGGGATAGACCACAACTTCAAATCCCATCTCGCGGCCGAACTCGGCCAGCAGATCGACATTGCCGGCGGCCTTGTGGCCGAAGTGAAAGTTGTAACCCTCATGTACTTCGCGGGCATGAAGCTGCTTCTTCAGAATCTCTTCAGCGAATTGTCGCGGAGTCATCAGAGAAAGATCGCGCCCGAAAGGTAAGAGAAGGACAGCGTCCAGGCCGCTGGCCTCGAGCAGGCGAAGCTTCTCCGGCGTCGGCGTAATCAGTTTCAGTCCAGAGTCTGGTCGCAGGATGCGTACCGGATGCGGTTCGAAGCTGACCGCCATCGCTTTGGCCCCCTGTTGCCGGGCGCGGCCCACGATCTCTTTCAGAACATGGCTATGGGCGCGATGAACGCCGTCGAAATTCCCAATGCTCACCAGCGTAGGGCCGAAGGTGGCGGGGACTTCTTCGAGTTTGTGGAAGACATGCATGAAGGCAGCTTCTAGCTGCTGGCTCCTGGCTTCTAGCTAAATCCAAGATGTCTCTTCTTAAATCTCAAATTCCAGTTTCATGCCGTCGTACGACAGCCGAACATTTGCCGGCAGAGATGCATTGGTTTCCTCGTGCGGCAAGTCGTGACAGATGTGCGTGAAGAATGCCCGTTTTGGTTTCACCCGTTCCACGATGCGGAGCGAGTTCTCGACCGTCGAATGCGTGGGATGAGGCTTGTGCCGCAGCGCGTCCAGAAACAGAACGTCAAGGTCCTTCAATTGTTCAAATGAAGCCTCGGGTACCACACTGTGGTCGGTCAGATACGCCGCCGATCCGAAGCGGTATCCGTAAATTTCCGTTTCGCCGTGGATGACTGTTACTGGCTGAAAGGGTGCACCGAACAAATCGACTGGACCTTCCAGCGATTTAAATTCGACCTGCGGCAAGCCACCGAACTTGTAGTCCGCGTCGAAGATGTACCGGAACATGTTGCGAACGAACACCACCACATCGGGATGGGCGTAGAGCGGCAGTTTGCCGGGCCGGTGGCGATAGCTCAACGGCCGCAGATCGTCGATGCCAAGAATATGGTCGGCGTGAGCATGCGTGTAAAGTACCGCGTCCAGATGGCGAATATTCTCCCGGAGGGCTTGATCCCGGAAGTCGGGAGTGGTATCGATGAGCACGGTACGTCCGCCATACTCGATCAGTACCGAGGGCCGGGTGCGCCGGTCGTGCGGATCGGTGGAGCGGCAGACGGCGCAGTCGCAGCCAATGGTGGGCACGCCCATCGAAGTACCGCTGCCCAGCACCGTCAGTGTGGCTTTCATCGTTTCGTGGGATTCGTGCCTGTGGCCAGCGGCGGCCGGGCCAGGGCGTTGGTTACTTCCACGTAGGCCATCCGCAATTCGTAAAGGCAGTTCTGGAGGAAGTTGTCTTCCGCGGGCGAGAGGTTGCCCTTGGTCTTTTCCGCCAGAAGACCCAGCGTGTCGACGGTCTGACGCGCGGCCAGAAGATCAATCCGCGGCTGTCCGCGTTCTTCCTGCATGAGGCCGAGTTGCAGCATGGCCGTCATGTACAGGGAAGCCATGAAGCGTTCGAAGGTCATCTCCATTTCTTTGGCGGAGTGACCGCTGAGTTCGACCCGAGCATCAAGTTCTTTGGCCGATTTGTGGTAGGCATCGGCTTGTTCCTTCTGTTCGGCGGCAGTTGGATTCGGCGGCGCGGCTGGATCAAGTCCGGAATCCGGCGCCGACGGAGCAGACGCAGTCGCCTCCGAGCCATTCGCAGGCTTTACGGCCGCGGCTGGTGGCTCTGGTTTGGAAGTCGACACTTCTTCTTCGCTGACTTCCCGGCGTAGTTCACCATCGGATGTGAACAGTCGCCGGTCGGTGACGGTAAAGCTTTCCTGCTTTTTTTCAGACATAATTCTTTCCTTCGATTCCTCGAATGCGACTACTCGAATACTCCCGCGAACGGCAGGTTGATCACCGTGGCGGCGCTTCCGTCCGCGTCCACGGTCTTGCCTGGCGTCGCCGCTTCGCGACGGATATAGCCCAACGCTACCCGACGCTCGCCCTTGGCTAGCGGCAGGGACGCAGCACTTGTGATTTCGCCGACTTCTTTGCCTTCCACGTGAATCTTGCTCCCAGCGGCAGGCAACTGTCCGTTGACCTCAAAGCCGGTAAATTTGCGGCGGACCTGACCGCGCGATCGAATGCGTTCCACAATTTCCTGTCCGACATAGCAACCCTTGGAGAAATTCAGTGCTCGATCCTGTTCAGTCTCCTGAGGCAGGTCGCGTTCGCGGATGTCAACGCTGTAGCGTGGGATTCCGGAAGCAATTCGTAACAGGTCGAGCGCGGCAGTCCCTACTGGCTTGGCTCCGGTTTTCAACAGAGCCTGTTGGGCCTTCTCGACATCTCCGGGTGACAGCCACAACTCGAAAGATTCCACGGATGGATTGTCGCCACGAACCAGGGTTACGCTGGATTGCTGCCAGGTGGTCTCAGCAAATTGCAAAGGCTTGAGCTCGGGGATGTTGAATCCAACTGCCCGCAACACCTCGCTGGATTTCGGTCCCGCGATTCCGAATCCCGACAGTTGGCCGGTTAGGTTCGAGACCTCGACGTCATCCATGATGATGTACTTGTCGAAGACGGCGAGGATTTTGTCGAGCTGCGCGTGATCGGTATCCACCAGCAGCGATTCGCCCCGGTTGTAGGCGTACAAGTCGCCGAGAATATGCCCTTGCGGATTGAGCAGGAAAGCGTAGACGCCATGTCCGGGCGCGAGATCGCGGATATTGTTGGTGACCATGCCATTCAGCCAGCGTGTGCGGTCACTGCCCGTGAGCGAAATTCGTGAGCGCGAACTGAGATCGTAGACTCCCGATTCCGATAGGAGCGCGTGGAATTCGCCGGTCACGTCGCCAAAATCGGGCTTCGCCGGGTCGGCCGAAGAGTCCACGCCCTCGTGATGTACCGTCAGACTCATTGTTTGTCCTGATTTGATTATAGCGGAGTGATTGCTGGTGGCGGGCGCCGAAGGGTCCGGATGGAGCGCCCGTCCTCCATGGCCTGAATGACAACCGCCGACCGAGTTGATAATCTTCCATTCCGTGAGCCCAAAGAAGCGCATTGCTGTCATTCCCGGAGACGGTATCGGTCCCGAGGTCATTGCTGAGGCCGTGAAAGTGATCCAGACCTCGGCCGCCGACGTTGAGTTGACGCACTTCGACTGGAGTGCGAACCGCTATCTCGCTGACGCCGTCACGGTTCCGCCTGACGGTTTCGCGATGCTGGAACGCGATTTTGATGCAATTCTGCTGGGCGCCTTCGGCGATCCGCGCGTGGCCTCGAATATCCATGCCAGGGAAATTCTGCTGGGCATGCGTTTCAGAATGGACTTGTACGCCAACGTCCGGCCGGTGCGATTACTCGACGCTTCGATCTGTCCGCTGAAAGGCGTGGAGCCCCGGGACATCGATTTTGTAGTGGTGCGCGAAAACACGGAAGGCGTTTACGTGGACGCTGGCGGTGTGTTCAAGCATGGCACGCCGGATGAGGTCGCCGTGCAGGAGGACATCAACACCCGCAAAGGAGTGGAGCGAGTCATTCGCTACGCTTTCGAATATTGCGAGCGTCATCAAAAGCAGGACGGCACTCCACGCACAAAGGTCTTGATGTGCGACAAGTCAAATGCCATGACCTACGCCGGAGGATTGTGGCAGCGTGTGTTCAAAGAAGTGAGTCGCGAGTATCCGCAAATCACGCCGCAACACATGTACGTTGACGCACTCTGTACCCAGTTGGTGCGCGATCCACGGCCGTTCGATGTGATCGTGACCAACAATATGTTTGGCGACATCGTCACTGATCTCGCTGCCGCATTGCAGGGTGGGCTGGGCATGGCCGCCAGCGGCAATATTCATCCTGGGAAAACGTCGATGTTCGAGCCCGTGCATGGCTCCGCGCCGCCGCTGGCGGGGAAGAACGTGGCCAATCCGTTTGGAGCGATCCTGACGGCTGCCATGATGCTGGCGCATTTGGGGCTGACAGCCGAGGCGGCGAAAATCGAAGCTGCGATTCTGGACGCGGTGAGAGAAAAGAAGATCACGCAGGATATTGGCGGAAGCCTGGGAACGCGAGAAGCGGGGGAGTGGGTGGCGGCCAGGTTGAAAAACTAACTACCTGTCATCCTGAGCGGAGTTCACCGATTCGCGTGCGAATCGGTAGACGAAGTCGAAGGACCCCTATGGCCGAAACGGACGTCTGGAGCAGCGAGGTTTTTTGGGCGGCTTGAGGACATAAGCAGGTCTGGAAAGGATAGAGATCCTTCGACTCCGCGTTTGTTTCGCGAAGCGAAGCAAACGCTCCGCTCAGGATGACAAGGGAAGAGTTATCCGTAGAGATCCGCGTAAATCCGTGGCCAGGAATTTGTGAATCAAGGCCGCCGGCCTACCAGTAATGCCAATTCGCGCCACTTCCAATGACAATCAACGTCATTGAAACCAATCTCACGCAGCCACTGCAGTTGAGTTTCCATATCCAGCAACTTGTTGGAGGCATCTTCGGTCTCTACGGTATATCCGATGCGATGCAAGAACTCTTCGTGCAGCTCGGGCGTCACCGAGGCTACGTGTTCGAGATTGCAAAAGATACCTCTGGGATTCAGTCTGGCAAAAATCTCCGCGTATAAGGCTCGCTTCCGTTCGTGAGTGAGATGATGAATGGCGAAGCTTGAAACCACAGCGTCAAAGGTGCCGCACTCGGGAAGCGGGTCTTCAAGATTGTGGGCTACGACGCTGACGGAGCGATCGCCTGCAAAGCGTTTTCGGGCCGCCTCCAGCATGGCAGGAGAGAAATCAACGGCTACTGCCGTTACGTCGGGATGGTTTTGTTTGACCAAACCGAGCAGGCGACCGTCGCCGGTGCCGAGGTCAAGGACGCGTGCTGCGGTCGACGGAATGAATTCCAGAAGAGTGGATTCACCCTCAACCCGGTGTGGGATAGAGTCGGCGCGATCCAGATAACCTAGCGCGTGTTCGGTTGAGGTCCAGAGATTGGCTCCCATACGGAAAGTATAAACTCATAGCAATGGCAAAATTGAAGACTGGGAAGACGCGTCACGCATCGACTCTTGGGATGATTCTGTTCTTTCTGCTGATTGCCGTTTGTACACCGGCCCAGGAAGAGAAGCAAAAAGCCGCGGGCGAGTCGCCCGCGACCACACAACCCACCGCACAACCAAACCCTACACAGGCAACCGCCACAAAGCCGGCGGAAGAACCGAAAATCTCGCCACAGGAAGCAGAAAAACTTTTTCGCTCGGTGGACGAGATCCTCAGCTTTGCGAGCAAAGATACGTTGTTTCCTATCAAACATGAGGTCAAGCGCCAGTTGATAGGCCGGGACGAGGTTGAAGCGTACGTCTCCAAGCACACCAGCGAGGACGAAGACGCCAAGCGGCTGCGCCGCTCCGAGTTGGTGCTCAAGAAGTTCGGGTTGCTGCCCAAAGACTTTGATCTGGGAAAATTTCTAGTGGTTCTGCTGAAAGAGCAGGTCGCCGGCTACTACGATCCCAAAACCAAGACCGTGAATCTTCTCGATTGGCTGGGCGCCGATCAGCAAAAGCCCGTACTGGCACATGAATTGACTCATGCGCTGCAGGACCAGTCTTTCAATTTGGAAAAGTACATGAAGCCGGGGGATACCGATCTATCCAAGAAGAAAGAAGTGAACGCCCAGGACATTGAGAACGACGAAGTCAGCACCACTCGGCAAGCCGTGGTAGAAGGCCAGGCAATGGCTGTTCTTGTCGACTACATGCTGGAGCCGATGGGATTGTCGATGAAAGACTCACCACAAGTAGTGCAGTCTTTGAAAGACGGCATGCTGGTCGGTACCTCTGACGCCGTGGAGTTCCATAACGCGCCAATTTATATGAAAGAGGCATTGACCTTTCCTTACCGCTACGGCATCGATTTCATTGCCGAGTTGGAAATCAAGAGCGGAAAAGAGAAAGCGTTTGCCGATCTCTTCCGCAATCCTCCGCGAACCACGCGGCAGATTATGGAGCCCAAGACTTACATGTCCGGCGAACGACTGGAGCCGATGCAAGTACCTGACTTTCGGCAAGTCTTCAAGAACTACGAGCGCTTCGATGTGGGCGCAGTCGGAGAGTTCGACGTTGCGATACTGATCGATCAGTACGGCGGCGCCCAGCTTTCGGACAAAATGTATCCGCATTGGCGGGGTGGCTACTACTACGCGGTCCGCCCCAAAGGTGATCCGGCGGCGCCACTCGCTCTGCTCTATGCATCACGCTGGTCGACTCCGGAAAAGGCTGCAAACTTTGCTGCCATCTATGCGGGTGCGCTCAGCAAACGATACTTGCACGTGCACGAGGTGGCGGTCGACGGGAAAGAGCCTGCGGTCAAGACTGAGGCATTAGACCATCTGACCGGCAAGCGCAGCTGGATGACCGAGGACGGGCCTATTGTCATCGATGTGCAGGGCGATACGGTTGTGGTCACCGAGAGTCTCGATGAGGCCACCACGGACACACTGGAGCAGGCAGTGTTTGGTATCGCTGCTGCGAAATAGGTTTTGATTGTGTGGGACCGGGGCGGAGCCTGCCCTGAGCGAAGTCGAAGGGACCCGGTCCCACGCGGTCCAGTAATCAGCGCGGCCAAGTGCACCTGTATAATCGTCATTCTGTCTTTCGTCTAGTAAGCCATTTGATAGCATTCTTCCGAGGGAACTTTGCCACAAGCGGAAATTGGAATCATAGGCGGCAGCGGGCTGTATTCGATGCCGGGTCTCTCCAAGATTAAAGAAGTAAAGCTGAAGACACCGTTCGGCGCGCCTTCGGACGCTTATGTCCTGGGCACTCTGGAAGGCCGCAAAGTCGCTTTCCTTGCCCGTCATGGACGCGGGCACCGCATTCTTCCCAGCGAGTTGAATTTTCGCGCCAATATCTATGGCTTCAAGCAACTGGGGGCTGAGCGCATCGTTTCAATTTCTGCGGTGGGATCTTTGAAGGAAGAGCACAAGCCACTGGAGTTCGTCATCCCGGACCAGTTCTTCGATCGCACTCGACATCGCGTCGACACTTTTTTCGGTAACGGCATCGTTGCCCACATAGGTTTCGCTGATCCGATTTGTCCGCAGCTTGCTCAAGCCGTCGATGGTGCGTGCAAGAAAGCGGGCGTGATCGCCAAACGTGGCGGCACTTATGTCTGCATGGAAGGCCCGCAGTTTTCGACCAAGGCCGAGTCCAACGTCTATCGCAGCTGGGGCATGGACGTAATCGGCATGACCAACTTGCAGGAAGCAAAACTGGCGCGTGAGGCCGAAATTTGCTACGTGACGGTTGCGATGGTCACTGACTACGACTGCTGGCACCCGCACCACGACTCGGTAACAGTGGACCAGATTGTCGCCGTGCTCCTGAAGAACGCAGAGAACGCGACTCGCGTGGTGCGCGAGACGGTATCCGCCATGCCGAAAGAGCGCGTATGCAAGTGCGGATCGTCCCTGGCGCATGCCATTCTCACCGACCGCAGCAAGATTCCTGTGGCCACGCGTCAGAAGTTGAAACTCATCCTCGATAAATATCTGAAAGCCAAGAAAGCATGAGCATCGTCGTAGTCGGTTCGGTTGCATTCGATACCATCGCCAGTCCTTCGGGAAAAGTGGAAGACGTCCTCGGCGGAGCGGCCACGTATTTCGCCTTGTCTGCCAGCTATTTCACCGATGTCCGTGTGGTAGCGATCGTGGGCGAAGACTTTACCGCCGAGCACGAGAACGTTTTGAAGAAACGCGGGGTCGATACCCGCGGCATCGAACATGCGAAAGGGAAGACGTTTCGATGGGGCGGACAGTATCTCGACAATCTGAACGAAGCCAAGACGGACTTCACTGACCTCAACGTTTTTCAGAATTTTCGACCTCACATTCCGGCGCACTACCAGGACTCGCAGTTTCTGTTTCTCGCCAACATCCAGCCCGACTTGCAGGCGATGGTTCGGCGGGAAATGAAGACGGCACGCCTCACCGGCGGCGACACAATGAATTATTGGATCAACAGCGCCCGCCAGCAGTTGGCTGAAACGCTGAAATTGGTTGACGTGCTGTTGATCAACGATACCGAAGCGAAAAGTCTGGCCGGGGAGACCAATGTGCCACGGGCGGCGCAGAAGGTATTGGCCATGGGTCCAAAGGCTCTGGTCATTAAACACGGCGAATATGGCGCGACGATTTTCTTCCGCGAAGGAGCATTCGGGATTGGCCGTCATCCCTTTCGGGCTCCTGCGTTGCCGATCGACGAAGTGAAAGATCCCACGGGGGCGGGCGATTCCTTTGCCGGCGGGTTCATGGGATACATTGCGTCGCAGGAAGAGTTGAACCGCGAGGTCTTGAAGCGCGCTCTCTTCTACGGCGGTGTGATGGGATCGTTCGCGGTGGAGCGTTTCGGTACCGAGCGGTTGCAGTCGCTCACTCGCGAGGAAATTGACGAACGCTTTCAAATCTTCCGCGAACTGACCCACCTGGAATGAAGGCACAGCCGATCCGGCGATGGGACCGCGAAATCGCCCTGCTGGCGTGGCTGACCACATGCGTTTCCATTCTTTCGTTCTTCTACTATTTCCATCGTGGAGAGATCCTGCTCTACGGCGACGCCGTCGCGCACATTAACATCGCGCGCCGCGTCTTCGATTCCCGCACTCCGGGTCTGCTGCAACTGGGAACCGTCTGGTTGCCATTGCCCCACTTGCTGATGATCCCGTTCCTGCTTTCGAACTGGATGTGGAGGACCGGTGTGGGCGGATCGATTCCGTCCATGTTCGCCTATGTTTTTGGGACAGTCGGAATCTTTCGCCTGGTCCGCGACGGGCTTGCTTCGCCAGCGTCCCCGGGTTCGGTATCACCCAGTCCGATGATCAGAGTTGCGGCCTGGCTGGCTGCGCTAATCTTCGCCGCGAATCCGAATCTGATTTATCTCCAAGCCACGGCGATGGGCGAGCCGCTCTACCTGGCGCTCTTCATCTGGGCGGTGGTCTATTTCAGCGAATTCGTAAAGCGCTCCGCGAGTGTAGAAGACAAGCTCCCTTCGTCTTCGCTGGTCAAATGCGGGATATGCCTGGCAGCGGCGTGTCTAACCCGCTATGACGCGTGGTTTCTGGCGATCGTGATGTGCGTTGCTGCGCTCGCGGTTGTGCTGCGGATCAAAACAAGCGGGCACAACCTGAATATCCAATTCGGAAAATTCCTCCTGCTGGCTGCCGCCGCGCCCGCGCTTTGGTTAGCTTATAACGCGATCGTCTATCGCAATCCGCTGGAATTCGCCAACGGGCCGTACTCTGCCAAGGCAATCGAACAGCGAAGCGCAGCGACGTCGCATCCTGGAAGCCACGATCTTCAAACTGCTTTCAGCTATTTCCTGAAGTCAGCAGAGTTGAATATGGCGGCTGAGCGTGGGCAAAAGATATGGATTTGTCTGGCCTTGGCCGGGGTGATCGTCAGCCTCTTTTGCGGAGATCGAATGTGGCCGCTAATGCTGCTCTTGATCCCTTTTCCGTTCTACGCTCTTTCGGTTGCCTACAGCGGCGTTCCGATCTACGTGCCGGTCTGGTGGCCGTTCTCCCACTACAACGTGCGTTACGGGCTGGAGCTGATTCCGGCGTTCGCGGTATTTGCGGCGATAGCGTTGTACTTCGCCGCGAAATTTGCACAAAAACGATGGTTCAGTCTTGTGATAGCGGCTGCAGGTTTCATCTTTGTGATTGCCAGCTACGCTTCGATCTGGTCCGCGCCGGTCTGCTTTCGTGAAGCGCTGGTCAATTCCAGGGGACGAATCGCACTGGAGCGCGAGCTCGCCGACTTTTTGAAAGTTCTGCCTCCGGATTCGAACTTGCTTATGTATCTCGGCAGCCATGTGGGGGCGGTACAAGAAGCCGGAGTGCCGCTGCGGAGGGTAATCAACGAGGGCAATCATCGCACATGGAAGCAGCCCGTCGATCAGGACGGATTATGGGAGCGGACCCTGGCCAATCCGTCAAAGTACGCTGACTTTGTTATCGCCTTCGACGGCGATGCGGTTGCGAATGCAGTGCGGAAGGAAGAGTTGGTTCCGCTGGCGGTGATTCATTCATCGGACGAGCCAAAGGCGACGATTTACCGGACTCGTGTGCCTTCGCGGTAATCATCTGCGTTAACTTGGCCATGCCGGTAGCCGTCAGGGCGATGGTTTTCCGGTGATAAAATCCAGCCACTCAGGTTCCCATGCCGGTAATGCAACACATCTACGGAGTCATACAGAGTGAGATGTCGTCGGCTGGGATATCCCTGGTGCGTCTGATGCTGGCTGCGCTCCTAGGAGGCGCCATCGGACTGGAGCGCGAGTTCAAGCACCGTCCCGCCGGCCTGCGCACGAATCTCTTCATCTGTCTCGGCGCCGCGATGTACACCTTGCTTTCGGACGCGCTGGCGGTCGAGCATCTCGGCGACCATACCCGGATCGCGGCGCAGATCATTCCTGGCATCGGATTCATCGGCGCGGGCTCGATCCTGCACAATCGGAACAACCTGGTGACAGGCATCACGTCGGCCGCCACGCTTTTCGTCGTGGCTTCCGTCGGCATGGCCGTGGGCGGCGGGCTTTATCTGACGGCAATTTTCGGCACAGCGCTCATTCTGCTTTGCCTGTTTCTGCTGGGGAACGCGGAGCAGAAACTCAATCTCAAACTAGCGGTGCACAGCTACGAAGTGACCGGGCGCAGCGCGGATGACATCAGGACCGAAGTTAACAGCGCGTTAGAGTGTATTCACGGCATGATGGACAACGTGCACGTCGCAGAAACCCGGCAGCATGTGCGGCTTCAGTTTGATCTGGAAGGAACGCATAAGGAGCAGCAACAAGTTCTAGCGGCGTTGAAGAAGTCTTCTGTTCTCGAGAGTGTTATTCCGTTAGGTTTGGTGCAGCCGGAATGACGCGTTCCGAACGGGCCGTTCCTTTCGTCAAGGCCAACGCCTGCGGCAATGACTTCCTGATCATCGATGCCTTGTATGTTCCCGCCGATATCGCGGAGTTCAGCAAACGAATTTGCGATCGCCACCACGGGGTGGGAGCTGACGGCGTGGAGTGGCTGTTTCCAGCGACGGACGCCGACGTGCAGGTGCGCTTGATCAACGCTGATGGTTCGGAAGCGGAAATCTCGGGCAACGGCACGCGCTGCGTGGCGGCCTGGCTTTGCTCCGAGCAGGCAAGGCAAAATCTTGCCATCCGAACCGGCGCGGGAGTCAAGGTTTGTACGCTGACCAGTCACAGTGAAAACAGCTATGAATTTGAAACTGCGATGGGCAAGCCTGAGGTCGGGGATGCGTTCCCTATCCAACTGAGGTCGGGCGAAGTGCGTGGTGTCCCAGTCTCCATGGGGAACCCGCACTATGTCGTTTTTGTGCGTGAGTTTAGTTCTGACTGGCAAATCCAGGCGGCCGAGATCGGTCGTGACCCTGGCTTTAAGCAGGGCGTGAATGTGGAACTCGTAATTGTTAGAGATAAGGGTAATGTCGAAGTCAGGTTCTACGAGCGCGGGGTGGGTGAAACGCAATCTTCTGGAACCGGTTCGTGCGCATCTGCCGTTGCAGCGATTGCGACAAAGCAGGTTCAGTCGCCAGTTCGAGTTCAAGCGCCAGGTGGAGTGCAAACCGTCCGATGGGACGGCGAAGTTTTTCTTCGTGGTCCGGCACAACTGGTCTGCCGCGGCGAGTTTTTCGTTTGAGTAAACTGTTTCAGGTCTGCATTTAAGATGAAGTCCACATGGCTTCTGCCTCAACAATAACGCGTATCAAGCCGCCAGCTCTCCAGCCGGGAGATACCGTTGGAATCGTGGCGCCGGCCAGTAACGTCAAACCTGCAATGCTGGACGCGGGCTGCGTTGCCTTGCGTGACTTGGGGTACAAGCCTTTCTATTTCGATTCCATCCTGGAGCGTGATCTCTACTTCGCCGGATCCGTGGAGCGCCGCGCGCGGGAGTTGGAGGAGATGTTTGTCCGGGACGAAGTGCGCGCCATCATTTGCGCACGCGGCGGATATGGTTCGAACTATCTTCTGAATTCTCTTGACCTTAAAAAGATTAAATCCAATCCGAAGATATTCGTCGGCTACAGCGATCTCACCTGCCTCCTCACTTATTTCACGGATGCAGCTGGCCTCGTTACTTTTCACGGTCCCATGGTAGCCAAGGATTTTGCCTCCGCTGACGGCGTCGATCTGGATTCCTGGGCCTGTGCCTTGAGCGGATCCTCAGAATGGGCGCTGGAGTTGGATTCGGACGTGAAGCCGCTGGTCGAAGGATCGGCCGACGGAATTCTTTACGGCGGATGTCTCTCTATTCTTGTAGCTTCTCTCGGTACGCCTTGTGAAATCCACACGTCCGGGACAGTCCTTTTTATCGAGGACATCGCAGCCAAGCCTTATCAGATCGACCGCATGCTCATGCAGTTGAAGCTGGCGGGAAAGTTGGACGAGGTTCGAGGCATTATTTTCGGCGAGATGATAGATTGCACACAGAATAAAGATCAGACTTACACGCTGCAGGATGTGATCCTGCGAGTGGTCGGAGACTTGGGCGTCCCCGTGGCTTTTGGCTTGCGTTCCGGGCATGTTTCTCGTGGCAACATTACGTTGCCTTTCGGGGTGCGTGGGGCTCTGAAGGTTACGGCAAATGCGGTGAATCTTGAGATCAAAGAAGCAGCCACGGTGTTGGCGGCTTCCTCGCGATCGGCGGGGTGAGAAGCGATATTAACCACGGAGGACACTGAATCCTCCGACATGCAGCGTGACGAACAGTCGACCAATACTTTATGAGCGATAGCAAACACATTCATCTGATTGGTATCTGCGGTACTGCCATGGCCTCGCTGGCGGGCATGCTCAAGGAGCGGGGTTATCGAGTCACTGGTTCCGATGCCGCTGCTTATCCGCCTATGTCGGATTTTCTGGCGTCGCTCGGCATTCCCGTCGCCCAGCCCTTCGCCGCCGCCAATCTCGAACCTCGGCCTGACATGGTTGTGGTGGGGAACGCTATCTCGCGAGGCAATCCAGAACTTGAACACATCCTTGACCACCGCCTTCCGTTCTGTTCGCTGCCGCAGATCCTGCATGACGAGTTTCTGCGGGGCAAGGAAGTCCTGGTGGTGGCGGGAACTCACGGCAAGACCACGACCACTTCGATGTTGGCTTGGATCTTCCACAGCGCTGGAGTGCAACCATCTTTTCTGATCGGCGGAATCGCGGAGAATTTCGGCAGCAGCTTTCAATTGGGGGAGGGAAAGCATTTCATCCTAGAAGGCGACGAGTACGACACCGCCTTCTTCGACAAGGGTCCGAAGTTCCTGCACTACTTTCCTGATGCCGTCATCCTGACCTCGGTGGAGTTCGATCACGCAGATATCTACAAAGATCTCGACGCCGTTGAAACCGCGTTCAAGCGCCTGGTCAACCTGGTGCCGGGCCGTGGCCGCATCGTCGCTCTCGACACGGGAGAGAGTATTGGGCGTTGTCTGGCCAAGGCATTTTGTCCGGTGGAGCGCTACGGAACCACAGAAGCTGCGACCTGGCGTGTGAGCAATCTGCGGTTTGATCCATCGCGCACGACGTGGACAGTTGTACGTAATGGTGAGGCTTGGGCTGACTTTGAGTTTGCGCTGGCCGGCGAATACAACGTGATGAATGCCACCGCGGCTGCGGCATTGGCCTCGGGATGTGGAATTCCGACAGAACAAATTGTTGCCGCATTGAAGACCTTCAAGAGCGTGAAACGCCGCCTGGAAGTGCGGGCACAGGTGAATGGGATCACTATCATTGATGACTTCGCGCATCATCCCACGGCGATTGCGGGCACGCTGAAGGCGCTGCATGAGCGTTATCCAGGCGCGCGACTGTGGGCCATTCTGGAGCCGCGATCGAACACGCTGCGACGGAATGTTTTCCAGAATGAATTAGCTCGTAGTCTTGCGGTTGCCGATGAAGTTGTCGTGGCTAATGTCTTCAAGTCGGAATCCATCCCGGAGCGTGAGCGCATGGATGTAGCGGCACTCGTCGCCGACCTGCAAAAGCAGGGAAGGCGCGCACGCCTTGCTGCCGACGCCGACGAGATCGTGCAGACTGTCACAGCTGAAATGCGATCTGGTGACGTGGTGGCAATACTCTCGAATGGCGGCTTTGGTGGGATCTACGAAAAGCTGCCGCAGCGGCTGAAAGCCATGTCTGGAGGCGCTTCGGGCAACCATGCGATGAAGGCGTCCGCCAAAGCGTGAAGCGCTCGCCCAGAGCGGGGTTTGCGGCCGCACGGATATTGCTTGTCTGGACTCTGCTGGCGATGTTACCGGCGACAGCTCAGAGTCCTCAGTCTGGTTCGCAACCTTCGCCCATCCGTTACATCGTCTCGCTAGCCAATCGATCGGAACACCTGGTGCGAGTAAAGATTCTTCTCGCGCCTGGTGCTCCTGAACACGATCTGCAACTACCGGTGTGGAATGCGCTCTACCAGATCCGAGACTTCTCGGACTATGTGAACTGGGTCACAGCAAAAGCTGCGAGCGGGCAGCCCCTGTCAGTGCGAAAAGTAGACAAGGCAACCTGGCATGTCAGCGGCATGGGACAAGGCGCGGAAGTGGAGTACGAAATACTGGCTGACCAGTCCGGCCCCTTTGGGGCGCAGCTGAATACGCAGCACGCATTTTTTAATCTGGCTGAGATTCTGATGTATCCGGTCGATGGTCGCTCCTCGCCGACCGAAATTTCCTTCAGCGACATGCCCGCGGGTTGGCGCATCGGGACCGCGCTCACGGTTTCAGGTGGCGGTTTCACAGCTGAAAACTACGATCGCCTGGTGGATTCTCCGGTCGAGATTGGTGCATTCCAGGAATCTGATTTTGACGAGGCCGGCGGGCGCTATCGCGTGGTGGTCGATGCCGATCCTTCGGACTACGACATGCACAAGATAGTCGCCATGCTGCGGCGACTCGTTTCCTCAGCGACGATCTGGATGGAAGATCGTCCCTTTCAGACCTATGTTTTTTTCTATCACTTCCCCAGAGGAGCGCCGGGCAATGGCATGGAACATGCCAATGGCACTGCCATCGACCTCAGTGTGCAAACTCTCGCCACCAATCCGGATGCTTTGGCCAACCTGACCGGCCACGAATTCTTTCATTTGTGGAATGTGAAGCGGATTCGCCCTCAGTCGCTCGAGCCGGTTGATTACACGCGGGAAAACTACACCCGCGCTCTCTGGTTCAGTGAGGGCACGACCACCACGGCGGCCAACATCATTTTGCTGCGGGCCGGATTGCTAGATGAGAACCGCTTTCTCAAGAGCATTGCCAGTGAAATAGGCGAGCTGGAACGACGTCCGGCGCATCGCACGCAGTCGGTGGAAGAGTCCAGTCTGGACGCGTGGCTCGAGAAATACGATTACTACCGGCTGCCGACGCGTAGCATCTCTTACTACAACAAGGGAAATCTTCTGGGCGTCCTGCTCGATCTTCAAGTTCGGGAGGCGAGTCACGGGACTGCTTCGCTGCGAGATATCCTCCTTTGGATGAATGAACACTACGCGCGCAAGGGCGAGTTTTTCCCCGACACTGACGGAGTGCGCCAGGCTGCCGAGGCGGTCAGCCACTCTGATCTGGGATGGTTCTTCCAGAAGTACGTTGCCGGTACCGATGAAATGCCCTGGGATGATTTTTTCAAGACCGTGGGATTGCGTTTGGAGAAGCGGCCCAGTCTGATCGCCGACCTTGGATTCGTTGCTACCCGAAACTTCGATGCGGCGCTGCTAGTATCGTCAGTCACGCCCGGAGGTGCTGCCGATTTGGCTGGGCTGGCGGTAGGAGATTCGATTCTGGAAATCAATGGCCAGAGTGCGAACGGCGTCCCGCGGCATTCGGCGGAAGTGCGTCCGGGGGAGACGATCCGGTTGCGTGTCCGCAATTCAGGGGGCGAGCGAGAGTTGCATTGGAAGCTGGCTGGCCGGCAGGAACTGGACTTCGAGCTGACCAATTTAGACAAAATCACGCCGGAGCAGCACGCCCGTCGAGCCGCATGGCTGAAGGGCGAAGACCAGGCGGCGGGAGCGACGCAGCCGTGATTCGCACCATCGCAATGCTGGCGTTCTGGGGAGTCGCGCTTCCGTTCGCTGCCATCGTTTGCTTTCCCTGGACTTTTCTCACCGGCGACATCCGTTTTCTGTATTTCGTGGGCATGGGCGCCGCGTACTGGGGAACGCGCCTGGCTGGAATACGCCCGCGAACCGTTGGACTCGACCGGCTCGATCCCAAGCGGACCTATGTCTTCATGTCGAACCACGTTTCCAATATCGATCCGCCGGTTATGCTGCCGCTGATTCCGCGGCGGACGTCGGTCATGGCGAAGAAGGAGCTCTTCGATTACCCGCTGTTGGGCAAAACGATGAGGCTGGGGTCCCTGGTGCCCGTCGATCGCGGCAATCGCGATGCGGGAATCTCAGCCGTGCGCGCCGCCGCGGCCGTCCTACGGCAGGGCATCAATATGACGATCTACGTCGAAGGCCATCGCTCGTTTGATGGCAAGTTGCTGCCTTTCAAAAAAGGACCGTTTTACCTGGCCATGGAATGCGGAGTGCCGGTGGTGCCGGTGACGATTTCGGGTTCGCACTACGTGATGCCCAAGGGACGGTTCGCGATCAAGCCCGGTATCGTCACCATGACCTTTCATCCTCCCATCGAACCGGAGGACTTCGGCAGCCGGGAAGACCTGATGAAGAAGGTAAGGCAAGCCATCGATAGTGCATTGCCGGAGGAGATGCAGGAGGGAAGGGTCTCAACTGTTCCTGCCGCGTCTCCGGTTGCTACTCCTTCGACGCTTTAGCCCGCACGGCTCGAGCGATTTCAGGAAGCTTGCTCAGCAGTGCCGAATACTTCAGCCACAACCTGTGATCGACTGCTGGGGCACCGCTGACGATTGCGCCAGCCTCGATGTCGCCGGCCACTCCACTCTGCGGGGTCACGATGGCTCCATCGCCCACCTTGCAATGTCCAACCACTCCCACCTGTCCGGTGAGAATCACGTTGTTGCCGATCTCGGTTGAGCCGGCGAGGCCCACCTGGGACGCCAGCAGCGAGTGCTCTCCAATGCGTGCGCCATGACCGACCTGCACTAGATTGTCGATCTTGGTGCCCCGGCCGATGCGTGTTTTCTCCACGCTGGCACGATCGATGCAGGAGTTGGCCTGGATTTCGACATCATCTTCGATGATGACGGGCTCAGGCTGAACGATTTTGTACCAGTGTCCGGAGTCGTCCTTGGCAAAGCCGAAGCCGTCGGCCCCGATGATTGCGCCATTTTGCAGCAGAACGCGGTCGCCCAGTTGGCATCCTTCGCGTACTACGGCGTGTGCGTGGGCAAAGAAGTTGTCGCCAATCTTGACGTCTCGATAGATCACGACCTGCGCCAGTATTACGGCATCACGGCCAATCTCAACTCCCGGGCCGATGACGACGTAAGGACCGATGTGCGCACCATCGCCGATCCGAGCTGAGGGATCTACTACCGCCGTCGGATGAACGCCGGGTTCATACCGCTGAGGTTTTGAAAACAGTTCCAGCGCGTGAGCGAAGGCCAGATAAGGGTTCTTGCTGCGCAGAACGGCCGTCGAAATAGCGGGGAACTCCTCGGTCACAATGACCGCGGAAGCCTTGGTGGTTCGGGCTGCACTGGCATACTTGGGATTGGCCACGAAGGTAAGCTGTCCGGGCCCGGCGTCCTTTATACCGGCGACCCCCGTAATTTCTGTGTCCGGTGAACCGTTTTCCAGACGTGCGTCAAGAGCGGTAGCAATCTGAGCAAGTTTCATAGGCATTTTCCCGAGGAATCGTGATTGTAACGGACGCAGCGCTCGGAGCGAAAAGGCAGGCGGCGTCTCAGAATTCTTTGCGATCTTTGCGGAGCCCTTTGCGCACTTTGCGGTTCAGGCTTTTGATTTTGTGGATATTCAAGCGAGAACTTCACCGCAAAGACCGCAAAGAAATTCCGCAAAGTGCGCGAAGAAAATCAGACGAACCCGAAGAGGGATGCCAGGAGGTACACCGCTTCCAAAGCTGCCAAGCCGATCAGCAGCGACTCACGCAGGCGGGAGCGAGAGAGCTTGGTCTGCAACTTGCCGTGATGGAGATGTCCCGGCGCTCCTTCGAATCCTGCATCCGGCATTCCCGCAAAGCCGGCGAATTGCGGCGCCGCACCGACTCGAGGTGCGCTCGGCCGAGCCGGCGCGGGGGCGGTAAAGTACTTGCGCTCCGCCAGCGGAACCTTGGGCAGGGTGATCAACGAAGACCAACGGGCCAATTGCATCGAGCCAGCATTCAGATCGGCATCCACGGGCTTCGAAGTCAGCTGAAGAGGTGGTAAGCGTTCCGGTGCGACGCGGTCGGCCAAATTGCGCAACAAGGAAGTCCACCACATGTGCCCCATTTGATCGCTTACCAGTTCGCCAACGTCGACCGGTTGTGATTCCAGTTCCAACGGCGGCAGAACTTCCGGATTGATCACGTTGCCCAGGTTCGTGAAAACCGTGCGAAACCAGGGCAGGCTGACCGAATCCCCGATCAGCATCCCGGTATTCACTGGGCGCGAGGTCAGGTGTAAGGGTGGGAGTTTCTCCGGGAAAAGGCGATCGCGCAGATTACGAGCCAGAGACTTCCACAGCGGACCGGTGACGGTCGCCGGGAGCAGGAGATTCAGCTCTTTGTTGTCCTCGGGGCCTTCCATACTTCTGTTTCAATTTTACACTTTTTAGGGTTCCCGGGTGGTATCGAGCGAAATGCCTGTGGACAGAAAGTTGAAAGGTCCTGCGTGCGGCACCGCACTGCCGGGATTCCCTCGGACGATTCGCGACCTGATTTGCTACTATGTGCTCCCGGAACAGTAACGGGTCGTTCCGGTTGACATTGCTGTAATCCAGGAGAATCGAAAATGAAGCTGCGATCTTTACTTGCAACCTGCGTCCTGCTGGCGTTGGCATCGGCCGCGTTCGGCCGTCAAGCCTCCGACGCATCGGCGCGCGCCACCGAACGAATCACCAAAGAAGTCAGGCACGAACTACTCATGCTGCCTTATCTTGGCGTCTTCGACAATCTGGCCTACAAGGTGGACGGCTACAACGTGACCCTGGTGGGTCAGGTCTCACGGCCTACATTGAAATCGGACGCTGAAAACGTGGTCAAGAGAATTGAAGGTGTTGAACACGTCGACAATCAGATTGAAGTTCTCCCGGTGTCCCCGATGGATGACCGGCTCCGTCGCCAGCTTTATCGTTCCATCTATGGCTACGGGCCATTGCAGAAGTACTCTATGGGAGTTCAGCAACCGATCCGGATCATTGTGAAGAACGGGAACGTCACCCTCGAAGGCGTTGTGGACAACGAGACCGACAAGAACATCGCGAACATTCGCGCCAAGAGCGTTTCTGGCGTGTTCGGCGTGACCAACAACCTGCAGGTGGTTAAGAACTGACCTCGGGCGTCGGAACCTCAGACCTCGGCCGTCAGACTTCGGACCTCAGCAATGTGCAGTGTGCGATCCGGGTTTGAGGTCCGACGTCCGAGGGCTGACGCCCGCTCTACTCTCCAAACATTGGCACTTGGCGCGCATCCGTTGGTCCACCCTTGCGGCGGCGATGGGTTGCCCCAATGACCGCCAGCACAGTCAGCGATTCCAGGGCAGTACGCGGGACAAAAATCCTTTGAATGTTCGACCGCATGTCGGGGGGATTGATCAGGAAACCCTCGGCGGTGGTCAGGCTGAGGTCGTTCGGCATCATCCCTTCGAGCGTCTCATTGTCTTTGAACTTGAGCCGGATCCAGAGTCCCTCGGTGCGAGGACGGCTGGTGAAGGTTTTGCGGCTCAACGCCTCGGAGTCGCCGAATTCGCGGACAAAGTACACCGCCTTGATGTCCTTCAGGTCGATCGCGACTACATTGCCAGAAGTATTCAGGAGCTCAAGTTTGCCTTCGCGGACAAAGTTGGCCGGGGCGACGTGTCCGTTGATCGAATCCCGGTCCATCTTTCGGACTACAACTTTCTTATGGGTTGAAGGCATGGGGGCAGTCGTCAGTCGTCCGTCTTCAGTTGTCAACAAATCGCGAAGGCGCAGTTTCTTAAAGTGCAGGGCTCTGGGTTCGCCATCGCCATCAAGCGCTGCATCCGATCCGTGGCCGGTCCAACGGCCGAGGTTCCAGGGCCGACGACTGATGCCTGACGACCGACGACTGGTCTCGATTCTCGCACTTTTCCGCTAAAAAGCGGATAGTTGCACGTTCGTTGTAGCCAAAGCGTTAACCTTGTGGTATTTTCAATAGCTTGCGGCGTCCCATCTCGTGTACTCTAAGCCTATTGGATAGAGTGACTTACGCAAAAGCCACCGGAGCAGTCTGTTTTCTCGGGGTAAGGCCTGTGGAAAACTTGGACTTTGCCGTGGCGAACCGGGCCCCGGAGCCGCGTCTCTAAGCAAGATGGCAGATTACATCTACACTATGGAAATCCGGCTGACGCCGGACCAGCAGCGTGGCGTCACCCTGGTACAAGACATTGCGCGCGCCGCGGGTATGAATATCTACCTGACCGGTGGTGCGGTCCGCGACATTATTAGCGGATTCCCCATCCGCGACCTCGATTTCTCCGTCCAGGGCAATCCCCTCAAGCTGCAAAAGGATTTGGAAAAGGCCGGCGTACGAATTGCCGGCATCGACGACGAATTCAAGACGCTCTATCTGGGCCTGCCGGGAAATGTTCGCGCGGAAATCAGCATGGCGCGCATCGAGCACTACGAGAAAGCTGGCAAGCCGCCCGTGGTTTCTCCCGCAACTCTGATCGAAGATCTGCGCCGCCGGGATTTCACCGTCAATGCGATGGCCCTGTCGCTGAATCCGGGCTCGCGCGGCTTGCTGATGGATCCGTTTAACGGCGCGGCCGATATCGAAGCCAAAGTCCTTCGAGTTCTCCACAACTATGCTTTTGTCGAGGATCCTTCTCGACTGATCCGTGCCAGCCGCTTTGCGGCGCGCTTTCACTGGCCGCTCGAAGAACGCACCCAGGCCCGCTTTGAGTCCGCGAAGGAAAACAATTACATCGAGCACATTAGCAATCGGGCTATCGGCTATGAAATTGAGCAGTTGGCCTATGAAGACGATCCACTGCACATTGTCCGCGTACTGGAGAAGGAAGGCTGGCTCAAGGTTCTGAACCAGCACTGGACCAGCGCCAAGGTAGATACGGCGCTGCTGGGCCAGCTTCTGAAGACGCGCCAGCAGATGACTGAGCTGGGATATGCTCCAGACCCGGCGCCCGCCGTCATGTATTTCCTGACGGCCCGGCTGGCGGACAAAGATATCGCCGACATGCGGAAGCAGATTCCGCGCAAAGACCTCGTCGAAGCCTGGCGGGATCTGGAAGACCACGCCAAGGAATTGTCGAAGCGGCTGGTCGGCAAGGAAGCCGCAACGCCCTCGCGTACCTGGAAGCTGCTGTCTGAGGCTCGTCCGGAGATGATTCTGTTCCTGGCGGTCACCGCGCGCCAGCAGGCGGTCGCACAGAAGATCAAAAACTTCTTTACCAAGTGGCGGCAGGTACAGCAGAAAATTCCGTTGCCGGAGATGACGGAACTACATATCACGCCGCCGCTGCCGGAGTATTCGAAAATTGCGCAAGATGTTTTCATGCTCTTGCTGGACGGAAAACTGCGCTCGCGGACTGAAACCTTGAAGTTCCTGAAGCCGCTGGCGCCGCCACCACCACCACCGCCACCACCGCCCCCGCCCAAACGGGGACGAGCGGCCAAAGCCGCCGCCGCAGAAGCCGCCGCTGCCGCGGCAGCAGCCACTGCAGCCGCCGCTGCTGCGGCCGCAGCCAAAGGCAAGAAGAAGGGAAAAGGCCCGGCTGCCGCACCTGCCACTGCCGTGGCTCCCGCGAAAGGCAAAGCGGAAGCGTCAAAAGCAGTTGCTCCACCCAAGCCCGAAAAGGCCAAGTCTGCAAAGAAAGCTCCTGTGGTTGCCAGTAACACAAACAAGGGCAAGAAGAAGCGTTAGGGACCGCGCATTTCCATTTCAAAGTATTTGTAAGGAATGCTCACTACATTCCACAAATCCTTCGCTTGGGGTGAGGGGTGAAAAAACTCGGGAAAATTCTGCTCGTCATCTGCATCCTGCTTGCGGTAGCCATCACTTTCACAATCGGCTGGCGTCCATTTATCGGTCCTAAAACCCGGACCACGACAAGTCGCCAGTTCGAACGAACTCCGGAACGTCTGGCGCGCGGACGTTATCTCGTAGTCGGCTTGGTCGGCTGCGAAACTTGCCACTCGCCCAAGGACTGGAAGACCCACGGCGCGCCTAACGTCACGGGTATGGAGCTTGCTGGCCAGTTACTTCCTGTCCCCGGTCTGCCGGGTACGATCGTGGCTTCGAACCTTACGCCCGATCCTGAAACAGGAGCGGCGAGTTGGAGCGACGATCAAATCGCACGCGCGATCCGCGAAGGCGTGGCCCATGACGGACGCACGATCTTTCCCATGATGCCGTACGGAGCCTACCGCACGCTTTCGGACGAAGATGTGGCGTCCATCGTCGTCTACATACGATCGCTTGCTCCGGTGAGGAATCCACTGCCCACGACCAAAGTGGATTTTCCAGTCAACTACTTGATCCGCGGGGTGCCGCAGCCCCTGACCAATGCGGTCAGCGGTCCAAGTCCGCAGGCCAGTCCCGTGGAGCGAGGGAAATATCTGGTCACCGTTGGCTGCGGCTGTCACATCGCGACCGATCAGAAGGGTCCGATTCGTGGTCTGGAGTACGGTGGCGGCGAACACCTGGAGGGGCCTTGGGGAGACGCTACGAGTGCGAACATTACACCCGACGCTTCCGGTATCAGCTACTACGACGAGGCGACGTTCATCCAGGCTATGCGTACGGGATACGTGAAGGCGAGAAAGCTGTCGTCGATCATGCCGTTCGGGGAGTTCGCTAATCTCAGCGACGACGATCTGAAGGCAATGTTTGCTTATTTGCGAATTCTGCCTCCGGTGAAGCATCGAGTGGACAATAGTTTGCCCCCGACATACTGCAAGTTGTGTCGGCAGAAACATGGCGCTGGCGATCAGAATTAATGGAGAGCCTTGCGGCAAGGGGCTTAACCGCAAAGGGCGCGAAGGACTCCGCAAAGGACGCAAAGAACGACCCCAGACTGGGGCAGGAAAGATTTGACAATTCCCCGCCTGGCGCAGGGATATAATCCGTCGTATGCGGCGCTGGTTGGCCATTGCGGCGGTTTCATCGGCTGTGCTGCTGGCTGTGCCTCTGTCGGCCCAGATGCATGGCGGCTCCCGAGGCGGAGCGTCCATGGGCCGAGGTGGATTTTCTTCGGGCGGCTCGATCGGCATCCGTAGTGGTTCTGCCTTTGGCGGCGGCCAGCGTTTAGGAGCCGGCTTCGGCACAGGATTGCGCCAACCCTCCTTCAATTCCGGGCGGTCTTTTGGCGGCTTCAGAGGAACGTCTTTCGGCCCGAGGCACTTTCATCGGCGGGTTTTCTCCTCTGGCGTTTCCCCTTACTACTTCGGATACTACGGCTATCCCGCCTACTACGGCGGCTACGCGTACTCGACGGCGGATTATCGGGCGTATGACTATTACGGCCCGGCATACTACTCTGCCCAGTCTTACGCCGCCCAAAACGACATCGCGCAGCAGCAACAAGACATCGATCAGCTGGAAGCTGAAGTAGCCCGATTGCGGGAACAGAAAGAATCGGATCGCGAATCGCGCGACGCTGCGCCGCCGCAACCTGAAAACAGAGCTGAGGCCTCGAGTCCTACAGTGCTGATATTCCGCGACAAGCACACGCAAGAAGTGCAGAACTACGCGATCGTCGGCGGCACGCTCTGGATCTTCAGCGAGCAGCGGGCCACAAAACTCCCACTTTCATGGCTGGATATCGAGGCCACCAGTAAAGCCAACGAAGATCGCGGCGTAGATTTCCAGCCCCCCAAATAGCCAAGAGAGTCAGTGTGGCCGCAGGCGAGTCGCCCGCGTGCGCTGTGGATAAACTCACAGCCTGCTGCCCGTACTTTCCCGTTAGAATAAGTGTAAGAAGAACTGCCACGACCCATGTCCCAATTCGTTCACCTGCATCTCCATACCGACTATTCGATGCTCGACGGCGCCTGCGACGTGGAAAAACTTGTCGACCGGGTGAAAGAACTGGGTATGCCCGCGGTCGCAATGACCGACCACGGCAACATCTTTGGCGCGGTGCATTTTGTGAATGCCGCTAACAAGGCTGGGGTGAAGCCAATCGTCGGCTGTGAACTTTACGTCTGCAAGAAAGACGACCACAACATTGAGCGCACCCCGCCAGATGGCGACACCTATAACCATCTACTTATTCTCGCGGAAAATGAAGAGGGCTACCGCAACCTGGCGAAGATAACCTCGGAAGCGTCATTGCGCGGCTTCTACTACAAGCCGCGGGTCAGCAAGAAGTTTCTGGCAGAACATTCCACGGGGTTGATCGGACTCTCGGGGTGTCTGAAAGGCGAAGTTGCCGAGCGTCTGACGGAAGAGAACTATGACGCCGCCCGAATCGCCGCCGCAACTTACAGCGACATTTTCGGAAAGAACAACTTCTTCCTCGAAATTCAAGATCAGGGTCTCGAGCAGGAACACCGCATCCATTCCAATCTGTTTCGCCTGGAAAAAGACCTTGGACTACCGCTGGTCGCCACGAACGATAGCCACTATCTCTGCGAGGATGACGCCCACGCGCAGGACGTGATGCTCTGCATCCAGATGGGCAAGTCGATCCAGGACACCAACCGCATGAAGTTTCAGGGCACGGACTTTTTCGTCAAGAGTCACGACGAAATGCAGCGCGTGTTCAAGGACTCGCCGGATGTGCTGAGCCGTACCCTAGGAATTGCTGAACGCTGCAACATGCGGCTGGAGAAAATCAGCAATCCGTTTCCGCACTTCGACGTGCCGGACGGATTCACGCTCGACAGTTACTTCGAGCACGTCTCGCGGGAGGGATTCGCCCGCCGCCTGGAAACGCTGCGACCTCTCGAAGCGCAAGGCCGACTGCGGCACAACTTGCCGGAATACGAGCAGCGGCTGGCCCGGGAACTCGACATCATCCAGCAGATGAAGTTCTCCGGATACTTCCTCATCGTCTGGGACTTCATCCGCTATGCCCGAGAACGCGACATTCCAGTGGGTCCCGGCCGTGGTTCTGCTGCGGGATCGTTGGTTTCGTACTCCCTGGGAATCACGGATGTCGATCCTCTGCAGCACGAACTGATCTTTGAACGATTCCTAAATCCCGAGCGCATTTCATTACCTGACATCGATATCGATTTCTGTATGAATCGACGCGGCGAGGTCATCAACTATGTGACTTCCAAATACGGCCGCGAAAATGTGGCGCAGATCATCACCTTCGGCACCATGGCGGCGAAGGCGGCTATCAAGGACGTCGGCCGCGCCATGGACGTGCCTTACGCCGACGTAGACCGCATCGCGAAGATGGTCCCGACCACGCTGAACATCAAGCTGGAGGATGCGATCCGCGAGTCGCCTGCGCTGCAGGAGGCATACAACAGCAATCCGCAAATGCGGGAGTTGCTGGACACTGCCAAGAAACTCGAAGGCATGGTGCGCAATGCCGGGGTTCACGCGGCCGGGGTTGTGATTTCACCGCGGCCGCTGAACGAGTTGGTGCCGCTGTACAAGACCAAGAATGACGAAATCGTTACTGCCTTCGACATGGTGGCCATCGAAAAACTGGGCCTGTTGAAGATGGACTTCCTGGGCCTGACCACCCTGACCATTCTCGATGACGCTGTGAAGCTCATCGCGCAGACCAGGGGAGAGCGCATCGCCCTCGATGGCTTGCAGCTAGACGATGGGGAGACTTATCAAAAGGTATTCCACAAAGGACTTACGTCCGGCGTGTTCCAGTTTGAATCGCGCGGCATGCGCGACGTGCTCCGCCGCTACCAGCCCAATTCGATCGAGGACCTGACCGCACTGAATGCTCTCTATCGTCCCGGACCCATCCAGGGCGGCATGATCGACGACTTCATCGATCGCAAACACGGCCGCAAGAAGATTGAATACGAACTGCCCGAACTACAGGAGATCCTCCAGGAAACGCTGGGAGTCATCGTCTATCAGGAACAGGTGATGCAGATCGCCAACCGGCTGGCGGGCTACTCGCTGGGAGAAGCAGACCTGTTGCGCCGCGCCATGGGAAAGAAGATCGCATCGGAGATGGCGGCGCAGCGCGAGCGCTTCGTCACCGGCGCCAACCAGCGAGGCTATCCGCCGAAGAAGATTGAGAAGATTTTCGATCTGATGGCTCAGTTCGCCGGCTACGGTTTTAACAAGTCGCACTCGGCCGCTTATGCGCTGCTGGCCTATCAGACCGCGTACCTGAAGACGCGCTATCCCGTGGAGTTCATGGCGGCGTTGTTGACGTCGGTTACAGGCAGCACGGACGACGTGGTCAAGTACATCAACGAGTGCCGCGAAATGGGTATTGCCGTCGAAGCTCCTGACATCAACGTGAGCGATGCGAACTTCACGCCTCATGGCAACGCTATCCGGTTTGGTCTGGCTGCGGTAAAGAACGTTGGACACAATGCGATCGAGTCCATCGTCGCCGGGCGCAAAGAGTTGGGCCGTTACACTTCCATTTATGAATTCTGCGAGAAAGTGGATCTGCGGCTCCTGAACAAGCGTGTTCTGGAATCGCTGATCAAGAGCGGAGCCATGGACGGACTGGGCCGCCGTGCTCAGTTGATGGCAGTCCTAGACCGCGCCATCGACGGTGCGCAGAAAACCCAGCGGGATGCCGAGAGCGGACAGCATGGCTTGTTCGGTGTCTTCCAGCAGGAAGAAGAAGTATCGGCGTCGCAGAACAAGTTGCCGGACACACCTGACTGGGACGAACACACGCGACTTACCAACGAAAAAGAAATTCTCGGTTTTTTCATCAGCGGACATCCGCTGGAAAAATATAAAGACAAGCTGGAAGACTTGCGTGCTCTCAGCACGGAAGAACTCAGCGCGCTCACCAAATCCACGGGCAAGGACGAAAACATCATCACTGCCGGCATCATTACCAATCTTAAAGTGCTCAAGTCGAAGCGTGGCGATTTCTACGCGCAGGGCGCACTCGAAGATATGGCTGGGTCGGTCGAGATGCTGGTGTTCCCCGAGGCCTACCGGAAATTGCAGGAGAAGGTTAAGCTCGAAGTGCCGGTGCTGATCAGAGGCGGTGTGCGGATTGAAGAAGGCGCAAACCCGAAGCTGACAGTGAACGATATCAGTCCGCTGGAAGATGCCAAGGTGCCGCTGCCCAATTCACTGCGCATTCGTGTTCCACTCGAGACCGCAAGCGAGTCCACAGTGGACGCGTTGCACTCCCTTTGTGCTCAACAAAAGGGTGCTGCCAAGGTGTTATTTGACGTGGAACGTCAGGGAGATTTCATGGTCGTGATGGAGGCGGAAGGCTATAATGTGCTTCCAGACCGCGCTTTCATCGCGCGGGTAGAAGAGTTGTGTGGCCGGGGTGCAGTCCGCGTCATTGATTGACGGACAGACGATTGGATAGGCTGGGCGATACCCTTCAGGCTTTACAGAGTAGCCGCACTGGAATCCGCGGCGGATAAGAGTTTCCATTCAAAAGAATCCTAAGATGGGAGCGAAGATCGCACCATCGGTGCCCAATGAAGCGCTGGTGATGGCCGGAGCGGAGCTACTTCTGTCGATGGTAGAGGCGCGGTTGGCCAGGAACGGCGACGGCGGGCCGGTAGAGTCAGGGGACAAGACGCACCAGGAGTTGGATAAAGTCGAGCAGCAGGTCGTCCGTATGCGGGAGGCTGCCGGACCTGACGAAAATACGCAACGCGAAATACAGTTGCTGTCCGATCGCATTCAGGCGTTACGCAAAGAAATGTCATCTGTGCACTCCAAAGCCTGGGAAAAAACCGAACTCGCGCGGCATCCGCAGCGTCCGTATCTCCTCGACTACATCGACCGCATTTTCACCGAGTGGAGTGAAATTCACGGCGACCGTGGCTACGCGGACGATCCCGCGATCGTCGCCGGCATGGCGCGTTTCCACGGCGAAGAAGTTATGATCGTCGGGCACCAGAAGGCTCGCGATACTAAACAAAAGGTCTACCGCAACTTCGGCATGCCGAACCCGGAAGGCTATCGCAAGGCCATGCGGGTGATGAAGATTGCGGAAAAGTTTGGACGCCCGTTATTCACCTTCGTTGACACCCCCGGCGCGTATCCCGGATTGGGCGCGGAAGAGCGCGGCCAGGCCGAAGCAATTGCTCACAATCTGCGCGAGATGGCGCGGCTCCAGATTCCAATCATTACTACGATCACGGGTGAAGGCGGCAGTGGCGGAGCGCTCGCGATTGCCATCGCAGACCGCGTGCTGATGATGGAGAACTCGGTTTACTCGGTCATCTCACCCGAAGGCTGCGCGTCCATTATGTGGCGCGACGCGACGAAGAAAGAGCTGGCCGCCGAGGCGCTGCATATCACCGCTCCTGACTTAACGGAGATGGGATGCATTGACGGTATCGTCCCCGAACCCGAAGGCGGCGCCCACCTCAATCACGAAGCCGCTGCCGCGTTACTTGATGAAACTCTGCAAAAGAATCTCTCTGAGCTGAAGAGAAGCACGATCAAAGAGCTCGTCGATACGCGCTATTCGAAATTCCGCAAGATGGCGCAATTCTTTACGGGCGACGAGTAGACCAAGCTGCCGTTCTTGTGCGGCAATCCAAAACGATCCACATATGTCCTCAAGTGCATGGGTGCGTACCTTCGTACGCGCACTTCACGCTTTCCGCCTGTTAGCGTCGGCTTGCCAGAGCTGAGGAGGTGCGATGCCTTCCGTTGTTCCTGTCCGTGGGAGAATTCCGGGTTTTGTGTTTGTGTGTTTTGTGCTTGGGTTGCTTGCGGCCTGTGGAGGAGAACCTCCTATGACCATTACGCATGTTTGTGATCCCAAGGCGGCACATGAAGTCTGGACGATTAACATCCAGAACATTGATCAAGAGAGCCTGAGAGACTATGCAGTTGAAATTCAGTTGGATGACACAAATGTTGATTTCAGTGTTCCTTCCACGGACGGGTCCGATCTGGCGGTATGGGACTCGACGACGCGTCAGCCGATGTCTGCCTGGGTTGAGTCTTACGATCCCGTGGTCGGTAAGGCATTGTTGTGGGTGAAGCTGCCCGCATTGGATCCGCAAACATCTCGGACGCTGCTGTTGACGGCCGGTCCGGTAAAGAATTGTCTGGCGGCCTCGCTCGACGGTTCCTCAGTCTTTCCGTTCTTTAGCGACGTTAACGACGTGCACAGTTGGAGGGCGTCCGATGGGCTCAGCGTGACCGATACGATGTTTCAAGGCCCGCTTGCCATCAGCGGCCGCAGCTTAATCGAGAGCGATGGGACCTATAACGGTTTTCCCGGTGTGGCGCAGGCGTCCAACGGAGACTTCGTGCTTTCTTACAAGAAGGGGCCTAGTCACGTGAATAGTAATCTGGTGGTTATTCGTCGAAGCAGTGATGCCGGCGCGACGTGGAGCCCTGAAGTCATTTATTTCGATTCTTCGCAACCCGACCCGATACTCATTCAGACTCCGCAGGGGGCTTTGCTGATCGCTCTGGGCAAAGCGGACCCGAACGGAAACGTTGATGCCGCTTACAGCCGATCTACTGACAACGCCTTGACCTGGGCACCCTACGCGTTCTTTGGGAGCCCTGCCACCGAGGTGTTCATTGTGGCCCCCTCGGTAAGTGTCGGCCCGCTGATCTATGGGGCGGGCTATGGTCCAAATCCGATTGGGACGGGCGACACACCAAGCCTCTGGTTGTCTTCCGACGACGGGTTCACATGGAGCAAGCTTTCTAATTTACGCCAGTTGGGCGAGCCCGATCTCAATGAAACGGCTATCGCTCAAACTGCCCCGAGCACACTGTTCGCGATGATGAGGGCCGGGAACCTCGCGGACACTTACGGGCGCTACTCCGACGACATGGGATTGAATTGGGGGCCTCTACTCCCTTATAGATCGGAAGTGGGTGTCCTGCAATCACCGCAGATGGTGCAAGCCGGAGTGGCGCTGATCCTCATGGGACGCGAAACCCTTGGTATTCCCGGAGTACAACCAGCCAATACCACCGGCTATCCCCGGCAGTTGGTCGCCTTCGTCTCCTACGATGGCGGACAGACGTTTGGTTACGGCACCGTGCTCGACACCTATACGGGCCAGCAGATCGACGGTGGTTATTGCTCGGCCATGGTGCTGCCGAGCGGGCAAGTGTATGTGGTCTACTACGCTGACTCGCACAATCTCCAGAAACCTGATATCAAGGCGCTGATGCTGGCGATCAGCTCGCCAACCGCGCACCCCGCCGAGGCCATTCATGTTCTCAGCCGTATAGCGCTGGGAACCGCTGTCCACGCCATGGACCTTGATGTGACCCGGTACGCTCTCGAGTTTCGCTTTCGCTCCAGTCCGACGCCTGCCGGAAGCCAATTTTCCGTCGTGCTTCAGGGCCAGGTTTCGGGACTACCGTGGGATTTGGTCAACTGGGAGTTGCCTTCCACTCACGCTGTCGATCCTACATCGTATTCAGGAATCATTTCGAATCAGCAATCGAGCCGGTCATGACGAACTTCACCCACGGCCAACTGTATCGCTTGCGCACCGTTGTCGACGAAAACCAAAGCACGCAGCAAGCCTCGGTGCTTGATTCGTTTGGCACCCTGCTCAATGTCTTTCCTTCACTGCCGCTGGCACTGGGAACTTCCGCTCATGCCACGACCATCCAGATCGGTAATAACTCCAATCTGCGTGCCACCGACACTTTGTTGGATTTCATCTTTGTGCGTCCCGCGGCGTACACCGAGCCGCTCGTGACCGTTACGCGGATACACTGACAAGAAGGCACCGCGCTCCGTGCGATCTATTTCCCATACAGATACCTCAATCCCTTGCCTCCGGATACTGCCGTATAATGTTGGGTTCTGCTCTACCAGTAATTGCGAGCGGAGAAACTCCGCTCCAGGGACAAGGAAGGACGGGGAATGGCCACCACGGATGTATCTCTCCACGCTGAGAGTCGCCCACCAGAGAAGAAACGTGTCGTCAATGACATGAGTATCCAGGTCGCGACCGTAAACGGGTCGGGATCGCAAAGTTCCAACACAGTACTTCTTCGCAGCATTTTCCAGATGGGAATTCCGGTCTCAGGAAAGAATCTTTTTCCTTCGAATATTGCCGGACTGCCTACCTGGTACACGATTCGCGCCAACAAAGATGGCTACATCGCGCGCAAGAAGGAAATCGATTTTGTAGTCGCGATGAATTCTGAGACGGCGCACGAAGATGTAATGTCCGTGGCCGCTGGCGCTGCCGTTCTCTACGACGAGCCTTTGAATCTCAGCACCCTGCGCAACGATCTGGTGTTCTACGCGGTGCCGTACGACAAATTGGTGGCGCCGGTTTGCCCCGAGGCCAAGCTGCGCAAGCTGGTCAAGAACATGATCTACGTGGGCGTGGTGGCCCAGTTGCTTGAGATCGATATAGCTGAAGTCGAGAAGGCCATCCGCAAGCAGTTCGCCAAGAAGGTGAAAGCCGCGAACCTGAATCTGGCTGCGGTGAAAGCCGGATACGACTACGCTGCAGCCAACCTGACGAAGCGCGATCCCTATTTCGTCCAGCGCATGGACAAGACCGCCGGCAAGATCATCATCGATGGAAACGCCGCGGCGGCCCTCGGCTGCATGTTCGCCGGAGCGACCATGATCGCGTGGTATCCGATTACGCCATCGTCATCGCTGCCCGAGAGCATGATCGAGTACATGAAGCGCTTTCGCATTCGGCCTGACGGCAAAGCAACGTTCGCTATCGTGCAGGCGGAAGACGAACTGGCTGCGATCGGCATGGTACTGGGTGCGGGTTGGGCAGGAGCGCGCGCGATGACGGCGACGGCCGGGCCGGGTATCTCGCTAATGGCAGAATTTGCCGGGCTTGCTTACTACGCTGAAGTTCCGGGCGTGATCTGGGACATCCAGCGCGTCGGCCCTTCCACTGGTTTGCCAACGCGCACGTCGCAGGGCGATATTCTCTCCACCGCGTTTCTTTCCCACGGAGATACGAAGCATATTCTGCTGCTGCCTTGTTCCGCGGAAGAGTGTTTCAGTATGGCAGGCGACGCTTTCGATCTGGCCGAGCAGTTCCAAACATTGGTTTTTGTCATGTCCGATCTTGACCTCGGAATGAACAATTGGATGGCTGATCCCTTCAAGTATCCGGAGAAGCCGATCCGTCGCGGCAAAGTGTTGAGCAAAGCTGACCTGGACCGCTTGGGTGGTTTTGCCCGTTACCAGGATGTCGACGGAGATGGCATCGGCTACCGCACTCTGCCCGGCACCGATCATCCTGCCGCTGCGTACTTTGCACGTGGCAGTGGACACAACGAGAAAGCACAATACAGCGAACGTCCTGACGACTTCGAACGCAACATGGAGCGGCTCAACCGCAAGTTCGAGACCGCACGCTCATTTGTCCCCCGGCCGGAAGTCGATACTGGCAAATCGAAAATCGGCATCATCGGATACGGAACTTCGCACTGGGGGCTGATCGAGGCCCGCGACCAGTTGCGTCAGGAATACAACATCGAGACCGACTATCTGCGTCTGCGCGCATATCCCTTTACCCGCGAAGTGCACGATTTTGTGAAGCAGCACGATGTGGTGTACGTAGTGGAACAAAACCGCGACGCCCAGATGCTCACGCTGCTGAAGATGGACCTGGAAGCCGCACTGCACACTCGATTGCGCAGCATCGCTCACATTCACGGCCTGCCGCTTGACGCGCGCTCGGTCACCGATGAACTCATGACCATGGAGGGTAAGTAAATGGCGACCTCAACGCCTGACAAGCCGGCCCCGGCACCGAAGACCAATCGCATTGGTTTGTCCGTGCTCGACTATCGCGGCGGCAAGACGACTCTATGTGCCGGTTGCGGCCACAACGCAATTTCCGAGCGCATCATCGACGCCATGTACGAAATGGGCGTCTCTCCCGAGCGTGTGATCAAGCCCAGCGGCATTGGCTGCTCGTCCAAGAGCCCGGCCTACTTCATGGGACGGTCGCACAGCTTCAACGCGGTTCATGGCCGCATGCCCTCGGTCGCCACCGGCGCTGTTCTCGCGAATCGCCATCTGATCGCACTCGGCGTCAGCGGCGATGGCGACACCGCCTCGATCGGCGTTGGACAATTCATTCACCTGATGCGGCGCAATCTGCCCATCATTTACATCATTGAGGACAACGGCGTTTACGGATTGACCAAAGGGCAATTCTCAGCGACCGCCGACATGGGATCGACGCTGAAGACTGGCGTGATCAACGATCTGCCGCCGATCGACACCTGCGCCATGGCTATCACGCTGGGCGCTACTTTCGTGGGCCGGTCTTTCTCCGGAGACAAGAAACAACTGCACGCCATGATGAAAGCGGCCATCGCCCACAAGGGCACGGTCATGCTCGACGTGGTGTCGCCGTGCGTGACTTTCAACGATCACGAAGGCTCGACCAAATCCTACAAATACATGAAGGACCACGAAGAGCCGTTGCAGGAAGTCAGTTTCGTGCCCGCGTTCGAGGACATTGCCATTGATTACGATCCCGGAACAACGATTGATGTGACCATGCACGACGGCTCGCATCTTCGCCTGCGCAAGCTGGAAGAAGAGTATGACCCAACCAATCGAATCCGGGCGATCACTCGTCTGAATGAAGCGCACGAGAAGGGCGAGGTCTTGACCGGCGTGTTCTACGTCAATTCAAAGACACCGACTTTTGTCGATCTTCTCAATATGACCGACGAACCACTGGCCACGCTGCCCGAATCCGAGGTCAGGCCGGGCAGGGAAGTGCTCGAGCAGGTCATGGAAGAGCTGCGATAAGGGTCAGGTGGAGTGGGGCGGACACTCTTGTCCGCCGCCTTTGATTTTGACTTAAAGGTGTCAAAACCCGATCCTAAAACAGGAAGAACAACCCCAAAAGCGGCGGACAAGAGTGTCCGCCCCACACAAGCCCTCACGGCAATAGCGGCAAATCCAACACAGGATTCTGCGAGAAAAAGTCGTAGGGCCGCAGCGTGAACTCGTGCCACATTACCGGCATGACGGGCCAGTCTTCGGCTCGCGGCACGTGGTGAAAACCCATCGTGTACCACGCCACAATGTCTTTGTTCTGAATCGGACGGTTCGCCTTCGTCCAAATCGCCAGCCCTTCGTTGCCCTTGCTGGCAGCGGGGAACACACCCGAAGCGTAGAACTCGTCCGGGCTGTACGGAGTTACCCAGAGCTGGTGCGCTGAAAAGGCCCCAACCTTTTGCGGACCGTCCTCCGGATCGAGCAGCGACGCAGCGGTCACCCCTGGCATCAGTTCGTATCCTGTCGGATACCCCAGCGGGCCTTTCACGTTGGGATTGACGAACCTCCACATGGTGGGCCGCTCCAGGTGAATGTCCATCATCGCGTCTTTTTCGGTTCGTGCTGTGAAGGGTTCCATCACCCAGATGCTCTTCCGCGACGGATTGTCTTTCAGTTCGCGCTTGACCAGCCGATCGGGCAGAAACGAATTGTTCTGGCCGTCGACGTCAAGGTCGAGGCGGAAAGAAAAGAAATGGTCGTGATTGACTCCGACTGTGTTCTCGGCCACGAAATGCCCGTACTCGTCCTTCGTCATTTCTCCGCCCGCGTTGGCTTCCATCTTTTCCTTCACCGGCTTCACTTCGATAACACCGGTCGCTCCAACGGCTGCGCGAATAGAGCCATCGCGTTCAAAACGCCAGTCGATCATGTAGTCGTAGTTTCCGACCACCATGGCGGTGCGCAACACGAGGGTTCGTGCCGGACGCCCCCAAACTTCCTCTTTCTCATAGTGGCGCCAGCTCGGCCCGCTCGTGGCTACTTCAAAGAGGCAAGCCTGATGCGAATAGAGCTTCGGCATGCCGTGATCATCCGGGTACAACGCATCGAAATACGACGCGTTAGCTGGGCAGTCCACGCCTTCACGCAATGTGGTCAGGATTCCTCCGGGAAAAAACTCGCCGGCATCGATGAAGACGCGAGTTACCCAACCCGTGGCCGTATCCATGTACGGCACGTACAATTCCGACAACGAACCCTCGTACATTACGGAACGCTCGTGTCCGCCGTCTTCGAGCCGGACAAGATTAAGAACCGGGCCCACGCGCGGATCGAGCCGAAAGCGGAATTTCCAGTTCTGCCAACTGACTTCGCCATTCGTCGCCTGAAAGCTCGGACCAGCAGGCTGGGTGATTTCAATCGGCTTGGTTCCAGGCCTTGGATTTTGCGGGGCTTCCTCGAAGTTGATTGACCCGGTTGGTACAGGAACGATCCCCTCGTCGATGACTGCCAGGACCTTCATGTCCTTGGCGTCGATCTTGACGAAAAGCCCTTCGATGGAACGACCCCAGCTCAGATACTCACCGTGTATGTCGGCGCATTCGCCATACATGATGCGGTGACCTTCCAATTCGGGGAGGGCGAAATACCCGAACGGGAGGGGAGCGCACTTCACGGTGTTCAGGTCGGTGATGCCGCGCTTTTTCAGGGCTTCCACTACCCGCGAATCCTTTTTGATGGCCTCAGCCATTTCATGAAACTCCGATTCAAAGAACGGCCCCTGAACGTCCGGACGCTCTTTTAACGCGAGCAGCTTGCGGGCGGGAATGTCCACTCGGGCCTCAGTGACAACGCCTTTCTTCATCAGAATCACGTCGGCCTCGCGGAAAACCGGATCGCCCGGTTTCCAGGCCAGCACTCGGTCCTTGGGCGGCTCGTGCAAAAGCACGCTGGGGACGAAAACATCCTCGCCGAGCTTGCCGTTGTCTCGCAGCACGTCGTAGACCGCCCAGTATTCCTGCGACGTCAGTGCTTGTAAGGGATGCTGCGCGGGCTGAGTTTGGGCGGTGGCCAAACCGGCTGCGAACGCGAGCAGCATTGCGAAATAGAGACAGCGGCGGAAGCGGACGAGCATTTTAGGATTCTCCCCTGTGGCGACCTCGTGTACTCGACCACGAATCTGAATGGTCGCCGATTCGGCGCGTAAGTTTACCACCGGGCGGGGATGCAGGCTAAGACGGCGCGACTTTTCCGACTGAGGATGTTCCTTACGATCTCGCGGGCGCCCTCGAACATCGTCATTCGGATCAGGATCACGACCTCACCTACACTGCTAACATTGCCCGACCAACCATTTCCTGAGAAATAGCGTCAGAGAATTTGCCTAAATGACTGAAAAGAAAACCAGACCGTTAACCAAGGCTATGCTGATCGTGATATCAGTAGTGGCGATCGCCATTGTGGCCGTCATTGTGATCGGAGTTCATCTCTCCAATCCGTACCTGCATCGGAAAGTCGTGGAGATGCTCAGCGAGAAATTCCACGCTGACGTGGAACTCAAGGATTTTCACGTCTACCTTTTCCCGGGAGCGCGCATCGAGGGTTCAGGACTTGCCATTCGTCACGAGGGCCGGACGGACGTTCCGCCCATGATTTCAATCGAACAGTTCTCCGCCGAAGCCGGCATCCTTGGATTGATCGGAAAGCCCTGGAAGATCAACCAGGTCAAGCTGAAGGGACTGGTGATACAGATTCCGCCCAAGGGACAGAGAGGGAAGCAGGATTGGTCAAAGGTACGTGATGCACCGGTGCTGATCAGGGAAATTGTTTCTGACGATGCCGAACTGCGTTTGCTACCCAAGTCCGCAGACAAAGATCCACACGTCTTCGCCATTCATCACCTGGTGATGCATTCGGTCGGACTCGACCGTCCGGCAAAGTTCAACGCGCAGTTGACCAACGCTGTTCCACCCGGTGAAATTGAGACTAAGGGAACCTTCGGTCCGTGGAGTCCTGACGATCCGGGCCAGACGCCTTTGGCTGCTGAGTACACATTCGACAAGGCCGATCTGGGAGTGTTCAAGGGAATCAGCGGGATCCTCTCTTCCACGGGCAAGTTTGGGGGCGTGCTGGAGAAGATTGAAGTGGAAGGCAAGACCTCGACTCCCGACTTCACCGTCACCATCGGCGGGCATCCGCTCGACCTGGAGACGGTCTTCAGCGCCACCGTGGACGGTACCAACGGAGACACGCTGCTGCATCCCGTGACTGCGCACCTGTTGAATACCGTCATCGTGGCTCAGGGTGGGGTAGTTAAATCTCAGGATAAGGACAGGCCCGGCAAAGAGATCACGCTCGATGTGACCGTAGAAAGAGGCAGGATCGAAGATCTGATGCGCCTAGCCGTGAAAGTGACTCCGTCACCATTGACCGGAGCAATCAATTTCAAGACCAAATTCAATTTGCCCCCGGGGAAGGGCGATCTCTCGGACCGATTGAATCTGGACGGTGCATTCGACGTCGAGCAGGCGCAATTCACCAGTCCTGAGGTGACTGCGAAAATAGAAACACTGAGCCGCAAAGCGCAAGGCCAGCCGGAAAATAAGGACGCGGGTAGCAGTGTGTCTCAACTGAAGGGAAACTTCGTTCTCGACAATGGATTGATTGCATTCCGCAAGCTGACTTTCAGCGTCACCGGCGCCGAGGTTGCACTGGACGGCAAGTACGGTCTGGATAAAGAGAATCTGGATTTCCACGGCAAACTGCGGATGCAGGCCAAGCTCTCGGAGACCATGACGGGCGCAAAGTCGTTCCTGCTAAAGGCTGTCGATCCCTTCTTCCGCAAGGATGGAAAAACCGAAGTCCCTATCAAGATCACGGGACAGCGGGAGCACCCTTCATTCGGCCTCGACCTGCACCGCAAAGATAAAGACAAAGACAAAGGCGAATGAGCGTAAGTGTGGGGCGGGCGAGGAGGCCCGCCCTACACGAGACTAGGCGGCAGGCTCTCCGGAGTGCTCTGGGCCTTGGCCGGGTTCAGGGAAGTCGGTGTCTGAGGATTTCAGCATTGGGTCCTGATCCCGGTGACCGAGCTGGCCTTGCATCGATGTATTGCCTGGTTGCGCCTCGGGCTTGTCTTGTTCCACGGCGCCTTTGCCGCGGTCTTGGTCATTGGCGAGAGAGGCGTCGCGATCGTTGTTCGGGTCGTTTTCTTTGGTCATAGCGGTCCTGTTGAGGGCCGGAGGAACACGGCCAGTCAGTGGTAAGACTATCGCGAAACTTTTGCCCGCGGGAAGGGTTAATCCTGTAGATTACAAAGAAATAGGGCGTAGGGTTCAGGCAGGAAGGCCAAAATGAAACGCATGGGTCTAGCGCTTGCAACGGTTATGCTTTCTACGTTAATGGGTTGGGGAGAACAACTGAAGCCGGGTGAGCAGGCGCATGCCAGTGTGGCCGCTCATCGGAGCGAAGCTCAATACAACGAAGGGCACCACAAGGGCCGCCGGCACCACCACAAACATCATCGTAAGCATCAGGGCGCGTAAGAGGCCGTGCACACCGGCGCCGAATGATCGCTACTGCTTCCGGGCCTCAGCACCAGTCGTAGCTACCCCCAGTTTGCGCAACCGATCCCGGGCCTGCATGGCTTCATTTGACTTGGGATAGCGTTGCATCACGTGCCGTAGAGCCGCAATTCCTGCTTCCTGTTGTCCCAGTTCCACCAGCGCCAGGCCCTTCTTCAATTCAGCGGCCGCAGCCTTGTTTCCGTCAGGGAAGCTTTGCAGGACCTGGTCATAACTCTTGACCGCCGCCGCATAATTCCCCTGCTTGTACTGGATGTCAGCCAGATAATAGTTCGCATTGCCCGCAAGATCAGTATTGGGATAGAACTTGACGTAGTCCCCAAATTCCTGGACCGCAAGATCGTTCTTTCCCGCCTGGTAGTCGCGCAGGGCGTTGTTGTAGAGCACGTCTGGTGGTGGCGCGGATGCCGCCTGCTGTTGTTGCTGAGTCTGCTGGACGGCCATGCTTTGCTGCGCCGCCTGCATATCTTCGAGCTGCTTGCTCACTTTGCCAAGACGGGCCTTGAGTTCATCCAGAGTGTCGTTCAAGGATTGGATCTGGCCCGACAGTTGATCGGTGTGGGTGCCGCTGTCGGTCTGCTGTTTCTGCAGTGTGGTTTGCAGATCGGTAACCGACGTAGCAACCTTGTTGGCCCGGTCTGTGCTTTGTTCGATCAGGTGCTGCAGCACGCCCATGCGCTCGTCAAACGACGTCTGCATTTTCGCGATCCTGTCCTGCAGGTCCTGCACTTGGGTCTGCAGTTGCACCATGTCTTTGTTGACCGCCCACGCCGGGGTTGAGGCCGTGCAGAACAGCGCCAGTAGTGCGAGCAAAGCTGAATATTGGTGGATTTTCATAATCGAATACCTGTGATGCGGAATATTGGTGTTACGTCCCGGCCAGAGGACGAAAGAATTGTGTAGCGCCGGCGTTGTCGCGGCTGGCAACAAACATTTTACTTCCAGCCTTGCGAGGGCGAGCCGCCCTCGCGACAGCCGGCGGAACGCCGGCGCTACAAACAACTACTTGCCGTAGACGAAGTGGCCGCGCCGGTTCTGCTGCCAGCACTGCTCGTTCGATTCGGTGCAGAACGGCTTTTCCTTGCCGTAGCTGATGGTCTTGACGTGGTCGGCGGCAACGCCTCCCTGGACCAGCGCGTTACGGACGGAATTCGCGCGGCTGTCTCCCAAAGCAAGGTTGTACTCGGTCGATCCGCGTTCGTCGCAGTGTCCTTCCACCGTGAATGTGATGTTGGGATGCTGCTTCAGGAAGGCGACATCGCCTTGCAGCGACGACTGCTGGTCGGCGTTGATATCGCTCTTGTCATAGTCGAAGTAGATGTCCTTCACAGTTTGTGAGAACAGCTCTTCTTCGGTGGCCGAAGGCTGAGGAGGCGGCGGTGGCGGCGCAGTCACGGTAACGCGCGCTGTGGCCGTCTGCGTTCCACCCGCACCTTTTGCAGTCAGAGTATAGGTGGTGGAATCGGACGGAGTCACACTCTGCGACCCGCTCGGTTGTACCGCTCCTACACCGTCAATGCTGACGTCGGTCGCATTGCTGGTCTGCCAGGTCAAGGTGGTGGAACCGCCCTTGTCGATGGTGTTGGGGCTGGCCGACAACGAAGCTGTAGGCGCGGCTGGCGGTGGTGGCGGCGGCGGTGGCGGTGGGGCTACTTTCTTTTTGCAAGCACCCAGCGTCATGATCGCCATCAGTACGAACGCTAACATCATCCATCTCATTTTCCGTTGGTTCACTCTGGTCCTCCGTACTCTTGGTGCGCGTCGATTGAGGTACTTGATTACGATCTCTGCGCCCGGCTCTAGTCGGGAAGGGGAAACCTGCTCCGCCTCTCCGGAATTAACTGCAAAACAGCGAATATGATTCCGTGATTACAGTTACAAAAATCTAAATTTACTTCCAACTCCAGTTGGGCTGGCTGTTCGCTCCCGCAAAAGTCAACTGCTTCTGATTGGTACCATCGGCCAGCATGGTCCATATCTGGAGGCTGCCCGCTCGGCTCGACTGAAAGATGATGTGCCTTCCGTCCGGTGACCAGTACGGGAAATCATTTCGGCCTCCGTCGTGGGTGAGCTGTACCCACTGTTTGCTGGCGATATCCATGATGTAAATGTCCTGCGCTCCCGGCGCTCCGGGACCATACTTGCGCATCCACGACACCACTAGGAATTGGCCGTTAGGCGACCACGCCGGAGACACCGAGTATCCCTGATCGGTGAGCCGCTGCACGTTAGTACCGTCGGCTTCCATGGTGTAAATCTGCGGCAATCCAGTACGGCCGCTCACGAAAGCCATTTGAGCGCCCGTCTTGCGATTCCATGCCGGAGAAACGTCAGGACCTTTGAAGGACGTGATCCGCTTCAAGTTCGCGCCGGATGAATCCACGGTGTAAATCTCCGGATCCCCACTCCGGGAAGACGAGAATGCGATTTTGGTTCCATCCGCCGACCACGCTGGAGACAGATTGGTTCCACCAAAACGGGGAAACGAAACCATGCGGTCGAGTTCGAGCGAATACATCAGAATGTCCCACCCGGATTTCGTCAGCGAACTGAAGGCGATGCGCGATCCGTCTGGTGAGACGCGTGGTGACAATGAAATGGAGCCCAGACGGGTTACAGTGTGCTGGTTGGCACCGTCGTAGTCCATGGCCCATATTTCCTTGTGCCCGCTGCGGCTGCTCACGAAATAAATCTTGCTCTCGGCGATCCCCTGGATTCCACCACCCAGTCGAAAGATAATTTCGTCGGCAAACTTGTGGGCGGTGGTGCGGGCGGCGTCGCTGGTGGCGGCGTCCTGATACTGCTTGCCCAGCACTTGCGGCGAAGTCACGTTCTTAACATCGTAGAGCCAGCCCTGCACGGTCATGCCGTTGCCGGACACGCCCAGGTTGCCAAAGGCTAGCATGGCGGCGTTTGGTGGAGGCGCGCTCCATCCCTCAAACTTCACATCGGCGGGAGTTCCCACCTGACCGAGGGGATAGAAGCTCTTTGAAACCATGTCGAAGATTCCGGCGTTGTCGAGATCGTTCCACAAGGTTTCATTGAACGTCTTGAGCAGGTCAGCATTCTTCGGGTCTTGGGTGGAAGCATTGAAATCGGGAACGGCAAGGCGTACTTTTTCGACGCCTAACCCGGTGCCGGTCTTGATCCAGTCCTGGGCAAAGCTTGAGGTCAACAAAAACAGCGGTAACAGCAGTAGTAAAAATCTCTTCATTAAGAATCGTTTCCTGACTATGTAGTACGAAGTGACAAATTTCTACATCCGGCGTCATCCTGAGGGGCTTCAGTCCCGAAGGATCTCGCGCGTATTGCTACCGACCCAGGCTCATGCTCGCTCCACGCCAGATCCTTCGCTTTGCTCAGGATGACGCTGAGACCGAGAACTTAGTCAAGAACCCAAACGTGCTGCGCGCAACTCACAGCCCCACAACACCTTGCTATCTTTTGTAATCGAACCAGAACTCTACTGACACTTTATTCGCGGCATAATCCGAAGGTAAGGGACCAAAAGTGTCAATGCGCTGGATGGCCCGAGTCGCGGATTGGTCGAGAGATGGCACACCACTTGATTGCTCCACCTGGACATTCGCGGGATGGCCGTCGCGCATTACGTCAAAGGTGATGTACACCCGTTGCGCGGTCGAAATACTCGGGTCCACTTCGTACTTGAGCCAATTCTCCGAAACTTTCTGCTGCACCACGCGGACATACCAGGAATAACGCGAGCCGAAATCGCCGCCTCCGCCGGTGAAGCCGAAGCCGCCCTTAGCGCCGTTGGCGCTGAAGTTGCCGTAGGGTCCGCTGACTGGTCCGCCCTGTCCGAAGGGAACGACGTTATCGGCTTCAACCGCCGGTTCAGGCTGGGGCTTCTGGTGGGTTGCGCTGACCTTTGGCGGCGCCTTAGTCTTGACAATCTTGTCCGGGATGGGAATCGCGTCCGGCTCTTTCTCTACCGGCTTGGGCTGCGACTGGGCCAGTCCCTTGGAATCGTTAGCCAGAACATTTTCCGTCTTCGCCGGATTGGCCGGCAGCGGCACAGTGCTGACCAGCGTCACGCCCATGGCATCGCCGCCACCGCCTGCTCCCCAGCCTTCGCCGTGGCTGCTAGGTATAACTACGGCGTAAAGCAAAATGGCACCGACGACTGCAATATGCAGTCCGAGCGACCAGGAGAGGTTTCGGCCCCAGCGGTCGTGTTCGAAAAAGATTTCAGCGTTGGCTGCCATGCGCGTCCAGCGGTTGAGTGACGATGCTCACATTGGTGATGCCGGAAGATTTGACCGCGTCCATGACGGTGGCGAAGGCGCCAAAGGGCACATTTTCGTCCGCGCGGATAAAGATCGACTGATGCTGCGGATCGCGAATCTTCTGTTTGATCTTCGCGGCAATCTCGTTGATGTTGATGGTGTCGTTGCCCAGAAAAACCCGTTGATCTTTATTGATGCTGATCACCAGGCGTTCTTCGGTGATCTCTTTCACCGACCGCGTCTTCGGAACATTCACCTCGATGCCGGACTGCAGCACCGGCGCGGTGACCATAAATATGATCAGCAGCACGAGTACGACGTCCACCAGTGGGGTGATGTTAATGTCGGAGAGGGACGTTTGGGTGCGTCCGTTGGAAGCCGTAAAGGCCATTACCGCTGTCCCCCCGGCGCTTCAGCCGTGCGATAGGCAGGCTGTGGCTGCTGGCGATCGACCGCATTCAGCATTTCCATGGCAAAGTCGTCGCCGCGGGCGGCCAGTTCACGAATCGACCCGCCAATTAGGTTGTAGGCGATGACGGCCGGGATCGCGGCCACTAGTCCGGCCGCAGTTGTGATCAGGGCTTCCGAGATTCCAGGTGCGACAGCGCGCAGCGTTGCGGCACCGGCGGTGCCAAGTCCGTGGAAGGCGTCTATGATGCCCCAGACGGTCCCGAACAGACCTACGAACGGCGTGACCGCACCGGTAATCGCCAGCCACGGCAGGTTACGCTCAAAGCGAGTCAGTTCTTCAGAATTCGCAATCTGCATGGAGCGCTGGATTGCCAGCGGATTTCGAATGATGCCGTTGGATGCGGCAGCCTGACGGCGGTATTCCTCGAATCCGCCTTCAAACACACCGACCAGCGGGCTGGGACGAAACTGTTCGGCCACGGCGCCCACATCCTGCAGACGCTGGGCCTTGCGGAAGGCGCGCACAAAACGGCCGCTTTGTACCCGCGCCCGCCGCAACACGCTCCACTTGGAAAGAATAATCGCCCAGGAAACCAGGCTGAAGATCAGAAGAAAGAGCAAAACTACCTTGGCGACGGGGCCGGTTTCGCCCACCAAGTCAATAATTTCGCCGCCGACCGCTGCTGCCAGCAAGGGATACAGATTCATTTTTAGGAGGATTCCTGTTTCAATTATAGACCAGCATGTGGGCCAAATACGCGGGTGAATACGATCTATCAACCCGTAAGGGCTGTGCAAAAAACGCGGCTCACGCGGTCGCTACCGGTTTCTTTTCTGACAACCGAGAACTGGGAACCGAAAACTGTTTTCATGCTATCCTGCGCTCAATTCAGCTCACATCCCAAGTCTGAGTTCCAGGACGCCGGTGCTCATCGAACTGCGGCTCGAAAACTACGCGGTCATAGACAATCTGGCAGTAGAGTTCGCATCTGGGCTCAACCTGCTGACCGGCGAAACTGGCGCCGGAAAATCCATCCTCATTGATGCCCTGGCCCTTCTGCTGGGGGACAAAGCTTCTGCGGACGTGATCCGCTCGGGGGCTGACAAGGCCAGGATCTCTGCCGTCTTCGAAGTGGAAGGCGGAGCGGAGAAGACGGTCGCTCAAATCCTCGAAAATAACGGCATCGACCAGGAAGACGAATCGATCATCCTGCGCCGCGAGATTGCCTCGGGCGGCAAGGGACGCGTTTTCGTCAACAACCAGCCCGCGACCGTAGCGGTGCTGCGTCAGTTGGCTCCATACCTCGCCACCATTCACGCTCAGAACGAGTCTCTGCTTTCTTTCGACGCTTCCACCCGACTTCGACTACTCGATAGTTTTGCGAATATCCAGATCGAACCGACGGCAGAAACATTCTCCAAATGGAAGAACATTCAGACGCGCATCGATGACCTCCAGCGCGATGAGCAGGACCGCTTGCGTCTTCTCGACCTGTGGACGTTCCAGGCGCGCGAGATTGACGAAGCGAAGTTGCAGGCCGGAGAGGACGAGCGTCTCGAAACCGAGAAGCGCGTGCTGGCCAACGCGGAGAAAATCCACAGCGCGGCGATGAATGCTTTCGACTTGCTGTACGAAGGCAATGCGTCGACCTCCGCGTCTTTGCGAGCCGCGCAGAAACACATCGAGGAACTGGCCCGCTACGAGCCGAAGTTTCAGGAGACCATGTCCACGCTCGAAACTGCCCGCATCAGCGTGGAAGATGTCGGCGCCAGTCTTCGCGACTATGCCGGCGGCGTCGAGGCTTCTCCCGAGCACTTGGCGGAAGTCGAAGACCGCCTCGCCGCCATGGACCGCCTGAAGCGCAAGTACGGGCCCACTCTTGAAGACGTGATTAAGCATGGTGCCGAAGTAGGCCGCAAGCTTTCGGAGATGGAGAACAAGGATGAAGTCCTCCGCCACCTTTGTGGCGAGTTGGAGAAGGCAGCGGGTGCTTACCTGAGTGCGGCTCAGGCAATCTCAAAGAAGCGCTACGAAGCGGCACGCAAGCTGGAGAAACTGGTCGAGGCTGAGATCAACGATTTGGCGATGAAATCCAGTTTTCGAATTGAAGTCAGCGGCACGGACGAGGAAGGGAACTGGACTGCCTCCGGCTTCGACCAGGTGTTGTACATGATCGCCACGAATCCCGGCGAGCCCCTGCGGCAGATGGAGCACATCGCTTCCGGTGGAGAGTTGTCCCGCGTCATGCTGGCGCTTAAAGCGAGCGTGGAGGCTGCGTCGGGCAAGAAGCGCAGTTCAGGAGCGCAGCGCACCCTGGTCTTTGACGAAATTGACACGGGAATCGGCGGCCGGGCCGCCGAGGCAGTGGGAAAGAAGCTCAAAAGCTTGTCCCGTTCGAACCAGGTCCTTTGCGTCACCCACCTGCCCCAAATCGCTACCTTCGCCGACCATCACTATTTAATCGAGAAAAAGGCCGTCGGAGGGAGAACCCGGACGAGCGTCCACCTCATTACCGGGGAAGAGCGGACCGAAGAGGTGGCCCGCATGCTGAGCGGTGCCAAGCTGACCGAGACCTCGCGCAAGCATGCCGAACAGATGCTTAAGACCAACGCCTAAGTCGCCGAAACAGGCTTATTGCCATTCACTGCCAGATTCGCCCCAATCGCTGCTAATCCTAAGCCTTTCTACGGCTTACGTTGACCAACTGGGTACTTGTCCAGTAGTCTTGTAGTCAACGACCCATAGGGAACGTGTACCCTAAGAAGGCAGAATATGGCCCTATCTCAAGACGAAAAGACTCTGCTTTTGCTCAAGCCCCGCGGCTTCTGTGCCGGTGTGGTGCGGGCCATTGATATCGTGCGTATCGCACTCGAAGCCTTTGGGCCACCGATCTACGTCCGCAAGGAGATCGTCCACAACCGCTTCGTGGTTGAGGAATTGCAGGGCAAAGGCGCCATTTTTGTGGACAGCGTTGAAGAAGTCCCGAACGGGGAGCGAGTGATCTACAGCGCCCATGGAGTCTCTCCAGAGGTGCGGGAAGCCAGCGAGCATCGCGGACTGCGTGTGATTGACGCAACCTGTCCGCTGGTCACTAAGGTTCACGTCGAGGCTGTCAAGTTTGCCAAGGAAGGCTATTCGCTGATCCTGATCGGACACCGCGACCACGACGAAGTCATCGGGACCCTAGGCGAGGCGCCGGTCGTGACCCAGGTCGTGGGTTCGCCAGCAGAAGTAGCTTCCTTGACCGTAGCCGACCCCAACCGGGTGGCTTATCTGACCCAGACAACCCTGAGCCTGGACGAAACCCGCGACATCATCGCTGCCCTGCGCCAGCGCTTCCCCAATATCAAGGGACCGGCCGCACAGGATATCTGCTATGCCACCGAGAATCGCCAGGTGGCCGTGAAGCATGTGGCTTCAGACGCTGACCTGCTGCTGGTGGTGGGTTCCGATAACAGCTCAAATTCCAATCGCCTGGTGGAAGTTGCGCGTAATTTGGGGACCGGTTCGCATCTTATTGATAGCTTCCGCAATATCCGGCCGGAGTGGCTGGAAGGTGTAAAGACCATCGCGCTGACCGCGGGAGCCTCCGCTCCGGAATGCCTGGTGGAAGAAGTCGTAAAGTTCCTGGGGACTGAAGGCTTCGCCAACGTGCAGGAAGTCGAGGTCATGCCAGAGAACGTTAGATTTGGCTTGCCACCGGAGATCGTGGAAGCCATTGCGGCCGCTCCCAGTGGGGCGGTTGCGGAGTAGCAATAGCAAATTATGGACGATGCCTCCTCCCTCTCCTCTGCGTCTGCAATGCCGCAGATGCGCTTCGGAAAAATTGATGATCTGATCAGCCGTGTGGCTGCTGCCATTGATGGCGCGCGCAACTGCCTGTTTTCCGAGCAACACGAAGAAGGTTACTGGTGCGGCGAGTTGGAAGCCGATACCACGCTCGAAGCCGACTACATCATCCTGCATGTGCTTCTAGGGACGGGCAATCCAGCGCGCATGGCGAAGGCTGCGCGCTACATTCTGGAGCACCAGAACGAAGACGGTGGATGGGGTATCTACTATCAGGGTCCTTCGAACATCAGCGCGTCGGTGAAGTGCTACTTCGGGCTGAAACTGGCGGGCTACACCGCCGATCATCCCGACCTGGCCCGCGCCCGCAAGAAGATTCTGGAAATGGGCGGAGTGACCGAGGTCAACACTTTTACCAAGATTTATCTCTGTTTCTTCGGGCAGTACGACTACGACGCGGTCCCTGCCATTCCTCCGGAGATCGTGCTGTTTCCCAAATGGTTCTGGTTCAACATCTACGAAATTTCTTCATGGTCGCGCGCCATTCTGGTGCCGTTGTCGATCTGCTACGCCAAGAAACCGTTTAAAAAGATTCCCGAGGAGATGGGAGTCGAAGAGCTGTTTGTCGGCGGACGCGACAAGTCGCGCATGCATCTGCGCTGGGACAAGAACCTATTTTCATGGCGAAATTTCTTCCTGTCGCTCGATCGCTTGACTCACTGGTTCGAGCGGGTACACATTCGTCCGCTGCGTTCGATTGCTCTGAAGGTCGCTGAGAAGTGGATGCTGGAGCGCTTCGAGATGAGCGACGGTCTGGGTGCGATTTTTCCCTCGATGATGAACTCCATTATTGCCATGCGTTGTCTGGGATATTCCGTAGACGATCCTCAGGTGATTCGCGCCATGGATGAATTTGAAAAGCTGGGAATCGAGGATAAAGACACGTTCCGCATGCAGCCCTGCAAGTCGCCAGTATGGGACACGGCCTACGCGCTTGTTTGCGCTGGGTGAAAGCGGAGTTCCGGCGAGCGATCCCCGCATGGTGAAGTGCGCCGACTGGATTTTGCAAAAGCAGGTGCGCATGGCCGGCGACTGGAAAGTCAAGAACAAGCAGGGCCAGCCCGGCGGCTGGTATTTCGAATTCAACAACGAGTTCTATCCCGACGTGGACGACAGCGCCATGGTTTGCCTGGGGCTGGGCCACGTGGACCATCCCAACGGACGCTACCAGCGCGAGTCGGTGCAGCGCGCCATTGACTGGATTCTCTCCATGCAGTGCCGCAATGGCGGCTGGGCCTCGTTCGACAAGAACAACGATCGCATGGTGTTCCAGTACGTGCCCTTCGCCGACCACAACGCCATGCTCGATCCGGCGACGGTTGACATCACCGGCCGCATCCTGGAGATGCTGGCGGCATACGGGTACGACAAGAATCATCCCGCGGTGAAGAAGGCCTTGAAGTTTATCCGCGATCAGCAGGAGCCGGATGGCTCCTGGTTTGGACGCTGGGGCGTCAACTACATCTACGGAACCATGCTGGTGCTGCGCGGGCTTGAGGCGATGGAAATCGATCATCACGAGCCTTACGTGCAGCAGGCTGCCGAGTGGTTGCGCATGGTGCAGAATCCTGATGGTGGATGGGGCGAGACTTGCGGTTCCTACGACGATCCCAACACCAAGGGAGTCGGCCCCAGCACTCCGTCGCAGACGGCTTGGGCGATCATGGGATTGCTGGCGGCCAATGACACCCGCAGTGACTGCGTGGTCCGGGGCATTGCCTACTTGTTGAAGACCCAGAAGAAAGACGGTTCCTGGGACGAGCCCGACTACACCGGCACCGGCTTCCCGCGCGTGTTTTACCTGAAGTACCACATGTACCGCCAATACTTCCCACTGATCGCGCTGACTACGTACAAGAAGGTGATGGCGGAGAGAAGCAGCAATTAGCAATCAGCATTCAGCCGTGATTCGGAACGGAGGCGCCTGAGTGTTGATTGCCGAATGTTAGCTTTTGTTACTGGCGCCACCGGATTTGTGGGCAGTCATGTGGCTCGCGCGCTGGCTGCGCAGGGTGCCGATTTGAGGCTCCTGGTTCGCAGCAGCAGCGATCTGAGAAATATTCAGGATCTCCCGGCTGAGCAAGTAACTGGGGACTTGCGAGACGCGGCGTCCTGAAGAAGGCGGTGTCAGGATGCGACGTGGTATTTCACGTCGCTGCCGACTACCGGCTGTGGGTCCGCGATCCGGATGAGATGTATCGTTCGAATGTAGAAGGCACAAGAGCGATTCTGGAGGCAGCGCGGGAGAGTAAAGTTCGCCGCGTGGTTTACACCTCGAGCGTCGCGACCATGGGCTTCAATTCAAATGGACACCTGGCCACCGAAGATTCACCGGTTTCACTGGCCGACATGATCGGGCCTTACAAGCGTTCGAAATTTATGGCGGAAGAAATCGCGATCCAGGCCGGGAAATCGGGAATGGATGTCGTCGTGGTGAATCCGACGACGCCGGTGGGCGAGCGTGACATCAAGCCCACGCCTACCGGGCGGATCGTGGTCGATTTCCTGAAGAAGAAATTTCCTGCCTACGTCGATACCGGACTGAACCTGGTCGACGTAAGCGAATGCGCTCAAGGTCACATGATGGCGCTGGAGAAGGGAAAGAGTGGCGAGCGTTACATCCTGGGAGGAGAGAATCTGACCTTGAAGCAGATTCTCGACAAACTCGCCGCTCTCACTGGACTGCCGTCGCCCAAGATAAAGGTTCCGTACGTAGTTGCCCTCGCGACCGGAGTAGTCGATCAGGTGGTTACGGGTTACATAAGAAATCGGGAGCCACGGGTCACTATCGATGCGGTCCGAATGGGCCGAAAAAAGATGTTTGTGTCCTCGAGCAAAGCCGAGCGCGATCTGGGATGGAAAATTGTTCCGGTAGACGGAGCGCTACTCCGCGCAGTCGAGTGGTTCCAGGCCAACGGATATGCGTAGTAGTGGTTGTGTGGGACCGGGTCGAAGCCTGTCCCGAGCGAAGTCGAGGGAACCTGGTCAAGCCGAGCAAAGCTCGGCAAGGGTCTAGACATTGACGAACCAAGCCAAGGTCGCGATCGTAGCTGCCCTCGAGCGAGAAGTACCCGCGCTGGTCAAGCAGTGGAAGGCCGTCGAACGCGATCATGACGGCCGGAAGTACAAGTTCTTCGAAAACGAGCGAGCGGTACTGGTCTGCAGCGGTATCGGCGCAGAAGCAGCTCGCAGGGCGACGGAAGCCATCATCCAACTATATGCACCAGTTTTGGTGCAGTCGGCCGGTTTTGCTGGGGCGCTCGATCCCACCCTGAAAGTGGGCACCGTGCTCACTCCCATTTGCGTCATCGATGCGAAGGACGGAAGCCGCATAGAGGCGGGCGTCGGACACTGGGTCCTGGTCAGTGTCGACCACCCGGCCACGGTCACGGAGAAAGCTAAGCTCGCGGAAGCCTACTGGGCCCACGCGGTCGACATGGAAGCCGCGTCCGTGGCCCGCGCCGCGCAAGCCCACGACATCACGTTCGTCGGACTCAAAGCCATTTCGGATGAAGCTAGTTTTGAAATGCCTCCGATGGAACGGTTCATTTCCAGCGATGGGCGATTCCGGACTGGAGCCTTTGCCCTGTACGCGGCGTTGCGGCCCTGGCTTTGGCCGCGAGTGATTCAGTTGGCGAGAAACAGCTCCACGGCAGCCTCCGCGCTGTGCGGATGGCTGGAGCAATACAACCAGGACCCAGAAGATTTGGTCGATTCAGAGCCCGATTTGCATCCAACATCTGAGGGCCCGAACTAGCAATCAGACTCCCTATGGCCATTGCCCGACAATTTGCGATCGAGGACCAACAACAAAAAATTCCTGCCACCATGCTGGCGGCGGTCTATCGCGGCGTAAACGATGTTCGTCTGGAGACCGTTCCGGTTCCAAAGATTGGCCCCGGTGAATTGCTGTTGCGGGTGCACACTTGCGGAGTCTGCGGTACGGATCTGAAGAAGATCGCCACCGGCTCGCATTCCGCGCCCCGCATTTTTGGACATGAGACGGCAGGCGTGGTTGCCGCTGTGGGCGCGGGCGTGCGCGAGTTTCAGCCAGGGGACAGAGTCGTCGTCTTCCATCACGTTCCGTGTGGCGAGTGCTACTACTGCCGCCATAAGACTTTTGCCCAGTGTGAGACTTACAAGAAAGTCGGATGCACGGCCGGCTTTGAGCCCTCAGGCGGCGGGTTTGCCGAATATGTCCGTGTGATGGACTGGATCGCGCGGCGCGGCACCGTTCCCATTCCGGGAAATGTTTCCTATGAGCAGGCATGTTTTGTTGAGCCCGTGAATACCTGCATGAAGGGAATCGAAAGACTGCAGTTGCAGGCCGGGGAGACGGTTGTAGTGATAGGTCAGGGGCCAATCGGTATCATATTGAGCGTATTGGCCAAACGGGCAGGCTCCATGGTAGTCACTTCCGATTTGTACCCTCAAAGGCTTACAATATCTACAAGTTACGGCTTGGGGAACAGCATGGATGCCTCGCGTACCGACGTCGTAAAGGCGGTGCGTGAGATGACCGAAGGACGTGGTGCAGATGCAGCCATCCTGGCGGTCGGTGGTAATGGTCTGATCCGGACTGCGATGGATGCGATACGTCCTGGAGGCCGGGTTTTGCTGTTCGCGCAAACAGTGCACGGGGAAGCCACTTTCGATCCCGGTGCGGTTTGTGTAGATGAAAAAACGCTGTTGGGGTCGTATAGCGCTTCCGTCGATCTGCAAGAGGCGTCGGTGCAATTTGTGATGAGCCGTGAAATGGATCTCGAACGGTTAATCAGTCACCGATTCTCGTTGTCGAGCAGCGTCGAAGCGCTGAACCTGGCTGCCCATCCCCAACCCGAGTCTATGAAGATAGCGATTCAACCGGGCAGCTCGTGGGAAGGAATTCGAGCGTGAACGGAAAGATGACAGCAGCTGTCCTCTATGGCAAAGAGGACGTAAAGATTGAACGAGTGCCCATCCCGCGAGTTGGCGATGGCGAAGTACTGGTCAAAGTGCAGGTCGCCCTGACCTGCGGTACCGACCTTAAGGTTTACCAGCGCGGATACCACGCGCGCATGATTGTGCCCCCGGCGCTCTTCGGACATGAACTGGCCGGCGTGATTGAAGAAGTCGGGCACGGCGTGCGCGGCTTCAAAAAAGGCATGCGAGTGGTGGCGCTGAATTCGGCGCCCTGCCAGATGTGCTTTTACTGCTCAAAGCACCAGGAAAATCTCTGCGAAGATCTTCTGTTTAACAATGGAGCTTACGCCGAGTACATTCGCATTCCGCGCCGCATCGTTGAAACCAACATGCTGGCGGTCCCCGCTGACGTGACCTATGAAGAAGCGGCGATGGTCGAGCCTCTGGCGTGCGTGCTGCGCGGACTGCACGAGACCGGAGTCGAGATCGGCGACACCGTCACTGTCATTGGAGGCGGTCCCATCGGATTGATGTTTGTGCAGGTAGCGAAGGCCACCGGCTGCAATGTCATTTCTGTGGTGAAGCGTGATTCGCAGGTTGCCGCGGCGAAGCGCATGGGCGCGCACGAAGTGGTGCAAATCACCAAGGTGAAAGACGCGGTGGAAGCCGTTCGCCAGATTTCTCCGGAAAAGCGCGGCAGCGATGTCGTCGTTGAAGCCGTGGGGCGTCCAGAAGCCTGGGAGTGGGCCATCGACATGGTGCGCAAGGGTGGCACGGTCAACTTCTTCGGCGGATGCGCCAGCGGCACCAAAGTCCAGATGGACACCAACCGTCTGCACTACTCGGAAGTCACGCTGAAGGCCACGTTCCATCACACGCCGGAGACGGTGCGCAAGGCTTTTGCGCTGATTGCGGAAAAGAAAATTCGTTCGACTGACTACATCACCGGGGAAGCGCCACTATCGCGGCTGCAGCAGGTCCTCCGCCACATGCTGAACCGCAACGGTGATATCAAAACGGCAATCATTCCTGGTCACTGAGTGGGTGAGCTTAAGAAGGTACGGACGGAGCGGGGTGCATCTCTACCAGTATTTTTTACGGGGTCGCCTTGAGCTTTTAACGATCAGCATTTTCAAACTAACGGGGGACGAAACTGACTATGTCATCCATCGCCAGCAGCGACTCCCGAATCGCGCCCATTCCCACGGGCTGGAACAAACTTCCTGCTGAATATGCAATCCCCGAGCGCGCGCCTTCACAGGCCGATTCTCAGGAGTACTGCCGCCGTCTGGCTCGCAGTCACTACGAGAATTTTTCGGTCGCTACATGGTTCCTGCCGGAGCGATTGCGGCAGCACTTCTTCAATATTTACGCTTACTGCCGGATTTCAGACGATCTCGGCGACGAAGTGGGAAATCCGCGAGAGTCACTCGCGATGCTGGACCAGTGGCAGGCGGAACTTGATGCCTGCTATGCGGGTGCCCCGCGGCATCCCGTCTTTGTTGCTTTGCAGGAGACAGTCCGAAAATTCGATATTCCCAAAACTCCTTTCGACGATCTGCTGAAAGCATTTCGCCAGGACCAGACTGTCACTCGTTACGAGACCTTCGAAGCTCTGCTGGGATACTGCCGTTACTCTGCAAATCCAGTCGGCCATCTCGTGCTGTATCTCTGCGGATATCGCGACACGAATCGCCAGGCTCTGTCCGACTTCACCTGCACGGCGTTACAACTGGCGAATTTCTGGCAGGACATCAGCGACGACTACAACAAGGGACGAATTTATCTTCCGCTCGAGGACCTGAGTCGTCACCAGGTTGCGGAATCGGATATCTCGCATGCCAACAACTCGACGGCATTTTGCGAAATGATGCGTTTCGAAGTAGGGCGGGCCCGCGAGTGGTTCGAGCAGGGGTTGCCCCTTGTGTTCCGAGTGAATCGCGAGCTGGCCGTTGACCTGGAACTATTCAGCCGCGGCGGGCAGGAAATCCTGAATGCCATCGAGCGCCAGGGATACGCGGTGCTGGGTCGTCGTCCAGCCATCTCCAAGACCCGAAAACTGGCGCTGGTGGCTCGTGCAGCACTGGGCAAGCTGCTTGGGGAACGGCGCGGGGACCGAATATGAGCGCGGCCGTGCAACAAGTGCCTTCGCCATTCTCGCCGACGCCTTCCCAAGTGGCCGTTGCCTATTCGGTTTGCCGCAGCATTACGCGCTCGGAGGCCAAGAATTTTTACTATGCCTTTCTGGTTCTGCCGGAAGCCAAGCGCCAGGCGCTCTGCGCGGTGTATGCCTATATGCGCCGCTGCGATGACATCGCCGATGACACCAAGCTGCCCTCCTACGAGCGGCGGCAAAGACTTGAGGCCTGGCTGGAAGCCTTTCACCGGGCCGAATCAGGACATCCCACCGACGATCCTGTGCTGCTGGCTTTGACCGACACCCAGCGGCGTTTCAAGATTCCCGTGGAACTGCTCGACCAGCTGGCCTTTGGCACAGGCATGGACATTCAGGACAGTGAGGCGCCCGGCTCGGGAGAACTACAGGTCCTTTATCAGACATTCGCTGATCTGCGTATGTATTGCTACCGCGTGGCCTCGGTGGTGGGGTTGGTTTGTATCCGTATATTCGGCTATCGCGATCCCGCAGCTGAAGCTCTGGCGGAGAATCTGGGCCTCGCATTTCAGCTGACCAACATCATCCGCGACATTCAGGAAGACGCTGCCATGGGCAGGATCTATCTGCCGGCAGAAGATCTGGCCCGCTTCGAGATTTCGCCCGCAGAGTTTCGTCAGCGCGAGATTCCAGAACGGCTCCGCTGGTTGCTTGCGGCCGAGGCTGACCGGGCGCGCGAATACTACAGCTCTGCGCGCGAGTTACTCCATCTGATTGACGAAGACAGCCAGCCTGCCCTCTGGGTGCTGGTCACGATTTACCGGCGTCTGTTGGAGAAAATCTCGGACCGCAAGTATGACGTTTTCGGCAAGAAGATCAGTCTGACGGCACGAGAGAAAGTCACCATCCTGGGAAAGGGATTGGTGAAACGCCTGGCGTGATGACGGAGCGCTTCACACAATCTCCAAAAGTTGCGGTCATCGGGGGCGGACTTGCGGGACTGGCCGCCGGAACCGCGCTGGCGGAAAGCGGTTTGCGCGTCACTCTTTTTGAGCGACGGCCTTATCTGGGTGGCCGCGCGTCTTCCTATCAGCATCCCGGCACTGGTGAAGTCGTCGACAACTGCCAGCATGTTCTGCTGGGCTGCTGCACCAACCTGATCGAGTTCTATCACCGTATTGGAGTCGAAGACAGGATTCGCTGGTACGAGCGGATGACTTTTCTCGAGCCTGGCGGGCGTGCATCGGTGATCGAACCGACTTCGTTGCCCGCTCCTCTGCATACCGCGCCGTCATTTCTGCGGGCCTCATGCCTAAACCTGTCCGACAAGCTTTCCGTCGCCGCTGGTCTGGCGGCCCTGACGCCGGTTGCGCCGCATGATACTGGAGAATCGTTCCTGCAATGGCTGAAGCGTCACGGACAGACCGAGCGCGCTATCGATCGCTTCTGGAAGACCGTTCTGGTCAGCGCGCTGAACGAAGAAATAGATCGCATTTCGGTTCCCTATGCCGCACAGGTGGTGCGTGAATCGTTTCTGAAATCGCGTGCGGCGGGACGCATGGGAATCCCGACCGTGCCGCTCACCGAACTTTACAACCGCGCCGGCGACTACATTACCGCGCGGGGAGGGGAAGTACGCTTCCGGGCCAGCGCAGAGTCGTTTCGGGCTGAGTTTGCCGACGTGAAGCTGCTTCTATCCGGTGGCGAAGAGAGTTTCGATTTCGTAATTCCTGCCGTGCCTTTCGATGTGCTGTCACGCATGTTGCCCGATACCACCGCGGCGGAGCCGCTACGCCAGATCCTCAGCCGCTTTGAGACTTCGCCGATTACGGGCATTCATCTGTGGTTCGATCGCCAGATTACCGATCTTGACCATGCAGTCCTGCTGGATCGGACGATCCAGTGGATGTTCCACAAATCGAAGCTGCTGAACGGACGTCAGGCGGGGGCGGTCGCAGATGCCGGCACCGCAAACAATAGTTACGTGGAACTTGTGGTCAGTTCGTCCAAGACGTTGGTCGAGAAATCGCGGCAAGAGATTATCGATCTGGCGCTGGCGGAGTTGCGTGAATTTTTTCCTGGAGCGCGGGAGGCGAATCTGGTAAAGGCCACGGTGATCAAGGAAGTGCATGCGACCTATTCGCCTCGGCCAGGCATCGAATCGTTCCGCCCTAGTCCGGAAACGGTTTGGCCCCGCATCTTTTTGGCCGGAGATTGGACTGCCACGGGATGGCCAGCCACCATGGAAGGCGCAGTTCGCAGCGGATACGCCGCCGCACAGTGTGTTGCCCGGGTTGCCGGACGGCGCGATGCTGCGTTTCTGGTGCCCGATTTGCAGGCGTCCGGATTCATGCGTTTGTTCGGATGAATTAGAGATTTATCGGCTGGCGGTATTGGGGTTTTCGGGCGAGAGCTTCGAGTAAATCAACGATTCGACCTGGCTCCAGACTTGCGGATCACACTCAATCTGGGTGTGCGCCTTTACCAGAATGTTATCGAACCAGGGATAGCCCTCGCAACGAACAGGTTTTTCCCTGTAGTCATAGCGGAAGTTTCCTAGGATTTCGGTTCGCGCTGGATCCGCCGCGCGAATACTGGGACGTCCGTGCACGATTCCATGGGGTTGGTAGAAATTCACCGCCTGACCTACGTTGGTGGGAATCACTGAATCATTCTGTCCGAGTTTCGCGACGCTATCCACCTGAATGGTCAGCAGAACCGGTATACCTTCCCGCTGCAGTTGGCGGGCCAGGGTGACAGTTTCCGATGCGCCCCAGCTGTGTCCGAAGATCACGATACGGGCAGTCTGCTTCTCTTCCGCTGACAACGTGCCGTCGTTGTTTCGATCCAGACGTTGAACAATTTCCTTGTAGGCTCGGCTGCGGTCGCGGTTGGCGTAGCTTTGTATATACACGCCTTCGCGATGCGCATTGCGAAGGTGTTCCACTACCTGAACCGTGCTGTGGGCTTTGGCGTCGCGCCTGACGAAGCCGCCCACGAACCCGATAACCATGGCACTCGGGGTTGCACGAATTTCCACGGGAGTCACTGGAGACGGAGATTCGGCTTTCAATAGCGAGACCAAGGAGAGGGTCAGGAGGACAAGCCGGACGAAGATCCGCGTACCGCGCATGGCAACGGGGAAATCATAGCAACAAAGGCGAGCCAGAAACGGAGGAATTTGTAAAAGAAGCAGAAGTGTCTGGGGAAGAAGTTTGCGCTAGATGAGAACTAATTTGCGCTAAGACCGGAACCCGACTATTCGTTGCCGCCCAGAATGCCATCGCCTCGACCGGTTGGTCCGGATGCCTTGGCCACAGCGCTGGCACGATCTGACCGAACCGATTGCAACAGGTTCCAGTCCTTCTTGAATTCCACCATGCTCTCGCGGCTGTGCTTGGGACTTTTTAGGACGTGCCCCACACGTGCGAGAATCAATTGGTAGGCAAGTTCGGTGTCGGTGCCTGCGCTGAACACGTTATTTGCGCTCAAGCCGATTCTCGATGACTCGTCTCCGTCGGAGAACTCCATCCAGAGCGCGCCGTTGCGGTCTGCTACCGGAGTGCCTGCCTCATCCAGACGGCGGAAAAACTTCTTTAGCGAACCGTCCATGGTCAAAGGCCCGCTTCCGGGGAGACTTGGCTCCGCGCCGGCGTCGGCGACAATCGATGCGAACGACTCGCGGTATTGCTTCCATTCTTTCGATGTGCCGACCACGTGGGCGCGCTGTTGATTCTTGCGGGACTCGAGTTCGTCCACGCGGCTTTCATCGTTCTCAGCCTTGGCCAGCTTGATTTGATAGTCGGTTTGCGTGGCCTCGACCGTCGGATGTTCTTCCAGTTCGCGCTGCGGGTTGAAGCGTCCGGTCAATATGTAGGACGCCGCGACAATCGGTAATGCATGGCTGGCAAAGATCACCATCGGAACCAGCAGCTTCTTCGACCGGACCAACTGCTCCGTGCCTCCGCGGCATTCGGTGCTGCGCTTGATGGTGCCGGGTGTCTGGGCAAAGTGAAGCACTCGAAAACCTGCATCGAGATGGCGGTGCGCGTAACGAGTGAAGGAACGCGCAATCGCTTTCGGACTAGTCATCAGGAAGTCGTTTACGTAATCGGGGCCGGTGGCATTGGGAAAGTAGGTGTTGATCACGCGCCGGGTAAAGTCGGCACAGTTGCGTGTCATCCCGTTAAAGTGGTTCTCGTTGGGCAGGGAATTGAACTGTTCGATGAGTGCGCGATCCTGCTCGACTGTGGTTCCGATCGTGAAGATGTACATGCTGCGCGAAAGCGTGGCGCCCACCATTTCCCGCCACTCCGCTTTATTGCTGGTCTGGCAGGATTCGCTGTCGCAGTACCCGGGAAGATAATTCTCACGATAGCGCTCTTCGAGAACGCGCTTGATTTTCTGCGATCCGACAATCGGCCGGTAGTGCGGATTTTCCACCCCGTAGAGGTAGATGCTCAGGGGCACGATGTTCCATTCGAAAGGCTGGTCTTCGCCCAGGGTGGTGTAGTTGCTCATGACCGATCCCTGTTCGCCGGGTTGGCAGAGCCGCAGCTTTACCGGCGATGCCGGGCAGATGCGCGAAAAGTACACCGCGCTGTGTCCAGAACCGGTGATTCGGGCCACGCTGGTGTCGAGGGACTCATTGAGAACGACGCCTACATCGGCGACTGCGAAAGGATTGCCCAGGCACACCAGAAGGAATAGAAATGCGAATGAGGAAATCGCGCTGCCCATGATTCGGCGCGAAGAAACAGGACTCGGCGACGCTTGCGAAAATGAATTGGGGACCAACGAACCTTCTCCTTGCAAGTCTTGAGGTTCCCGGCCACCGAGAAGCACTCATTAGGATTGTTCCAACCGTTCGAAAGGTTGCAACATTGGGTTTCCCGCGTCGCGGCGGTTTGGCTGATCAGCCGTGTTATCAATGCTTTAAGCTGTAGCCATACCCCCGTATTGTCCACTGGTGTGATCGTTACGAGAAGGTAACCTTTGTAATGGGACTTAGGTAACGGGTTAAGAACTTCTGGAGAGCAAGGACGTTCGGAACAGCTAGGCTGCCAGCAGAACGACGCCGCCGGCGACCAGCAGGGCTGCGATCCAGCGACGATGGTCGACTCGCTCGTGGAGGAAGATCTTCGCGGCCACAGCGTTGGCTATGAAGGTCAGGGAAGCAGAGGCAGGAGCAACCAGGCTTACGTCCGCCCAGGAGAGGGCGAACAGCAGACTGAAGAACGCTACCGCCATCATCACAATACCCAGCACGAAGCTGGGACGCCGCAGGATTCGTCCCACCACCGCCAGCAGGCCGCTGCTACGCCAGAGTTGTCCCACGTCGCCCACTTTCTTCATGGCGCGAGAAAGCAACACATCGCCGGTGGTAGAGGCCAGAACGACCGCCATGATCGCGCCCCAGGTGTAGGCGTGCTTCATGACTGTGCCCTCGTGCCTACGGCTTCAGAGACTTCTTCCGACTGGTCGTGATGAGAAGGATGGCGTGTCAGCGCCGGGCCTTGCGTGACAAAGCCGACACCCGCTGAGATGAGAGCAATCCCCAGCCAGCGCGTGGTGGTGACTTGTTCGTGCAGAAAGAATTTGGCGATCAGGGCCAGCAGAACGTATCCCAGAGATGTTGCCGGCAGTACGTAGGTGAGATCGGCCCAGGAGAGGGCGGTCATGTAAGAGGCAAAGAAGCCCAGCAAAAAGAAAATCCCCAGAGCGACCCAGGGATTCAGGATAGTCAGAAAAATATCCGGCAGACTATGCAGTGAAATATTGCCGACCTGCTTCATGCCGCGGGAGAGGAACGTGTCTCCAATCGCCGCGAACAGTGTCACCCCGGCCAGCACCAGATACTTGCGAAACGTCACGCGATCTTTCTTGAGGCCTGCGTTTCTTAGGCCTTTACAGGCTCGGCCACGGTCGCAGAGTCGCCGCTTTGGCGCTTGTCCTTGACCCATTTGTTCCGCGAGGCGCGCAGTTTCAGGAAGCTCTTTGCGTCTTTGTAAAGACGGACGCGCTCTCCGCTGTTGAGTGCAGCCTTTTTCAGGATGCGATAGATGGCCTTGGGCCGGAAGTAGTATTCGTCGTAGAAGCGGTGCACCGATTCCATGATTTCGTCGGCTGGCAGCCCTGGATACTGGATCTGAGCCATCTGGTGGCCGCCCTCATCCACCATCTTGGTGTCCGCGACCATGAAGCCGTTCTTCATGGCGTACTCGTAAAGTTCGGTGCCGGGATAAGCGTGCGCCACCGAGACCTGAATGGTTTCAACGTCCAGTTCCTTGGCAAACGCAATTGTGTTGTTGATGGTTTCGCGGCTCTCGCCGGGCAGGCCGAGAATGAAGTCGCCGTGAACCACCAGGCCCAGTTTGTGACAATCCTTGGTGAACTGGCGCGCTCGTTCGATGGTTGCGCCCTTCTTGATGTTCTTCAGAATCTGCTGGTCGCCCGATTCGTAGCCAACGATCAGCAGGCGGCAACCCGCTTCCTTCATGGCCTTCAGCGTCTCGTAGTCGGTGGTGACGCGCGAGGTGCATGACCAGGTCAGGTTCAGCGGCTTCAGCTTGGCGCAAAGCTCGACCGTGCGCGCCTTCTGAATGTTGAAGGTGTCGTCGTCAAAGAAGAATTCTTTCACCCACGGCCAGTACTCTTTCGCCTTGGCCATTTCGGCGGCTACGTCGTCAGTAGAGCGCTTGCGCCAGGCATGACCGCTGGTCGTCTGCGGCCACAGGCAGAAAGTGCACTGCGCCGGGCAGCCGCGCGTGGAGTAGAGCGAAACGTAGGGATGGAGCAGGAACGGGACGGTGTAACGCCGCGGATCGAGGTCGCGATGGTAAATGTCGGTGACGTGCGGGAGGGCATCCAGATCCTGGATTTGCGGCCGGTCAGGATTGTGGACAATCGCGCCATCCTTGCGATAGGAGATTCCGAGAATCTCCTCAAGCGGTTTACCCTGCGCAAATTCGACCACTGAGTAGTCGAACTCTTTGCGACAGATGAAGTCGATGGCCGGGCAGTCTTTCAGAGTCCGCTCCGGCAGAACGGTTACGTGCGGACCCACGAAAGCAATCTTGATGTTGGGATTCGCAGTCTTAATGGCTTGCGCCAGACCGATGTCCCCAGGGAAGCCTGGAGTGCTGGTGTAAAGAACCAGAAACTCGTAATCTTTGGCGATCTGGATGGTCTCTTCCGCCGAGATATGGTGGGACGGGGCGTCTACCAGGCGCGACCCTTCCAGCATGCCGGCGGGATAAGCCAGCCAGACGGGATACCAGTAAGACTCAATCTCACGGGTCGCGGGCCACCGTGATCCGGCGCCACCGTCGAAGTTCTCAAAGGATGGCGGATTCAAGAAAAGTGTTTTTAAAGGCATAATTGTGAGTAACTTATATTAACATTTTGGCCCGAACTTTACCCGAAACCTAGGTACATTTCAGGTACATTCCGGCGACATCTACTTGCCGGCACCCACCCAGTTTTCCAGCTCGCCGGTGGCCCGTAACAGGGTGATCTGGGCCCGTTCCAGCTCGAAATTCGCGTCCTGTAAAGTATTGTAACGCTCGTTTACCTGCTCGCGCGCGTCCTGGACGTCGTGCCATGCGACGCTTCCTGTATCCAGGCGCACTTTCATCGACTCCAGATTCGATTGCGCGACCTGATATTCCAGGTCAGCAACTTCCCTGGCTGCTTCCATCTGCTCTACCGAGCGCTGCAGTCGCAAGGTCTCTTCCGAAACCTGGTTCTTGGCAGTCTCCGCATCCTTTTTAGCCTTGAGCGCCAAGGCGTCCGCGGCATCGGCACGAGCGCGTTGCGTCGCGCTGAAGATTGGGAATTTTATGACCAGGCCGAGGGTGGCGTTGTGCCGCTGAAAACTGCCGGGCTGGAAGAAGTCCTGGTAGTTGTTGTAGGCGGCGAGCAGGCCATACTGGGCCGCGAAGTCAACAGACGGCAACGACCCACGGTGTTCACCGCGCGCCCGCAGGCTTTCGGCGGCGGCCCGGCTGTCCGCCGCCTGCACTCCAGGACTGGTCTCGACTGCTTTACCGGCGAGGTCGTCCTCCTGTTTTACTTCCGGTAACAATGGCATGGATTCAGATTCAGTCTCGATGTTGGCTGCGGGCAATCCAGTCAAGTGCGCAAGGCGGTTTCGAATTACGTCGATTGCGCCCTTGGCCTCGGCCAGCCGCAAACGTAGACGCGCTGTCACGAGATGCGATTTGTTCTGCATCTGCGGGCTGTCCACACCTTCCTTGATCCGTTGCCCCACCAGTTGTTCGGTCTGGATTGCCGCTGCGTGCTCTTCCTGCAAATGTCCCACCAATGCTTCCCACTTACTCAGCTCGGCGTAGCTCAGCACCGTGTCCTGGATCACCTGGTTGCGCTGGTCTTTGTTCTGCAGAGCGGCGGCATTCCAATCCGTCTTGGCCGCGCGCACAAAGTCGCGCAGTGACGGATTGTAGATAGCCGACTGAGTGTTGACGTTGATGATTGAAGGAGCCGAACCTTCAAGGCTCAGCGGATATCCCCAGGATTTTCCCAGCCCCGAGCCCACCACAAGTTGCGGAATGTACTGACTCCGCGCCTCGCGGTAGGAGGCAAACACGCGCTGCTGATCCGCGCTGGCGGCAGCTGCAGTCGTGCTGTGCGAAAGGGCCAGTTCGACAGCCCGCTTCAGCGGTAATGGCTCGGCCGACAGTTTGAGCCAGGGCAGGGCCGAAATAATCAAAAGGGAACAAACGCGCAGAACACAGCGAGGAGCAGAGTTCATCTCTTCACCTTCACAGGAAATTCGATGGGCACATGAAATTCAACCGACACATGAGAATCGATCGGGCGGAAAACGGGATCGTAAATGACCGCAGGACGCCGACTGCTCAACGGTTGAGCCGGTCCAGCGCTTCCTGGGCGCGCGAGAAATTTTTGGCCAGAGAAAGCGCGGCGCGATATTCCTGCGCGGCTCCCTGCTTGTCGCCTTGCTTTTCAAGGGCGGTGCCCAGCAGGTAGTGGGCCTTGAAGGCGGGAGCTTCCTCGGCTTTGGGATTCAGCGCCAGGTAGCGGCGAAGGTATTGCACGGCCGCGGGGAAGTTTCTTCCGCTGCGCAGCAGGATCTCGCCGGATTCCATAATGATTTCCGGACGATCCACTTGCGCCGAGACGGCGTGCTGGATCGCATCTTCCATCTCGTTCCAGCGTTGCTGGTGCCGGAAAAACAATGCCAGATTGAACCAGGTCAAAGCGCTGCCGTGACTGGCTTCGATCGCGGCGCGGTATTCTTTTTCGGCGGCGGCGAAGTCTTTCTTCTTCTCCGCCAGCCGGCCCTTGATGTAGTCGGCCTTTGCGGGATCAAGCGCAGCCAGTGCCTGGGCCTGGGCTTCGGCTTTGTCGCGTCCGCCGCCGACGATTGCGGGAGCTTCCAGATAAAATTCGCCGAGGTCGCTGCGTGCGTCTACGTTGTTCGGATCCAGCCGTACTGCGGCTTCAAACTCGTTCCGCACCTTGCCTGCGAGAGAAGCGGCGCTCATGAAGTTGACGGCGTCGGCCTTCTCCCCGTAGATGCGCCCCAGCCATAGGTGAAAGCGGCTGTTGTTGGGATCTAGCGTGACTGCCTTTTCGCAGGCTGAAATCCCGCCGTCCCAGTCGCCCATGGAAAAGTAGGCGCGGCAAAGCAGGTTGTAGGATTCGGCGTCGTTCGGCGAAGTGTTGATCTTGGAGTGCAGAGTGGTGATGGCATCATCTGCCCGCCCGGCCGCCAACAATGCGGGGGCAGAATCGTCCGCGACCGCCAGTGCGGCGACGGAAGACACAGCCAAAGCCAGGATGACGCTTCGTAGTTTCATATTTCAGTTCAGCGAATTACCTTTACTGCCACGCCTTCCCGCAACGGTTTGGAATTGGTCGAAGCCAGCGCCAACAGCGCTTTGTTCGTTACGCCGCTTGCGATCTCTACTTGTGTGAGGTTTGAAATCGCGGTTTGAATATCCCGGCGCTTCAGTTCGTTGTTCACGATCTCGTAGACGAAGGTCTTGCCGTCGTCCAGACGGACCGCTTCACGCGGCACCGTGAGTGAGTTCTGGTGCTCGGATGTCACGATTGTGACCCCGACGTTTATATTGGGCAGGAGCTTGAGATCCTGGTTATCGACGATGCACGTGGTCTCTCCCACGTTCCGTGTGCCCAGCAGTTTCACCGTTGAAGGAATGCTGCTGACCGAACCTTGCCAGGTTCGCCCCGGCATTGCATCCCAGGTGAGATCGATTTTCTGTCCCGGAGCAAGCCGCCCTACATCGGGTTCGTCTACGTAGGCCCGCACCAGGACCTTTGACAGATCGGCTTCTTGGAGCACCAGGTCTCCGGGATTGACGTATGCGCCCTGATGAACCGGAAGGGAATAGACCACGCCATCAAAAGGAGCGCGAATATTCAGCTGGCTGAGAATGTTTTCCGCCGCGGAGTACGCACTTTGAGCTTCGCTCTTCTGCGCATCTACTTTTGCGATCTCGGGCTGAGAATAACGGTCTTTCTGTTTTTGCTGGATGAGTTTGAGGTCCGCGTCCGCTGCTGCGAACTGATCTTCGGCCTGCTTGACTTCACCGGGCGACGCCGCACCTTGCTGCTGCAAGCGTTTCAAGGCCTCGACGTTGCGCTGTGCGGTGTCGCGAACGTTTTCCGCCTTTACTAGTTGAGATGAGAGCGTCAGGACTTCTTCGCGATTGCCGCCACTTTGCAGCGCGGCGGCATCGGCCTGCGCAGCCCGCACCAGAGCCAGAGCCCGCGCAGCCTGACTGCTGGCGTCAGCGTCGTCCAACTGGGCCAGGAGTTGTCCCTTTTTAACGCGATCGCCTTCTTTGACCAGCAACTTCTTTACGGTCGTGCCCACCGGAGCGTGAGCCTCAAAACTCTGGACCGGCTCCACTTTCCCGTTCGTAGAAATCACGCTGCGGATGGTGCTGCGCTCAACAGTGGCGGCACGGACGGGAATGACTTCGTCCCGCGACATGAACGAAGCGAGCAGAAGCACAGCCAGAGCAATGGCCGCAGCCCACACCATCCAGCGATGTCGGCTGAAAAACCCGTCGTTGTTTGCAGTTAACGCCATATTGCCGCTAGATAATGTAACACCGCACGCCTGAGTCCAGCCTTAAACAGCCTAAACCCTTAGATGCAAGATAGTTGGGAAGGACGCGGGTTTGGTAGCGTCGGCCTTACAAAGGCATTGCTGTTTACAATAGGGTTATGCCGAAACCACGCTATACCGAGGCCCACGCCGAGGCTGGCCTCGACCACAAATTTCCCGCCATCGAAACCTGGCCGAACCAGTTTCCCGGATATGAAATCGTCGTTGACGACCCGGAGTTCACCTCGGTCTGTCCCAAGACCAGTCTGCCCGATTTCGGCACCATCACGATCCGCTACGTGCCAGACAAGTTTTGCCTGGAATTGAAATCCTTGAAGGAATATTTGCAGAGCTACCGCAATCTGGGGATCTTTCAGGAGAATATCGTGAACCGCGTCCTGGAAGACGTGGTGCGCTGGGCGAAACCGGTTTGGGCGGAAGTGAAGGGTGATTTTCGTCCGCGCGGCGGGATCTCGACTGTAGTGGTCGCACGGTGGCCGCGCCCCAAAAAATAAAGACTGTCATCCTGAGCGTAACAAGCACTTCGCGACCCGTATTGCTTGTGGAGTCGAAGGAACCCTATGAGCGGATCGGGTGCTGAGTTTTGTGCCGCTTGAAGGTGCGACGAAATCAGAAGAGTTCGTGGAAAAGTAGGGGTCCTTCGACTGCGTTGACCGATTCGATCCGAATCGGCCAACTCCGCTCAGGATGACAGACTGCGTGTTATATTCCTTCCCCAAGTGACCCAACGCAAACTCTATCCCTGGACCGCGCTGGTCCTGCTGACCACGCTGAACTTTCTCAACTACATTGACCGCTCCGTCCTGTTCGCGGTGCAGCCGTTGGTGCAGACCGAATTCCGGCTCAGCAACGCGCAAGTGGGATATCTCACCAGCGCATTTCTAGCGTTCTATATGATCGCTGCGCCTTTTGTCGGCCCCCTGGCTGACCGCTATTCGCGCAAACTAATCATCATCCTGGGCGCGGTTTTCTGGAGTGGACTCACTCTGATGACGGCGGTCACCCACACCTACGGAGAGTTGTTGCTGCGGCACACTCTGGTCGGAGTGGGTGAGGCAACGTTTGTGACCATCGCGCCGACATTCGTCGCCGATCTATTTCCAGAAAACAAACGCGGCCGCATTTTTGGAATTTTCTATTTGGCTATCCCGTGCGGCACAGCGGCGGGGTATTTGCTGGGAGGTTGGCTGGGTCCGGAGCACGGATGGCGATTTCCGTTTTATATCGCAGCGGCTCCAGGCTTCCTGCTGGCGTTCGCAGTCTCTTTTCTTCCAGAGCCGCCAAGGGGCCAGTTTGATACCCAAAAAGAAACGGCGGAGCGGGGAACGCTTCGTGGACTGGCGCGCAATCCCGCATTCTGGATGGTCACGCTGGGCATGGCTGCGGGGACCTTTTCTCTCGGCGGAATTCAGGTCTGGATGCCGACTTTTCTGTCACGCGCACGCAGCTACAGCCTGGAAGCGGCGAATCTGATTTTCGGCAAGATCGTTGTGGTCGACGGCATTCTCGCCTCACTGGCTGGCGGCTGGCTTGGAGATAAATTGCTGCCGCGAATGAAGGGCTCCTATTACTTTGTCTCCGCGGTCAGCATGGGTTTGGGTGTGCCGGTGATGTTTTTCGCTCTGTTCAATAAAGGCCCGTGGATGGTACCTGCTATCGCGGTCGCCGCGTTTCTGCTTCTTCTAAACACTTCACCACTCAATACCGCGCTGGTGAATTCAGTTGGTTCTCACATTCGCGCGACGGCGATTGCCGTAAATATTTTCTTGTTCCATCTTCTAGGCGACGTTCCTTCCCCGACCCTCATGGGATATGTCGCCGACAAGCATTCGCTGCAAGCTGCATTCATCCTGCCCGTCATCGCGATGGCGGTTTCTTCTGCCATACTGTTTTACGGCATGCGATTTGCTCCTACGGTTCGAACTCAGCCGATTCAAACTCAGGATGATCCCGGCGCCGCCGGAGCCTCGGCGGGATGAGTTATTTCCACTGGATTGCTGGATTTGTCCTTGGCCTGGCCTGGTTTTGGCGTCTGGCGGAAGCGGCGGTGGGCGTTCCCAAGATCGCGGACGTTGCCGGTCCCCAGTGGGACCTTAAGCCACCGGGCAATCCGCGCGTCAGCATCATTGTTCCGGCGTGCAATGAAGAGTCCGACATCGAGGCGACTCTCACCCGCCTGCTTGCTCTGGACTACGATAATTACGAAGTCATTGCAGTCGATGATCGCTCTACAGACCAAACAGGCGCGATCATGGAGAGAATCGCTGCCGAGGCGAGGTCGGCTGGACGGCTCAAGGCAATTCATATCACCGAACTGCCGGCCGGTTGGATGGGCAAGCCGCACGCCATGTGGAGCGCGGGCAACGTCGCCACTGGCGACTGGTTGCTGTTTACCGACGCCGACGTTCTCTTCAAGCCTGATACCCTCCGCCGCGCGTTGAGCTACGCCGAATCGGAACGTGCCGACCATGTCGTCCTCTTTCCCCGCATGATCATGAAGAACCCGGGCGAGAAAATGATGATCGCTTTTTTCCAGACGCTGTTCGTCTTCGGACATCGTCCCTGGAAGGTTGCCGATCCCAAAACCAAAGATCACATGGGCGTGGGTGCGTTCAACATGATTCGCCGCGAGGTTTACGACGCTCTGGGCACGTACGAGGCGTTGCGGTTTGAAGTTCTGGACGACATGAAACTGGGCAAGGTGGTGAAGAACGCCGGCTACGCGCAACGCAATGTCTTCGGCGAGGACCTGATTTCCATCCGCTGGGCAAAAAGCGCCTTTGGCGTGGTGGATAATCTCACCAAGAATTTCTTCGCCATCATGTCATTTCAGTGGCCGCGGGCGCTAGCTTCGTGCTTCGCGCTCGCCTTTCTGAATCTCATGCCGTTCGCTGGAATCTGGCTGGCGCACGGGTGGGCGAAGCTGGGATACGGAGTCGCGCTGTTCTCCATGTTTTCGATCTACGTCGGAATGTCGCGCAAGTCGGATATTCCGCCTTACTATTTCGTGCTGCATCCAGTAAGCACCGCATTATTTGTTTACACCATGTTGCGTTCGACGTTCCTGACCTTGGGACTTGGGGGAGTTCGCTGGCGCGGAACGTTCTATCCGTTGGATGAGTTGAGGAAGGGAATGGTGTAGTGGTGCCGATGTAGAATCACTGCGCCTTCCAGGAGGACGGTTCGATGAAACCTGCCGTGTTGATTCTTTCGGGCCTGTTGATCGCGCTTGCTCCCACCCTGTTGCCTGCACAGACTGGATCTGCCCAGGCGGAAGTCCTGGCCCTCGAGAACTCGTGGAACCAAAGCGAGTTAAAACACGACCCGGTTACCCTGGCCCGGCTCATGTCAGACGATCTGGTCCTGACCGAACCGGACGGCAGTGTCATCACCAAGGGGGAGGAAGTCGCTTTCACGGCGGACCCGGATGCTCACTTTGAACTCCTGGAATCTCGGGATATGAAAGTGCAGGTTCATGGCGATGTTGCGGTCGTAGCCGGCGCGTATCACGAAAAGGGAACCTTTCATGGCAAGCCCTTTGAGCACAGAGGGCGGTTCACGGACACCTGGGTCCGCCACGACCGAACATGGCAATGCATCGCCGGACACTTCAGCATATCTGTTGCGGACTAACTCCCTTTGGACACGAAAAAAATCGCGGTCGAAATCTGTGTCGACTCGCTCGAGTCAGCGATTGCCGCCGAGCGTGGCGGAGCGAAGCGAGTGGAATTGTGCAGCGACCTTCTCGAAGGGGGAATTACCCCGAGCGCGGGTCTGATCGCAACCGCGCGAAAGAAAATCTCGATCGCCTTGCACGTGATGATTCGTCCGCGAGGCGGTGATTTCTTTTACAGTGACGACGAGTTCGACGTCATGCGTCGAGATGTGCTGATGGCGAAACAACTGGGCGCTGATGGTGTCGTGTTCGGACTGCTCGACACGGATGCGAATCTCGACGTTCAGAGGACGCGTCAGTTAGTCGATGTGGCGAGACCGCTTCAGACCACCTACCACCGGGCGTTCGATATGTCGGCCGATCTTGGCCGGTCTCTGGAGCAAGTGGTGGAAGCCGGCGCCGACCGGATTCTGACTTCTGGCGGAGCGCAAACGGCTGTCGAAGGGAGTGCGATGCTGCGTAGTCTTGTCGATCGCGCGAATGGACGCGTGGTCATCATGGCCGGTGGCGGAATCGACGATCAGAATGTCCAGCTTGTCCTTGAGAAAACGGGTGTCCGGGAGATCCACGCCGGGTTGAGAACGCCTGTCGAAAGTCCAATGAAATATCGTGGCAAGAACGTTTCGATGGGAACTTCTGGAGATAGTGAGTACAGGCGATTCGTTGTGCCAGAGGATAGAGTGGCTAAATTAGTACGAGCAACTCGCGCCTTGGGTTAGCGCCGGCGCTACTACTGCTCCGGATCTTCTGGCGCCTGCGTGACTACTTCCGCCGGTTGTCGCTTGGTGGTCTTGCGCTTGGCTTTGGGATGGCTGAAGGTTCCGGCGCTGTAGCGGCCTTTTTTCTCCACGTCGTAATTCTTGGGCAGCGGAGGAATTCTCGCTCCGGCACCGCTCAACTGCCGGTATTCTTCGAGGATGATCTCGGCCCGCCCGTCATACTCTTTCACCTGGCCGTGGATTTCGACCAATCTTCCCTGCAGTTGCCGTACGTCGCCAACGCTTTTCAAATCGCGGGGAAAGATCACGACTGTAAACGGACATAAACGAAAATCGTCGCAGAAGTCTAGGAAGTGAACGCCGCGTGCACCCTGCTTTACCCGTACGACCACACCAGTAACGCACTTGACCTCGCCTATATGTTTTTTGGCTTCTGGCACGGCGATGCAATCGGACCAGGCATAGGTAGTGAGCAAGATGATCGCTGCCAGCAGCAGGTATTTGGCTACGACTGCATTCGGCGAACTGGCAGGTAACACAAGATCCCTGGACTTGTCCTCACCGCGCTGGCACGGCTCGGAGCGGCGCTCGGGATGACAGGACATGGGCGATGGGTTGGATTGTAAGACTGAGAGACGACCGGCAGGCGAACGCAGGTAAAAGAAATCTGGAAAATTCCCGAAATAGAAATAGCTTTGGGCCGGACAGATACCGGCCCTCGCCAGGAAATCAACTAGAAGGGAAGTTTAGGTAAACGACTTGACTGCGGCTGCTTCGTCGTCTTTCACGTCGAAGACGGTGTAGAGCTTGGTGATCTGCAGCAGGTCGTGGACCTTCTTGGTCAAGTTCAGCAGTTTGAGTTCGCCGCCCTGGTTGCGCACGGTAGTGAAGGCGCTAACCAACTCGCCGATACCCGAGCTGTCGATGTAGTTCACATCTCCGAGGTTGAGCAGGATCTTCTTCTGCCCCTTGGAAAGCAGTTCGCGCACTACATCCTTCAAAATCACGCTGCCTTCGCCGAGAGTGATGCGGCCGCTGCAATCCACGATGGTGACGCCGTTCACCTGGCGTGTACTGGTCTTCATGCTCACTGGGAAGCCTCCTTAGCGCCCTCGGCTGGACCGTGGACGTGTTTGACAAGTTTAATTTCGGTGCCCGTCTGGGAGGGGCTGATGACCACCTCGTCCATGAACGAACGTATAAGAAAAATGCCCCTGCCTGACGTCTTCAAAAGATTTTCCGGCGCCAGGGGGTCGGGAATCTTGTCCGGATCCAGCCCTTTGCCCTGGTCCCGGATGGTGATCACCAGGTTTCCGCCGGTCTGCTCAAAAGCCAGGCTGACCTTTTTCCCGGGATCATAAGCATTGCCATGGAGAACCGCATTGACCGCGGCCTCGCGAACCGCCATGGCGATCCGCATGACCTCTTCGTCGTCGAAGCCCGCTTCGGTTGCAATCCGGCTGGCTGCCTGCTCGGCGCTGTCGACGGTCTCCAGCGTCGAATCCAACGTATAGGAGACCCGTTGTTCGGTCATGGCAAAAATTGTAAGAGCACGGCTAATGAGTCCTGAAATCTTCGCTGCTCGTGCTCCCGGCCGCTGCCTTCAGCTAGACGTGGCCCGGAACACACGCTTACAGCGAATGCGGTAGTTTGCCCTTCCGCTTCGGAAATGTCAACGCGGTGCTCGATTTGGGCGTCCGGGCCAGCCCGTTTGCGGTTGCTTCGCGCCCTTTGCGGTTTAAGTCTTGGACAATTGAGTACACCAAACCCTTTACCGCAAAGTTCGCAAAGAATACCGCAAAGGACGCCAAGAAACCCACTGGAGCGGCAGCCCGGAAATGTAGCTTTTGGGAGGCCATGTAACTAAAGAGACGGAGATCCAAACCTGAGGTGGATTCTTGCTCTTCAGTTGAGTATTCTCGGAGACATGCTGAACTTTGCGCTTACCGAACTGCTGGGCACGCCGGTGTTTGACACAACCGGAAGCCGATGCGGAAGGGTGCGCGAAGTGGCGCTGGTCCCGCAGGAGGACCGCGCCAAAGTTGCGGTTCTCATCGTCAGAACCTCACAGGGCGACCGTCTGGTGCCTTTTGGTTGTGTGACCTCGATCAACGGCGGTGTCCGCTGTGATACGTCCACGGCTAACTGGGTGTCGAGCGACGGTTCGGAAGGGATGCTCCTCCTGGGCCGCGATCTGCTTGATCAACAGGTCATTGATGTTTTCGGAAGAAAAGTCGTCCGCGTAAACGATCTCGATCTCCTGCAGGAATCAGTCGCAAATCGTCCCGTATTGAGAGTGGGCTCGGTCGATGTCGGTCCTCGCGGCGCGGTGCGCCGGTTGCTGCAGGGGATGGTCCCACTGGTAGCGTTGCGCGCCCTGTTGCGGCAAATCCCTCCACGAACTATTCCATGGGATTTTGTTGACCTCATCGAAACCGATCCCGCGCGGCGCGTAAAACTCAAAATTTCCCACGATCGGTTGGCCAAGCTACATCCCGCTGATATTGCCGATATCGTCGAGGACCTGGCTCCCGACGAGCGTGAGGCTGTATTCCAAACCCTGAACGAGGACGTCGCGGCGGGGGCCCTGGAAGAAGTCGAACCCAAAGTCCAGAAGGCAATTCTCGAATCTCTCGATTCGGAACGCGCAGCCGAAATCGTCGAAGAAATGGAACCGGACGCGGCCGCCGACCTACTGGCCGATCTAGCCGAAGAGCGCACTTCGGAAATTCTGCTAGAGATGGAACCCCAGGAACGCAAGGAAATGGTCGAACTCCTGGAGTTCAAGGAAAACACCGCTGCCGGCAGGATGAATACCGAATACCTGGCGGTCAACGTGAGCGCCACGGTGAGCGATGGCATCGAGGCCTTGCGGCATTTCGAAGGTGGAGTTGAAACCGTGAGCACGATATATCTGGTGGATTCGCACGGCACTCTGGCCGGCGCGGTGCCCCTGTCGAAGATCGTGCTGGCGACGCCAGATACTGCCATGCTTTCGCTGACCATGGAGCCTTTAATCTCGACCCATTCCGGAGCGAAAGAGAAAGAAGTCGCGGAGTTGTTCGATAAGTACAACCTCTCAACCCTGCCTGTCGTGGATGACAACAAGAAGCTGACCGGGGTCATCACCTCTGACGACATCATCAGCCTGCTGAGGGCCAAGCTATAAGCCTGTGTGGGGCCGACCCTTCTGTCCGCCGATTTCGCCTCGGATTTTTTGTTAGAAATCCGTAACAAACACTGAAAATCAAAACAATTCAAAGGCGGCGGGCGAGGGCACCCGCCCTACATAAGCGATTTGAGCTATCCAGATTTCTTCAGTCCATTTATGCTAATCGGTCACTTGAGCAATCTCTGGGCTACGCATGAAGAATTTCCTGAAACGCCAGAAAATCCGGCTTCTGATCTTCTTCGCGGTCGTCGGCCCCGGCTTTATTACAGCGAACGTGGACAACGACGCGGGAGGCATCTGGACCTATTCCGCAGCCGGAGCCCAGTTCGGGCACATGCTGTTGTGGACCATGATCCCCATCACGGTGGCGCTAATCGTGGTACAGGAGATTGCCGCCCGCATGGGCGCCGTGACCGGCAAAGGCTTGAGCGATCTCATCCGCGAGGAATTTGGATTTCGTATCACGTTTTTCATGATGATCGGATTGATCATCGTCAACTTTGGAAACGTGGTTACGGAGTTTGCGGGTATCGCTGGAAGCCTGGAACTCTTCGGTCTCAACAAGTACTACACCGTTCCTATCTGCGCCGTCATCGTCTGGCTGATCGTAGTGAAAGGCCAGTACAAGACGGTGGAGAAAGTGTTTCTGGCCGCTTCTTTTTTCTATCTCACCTACATCGTCGCCGGATTTCTCGCCAAGCCCGCGTGGCTGGAGGCTCTTGAGGCCACCATCGTGCCTCCGCACAAAGAAATGTTTCTGCGCCAGGACTACCTCTACATGGTGATCGGCGTGGTCGGTACGACGATCGCTCCCTGGATGCAGTTTTACCTGCAGGCTTCCATCGTCGAAAAAGGTGTGACTAAGCGGCAGTACAAAGCGTCCCGACTCGATGTCGTGACTGGCTGTGTCTTTACCGATATCGTGGCCTGGTTCATCATCGTGGCTTGCGCGTCCACGCTCTACGTGCATGGCTACCACAACATCAGCGACGCCAAGGACGCGGCACAGGCATTACATCCCCTGGCGGGCGACTACGCTTACATACTTTTCGCCATGGGATTGTTCAACGCTTCGCTATTTGCTGCATCGATTCTGCCGCTCTCCACTGCCTACGCAGTTTGTGAAGGCCTGGGATTCGAGTCGGGAGTAGGGAAGCGATTCAGCGAGGCACCGGTTTTTTACTGGCTGTACACGATCCTGATTGTGGCTGGGGCGGGTGTAATTCTTCTGCCGAATATTCCGCTGGTGAAGATCTCCATTCTGTCCCAGGTGGTGAATGGCGTGGTGCTGCCCTTTGTTCTCGTCTTCATGCTTTTGCTGGTGAACAAGAAAGAAATAATGGGGGAATACGTGAGTTCACCGCTCTACAACGTTATAGCCTGGGCGACGACGGTCATCATGGTCGGGCTGACCCTGGCGTGGTTCTGGACGTTGCGGAGCGGATGACAAGCCGTTGAAAAATGACGACCAAGACAATTAGGTTATTCGTCCTTCAGCTAGCTCCCTTACCAATTGCAGGTCGGCTTCCAAGAAATCGAGTGACGGCAACTCGGATGGCTTGGACCATCGCATATCCTTGAAGATCCTGTTCTCGAGTTCGCCTTTGTACTCGCGTACGGCGTAAAAGCGCAATTCCACCGCAGACCCGCTCTTATACTCGTGACGGATGCGTGCGACCTCATCGCCGATTGTCGCGTCGATTCCGAGTTCTTCTTCCAGTTCACGGCGAAGCGCGTCGCGCGGCTGCTCGCCTTCCTCGATCTTCCCTCCGGGGAACTCCCACTTCAGCGGCATCGTCTGATGCCTCGTGCGCTGGCACGCGAGGACGAGATTGTCTTTGAAGATCAACGCGGCTACGACTTGCTTCATCGACGGAGGCGGGCGGCGGTGAGGGCCGCGCGAGGATTGGGATTGACTGGCGCTAGCCTGGTCTTTGCTGCTTTTCATCGGGGCCGCTTTTCGATCATCCGGGCAGCTTTTCCAGTTGCTTGCCCACCAGGGAGGCGCAATATTCCACCAGTTTGCGGTCTTCGTCGCCGAACGCTGCGGGGAAATGGCTGTCGATATCGAGTTCCCCAACTACTTTGCCGCGGACGAAAATCGGCACGACGATTTCAGATTTGGTTTCGGTCGAGCAGGCGAGGTAACGATTGTCGAGGTTCACATCGTCCACCACGATGGTTTTGCCCGTGGTGGCGGCCGCGCCGCAAATACCCTGGTTCAGAGGGATGCGGGTGTGCGGCGTCATGGCTCCCTGAAACGGTCCCAGAGCCAGCATGCGCGGTTGGGAACTGGGCGATTTATCATCCAGCATGTAGAAGCCAACCCAGTTGTATTTGAGCATCCGGTCATGCAGGAGCTTTACCGTCTCCCACATGAAATCTTCCACCGAACCCGCCGCCTGATTCGTGCGGTCAATTTCGTTTTTGACTTCGGCGATAGAGCCAGGAGGCATAAGGTGGATCGGTTAGTCAGTAATACATCTTAGCCCCTCGGGTTGTGGAAAAGAACCAGGACGAATCGCCGCAGCCAATGCCCTCAGTCCCTGAATCAGTGTAGGCGCGGGAGTATTCAGCAGTTCGTCGCGGACGCAATAAACACGTCCATCCTGCACTGCGCGTATGTGTTCCCATCCGCGGTCGTGCACAATCTTCTTGAGCGGCACACGATCGCCGGCGCCACACCAGGCAGCCACGATGACGTCCGGGTTCTGCGCCAGCACAGATTCCGCTGAGGCGTGGGCTCCGGGCTCGCCCATGAAATCCCCACCTGCCGCATCGACCAGCTCTGCCACCCAGCGTTGCGATGCAATCAGCGGTTTGCCCCACTCCTCGCAGAAGACGAGAGGCCGTTTCTGACCATTCTCGTGCGAATCGAGCACTCGAGGGCGGATGCTCTCGATCTCTTGTTTCATCTCGGCAATCACAACTTGTCCACGCTCGCTGGCGCCGACGCACCCGGCAATGGTTGCGATGTCGATGTAAATATCCGCCAGTGTTTTTGGCGCCAGTCCGAGGAAACGGATTCCCGCTTTCAGTATTTCCACCACCGCTTTCTCCTGGTAAGGAACAGCGGCGATCACCAGGTCGGGACGCGCCTCGAGTATTTGCTGGCTCTGGGCAGTCCACGAATCGGCAATGATCAGACGCCCGCTATCCTTGACCTCGGGGCACACGTCGGCACAATACTTGGTGCAGGCCACGATCCGGTCCAATCTGCCAATCGCGTTCAGGATGACCGTAGCGCTGGGCTGCAGGCACACTACTCTCTGCGCCGTATTGTCCGACGTCATAGAGTCCATCGTACAGTTCCGAACCTGTGACGAGCCATTCCGCTTGTTTGATCGCGGGATTTTTACACAATCGTCGATCACCCGGTACAATCTCGCGGAGGATTTCACGCCATCATGTTCATTCACATGTTTGCATTTCGCTGGAAGCCGGGCGTCACGGACGAGCAGAAGCAGGACATCGTTACCGAAATACGCAAGCTGCAAGGCCGAATTCCCGGTTTGCTGGAAACTTCAGTCGGACTCAACGTTTCTCCGCGCGGACAGGGCTATGAACTCGGAGGGGTGATGAAGTTCGCCGACCAGGCCGCGTTGGATGCCTATGGACCCCACCCCGTACATCAAAAGCTTCTGAGCTGGCTGATTCCGCTGATCGAACCGATCGAAGTGGATTTCGATGACTCGATTTGAGGGTCGATTAGTTATGAGCCACGGGGGACACAGAGGAGCAGCAGCCTACGTTGGATTTAATTACGTTTTCCCCTGTGTCTTCGGTGGTTCATGGGTTACTTTACAATCTTTCGATGTACTCAGCCCAGATCTTCGATCACTTCGAGCATCCGCGCAACGCCGGCGAAGTGGCTAAAGCGGACGCCTCCGCGCAGATCGAAAACCCGGCTTGCGGCGACGTACTGAAACTCACTCTGCGTATCCGGGGCGACCGCATCGAAGAGATACGATTCCTCGCCCAGGGATGTGTTTCCGCCATGGCCTGCGCCTCGCTGCTGACAGAACTGGTGCAGGGACGAACAATCGGGGAAGCCCGTCAGTTGCGGCGGGAAGAACTGGTGCAGGCAATAGGCGGTCTGCCGCAGGCCTCGGCGCATGCCAGCCATCTCGCGCTGGACACGCTGGCTGCCGTTCTTAAGAATTTGTAGAACCCTAGACCAGGGCTTCCACTTCCCCGTACAGGCATTCGCGATTCCGGCCTTGCTTCTTGGCCGCATACAGCGCCTCGTCAGCGGCTGCAATCGTGGCCTCCGGAGAAACCGAGCTGCCGCCGATCTCGACCACGCCCAGGCTGATCGTGATCTGTACTGGGGCTTTCTCGAAGTGAAGAAGCACTACCAGCGTTCGAAGCTTTTTCGCCAGCACCATCGCGTCTTCCCCGCGGGTTTCGGGTGCGATGATGGCGAATTCCTCCCCTCCATAGCGACAAATCACGTCGCTGGCGCGAAGGTTTGCGGCGCAAGCCTGGGAAATTGTTCTGAGCACTTCGTCCCCGGCGATGTGCCCAAAGCGGTCATTGAGAGCTTTAAAGTGATCGATGTCGAACAGAATCAGGCACAAAAGCCGCGAATGCCTGACTGAACGTCGAATCTCCTCTCGCAGCCGTTGGTCGAGATATCGCCGATTATGGATTCCGGTCAACGCGTCAATTTCGGAAGCATGTTGCGCCACGCCCCGTTCCATCTCGGATTTGTCCAGCGTACGCGCGAGGGTCCAGATTGCAGCCACGAACGACAACAGATTGCAGACCACGATGCACGCGATACCCAAACGAAGCTGCCCGAAATTAAACCGGCAGAAAACGGCTCCTGCCATGATCGGGATGAAAATAGCTGCCGGTATCAGACGCCTCGCTACCAGTCCTCCGGCGGTTTGCGCCCGGAAAATTCTTACCAGGCCGTGAGGTTTACTGATGAACAGAAATCCCACGGAGACCACCACAAAGGCAACGCCCGTATGGATGGCCATGGCCGTGTAGTGGATCGATCCATAGAGCAGCGGAACTCCATAAAGGTAGCCGACGATGGCAAAGCCAGCGCCGGAGCAAACCAGCAGAGCCAGTCCATCCCCAAGTTTTTGACCCCGCCGTGAGCGAAACGGAAAAAGCATTGCGCCGGTCAAAACAAAATTGACGGACGTGATCTGAGCCATTCTGCCCGGAAAGGGAGAAGGCACTGGATCACGGAACAGCAATTGATCGATGCCCAGATCGATGTTCCATAAGAATTGAACTACGGAGAGCATTCCCAGGAATGCGATAAAGGCCGCACAACCGGCTTGCACTCGGCTGAACCTTTGTTGGGAGGCGGAATACAAAGCGAACGCGGCCAACAGAAATCCCAAACTGGTATTGGGTTTCATTCGGACCAATCCAGGAAAAACAGTCATCAAACGCTCAATATCCAAGGCCCAGCCCACCATGACCCCGGTTCCTATCGCTGCCAGAGTAGCGGCCGCAAGCGTCGGTATCGAATTCGTTGTAAGCGGACGCATTTAGAGACCCATCGATAGGCGCAACATTGCTGCTATCGGCAAGATGCAATGGAACTTAATCTTTGGAAGATTCCTGTTGGGGGAAGAAGGGGCTATCGATCAACCAGGCGGGCACTCGCCTGAAGTCACTTGAGTAGGAAATTGTCTAAGGCCGATAAACCGGCCATTTGCGTTCCGTCGCAATCACCAGCAATTCCGCCGTAGGATTGATGGCAAAGGGATGGCGTGCGATGGCCAGCATGTCTGCGTCCCAGACGGAGTTTCCGAAAACGGCATCGGGGGTTCGGCCGATTACTTCGCGGATGGCCAGCGGCTTGCCTTTACCACTAGGCACGCGGATCACTTTGTCAGTGACCTTGCCATCCTCAACGGCAACAGCGGCGGCCAGAATTCGGCCTGGGGCAATTTCGAAATGCTTCATGCCGGCCTGAATGACCCATTCGCTGGTGGACGAGACCGCCCAAATCTCGCATCCGGTTTTGTGCAACTCGGAAACGAGATCTTTTATGTCGGGGAAAAAACCATCGGTCATTTCCTCTTCGAAAAAGTCCGCCGCGGCGCGCTTTACTTCGGCTACAGGCAGTCCGCGGTTGATGGTCACCATTTCGGCGCACATGTCATCTTCGCTGACATTGCCGGCCAGATAATCTTCGTAGCGGGCCCGCGCCCAGCGCACAACGTCGTCCGCGACCAGGCCGCGTTTCAGTTCCCAATCAAAAAAGCCGAACCCGGCGTCACCCGACCAGAGAGTGCCGTCACAATCGAAGACGGCTAGCCGGGGCTGCAGTTGCAGGACTGATTGTTTGAACTCAGCGGCTGCGGACAGGGAAGTCGATTTCGCGTTTTCGGGATTCATTCGTTTGGAAGGGATTACCTGGTTTGAGGATTCAAGAGCGCTGCGTACTCCTCCGGCGTATTCACATTTATGACGGCGTGTAGGTCGTCCACCGGAACGTATTGCAGATGTTGCTGGTTCTGATGTTCCACGTCTCTCGCGGTTGCTGTTGCCGGAGCCTTAAGGAACACTTCGATCATTTCGCGGCCTGCGAGAAATGGATGTCCATGTCGTCCATCGTATTCGGGCACGACCGCCCATACTTCGGACGGCGCAGCTTCAAACGCGACCCGGAGCCGGCCCAGCACTGCGGTCCCGACCGGAGGACGATCTACCAGTGTGATCATCGCAGCGTCACGGCCCAGGTCCAGAACTGCCTGCAATCCCACTCGCAGTGAACTGAACTGCCCACCCTCGGGGGCGGGGTTTCGTACCAGAGAACCGCCAGCCGCATAGATCACCGGAGCCAGTTGAGTCTGGTTATTACCGACGACAACGACCACCTGATCGGTAGCCGAACTTAAAGAGCGAATCGCGGCTGACAAGAAAGTCTCGCCGGAAGTTGCCAAATCCTTTGTTGCTGGAGGCCAGGGCAGCAGAGCTTTATCCGATCCCATTCGCGACGACTCGCCTGCCGCAAGGATAACTCCGCACCAGCTGGGCGCCCGGCTCATGTAGGGAAGATAACAAACTTTGATGTCTGGCGTATGAATCGCGAGTGCGGCAAAAGACGTTGCCGAGATTCCGGGAATTGGAGGAGCGTTCGGCGGCCAGATCCTCTATACCTCTTCTTCTGATTCTTCCGATGCTTTGGCCTTGGAAGCATCCACGTCGCGCTTGCGCGAATGAAACCAACTCATGTGCGGCAAAGCGCGCTCGACGTTGCGGCGGGCGGCGATGAGTTCGGCCGTAATTGCCACAGCGATTTCTTCAGGAGTAATCGCGCCGATATCGAGTCCGACCGGGGCATGAACGCGCTCGAAAAGTTCGGGTGCAAGACCTTCCTTGGTGAGCTCCTGAAAAATGGTGATGGTCTTGCGCTTGGAGCCGATCATTCCCACGTACCGCGCCGGGGTCTGCACCGCCCAGCGCAACACCCGCATATCGTCGCGATGTCCGCGGGTAACGATTACGAGGTAGGAAGATTCGCTCGGTGCGAGGCGGGCCAAGGCCTTATCGAAATCCTCAGCGATAACTTCTTTGGCGTTGGGAAACCGTTCGCGATTGGCGTAAGTCTCACGGTCGTCGACTACCGTGACATCGAAACCTGCGTTTCCGGCGATCTTGTAAAGGTTTATCGATACATGGCCTGCACCAAAAATATAAAGTGACGCTGGAGGTAGCACGGGTTCAACGAAGACGTCGAGGGTGCCACCGCAGACCAGTCCGCTGTCGTACTTGGGGTCCTGATTGAGGTTGAAAGTCAGTGTGCGGGGCTTCTCGCTTTCCATGACTTCGCGGGCAGCCTGCCATATTTCGGCCTCAACGCAGCCCCCGCCAATCGTTCCCACGATGGAGCCATCGTCGCGTACCAGCATTTTGGCGGTTTCAAACGAGGGAATCGAGCCACGCACGTTGACGATGGTCGCTACGGCTCCCCGGCGCCCCTCCTGCCGCAGCTTGACGATCTCCTCGTAGATGTCCATCGCCGCTGATTATCAGTCGGTTAACAGGGTAAGTCAATCACGGGAAAGGCGTCTCAAGGGAGAGGAGTCCTGATATCCCTAATATGCTAGTTTGATCTCCGTCGGAGGGATCGATGAAAGCCGTTCGCATCCATGAATTCGGTGGTCCGGAGGTTCTGCGCTATGAGGACATCCCAGACCCCAAACTGCGCCAGGACCAGGTGCTGGTCCGCGTAAAAGCCTGCGCCCTGAATCACATCGATTTGTGGATTCGCAAGGGGCTGCCGGGAGTGAATTTGCCGCGTATCCTCGGCGCTGACATCGCCGGAGAGATCGCCGAGGTCGGCGAGTACGTTACTGGCTTCAATCCCGGCCAGAGAGTCCTTCTGGCGCCGATGCATTTTTGCAACCACTGCGCCAAATGCGTAGCCGGGCTACAGAACCAGTGTGTCGAGTTTACTGTCCTCGGGAACCGCGTCGACGGCGGGAATTGTGAGCTGATCGCCGTACCCGCTGTGAATGTGATCCCGATCCCCGACGATCTCGACTTTAATCAGGCCGCCAGCGTGCCGCTGGTGTTCACCACCGCATGGCACATGCTGGTGGAACGAGGGCGAATTCGTCCGGGACAGACCGTGCTGGTGCTGGGCGCCGGTTCCGGTGTAGGCATCGCTGCCATTCAGATCGCCAAACTGTTCCACGCCCGCGTCATCACCACGGCCGGTAATGAGACGAAACTGGAAAAGGCTCTGGCCCTCGGTGCCGACCATGGCATCAATCACTATCAGCAGAAAATTGTCGAGGAAGTGCGCAAGCTAACCAACAAAGAAGGCGTGGACATTGTTATCGAGCACGTCGGCGTCGCTACCTGGGGCGAAAGCGTAAAGAGTCTCAAACCTGGCGGGACTCTAGTCACCTGCGGAGCCACCACCGGATTTGAGACCAACATCGATCTGCGCTTTTTGTTTTCACGCCAGCTTTCCCTCTTGGGGTCATACATGGGGACGATGTCGGAATTGCACGAAGTACTGGGCCATATCTTTGCGGGACGATTGAAGCCAGTAGTGGACCGGGTTTTCCCTTTGAACGAAATTCGCGCCGCGCATGAATACCTCGAGAAGAGCCAGATGTTTGGGAAAGTAGTGCTGAATCCGTAGAGGCGAATCTCACTCATACCGTTTCGCAACCCACGTTCGCGAAGCGGGAAGGGCACGACTTCAGTCGTGCCAATCTAGTCGAGGGCAAGTGTGGCTTTAGCCACTGCGGTTCGCTTTTTCAGCTCTGCGCACCAACAAGAAGTATCCAACCTCATCCTGCCGTCACAAGGCAGACCTCAGCGGCTTGAAGCCGCAACGATTCAGCCTTCGTGTGGCACGAGTGAACTCGTGCCCTTCCCGTTTCGCAAAAAGCGACATCCATCGACGATGAAATTTGTGATGCTTTTGCGGGCGGGTTACCAGCGCTCTATCCTTGGCTGTACCACAGTAACTTTCGAGAATCATCACACTGCACTACTTTTGAAACTGGCGAACCACAGGGACGCGGTGTTTTCAATCGAGGAACACTGCTAGCCAATAGATTTCAGGAAGTTGAGACGGGATGGAGCAGCAAGCAAATCGCCGGCGCTGGCAGCGTTATCCGTTTAAGGCATCCGTGCGCGTCGTGGTCGATCAGGCTCCTGACAAGACCGTGGTAAACGGACGCGGTGTCCACTTCAGTGAGGGTGGTATTTGCCTTTTTGCCGCCGCCAACCTACCGGTGGGCAGCCATGTCAATGTCGAGTTCAAAAACCCTAATAGCAACGAAGCGGTCAGGGTTCGCGGAAAAGTCCGGAACCGCAGCGTTTACCTATACGGGGTCGAATTTCTTTCCGATAAATCTGAAGATCGTCAACAACTGTCGCGCCTGAGCGCTCAGTTCCGCAGCAAAGCTTTTCCGTCTGCTTAATTTATCGTGAACTGCGTAGGGGCGTTCGCCCTCGTCCGCCCCGGCGGAGCGAAGCTCCGCTTGTCGTGCCATGTATCCGAAACCGTCGAGCTTCACTCGACTGGGCGGACGAGGGCGTCCGCCCCTACGTGAGCCGGAAAACCTACCTGCGTTTGCCGCGGCCTCGTCCGACGTCGGGGACTTCTACTCCGAGGGCGGTGGCCAGATCGATCTGATGATCTTGTTCTTCCACCAGGATCTGCCGAATCTGCTCTGCCAAGGCGAATTCTCCCAGGGCTTCGCACTGCCCGATGCGCTCACGATAATTCTTGATGGTCTCGTTTTCGTTGTCGAGATCGAAACGCAGCATGTCTTTTGCATTTTCCGAAGTCTTGACCGGCAGAGGAGTGACCGTGGGCATTTTGCCCAGGTAGTCGATCTGGCGCGAAATGATCAGCGCGTGGTCCAACTCCTGCTTGGCGTGGATCGCGAGCTGGTCCGCAATGTTCATAAACTCGGCGCCCTTGAGCACCTGCGAATAAACGACGTAGCCAATGATGGCCTGATATTCGCGAGATAGGTCTTCATTTAACAACTCCGCCAGGCGATCGCGTGAAACGTCCTTTTCGTTCTCAGCAGACTTCGACTCAGCCATTTGCTTTCTCCTCATGATTTGGAAACATAATTGCCCAACTATCCTACAACTTTTTGCAGCAGGGGCCCGATCCCAGCAATGTTCTTCACCAGTTCATCGGGGACATTGTGCCTCCGTTTGAGATACTCGGCGCTGTTGTAGGAGACCCAAACCTTGCTGCCTCCATCCTGCCAAATCAACGCCTTCAGCGGAAGATCGATTGCAAGCGTAGGAGCTGCGATCATCAGCGGTGTACCGCCTTTGGGACTTCCGAAGATGACCACTTGCGTGGGGTTCATCTTCAATCCGGCTTTTTCAGCTTCGCCACTGTGATCGATGCGGCAGAATTCAGTCAGATTCTGGGCCTTCAACAAAGACTCCAGCCGCTCGATGGTTTCTCTAAACGAATAGGGACTGCTCAGGTGAACCATTCCGTTATCGGGCAGGGAAGGCACGAGATCCTCCGCAGTGTCCTCGCGTGGTTTACAATAAATTCGTTATGTCAGACGGACTTAGCTTCGGCCCTTACACAACAACCGAGAACGGCAAAAAAGTAGTGAAAGAACTCACTTTCGGCAACCCTACGCCGGAGGGTGTAGTTCTGACCACGCTGGACTCGGCTGTCAATTGGATGCGCAAGAATTCCATCTGGCCGCTGACTTTCGGCCTGGCTTGCTGCGCCATCGAAATGATGTCAATGGGCGCGTCACGCTTTGATATTGCGCGCTTTGGCGCCGAAGTATTCCGGCCGTCACCGCGGCAGTCCGATCTCATCATCATCGCCGGCCGGGTCTCCAACAAGATGGCCCCCGTGATACGTCAACTCTGGGAGCAGATGCCCGAACCCAAATGGGTGATCTCGATGGGAGCCTGCGCGACTTCCGGCGGCGTATTCAATAACTACGCTTTGGTCCAGAGCGTGAATCAGGTCATACCAGTGGACGTCTATGTTCCCGGCTGCCCGCCGCGGCCTGAACAATTGATTTACGCCATCACCCTGCTGCAGGAAAAAATTCAGCAGGAACGCGGTTCGGTGCGGCGCGCCCTGAATCTTACCTAAATACCGAAGTACAATTCCTTTTACTGCGGCGCGATGAAGCTGATCGTAATCCTGGTTTGTTTCGGGATGGGTTTGCCGTTCAGGGAATACGGTGTGTATCGCCACTGGCGGACCGCATCCAATGCTGCCGGCGCCAGCCGGGGATCTCCGCTGACGAGTTGCAACTGGTCCACCTGCCCGTCCACAGTCACAACGGCGTCGATTACCACGCTGCCTTCAACGTGCATACGCCGCGCATCGGCAGGATAGACCGGCTGCACTCTACGAATGAGCGCACCGCCCGCTATGCCCTGGGAGATCGGAGCGCCCAGCTTGGGCAGCGCGGGTGCCGTTTCCAGGGCATTCCCCAGAGCAGGAGGGGTAGCACTCGATGCCTCTACCACCGGAGGTTCGTCCGTGTTGAGAGCAGAGTTCGACCGCGAATCGCCGTTGGCAATGCCGCGATCAGCGGCCGGAAACTGCCGGTGAACTACTTCATCGGGAAATGGCGCCGTTTCCGTGGTTTTCGACGAATGCGCCGCAGCAGATTGGCCGGCTCGCGCTGCTGGACTCCTCACTGTAAATGTCCTGGCTGGTCCGGATGCAGGGTTGATGATTCCACCTTCTGGAGGGGCGCTCGACGCGCTGGCCGCAGGCCGGGTGGTTCGCGAGGTGACACTAGCCTTGTACCACTCCCGCCAGCCGTAAACCGACAACAGGACCACGGCGAGGAGGACGCCGGCAACTATGGCGGCGATGCGCCACTGCTTGTGCGCGCCAGAATTCTCGTGCGTCGCCAATACCTCTCTTACCTGATCCAGAGGGACGGCGGTCGCCGACGGAGCTTCAGCCGGCGTAATCGCCGGAAAAGGAGCGTCGGCTGGAGCAATCGCGGGAAGAAAATCGGCACTCGGTTCCGGTTCTGGTACGGTGTCGACAACGGCGGCGATTTCAGTCGTGGCCTGATTATCTTTGGCGGCAGGAGCTTCTGTGACTGCGCCGCGGGCCCAGGCAGCTTCTGCCAAGCCCGCCAGCCGCCCCAGGATCTCCATCTTGTCTTCGTTAAAGGCGTAGGACTCGGTGGAGAACGCCTCGAGCACACCCACTCTGCCATACTGCCCGCGTAGAGGCACCACAGCGATGGACTGTAATCCCAACTGTCGGCAGACCTCGGCATCGACGTGAAAGTCGCGGCTGGCGTCATCGCAACGCATGATCACGCCGGTGCGCAGGCATTCGCCTGAGATTCCAGAGTCCACGTTAAGACGGTCACCGAGTTCCGGTGCAGTCTCGCCGCTTCGGCCAACGCAGACCACAACCCCGTCTCGAGGCATGGCGACGGCGGCCCCGGTCCCTCCGGTCAAGGCATGGGCCGCGACTGCAATCGTGCCCAGGATGGTTTCGGTGGATTGCGTGTCGGACGCAATCATCTTTCGCAGCTTGACGAAAATCAGGGCTGCATCGGACTGCCAGATGGTGTCGTCGGGGGCTTCGGGACGAGTGCGCGCACGGACTCTCGCTCCCGAGGATTCGGGAGGTTTTGGAGTTAGGGGAGGGAGAGGAGCCATTTTTACAACCCGATACCGACTGTGATGGCCGCCTGGCCTTTCGGCGACGCTCACCTAGGCCGAGTGTGCGGCAAACCATCCTGCTTGTCAACGAAGGAATTGCACCAGATTCAGGTCATATGGCAAGGCTGCTGTGACCAAAGAAGGGGTCTCGCCCGCATCTTTGGTGTGTCTAGCTATCCCGCCATGCCGTGGTAAAACCACAGCATGCGAAAAACCATGTACGCGGCCAGCGGACCCAGCATTATTGCGCAGGCTCCCTGCCGCGCCGATCTGGCCGGAGGCACCATCGATCTGTGGCCGTTGTATCTGTTCCATTCTGGTGCCCTGACGGTAAACTTCGCAGTCAACATCCTCACCACCTGTAGAATCACTCCGCTGAAAGGGAAGCGAATTCACCTGCGCTCGGTGGATACGAAGCGCGAGGAAGAATTTTCCAGCTTCGAGGCTCTGCGCAAAACCACCCGCTTTCGCCTTCCGCTGGCGGCGAGGCTGCTTCAATTTTTCGCGCCCAAGGAAGGGCTGCTTATGGAGACGGACTCCGAGTCTCCCGCGGGCGCCGGCATCTCGGGATCGTCTGCCCTGATGATTGCCAGCACGGCTGCACTGGCCCGCTTTACTGATCGCAACCTCACGCTGGAACAGATGCGAGTGATTGCACAAAATGTCGAGGCCCAGATCATCCGCGTGCCGACAGGATGCCAGGATTACTATCCGGCGCTTTACGGTGGCGCCAGCGCGATCCATCTTGATGCTGATGGCATTCACCGCGAAGCGGTGACCATTGCACCGGAAGAGATCGAATCGCGATTTGTGCTGGCTTACACTGGTGCGCCCCGGCAGTCCGGCATCAACAATTGGGAGGTCTTTAAGTCACACATCAACGGTGACAAGCGGGTATTCCGTAACTTCGAGCGCATCGTCGAGATTGCGCGGTCCATGCATGAGGCACTTTCGAAAGCTAAGTGGGACGAGGTTGCGCGGCTGTTGCGCGAGGAATGGAAGCTGCGCCGTACGAATGCCCCCGGAATTACCACTCCGCTCATCGACAAACTCATCAGCGTTGCCGGGCGGCACGGTGGACGGGCCGCCAAAGCCTGTGGCGCCGGCGGCGGAGGCTGCGTCATCTTCCTGGTGGAAGAGGGTGCTGCCAGCCGGGTCGCAACCGCCATCGGTGACAACGGTGGACGCGTGCTCCCCCTGCAGGTTGCCCGCAACGGATTGCACGTCTGGACCGCTTGAGACCCGACGACAAGTGGGAAACGTTGCACTTCCGAGCGCCAGATTTTACAAGAAGCAAGTTGTGTCCATCCCGGACGGCGCTATAATCAAGGCAATCGCCGGCTCGGGGTGTCGTATGAACCCACGTTACGTTTCGTTTCTCTCGTTCGTCGTTCTCTTCTGCGTGGTCGCGGCCAGCGCTGGCACCCAGCAGACTCCTCGCATGTCCAAGCAGACTCGCATGGATCTGATCCGTGCATTCAACGCCGAACTGGTCTATATCCGCTCGCCCTTTCCGATGGGAAAAAAGGGACTGACCCTGAAAAATGGAACTCTCTCGCCAAACGGGGAAGAGATGCAGAACATGCTGGCCATGTGGGGACCTGCGGCCAAGCCCGGCGATCAAGCCCAAATCAGCTCAATCATGCTGAAGAATGATCGCATCCATTTCGAGATCAACGGTGGTCCGGTCAAAAAGCAGAAGTGGTACCAGCACATCCAGGTAGGCGGCTCGATGGGCATGAGCACGGTGGGGCCCAGCGACTCCAACGCCAATCCGCGGGGCTCGTATGTGGATCTGGTGTTCGAAGGCTACGTGCCGGAACTGAATCCGCAGGAGTTGAAAGACCTGCTCCGGCCTGTGTTTGATTTCAACGCCAAGTCGTCGGTGGAAGCCTACCTCGACACGCTCACCCCCAAGCTGAGGGACGCGATCAAGGCGCACCAGATTCTGGTCGGCATGAATCGTGAGATGGTGCTGGCGTCGAAGGGGCGTCCGCCGAAGAAGATCAGGGAAAAGGACGGCGAAGTCGAATACGAAGAGTGGATCTATGGCGAGCCGCCCCAGGATGTGGATTTTGTTCGCCTCGTCGGTGATGAGGTCGTGCGACTTGAGAGCATGAAGGTCGATGGCGAGAAAATCGTCCACACGGAAAAAGAAGTTGATCTGGGAACCACTGTAGCCACGAGTTCATCCGAGCCAGAGGTTCGTCCACCGAATGCGCCGTCGTTGCGCCGCCCTGGCGAAGAAGAAGACACTGCTTCACCCGCCGGTGGCAGAGCGCCGATGAGCGGTCCGCCGCCGGACCCACTCGGCCAGGACGGCCCGTCCTCCCGACAACCCAACTAGAGAAAAAATGTAGGCGCGAGCGTCCTCGCTCGTGCGGGAGTCACCACAGGCCACGTGGGGACAGCTGCGCCCCGCTGTCCCGCGGAGCAAAGCTCCGCTATGGGCGCGGCGTGAGGGACCCGACTATGGGCGGGCATAGATTGCAAGGTCCCGGAGGGACCGCTCGACAGTAGCCCGCCACTTTAGTGGCGGGTGGTTTCGTGCGACGATGCGCGTGCCGTAGGCACGCTCGGAACCTTTTCAGCCGTCCCTACAGGACGGAGATCCTTTTGCTGTCTACCCAGCGATAAATCGCTGGGCCACTGTCAGGCTGCCCCTCCGGGGCGCGAAAGGCGCCATCGAGCTTCGATCCACCGGACAGTCGCGGGCGGCTGTCCCCACGTGGTTCGTGGCGCTGCCGCACTTGGCTCACGGTGCGTTGCCCCTTTACACTGGAACAGTGAAGATTGCCCTGGGACAAATTAATCCCACTGTTGGAGATTTTTCCGGCAACGCCGCCAAGATGATCGCCTTCGCGGAACAAGCGCGAACGGCCGGCGCCGGGCTCATCCTCTTCCCCGAACTTGCCGTCTGCGGATATCCGCCGCGCGATCTGGTGGAGCGTCCGTCGTTTGTGGCCCGCAATCGTGAAACCGTGGAGCGCATTGCCGCCGAGACGCGCGGCATTGCCGTCATTTGCGGACTGGTCACTCCCGCCCACGCCGAAACCGGCAAGTCCGTCATGAATTCTGCGGCGCTATTGAAAGACGGCGCCATCGCCTTTATCCAGTCCAAGATGTTGCTGCCTACCTACGACGTCTTTGACGAGATGCGCAACTTCGCTCCCGCCAAAAGCCAGTCGCTGTTTCCATTCTGCGGCAAGCAGATGGCGCTCACCATCTGTGAAGATGCGTGGAACGACAAGCACTTCTGGAACAAGCGTCTTTACACTGTGGATCCGGTAGAGTCGCTGGTAAACGCCGGCGGCAACTTCGTGCTCAATATTTCCGCGTCTCCATTCTGGATGGGCAAGCGTGAACTGCGCCGCGAGATGCTCGCAACAATTGCCCGTCAGGACAAAGTGCCGGTCGCAATGGTCAATCAGGTCGGGGGCAACGACAACCTGGTCTTCGACGGCTCCAGCCTGGTGTTGAACGCCAACGGCGAGGTGATCGCTCAAGGGAAATCGTTCGAGGAAGATCTGATCTACTTCGACTCCGATCAGTTAGCCGGAGAAATTCACGAGCAGATGTCCGGAGAAGAAGCCAGCGCATACGGCGCGCTCGTCCTCGGAACACGCGATTACGTTCGCAAATGCGGATTCCAGCGCGTCATTATCGGATTGAGCGGCGGCATCGATTCCGCCCTCACCGCCTGCATCGCCGCTGACGCAGTCGGGCCGGAAAATGTGATTGGTGTGGGCATGCCGGGTCCGTATTCGTCACAAGGTTCGATCGACGATGCGCGGGCGCTGGCTACCAATCTCGGAATTCGTTTTGAACTGCTCTGCATCACGGACGTATTCGAGAGCTATCGAAAGACCCTGCAAAAGGTTTTCGCCGGCCGCAAGGAAGACACGACGGAAGAAAACATACAGGCACGTACCCGGGGCGCCCTGCTCATGGCGCTCTCGAACAAATTTGGAGCGATTGTCCTCAGCACCGGAAACAAGAGCGAACTGGGCGTTGGCTACTGCACTCTCTACGGCGATATGGTGGGCGGTCTGGCGGTGATTTCGGATGTCCCGAAGACTATGGTCTATCGTCTGAGCCACTACGTGAATTCGCGGCGGGAGGTGATCCCGCAGGCGACGTTGGAGAAGCCGCCGTCAGCCGAACTTCGTCCCGATCAAAAAGATATCGACTCGCTGCCTCCGTACGACGTGCTGGATGCGATTCTCGACGACTATGTCGAAGACCTGCACACGGCGGAACAGATCGCAGCTGATCACAACTTTGATCTCGCACTAGTGCAAAGAGTCATTCGCATGGTCGATGGCGCGGAGTACAAGCGCCAGCAAGCCGCACCTGGACTTAAAATTTCTCTCAAGGCCTTCGGCTCAGGCCGCCGCTTTCCGATCGCCGCCAAAATGAGCTGACATGGTTTTGACTCCATCCTCCACAGATCGAAGCTTTCGAAAGGAACTCATGCGCCGTTTGCTCCTCTGCTGCTCCCTCGTCCTGACAATGATTTCGGTAAGCCTGGCTCAACAAAAGGCCGCGCCGAAGTCCAAGGATGCTCTTCCTCCGGTCCCTACTTTCAGCACGCGACTTCCGTCGGAAGAGACCGTGAACGCCTTCATGAAGCAGATGTTCGGCTACGATCCGTCGGTGTCATGGAAGATCGCGGCCATCCGCCCTGCCGCGGCCCAGGGACTCTCCGAGGTGCTGGTTGTTCTCAGTAACTCCCAGGGACAGCAGAACAGCCGCCTTTACGTTACCGAGGATGGCGAGCATGCGGTAATCGGGGACATCATTCCGTTCGGAACGCACCCATTCACCGCCGCAAAGGAGGCGCTCGACAAAGGAATAAATGGCCCGTCACGGGGTGCAGCCGACGCTCCTGTCACCGTGGTTGAATTTAGCGACCTGCAATGCCCGCACTGCAAGGAAGCCCAGCCCACGATCGACAAGCTGATGGCAGAGGAGAAAAACGCCCGCCTGGTCTTTCAGAATTTCCCTCTGCAGTCGCACGACTGGGCGATCAAAGCTGCCGAGTACGGAGATTGCATCGGCCGCACTTCGCCTGACGCGTTCTGGAAGTTTGTGAACAGCGTCTATGCCGCACAAACGGACATCACCGCCACCAACGCGGACGAAAAGCTCACTGCCCTCGCCGAACAGGCAGGCGCCAAGGGAGCGGACACTGCCACTTGCGCCGCCAAGCCGGAAACCCTGAGCCGGGTGCAGCATTCCGTCGCGTTAGGCGCATCGCTCGAAGTGACCGGAACGCCGACCTTGTTTGTGAATGGAAGAAAGATCAGTAACGTGGCCGGCCTGCCTTATGAAGTGCTAAAAGGGCTGACGGAATTTGCGGCTAAAGAAGCGAAGTAAAACGGAGCGATCTAAAAAGACTTGTTATACGGAGCAGTCGAGTGACCTGCGGCTAGGAAGCGCTGACTCGCCCACGTCTCTACTTCTGCATCCACACTTCGGCGTTCTGAGTTTGCTCCTGGCTGATCACACGAGGCGTAATCACGATTAGTAATTCGTCCTCATCATTCTCTTTGCTGTTGGTGGCCGTTACCTGATTCAGGCCGGGGACGGCTCCCAGCCCTGGGATTCCGCTCAGGCTGCGCTGCTCGGAATGTGTGACAGCACCGGCTACCACTGCTGGTTCCCCGTTCATGAGAACGATACTGCCTTTGTATTCGCGATTTGAAATCACGGGGACACCGTTCAGCGACTGCCCCGTTAGTGTCCGGAACTGAACCTCCAAATCCATGCTGACGTCGGAGTTTCCGTTCACAAGAGGCTTGGCCTTGATGCTCAAGCCGATGTCTTCATAAGTAAAAGAGGGAACGGGAGTCTGAAACGAATTGTTCTGAATCACGGAAGCAATCGCCGGAGTGTTGAAGACTGGCGCGAAGCTGGCATTGATAATCGGGAACTTGGTGCCTATAAGAAGTTTCCCATCGTTGCCCTGGGCGACACGCAACGTAGCATGTTCCAGCGTTTTTACGTTGCTCTCGTTCAGTGACAAAACTGCACTGGCCGTTCCCAAACTGAGTCCGGTGAGAGTCAGACCGCCACCAAACGTCGCTAGCGGCTGGCTGAAAATGGAACTTTGCTGTCCTGAGAGCTGGGCCAGAAGTCCGGATAGCGCTTGCGAGCTGGCCTGGTTGATGCCGCCGCTGGCGATAAGTTGATTGATCAGGTCCTGGATATTTTGCCCGGCGAGGGCAGCCAACGCTCCTGCCGGGATATTGATTAACTGGAAATTGTTGGGAATATGTACACCCATGTCGCGGGTCAGGGTGTTGGCAATCTCATAGACGTGGACATCGAGCATGACCTGCGGACGCGAATTCCCTAATCCCTCGATGGTGCGGGTAGCGGCCTCCAGGACATTGCGTGGCGCACGCACGACGAGAGTGCTGGACGAAGGTTGCGGAGTCACCAGCTTAATCTCGAAAAGATTGCGCAGCATGTTGACGACGTCGTTGAGCTCTTGCGGAGAAGTCGACCCCGGCAAAGAGAAAGTGCGCAACGCCATGCTGTCGAACTGCCGGTGGTTCTGCGCGTTTTCCGCTGCCAGCAGAATCTGTTTGTCGTCGAGCGGCGTCCAGAAGGTATGAGTCATCTGGCAGGCTGCGGCCATGGCCGTGTAAAAATCCGCGCTGCCCAGATCAAAGCGAAGCTGGCGCGAGACTACTGAATCGTCAAAGGTTGCGGTCACGCCGAATGCCGATGCCACCTGGGTGAGCAAGCCGCGGCCATCGCCCCGGAAGTGAAAATCAGCCCGTGCCGTGCTCGGCGCTACACGAATTTCGGGCACATCGGCGACCACTTGCGGCGCAGCCGCAGTTTTCGGGGCCCACTCTCCCATCGCATCATTCAGACGCTGCCGGGCAAATTCATTTTGCGGATCGAGGGTCAGCGCGGTCCGGAACTCGGCCAGCGCCTCGATCTGGCGGCCCTTGCCCAACTCCGCATTGCCGCGTCCCAGGTGATCGAATACCAGTTGTTGCCGGGTCAACTCCCGCGCCGTCAGATATTCCACGTCCTTGGGAGCCAGCCGTGCCGCCGTCTCGAACTGATCGAAAGCCTGGCCCTGCTGGCGTTCCCGCTGAAGTTTTTGCCCTTTGGCGAAGGCGTCTTTTGCATCCTTCAAGTCTTTTTTGGATGGATTGCAGGAGACGGTCCCGGGGGAACCTTCGGGACAGGCCACAAGGGTCGCTGCGGCCGGCTGGTCGTTGGCGGGCGCGACGACGGTCAGTCCCATAGTCAACAGGACTAAAACCAGCGCCATAAACTTTCCGCCGAGCATTCAGAAATTGTAACCGGGAACATGGACCAGCCCGACAGTTTTACGAAGGGCACTGTACCTTCGTGTATTCGCCCCGGATAAGTGTGGGCGCGAGCGTCCCGCTCGTGCGGGAACCTGCGATAACTCAGGATAATATGCGACCAATTTGGCGCGGTGGCGCGGGCGGGACGCCCGCGAACACATCTATCCCACCTTGGAAAGTTAACTCTTTTGGCGTATAAAAGTTAGTTGCGACTGCACGCGCCATTTTTCCTCCCCGTGCCGCCTCAACGGCGTCTTAAATTTTCGAGCGAGGGAACATGTCCAGCCTGACCGCCACGCACGCCCCCAAGGGCCTGGAAGGAATAGTCGCTACAAGTTCCAGCATTTGCTACATCGACGGAGATCAGGGCGTCCTCGCCTACCGCGGCATCGACATTCACGAACTTGCCGACCACTCCAACTTCGAAGAAACCTGTTACCTGTTGTGGTATGGCAAACTGCCCGCCGAGAGCGAACTGAAGGAATTTCGCCAGCAACTGGCGGCGGAGCGCAAGCTCGATCCGGCAATCATCGATCTGGTGCGCACCGCCCCTCGGCAGGCTTCGCCCATGGACGTATTGCGCACAGCGGTCTCGGCGCTTGCCTTCTACGAGCCTGAGTACAACAAAAACGATCACGATGCGAATCTGCACAAAGCCTTCCGTCTGACCTCGCAGATTGCCATGATCGTGGCCGCCTACGACCGTCTTCGAAAAGGGAAGAAGCTGGTTGATTCCGATCCTTCGCTTTCACACTCAGCTAATTTTCTGTTGCTGCTGAATGGAACGAAGCCTTCCGAAACCGCCGAACGCGCCCTCGATATCGCTCTCATCCTGCACGCCGACCATGAACTCAACGCTTCCACTTTTGCCGCGCGGGTTGTCGCCGCCACGCTTTCGGATATGTATTCGTCCGTGACCGCGGCCATCGGCGCGCTGAAAGGGCCATTGCACGGTGGCGCCAACGAGGCGGTCTTTCGCATCCTGGAGGCCATCGACAAGTCTGGGGCCGATCCTGTGGAGCACGTCAAAGCCATGCTGGCGCAGAAAAAGAAAGTTCCGGGCTTCGGCCATCGCGTGTATCACACCGAAGATCCGCGGGCCACACACCTGCGAAAAATGTCGGCCGATCTGGGCAAGAGTAGCGGACAGAGCAAGTGGTTCGAGATGTCCCGCAAGATCGAAGAATTTGTGAAGGCCGAGAAGAAGCTCAATGCCAACGTGGATTTCTATTCGGCGTCGACATACCACACGCTCGGTATCGATGAGGACCTGTTCACTCCGATATTTGCCGTGTCCAGAATCAGCGGCTGGGCTGCGCATGTGATCGAGCAACTCGATGACAACCGGCTGATCCGACCCCGTGCTGATTACATTGGGCCAGCGTATCCGCAGAAATATGTATCCATCGATAAGCGGTAGGCGTTTCTCCTGAGCACGTGAGTGCCTCCTAAGGGCGTCATGCTGAGCGTGCGAAGCATCTGGCGTGAAGCGGATACGTCACCTGCCGACAAGTGATCAGCTGCGCGCAAGATCCTTCGGGACTGAAGTCCCTCAGGATGACTTTGGGTGCAGGGTCAGTCCTGTCCCGGACTCCACATACGGCGTAAGATATTGAAGTATCTATGCGCCGCGTCTACCTCGACAATAACGCTACCACCCCCGTGCTTCCTGCCGTCGTTGAGGCCATGCAGGCCTACTTCGGCGAGCACTTCGGGAATGCGTCGTCCATTCATCATCACGGACAGGAAACACGTGCAGCGGTGGAACGTGCGCGCGAATCGGTCGCCGTGCTGCTGGGATGCAAAGCCTCGGAGATCGTTTTCACCAGCGGTGGCACCGAAGGCGACAACCTGGCAATTTTTGGTCTCACCGAACCCGGACAGCATGTCATCAGTACAACCATCGAACACCATGCGGTGCTGAACTCATGCAAGCATCTGGAAGCGTCAGGCGTCGAAGTCACTTACGTTCCGGTCGATGGCCGTGGCCTGGTTGATCCCGATGATGTGCGCCGCGCGCTCCGGCCGAATACGCGGCTGATTACCATCATGATGGCCAACAATGAAACCGGCGTGCTGCAGCCGGTCGAAGATATTGGCAAAGTCGCTGCCGAGGCTGATGTTTACTTCCACACCGATGCGGTGCAGGCGGCCGGCAAGGTTGCAATCGACGTAAAGCGTCTTGGCTGCGATCTACTTTCGATCTCGGGACACAAGATGAATGCCCCTCAAGGCGTCGGAGCGTTGTACGTGCGCAAGGGAACCAGTCTGCGCCCGATGCTCCATGGTGGAAGCCATGAGCGTTCGCGGCGAGCCGGCACCGAGAATGTTCCCGGCATCGTCGCTCTTGGCAAAGCAGCTGAACTGGCGCGAGAGGCGCTCACGCGGGGCGATCTGGAACAAATGTCCCGCTTGCGCGATCGTTTGGAGCAACGCATCCTGAATGAAGTTGAGGCCTGCGGAGTAAACGGCCAGGGAGCGCCAAGGGTTCCGAATACCAGCAGCATCTACTTCGATTGCACCGAAGGGGAAGCTCTCGTAATTGCCCTCGACCTGAAGGGACTGGCGGTATCGACCGGAGCTGCATGCTCTTCAGGTGCGATTGAGCCGTCGCACGTTCTTAGCGCGATGGGCATGCCGCCGGAAAGAGCACGTGGCAGTCTTCGCTTTAGCCTCGGCAAGCAGAACACTGCAGACGACATCGAATTCGCCCTGAGCCTGATTCCGTCCACGGTAGCCCGCTTGCGAGAGCTCTCGCCGGTTTACAATAAGACAACAGCTTCTAGCTTCTAGCTCCTGGCCTCTAGCCAGTCCATTGTGGAATGGTCAGAAGCTAGTAGCCAGAAGCGAGAAGCGATTTCCATGTCCCCAACTAGAACCATCGCCGTCGCCATGTCGGGAGGAGTTGATTCCTCGACCGTTGCGGCGATGCTGCGCGCCGAAGGCCACAACGTGGTTGGCTTGACCATGCAGCTCTGGAATCAGCGACGTCTGGCTGGGCACGAGGGCATGCCTGAGGCGGTGCAGGGACGGTGCTGCTCGCTGGATGACGTGTACGACGCGCGGCGCGTGGCGGAGACCATCGGCATCCCCTATTACGTGGTCAATCACGAAGAGCGTTTCGAGCGCGACGTGGTTCGTCCCTTCGTCGAGCAGTATCTTTCGGGACGGACGCCTATCCCCTGCAGCTTGTGCAACAATCACTTGAAGTTTGATCAGTTACTTATTGTGGCGCAGCAGATTGGTGCCGACGCACTTGCCACCGGCCACTATGCGCGGGTCGAGTTTGATAAGCCGCTCGGACGCTGGCTGCTCAAGCGTCCCACCGACCGCTCCAAGGATCAGACCTATTTTCTATTCGGATTGACCCAGTCACAACTCAGCCGCACTCTGTTCCCTCTGGGCGGGATGATGAAGCCGGAGGTTCGCACCCTGGCCCAGCAGCACGGACTGGCGCTTGCCCAGAAGCCTGATTCGCAGGAAATCTGCTTCGTTCCCGGTGGCGACTACAAGAAGTTTCTCGACGCGTATTTGGCGGAGCAGGGCGAGTCCCTGCCTGATACGGCCGGCGAACTGGTTACGACCGACGGCGAAGTCGTAGGCGAGCACGGCGGCATTCATAACTTCACCGTGGGTCAGCGCAAGGGGCTGGGTGTGGCCACGGGCTCACCGCTCTACGTGATCCAGATCAAGGGAGATGCGCGCCAGGTGGTTGTCGGCAATCAGGAAGAGTTGTATACCGGGACGCTGCGCGTACACCGGACCAATCTCATTTCCGTGGAAGATTTGCCGGAGCCGATGCGGGTTACGGTGAAGATCCGTCATCGCCATGAGGGTGCAGCGGCGTTGATCGAAAAGTCCGGGGACGATGAGATTTGCGTGACGTTTGACCAGCCCCAGCGGGCAGTTACGCCTGGCCAGGCCGCAGTTTTCTACGACGAAGACGTTGTAGTGGGTGGGGGCTGGATTGCTTAGTTGAATTGCTCGGGAGCTTAGGGATCGCTCCTGGGACAAAAACCGGTTTTGACAACCAGTTTTAAGATTTCAGTTCCCGGTTCTTGGTTAGATGAACATCTCATCTTGAGGTACGGAAACATCGTGCCGGCGGCGCTTGCCACCCATCAGAAATTCCAGACCTGCGGTAAGACCCTGCACCAATCCAGCTAGCTGGCGGACCGGAGAAATCACTGTCCGGTGGACTACATCAGAGGTTTCTTCGATGCGGTCCATGGTGCGATTCAGCAACTCGTCGGCTCGAATCACCTGTAGCCGGGTGCGATCGACGATGTCGGTGACAGTGGCATCCAGACGCTCGACCTGCCCCCGGACCACGGTGCTGGTCTCGCTGACATTGCTCGCAATGGTGTCGATCTTCGGACGCCACTCCACCATCATGGACTGCGCTGTGTCGACCGTGGGCATGACCTTGGCAGTCACTTCGGTGGCGAGAGTTTCCATGCGAGAAGTGGTTTTACGCACGGCGACATAAAGCGCGACCAGAATGCCGGCCTGAATCACCACTGCCGCCGCCGTTACACCGACAAAAATCGGTAGATAGTCCATAATTTTTTCCGCGTTACTGCGCCGCTCGATCCAGCGCTGCGGAGAGGCGCAAATTTACAGGTTCTTCGATGCGCCGGCTTCGCCAGCGGTGGCTTCATGATAAGCCTGACGTCCCGCTTCGTAGGCAGACTTGAACTGCTCTTTCTGTTGCTTGGCAACTTCCTTGCCGCGGTCGACCAGATCCGAAGCCTGCTCGCGGGCCTTGCGGGCGCGCTCGCTGACGAACTCGCGGCCTTCTCCGGCCTTGGAACGCAGAGTTTCGCGGGTCTCGCTGCCGGGCTTCGGGGCGTACAGTACTCCAACCGCGGCGCCTACGCCGAGTCCTGCGAGAAACCATAGAATGCTGTTGCTATCGTCTGACATTAACTAGACCTCCATACATCTTGTGGTAGCTCATCAGATCGTAGCACCCACTCTGGGGAAATACAATTCTAGGCGGCCACTTGTCGGCGTTACGCCGAAGCGAGACAATGTTGGCGCAGTCGAGGAGGACGCGCATTGAAATACCGGCAACACGGCTACCAGGATCGCGGCGACGAAAGTAAGAAGCGAGAGTCGGGTGACAGGTCTGAGAGGCCGGTCAAGAAAGATACCTTTGGTCCGCGACCGATCCAGATGCCGGGGACTCGGAGTGTGTCACGTTGTTCGCAGTGCGGATCTGTTCTGCAATCCGTCAGCGACCCAGTTGGGCAATGTCCCAAGTGCGGCTTCGAACTGCACTCCTGCAAGCAGTGTACGTACTTTGATCCTTCAAGCCGCTTTGAGTGCACCCAACCGATCCCGGAACGGATCCTGCGCAAAGATCAGCGCAATGACTGCACCTTTTACTCGATGAGGGTGATGGTCGAAAAGGAAACCTCCACCCCGGCGGCACAACGTCCCAACGACGCCCGTCAGGCTTTTGAAAATTTGTTCAAGAAGTGAAGTTGAAACCGGAAAAGCGCTAGAGATTTTTCTTCGTCCACTCGTCGATCTGGAGCAATGCCTGGTTTAGATTTTCCAGAGAGTTAGCCACGCTGAAGCGCAAGTAACCTTCGCCGAAATCTCCGAAGGAAGCGCCGGACAGACAGGCCACTCCGGCCTGTTCCAGTAACGTTTCTGCCAGTTTTTTCGACGTCCATCCCGTTTTCTTTATATTGGGAAACGCGTAAAACGCGCCTTTAGGCATGCGGCAGGAGAAGCCTTTGATGCGGTTCAAGCCGGATACAAACGCGTCGCGCCGACGCTGAAATTCCGCCCGCATGTGTTCGACTGAAGTCTGATCGCCACTGATTGCCTCGACTCCGGCGATCTGGGTAAAGCTGGCGGTACAGGAGTTGGAATTCGTCATGAGCCGGGAAATGTGACTTGCCAGGTCGGCCCGCATGACTCCGTAACCCAGACGCCATCCAGTCATGGCATAAGTTTTGGAAAATCCGTCGAGCAGAATCGTGCGCTCCTGAAAGCCAGGGATCGACAGGATCGAATGATGCTCACCCTCGAAGATCAGACGGCTGTAAATCTCGTCCGAGAGCACCATGATGTTGCGATCGCCAATGGCCTCGGCAATATCATGGATGTCCTGCTTACTGAGCACGCCGCCGGTGGGGTTCTGTGGTGAATTCAGAATAATGAGCCGGGTGCGATCGGTGATCAGCGACGCCAGTTCGTTGACATCGAAACTGAAATCTCTCTCTTCACGCAGGCGGATGGCCACGGCCTTCGCTCCGAGATAGTGAATCATCGACTCGTAAATCGGAAAACCGGGATTGGGATAGATGACCTCATCCCCTACGTCAGCCAAAGCAAGCAGGGTAAAAAAGATAATCGGCTTGCCGCCCGGAACCACCACGACCTCGTCGCTTGTGACTTTCACGCCGCGCGAGCGGCTGACGTCCTCGGCGATGGCTTGTCGCAGCTCAGGCAGTCCAGCCGAGGGACCGTAGTGCGTCCAGCCCTTCCGCAAAGCGCCGATTCCGGCCTCAACAACATTGGACGGCGTATCGAAATCCGGCTCGCCAATTTCCAGATGAATGATTTTGTTGCCCTGACGTTCCAGGGCGCGCGCCTTATTCAGGACTTCAAAGGCAGTTTCAGTGCCGAGGCGAGACATGCGCTCAGCCAGTCGAAGTTCATGCTGTGTGGTTGGATTCATGGGCCGCGAGACACTTGATTATACAGCCCTGCAATCGGTGCACTCGGAGCCGTACCGAGTCGTGCACTGTGTCGAGGATGGGCCTGTCTCAGCCGATGCCGGGAGCACGATGTGGGCGCGCGGGCCGCTCCTGCTGAGTCCACGTCATGGCGTCGGGATGCTTTTGCGGGGATAACCGACACTGCAGGGAAGAAGGAGCACGAGCGTGGACGCTCGCGCCTACATTATGATGATTGCTGCATGTTTTCCCGGCGCACCGACTGGAAACTCTCGCCCAATCGCTTTACCGAAGTCCAGCGCGAACTCCAGGCGGCGGGCAGGGAAGTCATCGACCTGACAGTTTCGAATCCGGCTCGTGGTGGTCTGATCTTCGATACCGAAGCTATCCTCGATGCGCTATCGGATCCTCGGGCGATGGATTACGATCCTCAGCCCAAGGGCGTGCTCAGCGCCCGCAGGGCAGTGACGGCTTACTACCGCGAGCAGCATGGCGAATCCGCGGTTGACCCGGAACATATCATCCTGACCACGAGCACCAGCGAGGGTTATTCCTACGTCTTTCGCCTGTTGTGTAATCCCGACGATGAGGTGCTCGTTCCCAAGCCAAGCTATCCGTTATTCGAATTTCTGGCCGATCTGCAGGATGTGACACTGAGGCCCTATGCGCTGCTCTATGACCATGGATGGCATATCGATTTTCCGTCGCTATCGCAGGCGCTAAGTCCTCGCAGCCGCGCGGTGGTTGTAGTCCATCCCAACAATCCGACTGGCTCATACACTAGCCCCAGCGAACGTGCGCAATTGAATTCGTTCTGCCGCGAATATCATCTAGCTCTAATCGTGGACGAAGTATTTCTGGATTATCCGCATGACGCCTCTATAAGACCAAGCTTCGTGTCGAACTCCGACGTGCTCACTTTTACTCTCAGCGGGCTCTCGAAAATTTCCGGTCTTCCCCAGATGAAGCTGGCATGGGTGTCCGCCAGCGGCCCAGACGAAACCGTAACCGCGGCTATGGATCGTCTGGAGGTGATTGCCGACACCTACCTTTCGATGAACGCTCCCATCCAACTGGCCGCAGTGACGCTGTTGGAGCAACGGAAGAAAATTCAACCGCTCATCCTCGACCGCGTGCGCATGAACCTCGCCCAACTCGATGGTCAACTCGCGCAGCAGAAGACAATCCAGCGCCTACAAGTCGCAGGCGGATGGTATACCGTGTTGCGGGTGCCTGCGACTCAATCCGATGAAGATCTGGCCATCGATCTTCTACGTCAGGCTTCGGTGCTGATTCATCCCAGCCACTTCTACGACTTCCCCAGCGACGGATACCTGATCCTCAGCCTTCTGACTCCGTCCGGCGACTTCCAAGAAGGAACAAAGCGAATGCTCGAGTTTCTGAGAACCAAGTTGTGAGAGCAAGCTTCTGAGAACAGGCTTCTGAGAACAGGGAACTGAGATCCGGGAACGGCATTCCCAAGAAAGTAACTTCTCAAGTTTGCCGAGTTCTTACATCCAATGTGACAATAAACCTATGCAAAAATCTTTCGTATCGAACGCAATTGTTTTGGCGGCCGCGATGATACTGTCCGGGACTTCTCAAGCCCAGCAGGCTCCGGCGACCAAGACTCCAGCGGCTGCCGCGACTCCCGCAGCCAAGGCCCACCGGGCGACGACGGCGAAAAGCCCGGCTGTGCCGTTGGCGCTCACAACCCAAAAAGACAAATTCAGCTACGCCCTCGGAATGAATCTGGGCGAGACGCTGCACAAACAGGCCGTGCCGGTAGACCCCAACATTCTGGCGAGAGGCTTGAAGGACGCACTGGCAGGTGGCAAAACGGTCCTCACGGAAGATCAGGCGCGGGCCACGTTGATGGAAGTGCAAACCGAAATGCGCAAGAAACAAGAGGAGCAAATGCAAATAGCCGGAGAAGCAGGCAAGAAAGAAGGAGACGCATTCCTGGCCGCCAACAAGACCAAGGACGGCGTTGTCACGTTGCCCAGCGGGCTGCAATATAAGGTGCTGACCCAAGGCACCGGGCCGAAGCCAACGACCAGTGACACCGTTGTGTGTAACTACCGCGGCACACTCATCAACGGAACCGAGTTCGACAGTTCCTACAAGCGCGGCGAGCCGGCTACCTTTCCGGTAAGCGGAGTCATCAAGGGATGGACCGAGGCCCTTCAACTTATGCCCGTGGGATCGAAGTGGCAGCTATTTGTGCCGTCGGATATGGCCTACGGCGAGCGTTCACCCGCTCCACAAATTGGTCCTAACTCTACGCTGATCTTTGACGTCGAACTGCTTTCGATCCAGCCCAAGAGCGCGGAGCCGGCACCAGACAAGAAGTAAGCGAAAACGCAGCACACACTTATACTCAGGGCGCATGCCCTGAGTCTTTTTTTTGCCTAACGCTTTATGAGGAACGGATTGCTCTCACGCTCTTCGCCGATGGTGGTCAGCGGACCATGGCCCGGAACCACAATGGTGTCATCAGGAAGGGACATCACTTTGTCGTGCAGGGATTTGATGATCTTCTGCATTGATCCGCCGGGCAGATCGGTGCGGCCAATGCTGCCTGCAAACAAGGTATCGCCGGCTATCAACTTTTTCTCGGTGGGAAAATACAAGCAAATGCTGCCTTCTGTGTGACCGGGCGTGTGAATCACATCCGCGATCAGCGGCCCAGCCTGTACTTTTTCGCCTTCTCCGATGCTGTGGTCGATCTCAACCTTGCCGGGATCTTTCATTCCGATCCACGCCGCCTGAACATCCAGCATCTTCAATAAAGCCTGATCGTTCTGGTTGAGGAGGATGGGTGCGCCGGTGGCGGCCCGCAGTTTCATGGCTCCGCCCACATGATCGATGTGGGCATGCGTGATCACGATCTGCCTTACCTTCAGACTGTGTTTCTGGATGAGACCGAGGACGTCTTCAATGTCATCGCCTGGATCAATCACGATAGCTTCGCGAGTGCTCTCGTCCCCGATGACTGAGCAGTTGCATTGCAAGGGCCCGACGGGAAGGATTTCGTGAATCATGGGTGGGCGCTGGCCGTTGGTCGATAGTCGTTAGTCAAAACCGATGGATGTCTTGGCCAACGACTATCGACAAGCGACCATCGACTAAAACTACTTCTGCGGTGCTGCCGGCGTTGGCGCTGGCGTAGCTGGTTGCGTCTTGGTCTGCGACGGGGTGATGCCCTGCAGGACGGAGCTTGAACTGCTGCCTCCACGGGAGGCCATCACCGAGAGCGTGATCGAGGTCAGCATAAAGATGATGGTGGACCAGGTTGTCGCTTTGGACAAGGCCGTCGCAGCTCCACGAGGACCAAAGGCGGTCTGGCTTCCCATTCCGCCGAACGCGGCCGCTATGTCACCGCTCTTGCCGCTCTGGAGCAACACGACGATGATCAGGAAGAAACAAACAATCACGTGAATAATCGTAATCAGAATAACCATGCGTTTCCTATCTCAGCCGGATATGGCGCGAAAAACAAGAATTATGGTGCGGAAGGGGGGATTTGAACCCCCACGCCTTTCGGCGCCACCCCCTCAAGATGGTGTGTCTGCCAGTTCCACCACTTCCGCAATGTCTTCTACAAAGCTTCCTCGGAGAGAGGGAATCCGAGCCTTCAATTCTCAGCGTTTTAAATCTTATCATGGAGGCATAGGTCGACATTGAGGGGTTTGGCGACAGCCTTGATTTCGCTTAGGATCAATTTGGCAATGCAGCGTCTGGTTTCAAGGAGGCGGAGTGAGCACCGAATCTTCTTCGTGGGTTGAGCCGGTTCAAGGTCAGGAAACAATGCGTTCCAACCGTCGTCAGTTTCTCCGACTGGCGAGCCTTGGCGGCGTGGGATTGCTGGCCTCGAGCATGCCCGGTGCCCAAGCGGCCTTCTCGCAAACACAGAAACCGGCGGCCCCGATCTCCGCCGACATGGTGGCAAAGCTGCGGGCCTCGGGCGCGACCGCGGTGTTGAAAACGGAGAAGTTGCGCGATCTCGTTTACGTGATAACCGGCTCCGGAGGGAATGTCGCGGTATTGACTGGATCCGATGGCAAGGTCATGGTGGATAGCGGTTTTGGGACTTCGCAGAAACAGTTTCGCGCCGAACTGGCCGCGATTAGTAGCGACCCGCTCAAGCTCCTCATCAATACCCATTGGCATTTCGATCATACCGACGGCAACGAATGGCTGCACAAAGCGGGCGCCACTGTGATGGCTCACGAGAACACCCGGGTGCGGCTTTCGACTCCGCAGGACATTGCCGCCTACCACCTGCACTTTGATCCCGCTCCGCCCGACGCATTGCCCCAGCAGACATTTCTTGAACAGAGCAAACTGTATCTCAATGGCGAGACGATTGCCCTCGAGCACTACCGCCCGGCCCACACCGACTCCGACATCTTCATTCACTTTCAGCACGCCAACGTGTTTCATGCGGGAGACACTTTTTTCAGCGGGTTCTATCCCATGATTGACGCGTCCAGCGGAGGTTCAATCAGCGGCATGATCGTTGCCGCCGACCACACTCTTTCGCTGGTCGATACCTCGACCAAAATTATTCCTGGTCACGGCTTAATATCGGACCGTCAAGGCCTGCAGGAGTACCGGGACATGATGGCTGAGGTGCAATCGCGGGTGAGAAAGCTCAAACAGCAGGGTAGGAAGTTGGAGGACGTGGTAGCAGCCAAGCCCACAGCCGACCTGGATGCCAAATGGGGAAAGGGAAATATCACCCCCGACTTCTTTGTAACGCTGGTTTACAGCACATTGTAGAGGTCGAAATACGCGTTCATCCTGAGCGTCGAGAAGGACCTGTGCGTTTTTCGTGTGCAGCACCCAATGCACACCGCAGGGGAATACAAGGTCCCTCCACTTCACTCCGGTCGGGAAGACAAAGTGGGTTAGATTCGGTGTCAGTACTTCACAATGGCGGAGAAGGATTTCGGGTCCAGGCTGGCTCCGCCCACCAGAGCGCCGTCGATTTCTTCCTCGGACATTAGCGCCTTCACGTTCTCCGGTTTCACCGAACCGCCATACAGGATGCGTAGATTGGCCGCGAAGTCGTCGCCGAAGGCCTTGGCGGCTTCGCCCCGAATCAGATTGTGCGCTGCCGCTGCCAGCTGCGGCGTAGCCGTCTTTCCGGTTCCAATCGCCCATACCGGTTCATAGGCGACCACCAGCTTCGCTGCCTTTTTTCCTGAGATGGCGTGAAAGGCCCGCAGGCACTGGCGGCGCAACACGTCCTCGGTAAGGTTGGCTTCGCGTTCTTCGAGAACTTCTCCCACGCAAACGATGGGGGCCAGACCGCCTTCGAGAGCGGCTTTCAGTTTGAAGTTCACTATGTCGTCGGTTTCTCCGAAATGCTGGCGGCGTTCGGAGTGTCCGATGATGACATGGCTGCAGCCGATATCGACCAGCATAGCGGGGCAGATTTCGCCGGTGTATGCGCCTTCCTTTTCCCAGTACAGGTCCTGTGCGCCGATGGCTATGTTTGAGCCTTTGGTCGCCTCAATGGCGACATAAAGATCGATGTAGGGCGGGCAGACTACGATTTCGTCGCGAGTGTGACCGGCAACCAGCGGAAGGAAGTCGTGGAAGAAGGCCCGGGTTTGCTCGGGATTCTTGTACATCTTCCAGTTGGCGGCCATCACTTTTTTGCGAGGCATGGAATCCTTTCTCACCCTTGTTCTTTTCGCCGGCGCTACGTTTAGTCCTTTATTTCTTGTCCGTCAGCGCCTCGACGCCCGGCAGCTTTTTACCTTCCAGAAACTCCAGCGAAGCTCCGCCGCCGGTGGAGATGTGCGTAATCTTGTCTGCAACTCCTGCCGCGTTGACGGCGGATACAGAGTCTCCGCCGCCGACTATCGACGTGGCGCCAACATTCTCCGCGACCGCTTGCGCAATTTTGAAAGTGCCCTTGGCGAAAGGAGACACTTCGAAGACGCCCATGGGGCCGTTCCAGACGATGGTGAGGGCGCGACCGATCTCTTCGGTGAAAGCCTCGACTGTATTTGGTCCGATGTCGAGCGCCATCATGTTGGCCGGAATGCCGCCGCTCGGAACGGTGCGCACAATTGCGTTGGCATCAATCTTCTCGGCTACCACGTGATCCGTTGGCAGCAGGAATTTCAGTTTGTGCTTCTTGGCCTCTTTCAAGAGGTCACGAGCGAGTTCAACCTTGTCTTCCTCGACCAGGGATTTGCCTACTGGTTCGCCCTGCGCCTTCAGGAAGGTGTAGGCCATACCGCCCCCGATGATGAGGGCGTCAACTTTGTCCAACAGGTTGCGAATGACGCCGATCTTGTCGCTCACCTTGGCTCCGCCGAGGATGGCGATAAACGGCCGCTCCGGATGGCGCAGCACTTTGCCCAGGTACTGGAGTTCTTTTTCCATCAGCAGACCGGCGGCTGACTTTTGCACGAACGTCGTTACGCCGACGGTGGAAGCATGGGCGCGATGCGCGGTGCCGAAAGCATCGTTCACGTAGTAGTCAGCAAGCCCGGCAAGTTGTTTGGCGAATTTGGGATCGTTGGCCTCTTCTTCAGGATGAAAGCGGAGATTCTCCAGCAGCAGGGTCTGCCCTTGCTCCAGTTTTCCTGCCATCTCCTCGGCTTCGGGGCCGATGCATTCAGGGCAGAATCCTACGTTTTCTCCGCGAGCCAGTTCCTTGTCCAGGAGCATGCGCAGGCGTTCAGCCGCTGGTTTCAGGCTGAAGGCAAGATTGCGTTTTCCCTTAGGACGTCCGAGATGCGAAACCAAAACAAGCCGTGCGCCGTGACGCAGGGCATACTCGATGGTGGGGAGGGTTTCGCGGATGCGAGTGTCGTCGATCACGCGGCCATCTTCAAGAGGGACGTTGAAATCGACGCGCATCAGGACGCGGTGATTGTTAAGAGATAGATCGCGGATGGAAAGCTTTGACATAGAGGGCGTCCTTTGGGATAGGGCAGCCGCTCCGGCGGCTTGCTGGGGCGGCATCTAGCCGCCCCACACGAGCGAGAGCGCCCGCGCCACACAAGCTTACAGGCCCTTGCTTCCGATGTAGTTGATCAGGTCGCGGACGCGGGAAGAATATCCCCACTCGTTGTCGTACCACGAAATCACTTTTACGCAGTTGCCGGCGACGACCAGAGTCGAAGGCGCGTCAACGATTGAAGAACGGCCGTCCCCCTTGAAGTCAGAGGAGACCAATTCCTGCTCTTCGTAGCCCAGATAGCCTTTCAGCGGGCCGCTCTCGGAGGCCTTCTTGAGCGCTGCGTTCACTTCTTCTTTCGTCGTCTTCTTCTCCACGAACACCACCAGGTCGACGACCGAGACGTTGGGCGTGGGCACGCGTACGGAGAAACCGTCGAGTTTGCCGGCCAAATCGGGGATCACCAGCTTCAATGCTTTGGCTGCACCGGTCGAGGTCGGGATCATGTTGATGGCGGCCGCGCGGGCCCGACGTAGGTCTTTATGCGGGAAATCCAGAATTACCTGATCGTTGGTGTAAGAGTGGATTGTAGTCATGGTGCCGCTGACAATTTTGAAATTGTCGTTGACCACTTTGGCGATCGGAGCCAGACAGTTGGTGGTACAGGAAGCGTTTGAAATGATGTGATGCTTGGCCGCATCGTACACGCCCTCGTTTACACCCAGGACAACCGTGACATCCTCGTTCTTGGCGGGAGCGGAGATGATGACTTTCTTCACCGGCCCGCGCATGTGTTTCTTGGCGTCATTGGCGTCGGTGAAGTGCCCGGTGGATTCCACCACAACCTGGGCTCCGACGGACTCCCAGGGCAGCTTGCCCGGGTCTCTTTCTTTGAAAACTTTAAGAACCTTGCCACCGATGGTAATGCTGTCCTCGCCAGCGGTGATTTTGTGCGGCAGGTTGCCCAGGATGGAATCGTATTTCAGCAGGTGAGCCAGCGTTTTGGGGTCGGTAAGATCGTTGACCGCCACGAATTCGATGTTGCTGTCATTGAGCGAAGCTCGGAGCACGTTTCGCCCGATGCGCCCGAATCCGTTGATGCCTACTTTTATTGCCATTTCTCCTCCGGGAGTCTATTGGGACAGCGATGGAAAATCGTCAAGCCTTTAGGTGGAATGAAAATGTTAACAGGGAATTGAAGAATGCGGCAAATGCGGAAGATATCGGTGGCGATCGCGGCTTAAAAACTTCAACCGCAAAGGACGCAAAGAATTCCGCAAAGGTCGCTGAGGAACGTGTTACGTGTTGACTTCGATTTCCAAATAAACGTTCTTGTGCCTCGAGAAAATGTTGAGACGAGAGAGCCAGTATTTTCCTCCGACCGTTTTGCGCGCTTCGGGCCAGTCTTCGGATGGCAGTATGCGAGCGGTGGCCGCGAACTCGGGGCCTATGATGGTTCCGCGAATGTTGCAGGGAGCGACGCGGGCCTGAGGGCTGTTTCTGACTCGTTTGTACTTGCCGGAATCGTTGCGAGTCACGACGTAGAGTTTTTCATCTTTTTCTCCGAACCAGACCGGGGTGGGGACCGCAGTACCGTTCTTGCGGAAGGTGGCAAGAGACATGTATTTCTGGCCTCTGATTTCTGGCGGAATCGGCATTCAGATATTGTAAGGGATGAGAATGTGTGGGGCGGGCGCCCTCGCCCGCCGCTTTTGAAGTTGATTTTCTGGTTTTTGACTTTGGTTTCATCTCAACCGCCTAGACCGTGTGAGTGCAACCATCCAAATTGAAAGTCAAAAGCGGCGGACGAGGGCGCCCGCCCTAAACAAACACCATCTCTAGGCTGGCAGCTTTGGTTCGTTTCCGGCTGGCTCGATTGCCTGAGATATGTAGCTGTGTTACAAACCAGACATGCGCAAGTGGATGCGCGATCGTCTTAAGCGCCCCAAAAAAAGCGAGGAAGCTGGAAAGAGTCAGCCTGCACAGGCTCCTCTTCAGCCTGCCTACTACGATGCTGATGTTTCTGCACCGGCGGCTCCAACCGTAATCTCAGAACCAAGAATCATCGAAGCAGAGATCGAGGCGCAGCCGGCGACCGAACCGGCTAGCACGGAAGATTCTGCCGCGAGTCCGACGCAAGCGGCGCGCCCCTCCGGAAACGCCGATCCACGCCGAAGACGACGACGGGGACGAGGCGGACGTGGACGCGGCGGATCCCAGGCGACAAGAGCCGCTGCTACTGTGCCCGCTCCCGGTGCAGGTGAAGATGCCCCACCGGTTGCAGCCTCGCCGTCCGAAACCGCGAGCGCTGACAAAGCAACGGCAGCACCTGCCCGAGCTTCGAAAGGCACCGTTGTCCTCGCGATCGGCTTGCCGGGATCGGGCAAGAGTTCATGGTTCAAGCGTCACAACATCACTCCGCTTTCGAGCGATATGTTGCGATCGCTGTTGTTTGATGATCCCACTGAGCAGCGGTTTCAGGACCTTATTTTTTCCAACCTGCGGTCGATGTTGAAAGCCCGGCTGATCGCCAAGCGTCCTCTGAATTACGTGGATGCAACGAACCTGACTCCGCACGAACGCCAGAGCTGGATCAAGCTGGGGCAGGACTACGGCTACGAAGTGCAGGCCGTGTTCTTCGACGTTCCGCTCGAAGTTTGTCTCGAGCGCAATCACAAGCGTGAACGCGTCGTGGCCGACGACGTGATGCGGCGTATGAGCGCGAAACTGAAGGCGCCAACGTTCGAGGAAGGCTTTTCGAAGATTACGGTTGTCAGAGTGAAGCGCAAAGAATGACGGTCGTGTCATCGACCGCCGTGAATGTTGACCGTAGACGCGCGCACCCATAGAATCAGAGTCAGCGGATCCTTCCGCATTCTCGCCGTGAGTTGCCCCCTCGTTCAATGGTAGGACAGCAGATTCTGGATCTGCTTATCGGGGTTCGAATCCCTGGGGGGCAACCAAATATCACCTCTCCTGGCGAATGATTTAGTTGGTACTACTCTGAGCAATCCTTCATAACATTTCTCTACGTTTGCCCCACCCTCTGAAACTCCCAAGTGTGCTCTGTGGAAAAGCATCTCCTTCGTCAACTTGAATTTACAAATTTTTAATCGGGGAGTAACACGCTCTTCACGAGATCACCGTACGGTAACGCCAACGAGCAGTCTTGGGGCGGCGGCAGTCCATTCCAAAAGTTATCAGCTATTAAGGAGCGGCTAAATGTTGCAGCGACTCAGAAGATCTGAAGCCCCCAGGAAGATTCTTGCGTTCATGATGGCGTATGCCACTCTCCTGGGAACGATGCCAGCCTACGCGAACTCATCTTTTTCACACACCGCCACCCCTATCAAGCATCTGGTCGTGATCTTCCAGGAGAACGTGTCGTTCGATCACTATTTCGGAACCTATCCCAATGCGCTGAACCCGAATGGAGAGCCGGCGTTCTTCGCTCGGCCGGACACTCCGACGGTCAACGGGCTGTCGGGAGCACTGCTGAACAACAATCCGAATTTGAATGCGGGAAATGGAACCGGAGCGTCCAGTCCTTTTCGCTTGGACCGCTCGCAAGCAGCTACCGCGGATCAAGGGCACGCTTACGGACCAGAGCAGGCTGCATATCACTTTGGATTGATGGATCTGTTTCCTCTGAAAGTCGGAACTGCCGGACCGCCGCCCAATGCTCCACCGCAGATCGTGACCACCAAGGGCCTCACCATGGGCTATTACGATGGCAATACGGTTACCGCACTGTGGAATTATGCGCAACACTTTGCCTTGAGCGACAACTCTTACGGCACGGTATTTGGACCTTCGACTCCGGGCCTGATTAATCTGGTTTCGGGTCAGACCAACGGAGTTACCAACACTCTGAACGGTACCGGAGGCAACGAAACCGATGGCGGTCTGGGCTCCCTGACTGTGATTGGCGATCCCGATCCGATCGGGGACGTATGCTCGGCGCCGACTCGCGGACAAGTCCAGATGTCAGGCCGGAACATTGGTGATTTGCTCAACGACGCTGGCGTCACCTGGGGCGCGTTCATGGGAGGCTTTGACCTGACGGCGACGAATACCAACGGCACCACCGCATGCCTGCGAAGTTCGACTTCGGTGTTCACCGGAACAACCGGAGACTATATCCCGCACCATGCTTTCTTCCAGTACTGGGCCAGCACCGCCAATCCGACCCACGCGCGGCCGAGTTCAGAGTCAGAGATCGGGCGCGATGGAGCAGCCAATCATCAGTACGACATCAATGACTTTTTCAAGGCGCTGAAGAAGGGAGACCTTCCGGCGGTCAGTTTCCTGAAGGCGCAAGCTTTTCAGGATGGACATGCCGGATATTCCGACCCGCTCGACGAGCAGACGTTTGTCGTGAACGTAATCAACGCGGTGCAGAGGTCGTCGGATTGGGACGACACCGCGATAGTGATCGCGTATGACGACTCCGATGGCTGGTACGACCATCAGATGGGACCGATTGTGAATCAATCGACCAGCCCGGCTGATGCGCTCACCGGTACTGGCACCTGCGGCGACGGCAGCACAGCCTTACCGGGAGCCGATTCCGGCAATCTGCATGCCCAGGGACGTTGCGGTTACGGTCCACGCCTGCCCCTGTTGGTTGTCTCTCCATGGGCGAAGGAAAACTTCGTGGACAACACGGTCACCGATCAAACGTCGGTCCTGCGGTTCATTGAAGACAACTGGCTGAACGGAGAACGCATTACCGGATCATTTGATGCGTACGCGAACTCGATCGTTCAGATGTTCGACTTCAAGCACCGCAACGGACAAAACAACCCGCTGTTCCTGGATCCGCTCAGTGGCCAGCCTTTGCATCACTAGACGAAGTTTGATTCTAGAGGCCGGATCGACTGATTGAATCCGCAGCCAACTGCAAGGCATGGGGAAGTTTCTTCCTCATGCCTTCAGTCTTGTCTTAAGCTTTTTAGGTCCTCGAGGTTTCGAGCGTCTGGATTGTTTTTTCCGGAAACTGTAAACCTGAAACCCGAAACTGCATTCGGAGGAAGATGACTGAAAGATTCCCGTCCGTTACTCGCCGTGAATTTCTTCAAAGATCGGGAATGTTGGTTGCTGGGATGGCGGCCATGCAGGTCGATCCGCACCGAACCGGCTTGATCGGCAGGCCGCTGCTTGATCTGAATGGGCTGCCGCGTTTCGTTGACCCGCTGCCTGTTCCGGCGATCCTCAAGCCTAGCGGAACCCGGCCCAGCCCCGAGAGTTCAGCGTCCAAGATCCCGTACTACAAGGTTGCCATGCGGGAATTCGCGAGCAAGGTTCATCGCGACGTGAAGCCAACCCGCCTTTGGGGATTTGGCAACAGCTCACCGGGGCCAACGTTCGAAACTCGCAGCGGAGAACCACTTCTGGTGGATTGGGCCAACGAATTGCCGAAGGCGCACTTCCTTCCCATCGACCACAGCGTGCATGGCGCCGACACCAGCAAGCCCGATGTGCGCGCCGTCACGCACCTGCACGGGGCGAAGGCCCCGGCAAAGAGCGATGGCTATCCGGAGGACTGGTGGGTGCCAGGAAAGTCCGCGCTCTACTACTACCCCAATCGTCAGGACGCGGCCATGCTGTGGTATCACGACCACACGCTGGGAATAACACGTCTGAATATGTACGCCGGGCTCTTTGGGGCATTTGTAATCCGGGATCAATTCGAAGATGGCTTGAATCTGCCCAAGGGAAAATACGAGATTCCGCTGACGATCTACGACCGCTCGTTCGATCGCGAGGGGCAGCTCTTCTATCCTGTGTCGCCCGACCCGGAATCGCCATGGGTGCCGGAGGTATTCGGTGATGCGATTCTGGTGAATGGGAAGTTGTTTCCATACCTCGAAGTGGAACCGCGGAAATATCGCTTTCGCGTGGTCAATGCCGCCAATGGACGCTTTTTCCATCTGGCGTTTTCGAATGGACAGGAATTTCATCAAATCGGCACTGATCTGGGATTCTTGCCCGCACCCGTGCCTTTGAAGAGTTTGCTGATCGCACCGGGAGAACGCTCGGACCTGATCGTTGATTTCTCCGGCCACGGCGGTGAGCAGCTCGTAGTGAGTAACGATGCTTTCACCGTGATGCAATTTCGCGTGGCGAAAACAGCGGCGACAGACACCAGTTCATTGCCGTCGAGCCTGCGACCAGTGACCAAAATTGCAGAATCGGAGGCGGTCAACAATCGGATCCTGACCCTGGGCGAGAAAGATGACAAGGCCGCCAATCCGATGACCATGCTGTTGAACAACGCTCATTGGGATATGCCGATTACCGAGAATCCGAAACTGGATTCGGTCGAGATCTGGAACTTCCTCAATTTCACCGACGATTCTCATCCCATCCACCTGCACCTGGTGCGCTTTCAGATTCTGGACCGGCGGGGTTTCGAACCCTACTACTACTACACGCAGGGAAAAGTGAAATATATCGGCCCACCCGTGCCGCCGGCTGCAAACGAGGCTGGATGGAAAGACACGGTGCAAGCCCATCCGGGGATGGTGACGCGTATTATCGCGCGCTTCGAAGGTTATCCCGGGAAGTATGTATGGCATTGCCACATTCTGGAACATGAAGATAACGAGATGATGCGGCCTTACGAGGTTGTGATCTAGGACGATGTGAAAACCCCGCCCTGTCTCTCCAAAAACGGAGAGACGAGGACGGGGCACCCTCGCTAGTCGAACACGACCGTTTTGTTTCCGTAAGTCAGTACGCGGTGGCAGAGGTGGAGACGGACGGCGCGGCCGAGAACCGTACGCTCCAGGTCGCGTCCCTTGCGGATCATGTCTTCGATGGAATCACGGTGCGAGACCCGGGCCACTTCCTGCTCGATGATGGGTCCTTCATCGAGATTCATAGTGACGTAATGGCCGGTAGCGCCGATCAGCTTCACTCCCCGTAAGAAAGCTTGGTGGTATGGCTTTGCGCCCACGAAGGCTGGCAGGAATGAATGATGAATATTGATGATGCGATTTAGATAGTTGGAGATGAAATCTTCGCTTAGCACCTGCATGTAGCGGGCGAGCACGATCAGCTCAACCCCGCGTGACTGCAGCTCGCGCAATTCCGCGGCTTCCTGCTGCTTCTTGGTTTCCGGGGTGATCGGAAAATGCAGGAAGGGGACGCGATAGCGGTTGGCGATCTCTCCCGCATCGGGATGGTTGCTGACGACCACCGCGATTTCGGCGTTAAATTCGCCGAGTTGCTGGCGTTGCAGAAGATCCTCAAGACAATGGGGCAGGCGGGAGGCGAACAGCGCCACCTTCGGCTTGTGGCCGCTGAAATGGACTTCGAACTTCATGTCGAATTGCTGGGCCAGCGGGCGGAAACTTTCAACGATCTGATCAGAGGGAATCTGGAATCCATCCAGGTGAAATTCGAAGCGAGCGAGGAAGATGCCGGCTTCGACATCGGTGTACTGATCCGATTGGAGGATGTTGCCGCCGTTCCGGAAGATGAAGTCCGAAATTCCTGAAACCAAGCCCTTCTGGTCGGGACAGGACACGAGTAGCGTGACAGTTTCAGCCATGGCGAGGCTGAAACTTAGCAGAGGCGCAGACATCGGCGCAAGCTATGTCCGCCGCGTGGGGACCCCTACGTGGAGCGAGGTGGTGCCAATGTCTTTGACGAGATTTGCTTGCGCACCGCAGCGGTGGCGAGATCATTGGCTTCGGCATTCCGCTCGCGGGGGACATGGGTGATGGAAAACTTGAGAGAACGGGCCAGCTTGCGGCAGATCCAGTGCAGGGAATAGAGACGCGGGCTGCGACAGGCGTACTCGCCTCGCATCTGTCGGACCACCACCTGGGAGTCAGAATAAACGTGCAGGGCGCGCGCCTGCAGCGATCGTGCACACTGCAAAGCCTCGAGCAGGGCAACGTACTCGGCGACGTTGTTGTCCTGCCGGCCAATCCAGCGGGCGATGCGTATGGTCCCGCTATCTGAACCCTCGATCACGACGCCAATACCGGAGGGCCCCGGGTTTCCAGAGAGCCGCCATCCACGTAGGCTACGAGGTCATACATCCAGCGATTTCCGTTATCCGCTTTCCGTTCACTTCAACATGCGTCAGAACGCACTGTGCGTCAAGAAGTTTATTGTTAACGCTTGCAACACGAGATTCCTGCTGTGGAACACTTTGTGGAAAACTGGATTTGGAGAAACTCCAAAACGGATAAGCATTGCTGATTCAAGTAAGTACAATTTTCGATTTGCACAGGATAAAAATGTGTGAGCTGCACACAAAACCGGCATTAACGTTACGCCCAGAGTAAGCGTTAACGCGCAACTCCTGATTGAGAGGACTGGCTACGATACCGAAACCTTCCGGTCTGAATAACCCGGGTGATAAGGCGAAGGGCGGCGTCTGGAAAGCAACCGATACCAAACAGACGGCCCTGCGAGGGGCAGTTAATTGCGGGACTGCGAAGCCGCAGTCATCAAGGCCATGATGGTGGTGGCGCACTCACTTCCTCGCAGGAGCTGGCGGCTGAGCGTTAGACCAATGTCACGGCCTTTTCTTATTCTTGCGGCACTGCCTTCCTGATTTCACCTCCTTAGACTCTCTAGTTCATAGCGCAATTCTCTTCAATTTTGAAGACCAGGTGTTAGTTCTTAGTTCTTGGTTCTCAGATATTTGTGCTCTCGATTAATATGGCTCGCATGGTTGAGGCCCTGCGTACCCAATGTTGTATCGCTGGAGGCGGTCCGGCCGGCATGATGCTGGGATTCTTGCTGGCCCGCATGGGAGTTGAAGTTGTTGTGCTGGAGAAGCACTCTGATTTTCTGCGTGACTTCCGCGGCGATACCATTCATCCCTCTACGCTCGAGATCATGTATGAGTTGGGCATTCTCGACGATTTTCTCAAGCGACCTCACCAGGGAAGGTCGCCACCTAGCGGGACAGATCGGGAACGATACTGTCCGGCTGGCGGAGTCAGCACACCTGCCTACCCACTCCAAATTCCTCGGTCTCATGCCACAGTGGGATTTTCTGAATTTCATTTCCGAGCGGGCGGCGAAGTATCCATCGTTTCATCTGAGGATGCAGGCGGAAGTCAGCGAACTGATCGAAGAGGATGGGCGGGTGGCCGGAGTGCGGGCGCAGACTCCGGAGGGAGATTTGGAAATCCGGGCAGACTTGACCGTTGGAGCCGACGGACGCCGTTCTACAGTTCGTGAACGCGGCGGATTGGAAGTGCTCAACCTGGGTGCGCCGATGGATGTGTTGTGGATGCGAATGAGCCGCCAT
>CAVUGT010000020.1:0-183680 GCA_963741105.1 Terriglobia bacterium
TTCTATGCCTGGGCGCCCACTCCGACGATATCGAGATCGGCTGTGGCGGCACCATGCTGCGTCTCTTTGCTCACTACTCCAATCTGGATGTCTATTGGGTGGTGTTCAGTTCCGGGACGTGTCCGTGAGCTTGAGGCCCGCACCAGCGCCGCGCTGTTTCTGAAGCAGGCCAAGAGTCAGAAAGTGGTGGTTAAAAATTTCCGCGACGGCTTCTTTCCTTATGAAGGGGCACAGATCAAGGAATTCTTCGAGGAAATAAAGAAAGAGTTCAACCCGGACCTGATTTTCACCCACTACCGCACCGACCGGCATCAGGACCACCGCACCATCAGCGATCTGACCTGGAATACATGGAGGCAGCATCTGGTGCTGGAGTACGAAATTCCGAAATATGACGGAGATTTGGGTTCGCCCAACTGTTTCGTACCACTGACCCAGAAGGTCTGCTCCGAGAAGATAAAGTATATCTGCGAAGTGTTTCAGACGCAGGGCAACAAAGCCTGGCTGACTCCGGATACGTTTCAGGCTTTGCTGCGGCTCCGTGGCGTGGAGTGCGCCGCGCCGGACGATTGCGGAGGCGTTTTATTGCCGGAAACTGATTCTGGGAACGGGACGAGAATCGGCTTCAGGCGGAAGGTAAGATTCCGGGCGTTCCGTTCGAGAGATCAGCCTCACAATTTAGTTCCAATCGCGTTTTCTTGTGTTCAACACATCACTCCGTGGTTCTTACCTAGTCGCTCGGTTTTTCTGTATGCCCTCTCCTGCCCTTATTTGTGTTTGCAGTCAGCAGAAGTGCTCCACCTGAAAACTTATGATGAGCCCTGAAGTTCAATCAGAGGTAAATGCCGAACCAATACCAGGCGGCGACTCAGCCTGGAATTACGTTCAACAAAGGTGGGAGCATTTCCCGCTTAGCGAGAGGATTTCCACGCGTTTGGTGAAATTTGTATTGGTCGGGGGAAGCGGCGTGCTGGTCAATCTGGTGGCCATGGCTTTGCTGCTCAGGCTGGTCGGGTGGAAGGACTGGCGCGTGTCCGCTATCGCCAATGTAATCGCGACTTTGAGCAACTATTTGTTGAACAATCATTGGACATTTCGAGATCGGCGCCGTACCGGACTCGCGTTGACGGGAAGGGGCGCTTTTTTGTATATGCTAACCTCCGGTGCTGGTATTGCATTTACTGCGGCCAGCTACGGCTTTCTGACCAAGATCCATTTCAGAGGCGGTCCCATGACCTCTTATATTCAGCTTATGGGAATGCAACTGGTTGCGGTTTTGGCAGGGGCGTACCTGAACTATTTTGTCCATAACTCGTTCACTTGGCGTGAATCCGCGCCGGTGGGCCGCGACCGCAGCGAGAGCGGGAACAATTCGGCCGGTGCAATTCCTGATTACGCAGACAGCAGGAATCGGACCCTAAAGAGCTTTAGCTCTTCCGTTCCGGCCCGAGCGCAGTGGTTCTACCGAGTAGAACCGGATTCTGCTGAACCGATGTAAGGTACGTGGCTGACCGCCACTTGCCGTTTTTCCTCCCCCGAGGTCCCCTTGTCAGGTTCTGGTTTCGAGTTGCCCATTTCCGGCAACTGGGAGGAGTAGGTATGCAACGTAACAGGTTCTGGATAGGTGTCTTATTTTGTGGCTTCATGATTGGCGTGCCCTCTCTGCAGGCCAGTCCTCAGCAAACCAACCCAGCAGTCCCCGCTGCTAACCTGAAAAGGGATCCTGCTCCGGCACGTTCCTCTCACAGCATGAAAACGTCGAACCTTTCACTATCACGGTCGTGATCGACCAGTGTTCGAAAGGGAACCTGGTCGGTAGCGCGCAGCTCAGTTCAGATTGCGTCCGTGCAGCCAAGCTGCAGGTTACGGTCAAGGGTTCGAAGGTCTCGATGGCCGGCAGCGACCAGGACGGCGCCAACATCACCTTTCTCGGCACTATTGACAGCACTGGAGCGATGCTAGACTTGCGTTACATCGTGAACGGAAGTTCCAGCGGAAGGTGTGAGTCTGACAATGGAACCGGGAACATGGGGAGGCGTTAGGAACATTAGAGACATCCCGACGCAATCGTGGATTTCCGGTCTCCGCCGAAGGAGATCCGGTTTTTGCATTGCAGTCGGCGGAACGGACTCCGACTGGACGTCAAGTTCTTAGTGCATTAGGTTTGGTTTCCTCGAGTATGTCCCAAAGAACAAACGGCCGGCGAGATTTCGCGAGCGTGGGCGTCCCGGTAAGGAACGGCGCCCGTTTTCTGGCGGAGACTCTAGATTCGCTGCTTGCCCAAAGCTACGCGGATTTTGAGTTGCTGATTTCCGACAACGCCTCGACCGATGAGACTGAAACTATCCGCCGCGCCTATGCCGCGCGCGATCCTCGGATTCGTTTCTTTCGCAGCGACGTGGATCTCGGCCTGGCTGGCAATTACAACTTTCTCTTCCTGCAGGCGCGCGGAAAATATTTCAAATGGGCCGCGGCGGACGATTTACACGAACCCGACTATCTGAGGCGCTGCGTGGAAGTTCTCGATCGAGACCCCTCGGTTGTTCTGGCCTACTGCAAATCCCGATTCATCGACGAAACGGAAAGCCCGGTGGTGGAGACGATCCAGGATTTTGACCTTCAGTCGGAGGCTCCACGCGAGCGCTTGCGATACGTCATCCACTCCAACCGATGGGTCAATGCCATCTTTGGATTGATTCGATCCGAAGTGTTAGCGAAGACTCCGTTGCTGCCCAGGTATCCCAGCGGCGACTACATTGTCCTCGGCGAGTTGGCTTTGTTGGGGAAATTCGTAGAAGTTCCGGAAGTCTTGTTTTTGCGCCGCCTGCATCCCGGCGCTTCCAGCCAGAACCTGAACGACCCCAACTGGCTGGCGCACTTTTGGAATGCGGGAAAATCGGGATCGGGAGTCGACTGGGCGTCTCATATTGTGGAGCCGAAGCCGGGGCCACGCCGGTAGCATTATGCGCTCGAGTCTGACCGTGGGAGAGAAAATTTCCCTAAATGGGTCCTTGTTGCGCACCATGATTACGGGCCGCCGGCGTCTGTTGGCCGAACTGACGAGCAAATGGTTTCCCTGATTCAATGACTTTACTCGCCACCACCCGCTGGTTGGGCTGGAGGTTCCGCATGCCGCGCCGATCGAGCCTTCCTGAGACGGCCAACAAAGGCGAGCAGCCGCTGGCGATGAAAAATAGCTAGAACTCCGAGATAGGCAGCGGCACCTCCTAACACCTGGAGCGCGAGTCGCACCGCCAGGGGCCCACCAACACCCGCTGGATCCCCAACACCGCTACAGCCACAACCACCGATCCGATTATCGCCGGACGAACTGTCTCTAGGTACTGCGACCACTTCTGCGCCTGGCAATTCCGGCATGAGCACCGCACCGCAGCGCCCGCAGTAGCCAACGATTTTCGTGCTGCTCCCCCGTTGGCCTAGTCGCCGGTGCAGACACGCTTCATAAGTTTCGCTAACGAAAGGGTGGGGTGTTGGTCGCCCGTCTGCGACGGCAGATTATGCAGCATTTTGTGTTCGGGCCCTAGAATCGGATCGCCGAGATACGGATCGACGGCGCTTTCAGTTCGGTGCCGCCTCCCATGCTGCCCTGGGCGCGCCGCGAGGTGCTGTGATGCGCTGTTCGAGCATGAGCAGGCGATCTTTCGTGCTGGCGATAAAAGGTTCAAGCTTCGCGTGAAGCCCGGTGCAGGCATCGAGAAGCTTCGTTTCTTCCGGTGTCATGAGAAACACTCCTAGCGATCAAGATTTTGATTCTTTGGGATTGTCGCCAAGGGTGCGGAAATGCGGCCCTCTGCGTGAAGTGTGGCGGCGCGATCACCGATCAGCGTAATGACGTGACTCACATCACGTAACGTATGGTGACCGAAGTAGTGGATCGAATCCGGCTGCCTCGGTGCACAGCGTTGTCCGGCTGTGCACTCGCGTGCACGTTGCATTCATACGCCCGGCATCCCGCCGGCGCAAGTCCGACAAAATTCCGCGATCAGTTCAGACTCGTCGTCGGTCTCCTGCGGCGCTTCTGGCATCGGCAGCCCAGCCTTCTCCCAGAGTTTCTCGATCGCCGTCTCGAGCCGAGCACCGTTGCGTGATTCTTGAGCCCGGCGAATGCGCGTTCGATCTCGCCGGCGTGTGCCATCGGCACCGTGGTCACTTTCGCGCGATCCCTATCGGCGATTTCCAGCGCGAGCCGGATCGCCTTCAATGATTCAACGTGGCTCGCGAGCGTTTTGTTGATCGCCTCGGTGAGCTCTCGAAAACTCGTTCAGCATTTCCCGCATTTGCCTTCGTTGTCTATTCGCTCCCTCCGTATCATCCGCTTGAGTTACAGGGTTCCCCCTTCTCCCTAGTAGTTCTGCCAGTTGTTTGTTGATCTTGGGTAACGATCATAGACTGGCGAACATCCAACTGCTTGAAAGAAGAGCGCCCTGAGACTTAACTGGAGTCCTGGGCGTTTGTTTTGAACTCCGCAGAACCTCCCACTCTGGCGGGTTAACGGGTCCTGTACACTCCAACAATTCCCCCGGGTCGAAGCACCAGCTAGTCTTTTGGAATCGCGAGATACACCGCGGCCCGGAAAATTCTGAAAACACGCCCGCAAGCGATCCGCCGAGAACACCGCCACAAGCAACTTGAAATGTCAACCGGCATGCCTAAACAAGGCACTTCGGGCCTGACATCAACCGCCTCATCGCCGCGCACCCCGAAAGATCGGTAAGAGTCGGATTTTCGTACGCAGGCTCCCACGGCCTCAATTACCCCGAGTCCAGACTTTTTGATCCCCCCTCCCCTGATTACGCCAAATGCTCCAAGGCGTATAATTATCCGCTCCCCCCATGAACAGATCGCGTCAGCTCGTTTGGTTGCGTCTTTTATTCGTCTTTTACATCGGTCTGATACTAGGTGGCTTCGGTCTTCACTTCTGGACAGTTAAGGTAGTTCACCATGTCGAAGGTCGCGGCTCAGCGATTGTGGCGTTTATGTTTCCGGTGGGAGCCGAAATCTATTGGGCGATCAAGGAGTGGCGTGCTTTCGGATTCGCTAACATCTACACGCTCGCTGTCATCGGCTACGGCGCGCTCTGGCCACTCATGGTAAGGGCATTGAGCGCTGTGGAAGAAACGAATGGGAAGCAGGATTGAAATGCGATAGGTGTGAGCCGGTTAAAAAGAGACAGTCGGTTCAGCCGACCATCGATTCAATTCGATTGGGTTTTCGCGCCAAAAGTTTACATTCACCACCGCGTTTCCTTCGCTCTCTAGCTCGGGGGCATGAAAACAGCCACCGCGATCGGCTTCGCTCAGGTTGAACCGTGGGTTTAATTCGCAGATCAGTTGCGACTCACGTGCCTTTGCGGCCTCGCGCGTCGGCCAATGTCAAACTCCCACGAACGACGTGCGGCTACCAAACGGAATTGCTCGCGTGTTGTCGCACGCGGGACAAACCCTCGGACGTGATGCCCACGTACAGCAGAGCGCCCGCCGGTCTAAATCCCGATAAACCGTCGTTGCCTCGCACTTCGCTCCCGTGTACTCGCCGTGTACCTCACTTCCGCGTTTATGGTGATTTCGCCGATGAGTCAGAACAAGGTAACGTCCTGATCTTTGGTGCGGGCATGACCACGACGCACTTCACCGGGGCCGGAACCGGATTTACTTCCCGTATCATCACCAGTCCGGACGGTGACATCGCAGAGGACAAAAACGTGACCAGCACCGGGAGTTATAGTGCCGCGGCTCCGGTCACTTCTTCCAAGTGGGTGATGCAAATGGTTGCACTTCGGGCCGCGCCGTAGGGAACATATTCCGTTAAAACCCGCGTCAGACTGGGGTTTCAGTGGTAGACTGACGTCCAGTTTGTCCTCTTTCCGCCCCTTCAGAGGACTGATTTCGAAAGCCCCCAGGTTTCCTCGCTTCGGAGTGCGATTCGTGGTCCGGACAACAGCAGGCCTGGCTATTCCACAGCACAGCAAGCGCAATTATTTGAAGACCCAGTCTGGTCCCCGAATGATGTTCGAGACCGGGCTGTAAATCATAATTAAAGGTGAGAACCATGTTCGGCAAACTGCGAGTTGTCTTATTCCTGGAACTGGTTTGGCTGTTTACCGCTCTGCCCGCGATGGCCCAGGTTTCAGTGCTCACCTTTCATAATGATGTTGGCCGGACCGGCCAGAACAATAGTGAAACCACGCTGACGACTTCCAATGTCAAGGTCGGCACCTTCGGCAAGCTTTTCTGGCGCACGGTGGATGGCCACATCTACACCCAGCCTCTGTATGTGCCGAACCTGACAGTGCAGGGAAAGACGCGGAACGTCGTTTATGTCGCGACCCAGCACAACAGCGTATACGCCTTCGACGCCGACGATCCCACCGTGCCTGCCCCCCTCTGGCAGGTGAACCTCGGGACGGCTGTTCCGAGCCAGGACATTTGCACGATCAGCGGAGACACCAATCCCGGAGACTGCCCCTATCTCGATATTCCGCCTGAGATCGGAATCACCAGCACTCCGGTGATCGATTCTTTGGCCGGACTCATCTACGTCGTAGCCAGGACGAAAAACACCAGCAACAACAGTTACCATTTTTCCCTGCATGCTTTGGACCTGATCACCGGAATCGAGAAGCTGGGCGGTCCGGCGGAGATTACGGGGCACGTGACGGGTGGCGGAGTCGCCAGCAGCGGCGGCATCGTGACCTTCGATCCTATATATCATCTGCAACGCCCTGGCTTGCTCCTGCTCAATGGAGTGATCTACATCGCCTTCAGTGCGGTCGGCGACATTGGACCCTATCACGGCTGGCTGATGGGCTATGACGCCACCAGCTTGCAGCAGGTCAGCATTTTGAACATGACCCCGGACGGCAAAGATGGTGGCATCTGGGCCGCTGGTTTTGGCATTGCCTCAGATGGCTTAAGCAACATTTTTCTGGCGACGGGCAATGGCAACTTTGACGCCAATGTTTCCGGCCGGGATTATGGCGATTCGATCCTGAGGATCAGCACGTCCAGCGGCTTGACGGTCGCGGACTATTTCACGCCTTCCAACCAAGCCACGCTTTTCAGCAGTGATCTGGACCTGGGGTCTGGCGGCCCCATGCTGCTTCCGGGCACAACCAATCTGGTGAATATCGGAAAAGACCAGTTGTTGCGCCTGGTGAACACCGCCCCCACCAAGATGGGCCATTTCAACTCTGGTTTTGACGCTGACGTGCAGCAGTTTACTGCCGCACAGAGTTCGTATTTTGGTGGACCGGTTTATTGGAACAGTCCGAACAACGGCCCCGTCGTCTATTTATGGGGACCGAAAGATCCTCTGAAGGCCTTCAAGTACACGGGTGGGTTGTTTCAAACCACTCCGGTATCTCAGAGCACGGTGGTGAACAGCAGTGGATTTTCCAATTCCGCCGCGCTGTCCGTTTCATCAAACTCTGGCCTGGTGGGAAGCGGCATCCTGTGGAGCGCTGCTTCTTTCTCAGGTACCGCCACTGGACCGGGAGTGCCCGGTATCTTGCGCGCGTTCGATGCCACCAACCTGGGGACGGAGCTTTGGGACAGTAAGCAGAATGCCGCTCGCGACGATGCCGGCACGTATGCCAAATTCGTTCCTCCAACCATCGCCAACGGAAAAATGTATGCGGGCAGTTTCTCCGGACAATTGCTGGTGTATGGAGTGAATCCACCGGCCGCGAGCGGAATACGCTATGTGCAAGTCGCTTCGTCGACCCAGACTTCCAGTACCGCCAGCGTTTCGGCGTCATATCCTTCGGCCCAGACCGCGGGCGATCTGAATGTCGTGGTTATAAGCTGGAGCGATGCCACGTCGGCGGTGCAGACGGTTGCTGATTCTCAAGGCAACCCGTACAGCCTGGCGATCGGTCCCACCACTGGCACCGGCATGCGCCAGTCGATCTACTACGCCAAGAACATCAAGACGGGAAGCAATTCCGTTACCGTGACATTCAATCAATCGGCGAATTCTCCCGACCTGCGAATTCTCGAATACAGCGGCGTGGATACGACCAGCCCGCTCGATGGATCGCTGGGCGCCAACGGCACCAGCGCTTTTGCCGACAGCGGATTTACCGCATTCGCCAATGCCAACGATCTGATCATCGGCGCGGATATCACCGGCGCAAAAAATATCGTGCCCGGCTCTCCTTTCACCAACCGGGCATTGACCACGTCGACCAGTTCCCACATTGTCGAAGATCGAATTGTGAACGTGACGGGCAGCTATCACGCCTGGGCGCCTCTCTTGAGCAGCGTGCCCTGGGTCATGCAGATGGTGGCATTCAAGGCTGGTGGCTCGGTAACTGGTACCGGACCAGTGGTGGGCGGAGTGGCTCCGAGCTCGGGCACTGCGGCTGGCGGCACTGTCGTGACTATCACGGGAGCCAACTTCGCGGCGGGCGCGACCGTGAGTTTTGGCGGTACCGCGGCTGCTTCGGTGACCGTCGTGAGCAGCACTTCGATCACCGCGACCGCTCCGGCGCACGCGGCGGGCGCCGTCACGGTCACCGTGACCAATACCAACGGGCAGAGTGGAAGTTTGTCCAACGCTTACGCGTACACCGCCGTTGTGACGGGATCGATTGCGCAGGTGCAGGTGAATGCGGCGACTCCTCAGAACCCAACGGCATCGGTAGCGGTCAACTATCCAGTGGCTCAGACGGCTGGCGACCTTAACGTCGTAGCGGTCGGCTGGAACGATACGACTTCGACAGTGAGTTCGGTTACTGACACGCGCGGCAATACCTACGCTTTGGCGATAGGTCCAAATACTGGCACGGGATTGCGCCAGTCGATCTATTACGCCAAGAACATCGCGGCAGGAGCCAATACGGTCACCGTTACCTTCAGCCAGGCGGCAGCGGTCCCGGATATTCGTGTGCTCGAATACAGCGGTCTGGATGCCGTCACTCCGCTGGACGCAACGGCGGGGGCTGCGGGTAACAGCGCGGCGGCCAGCAGCGGAAATGCCACGACCACCAAAGCGAATGAATTGATCTTTGGCGCTGGCATGACCGCCCGGCATTTTAATTCGGCTGGAACCGGATTCACTTCCCGGATTATCACCACGCCGGACGGGGACATTGCAGAAGACCAGATCGTCGGCAGCACGGGCAGCTATAGCGCAACCGCGCCTCTTGCTTCCGGAAACTGGGTGATGCAGATGGCGACTTTCGCGGCGGCTTCTGCTCCTGCGCCTACGATCACGGGTATCGCCCCAAGTAACGGTCCGACAAGTGGCGGTACCGAGGTCACAATCACGGGAACGAATTTCGTCACCGGAGCGACGGTAACGTTTGGCGGCATTGCGGCGACCAACGTCAGCGTGGTCAAAGCAGGCGTGATCTCGGCGCTTACACCCGCGGGAACAGGGGTCGTGGCGGTAGTAGTCACCAATCCCGATCATCAGAGTGCAACCCTGACCAGTGCGTACACCTACGGTGCAGGGAATCCAGCGCCGACGGTAACCACGGTATCTCCGACGTCAGGAACGACAGCGGGTGGGACTCCAGTCACCATCACTGGCACTGGCTTCCTAACGGGCGCGACGGTCACTTTCGGAGGAACGTCGGCGACGGCCGTAACTGTGGTGAATAGCACATCGATCACAGCCACGACTCCGGCGCATGCTTCCGGCGCGGTAGACGTTGTCGTCACTAACACCGACATTCAGAGCGGCACGAAGACGAGCGGCTACACTTACACTTCGCCCAATCCGGCGCCTACAGTAAGCACGATTGCTCCGACGTCGGGAACGACCGCGGGAGGAACGGCAGTCACCATCACGGGTACCGGCTTCCTGGCGGGCGCGACAGTCAGCTTCGGAGGGACGCCGGCGACCGGTGTGACCGTAGTCAACAGCACATCGATCACAGCCACGACTCCGGCGCACGCGGCGGGCGCGGTCGACGTTGTCGTCACTAACACCGACAGTCAGAGCGGCACGAAGACGAGCGGCTACACCTACACTTCGCCGAATCCGGCGCCTACAGTAAGCACGATTGCTCCGACGTCGGGAACGACCGCAGGCGGAACGGCAGTCACCATCACGGGTACCGGTTTCCTGACGGGCGCGACAGTCAGCTTCGGAGGAACGGCAGCGACCGGCGTGACCGTAGTCAACAGCACATCGATCACAGCCACGACTCCGGCGCACGCCGCAGGCGCGGTCAACGTAGTCGTGACCAATAGTGACACCCAGACTGGTACGCTGACGAACGGTTACACCTACACCACGAGTGGTGGAGGTGGAACGATCGCATTCGTGCAGGTCAAGGCGGCGACGCCGCAAACGAACAGCGCGTCCGTGGCGGTTGCGTATCCCTTGGCGCAAACCCTGGGGAACCTGAACATCGTCGCAGTGGGTTGGAATGACACAACGGCGACTGTGACGTCCGTGACCGACAGCCGAGGCAATGCCTACACGCTGGCCATCGGTCCGACATCCGGAACCGGACTGCGCCAGTCGATCTATTACGCCAAGAACATCGCCGCCGGCGCCAACACGGTGACGGTAAACTTCAGCCAGGCGGCTGTCTTTGTAGATGTGCGGGTGTTGGAGTACAGCGGCCTCGACACGACAAACCCGTTGGATGTCACGGCGGGAGCATCGGGCAGCGGAACCAGTCCAACCACCGCAGCGGCTACTACCACGACGGCTAGTGAGCTGATCTTCGGCGCCGGCATGACGACGACGCACTTTACGGGACCGGGAACCGGTTTCACTTCCAGGATTATTACGACCCCGGACTCGGATATCGCGGAAGATAAGATCGTGAGCAGCACCGGCAGTTACAACGTTGCGGCTCCGGTGACGTCTTCCTTCTGGGTCATGCAGATGGCGACTTTCCGTCTGGCCCAGTAGGTTTCGATTTACATTTGTTTCACGTTAAAGTAATCACGGCCGCAGCTTCTCTCCCAATCGCTGCGGCCATCCGGTTCACTGATCGTGTGGCGCGGGCGCCCTCACCCGCGGCTTTTGACTCTCACTAGGTCGAGCACTTCCGTAATCAGGAAATCCCTGAGATCGCGATTTATCCCCGCCTGTCTGTTCCTTCCCCCTTCATTTTTTCTGCAAGGTCCTCCGCTCCTCAAAATGCGCTCCCATCAATGCTTTTGCATGGCACGTTCGTGCCATAAAACCAGGGGAAGTCGTGAAATCTTTTGACATAAACTTTACAAAACTTAGGTAATCCGGGAAAAATCGAATTCTTTTCCAACTGATTTGGTGATAAGCTACGATTCTCCCCTGAAGTTGCTTACCTTTACATCGGTGGTGATCGTCTTGAACGAAAAGTCTTCCTTAGTGCGCGAATTGGGTAGGCGAGTCTCCAATCTCCGCTATCACTATGGCCTTTCGGTCGCAGCCCGCGCCGAAATGCGTCGGGAGCGGCAGACGGAAACAGGTCCGGAAGTTCCAATCGAGGCTTACCTTGCAGAGGGCCTCGCCTGGATCGGCCGCGCCCAGGATTGTTCTCTGTCCGCCGATGGTGGCGTTGCCCGTCACTACTCGCTAATCGACGGCTGGGGCACTTCGTATCCGGAAACTACGGGCTACATCGTTCCCACGTTGCTGCGTGAAGGACGAATCTCCGGCGACGTTGCCTTGTTGAACCGAGCGGGCAGAATGCTGGACTGGCTGGTGAGCATCCAGATGCAGTCGGGCGCGTTTCAGGGCGGCGCCATGGGTGGCTCTCCCGTGGTTCCAGTCACTTTTAATACCGGACAAATTCTGCTGGGCTTGGCGGCAGGCGTCAAAGAATGCGGACCGAAATATTTGAAAGCCATGACGGCTGCGGCTGATTGGCTGGTTGCGACTCAGGATGAGGATGGCTGCTGGCGCAAGCACGCCAGCCCGTTTGTCGAGCAGGGAGACAAGACTTACGATGCGCACGCCTCGTGGGGACTATTTGAAGCTGCCCGGGTTGATCCCAGCCGCGGATATGCGGAAGCGGCCATGCGCAACTTGAACTGGGCGCTGTCTCATCAGAACGAACAGGGCTGGTTCGCCAATTGCTGTTTGAGCGATCCGGACAATCCCCTCACTCATACGCTGGGCTACATGCTTCGCGGCATGGTGGAAGCCTATTTGTTCACCCGTGACAAGAAGATCCTCGAGGCTGCGTTAAAGACGGCCGAAGGCGCATTGAGCGCCATGCAACCGAATGGTTATCTGCCCGGACGTCTGGATAGCGCCTGGCGTGGAGTGGTGCCCTGGAGTTGCCTGACCGGTACTCAACAGATCGCGATCTGCTGGTTCCTCTTGTTCATGGAGACCGGCGACGTTCGGCTGCGTGATGCCGGGCGGCTGGCCAATTCATACGTCAGGAAAACAGTGCGGCTGGATGGCCCTCTGGACACCCGCGGAGCACTGAAGGGAAGCTTCCCGGTTTCAGGCGGGTATGCCAAATTTCAGTATCCGAATTGGGCGACTAAGTTCTTTGTTGACTCGCAGCGCCTCGAAAGCACGGTTTGTAGTGAAGAGGTACGTGATCTTCATATACCTCTTTACTCTCGAGCCGCTTGCCCGGCCGACTGAGCGAGTCGCGGCGTATCGTTCTCCGTTGTAACATTGTTTTCGAACGGGGAAAGCACCTGGAGAGGCGCCTGCCAGGCAAGCAAGTGGGCTGCCTTGAAGTGGCCGTGACAGTCAGGAGAACGGGTCTTGTACCTGAAATTTTTTGGACTGAAAGAACAGCCTTTTGGTGTAACTCCGGACCCGCGTTTTCTTTATCTCAGCGAAGCTCATAAAGAAGCGCTGGCTTCGCTCTACTACGGCATCGAAGCCAATCGTGGATTCATCGGTCTGATTGCCCAGCCTGGCATGGGCAAGACGACCATGCTGTTCCATCTGCTGGAAACCTTCCGCTCGACTGCTCGCATCGCCTTTCTATTTCAGACGCACTGCAATTCGCGGGAGTTCATGCGCCTGCTGCTCGCCGAACTGGGTTGCGAAGAAGATACGCAGGACCTGGTCCGCATGTACGACGAGTTCAACCGGCGGCTGGTGCAGATCGCGCAGGAAGGGAACCGCCTGATCGTAGTGGTGGATGAGGCGCAGAATCTCGAACCCGAAGTGCTGGAGACCCTGCGGCTGCTCTCCAATTTCGAGACGGCGCAAGCCAAGCTGATGCACATCATCCTTGCGGGACAGCCGGCATTGGCGCAAAAGCTTTCCAGTCCGGGCCTGGCCCAGTTGCGCCAGCGGGTCTCGATTGTGCAGGGACTGGCGCCGCTTTCCAACAAGGAAGTCAAGAACTACGTAGAACATCGTTTGCGGATTGCGGGTTACAAGGGCGCTCAGATTTTTACCGACGAAGCCTACCAGTCGATTGCGGTGGCCACCGAGGGCATTCCCAGAAACGTAAACAACTTTTGCTTCAATGCGCTCTCGCTGGCCTGCGCTCTGCGCAAGTACACGGTCGATTCGGATGTAGTGAATGAGGTCATGGCTGACCTCGATATCCAGAAACTGACCTGGGGACTGCCCGCCGAGGCCATCGAGTCGCCGTACCGTCCGGTGCGGGAGGCGATGACTGCCGCAGCCGAGCCCGAGAGTTACCGCGAGATTTCAAATGCCGCCGAAGCCGCAGCCTATATGCAGCAAGTCGCGCTGAAGCTTGCGCAACTGGCGTGAGTCGCTTGAAAAGGCGCCTCCCGGCACGGTTCGCGATCCAATCATGGCATCACAGAAAGAGCGGGGCCGATGACAGTGTAGGCCGCTCTGGCTTTCCATCCACCCAGCCGTGTTGCAGTTTCAAAACCCCCAGGAATTGTCATTCCGAAGCGCGGTTGTGTCGCGCGAGGAATCTGCTGTTTCGCCATCGGCGGCATCGGACTTGGGGGCATCGCACAGCACGATGATTCGCGGGAAGCCGAGCATTACCAACGGCAATTGACGCAAAATTCAGCGATAGTAAACTCCAGCTCAGGACTCTTTGCATGCATATTCTTCACGTCGTAGGCGCTCGGCCGAATCTGATGAAAGTCGCTCCTGTTTTGAGCGCACTCAAGCAGCATTCCAAGGTAAAGCAGACTCTCATCCATACTGGCCAGCATTACGACACCAACATGTCGGATGTGTTCTTCCAGCAACTCGAGATTCCCGCGCCGGACGTCAACCTCGGCGTGGGCTCGGGAAGCCACGCCCGGCAGACCGCGGACATCATGACCCGCTTCGAGCCCATCGTGCTCGAGCGCAAGCCTGACCTGGTGCTGGTGTACGGAGATGTCAACTCGACCGTCGCGGCCACGCTGGTTTGCTCCAAGCTTTTGATCCAGGTAGGCCACGTTGAGGCGGGTCTTCGCTCTTTCGATCGCACCATGCCGGAAGAAATCAACCGGCTGGTCACCGATCAGTTGGCCGATATGCTGTTCACTCCATCGTCCGACGGAAATGAAAATCTGGCGCACGAAGGCATCCCGGCAAACAAGATCCACCTTGTCGGGAACGTGATGATCGACTCACTGGTGCGTCTGTTGCCCGTGGCGGAAAAGACGAAGCTGAACGGATTGCCCGATCGCTACATTCTGGTCACGCTGCATCGCCCGGCGAACGTGGACGATGACCGCATTCTGAAACTCATTCTGGGATATCTGCTGGAACTGAACAGCCAGGTGAAGGTAGTTTTCCCGGTGCATCCGAGGACGCGCCAGCGCATTGCCGATTTCGGCATCGACGTCAGCAAACTGGATTTGCGCGAGCCGCTGCCGTATATCGAGTTCCTGTCGCTGCAACGCCGCGCCACGGCGGTAGTGACTGATTCCGGCGGCATCCAGGAAGAGACCACATATCTGAAAGTGCCATGCCTCACGCTGCGCAACAACACAGAACGCCCGGTGACCGTGACCATGGGAACGAACATTCTGATCGGACAGGAAGGCGCCACACTACGCGCCGAGCTGAATAAAATCCTGGAAGGCAAACAAAAACAGGGCACAGTCCCGCCTCTCTGGGACGGCCAAACCGGACATCGCATTGCCGAGATCCTGACCAAACTCTAAGAGAGTGCCGAGGAGATCTCGGATTGAGGGTGCCCCATTTCTCGCGCGTTTTGCGAGAAGTGGGGCTTTTTACTGGATGGAGCAGTTGAACGAACCGAGCATTCGTCACAAAAGCGCCTCAGACTTCAGGAATGTAGACACAGTTCGATCCTCTGTCCGGGCCCCACTTCTCGCAAAGAGCGCGAGAAATGGGGCACCCTTGATACTCATCGCTCGAATCGGTGTGCCTAGCCCACCCGTTGATCAATTCGGCAGCAGCCCGAAACACATCGAACTGGCCCTGCGAGCCAACATAGACCTTGCCATTGGCCACTGTAGGCACAGCAAGCTTTATGGCGAGGCCGGCTGCTCCCGTTCCGCTAGCGGGGCTGCTATACAGCTGACTGGCGAGGTTGGTGGCGTCGTAGGCGTTCAGGATTGCAGACCCGGTCGGATACGCGCTGATATCCAGAACCCACACAACCCCGTTACTGGTGCCATTGGCGGAGACCGCCGGCACGGAGCCGCGTTTGTTGTAGATGCCGGCGGATTGCGAATGTGGTGTGGATGAAATCGTGCCGCTCGCGATGGTGAATTGTTTCAGCGCGTCGGCGACCGCCGCTGTATAGATGTTTCCGTTCCAGTAAGCCGGAGGTCCGAACATACCACCAATGATGCCGGTAGTCTGAGGAAATACATCGACTTCTTGCAGGTCCTGGCTCAAGACCGAATTGTATTTTCCTAAGTTGGACTGGTCGAGCAGGTAAAGCAATCCGGATTTGCCGGTTGCGACCAGGAGATGGGGATGGGCAGGCGATCCCAGCGAATCGGGCAGAAGAATTGAGCCCGACGAACCCAGATCGATGTCATTGGTGGCCAGTAGAGATTGATTGAATGGCGTGAAGTAGTCCAGCACGGTCCCATTCGCACTCAGCTTTACGACCGAATCCGAATAGTTGATTCCGCCTGTGTCGGCATCGAAAGTTCCGTTCCCGGTCTCCAGGTAGAGATTGCCGGATGAATCCACCACAATTCCGCCCCCGGACTGCCAGATCGCGCCCAAGTTAGCGGCGGTCGGGTCCGTCGTAGCCCATACGAATTTCTGGGACAGAGTGGTTGCGTCGTAACCCATGAGCCAACCTTGATATCCGTTATGGTCGCCGTGCGAACCAAAGGCCACGTATACGGTGCCGTTGTTGAGCGTGAGGGCTGGCCTTTGCAACTGGACGAGCGGTACGAAAAGGTTGGCTGTAATTTGCACCGGCCCCACAGATTCGGAACCCGACGCCAGACTCATCGCATGCAAGCGGTGAATATAAACGCGCTGGGAGTCTTGGACTTGGCGCAAACGTAAATGAGTCCGGCATCGACGTCGATGACCGGCGTAGAAGTGATCCCGATCTCGGGAACAAGGTCTTTTAGTCTCGCCAGTGTCCGCTGGGGGAACCGTGGTTTCGCCCGCTCCCAGCAGGTTTTTCTTCCAGAGCTGCTGACAGGAACTCGAGTCGGCGTCGTAGGCGTAGACCCAGTCACTCTCCGTGGCGATGAAGAGGACGTTGTGGGTTTTCCCATCATTCATCGCAAGGTTGGCCACGTACAGCGGTTCTGCGTAAACATATCCGGGAGCGTCCAATGGACAGGAGAAAAGCTTGCCGAAGGTAGCGGATGAGACCGTGGTGGGCGTCAGGGCGTATTCCTTCAGATTCTGCCCGGTGCGCGCATTGTCGTTGTGGTGAGTGACAACTGCCGAGAGGTCCGTCACCACGACCGAAACCGCTGGACTCATAGTGCCACCGGACACCAGTCCTGTAATGCTGTGGTTACCCGGAGTGGTAGTCGAGCTGGGCGAATAAGTTGCCGTGGTGTCTCCCGTGCTGGTAATCGTGCCGGAAGTCGCATTGCCACCCTGGACGCCATCCACCAGCCACAAAACGGTTCCGGTGCCGCCTGTCAGGGTCGCCGTGATCGTCAGGGATTGTGAAGTGGTCACAGCCGAACGATGCGGAGAAAGCGCCACGGTAACGCTGGAAGTCGGAGGTGGGTTCGTCGGTGGAGGGGTACTTGGCGGCGGTGTCGTCGCAGTGGTTCCTCCGCCGCACGAGGTCAAACCGGGGGCCAATAGAATTCCAAGAACAGCCAGGGTCAGGGCCGGAATATTCTTCCGCAGGGTAGACATCTGAAGATTCCGAAGCACAGACGACATCCAGGTTTCTCCGCTATAAAGATTGGGTGCAAATCATAACCCCGGCCAGGGTCATTTGTTGCTGAACCACGGGGTTGCAAAAACTGCTTCAAGGCTCAAACAGTAAGGTGCGATTGCCTTTCATGAGCCTTTGCACGCCGAAAAGGTGGCTGAAATGCCGGTCATTTTTAAGCTAATCCAGTAAAGCAATGTAATGCCGTAAACAACAGATAAAATTGAAATTGCGTAATTCTGCTCACAGCCTTCGAATATCCTAGTGGTCGATGCAAGCGGAGGGCCAAAAGGTAAGTCTCTTATCTTCCGTTTACGGCGGCCTGATGAGACAATAGCGCAAAATTATGCGGGCTATTCTGGAAAATATTCGCTCCGGCGAAGTGTCGGGTCATGAGGTACCACAGCCGGAGTTGCGCCCCGGGGGCGTCCTGGTGCGCACCGCGTTTTCGGCCATCAGCGCCGGCACCGAACTGGCCCATCGTGAGCAGGTCGAAAAGTCGCTTCTGGGGAAGGCTCTCGCCCGGCCTGACCTGGTGCGGCAAGTGGTTGACTTTGCCCGAACCGCCGGGGTCAAGGCGGCCTACCAGAGAGTGCAATCGCGACTGGATACGCTGGCCCCTCTGGGATACAGCTGTGCCGGCGTGGTGATTGCAGCCGGGCAGGGAGTGCCGGAATTTCAGCCCGGAGATCGCGTCGCGTGCGCCGGCGCCGGTTATGCCAGCCACTGTGAAGTCAATTTCATTCCTAGAAATCTGGCGGTCCGGGTTCCGGATACAGTTTCGCTGGAAGCGGCCTCTCTGAGCGCCATCGGGGCGATCGCTCTGCAAGGGTTCCGTCAGAGTCAGGCAGTGTTGGGTGAGGTAGTGGCAGTGATCGGCGCCGGATTGGTCGGAGTGCTGACGGTTCAACTGGCCAAGGCGGCTGGATGTCGGGTGATCGCCATTGACCGCGACGGTCAACGAGTGGAGCGTGCCCGGCAGTTCGGTGCCGATCTGGCCCTAAGCTCGACCGATCGCGATACGCCGCAGCGAGTCAAGGAATTCGCCCGTTACGGAGCTGATGTCGCGATCATCACTGCGGCAACTCCGTCCGCGGAGCCGGTCGAAATGGCAGCGGATATTTGCCGCGATCGCGGGCGCATCGTTGTCGTAGGCACAGTAGACCTGGGCGTCTCGCGCAAGACGATGTACATGAAAGAGCTTTCCCTGGTTCTGTCGCGTTCCTACGGACCGGGCCGCTACGATTCCCAGTACGAAGAAGATGGCGTGGACTACCCCGTCGGTTACGTGCGCTGGACCGAGAAGCGCAACATGGAGGCGTTCCTGGATTTGCTGGCGTCAGGGGCAATCAACGTCGCGCCTTTTCTCGAGCGCCGTTGCCCGGTGGAGCAGGGAAGCGCGGCATACCAGGAATTGAAAGAGACGGGCGCGTACACAGTTCTGTTGGAGTATCCCAGCCGGGCGCTTATCAGCATGCCGGCGCCCGCCGCATCAGAGGCTTCAACGCGAGCGACCCTCTCCGGCGAATTGAAAGTGAGCATCATCGGCGCAGGGAATTTTGCCCGCGCGGTCGTGATTCCTGCATTGCGTAAGACTCGTGGGGTCACGCTGCATTCGGTTGCGACCGCTTCAGGCGTGGCTTCGGAATCCGCCCGGCAGTTGTTTGGCTTTGCCCGCGCCGTGCAGCCTGCCGAGTTGCTGCAGGACAAAGACGCAGACGCCATCTTTATTCTTTCCCGCCATGACAGCCACGCGCAATACGTAGTGGCCGCGCTGGCCCATCACAAACCCGTGATGGTGGAAAAGCCCCTCGCTATTAGCCGCGAGCAGTTGGAAGAGATCCGCTGCGCCTATCAGGCCGAGAAAGAAAAATACTCGGCTCCGTTCCTGATGGTGGGTTACAACCGCCGCTTCGCTCCGTTCACGGAAAAGCTGCGGCAATTCCTCGCAGGCCGGCAAGAGCCCATGGTGGCGCACATCCGGGTGAATGCCGGATATATCCCCCGTGATCACTGGGTGCAGAAAACTGGCGAAGGCGGCAGGATCGTGGGCGAGCTCTGCCATTTTGTAGATTGGGCTCGCTGTGTGGTCGGCTTCGCGCATCGTGAGTGTCTCGGCCAATGCGCTACCTGACGGCACCCGCTACAACCACGACAATGTCATTGCAACTATCGCTTTTCAGGATGGCTCCATCGCCAACCTTTCCTATCTTGCGAATGGTGACAGGTCGGTCGCGAAAGAAGAATTCGAAGTGTTCTGTGAAGGCAAGGTTGCGCGGATCAGCGACTTCTCCACTTTGGAACTGGCATCGAACGGAAAGAGCAAGCGGACCAAAGCCAGGCGCGACAAGGGACACGAACGCGAGATCGCAGCCACGCTGGAAGCGATACGGTCCGGCGGAAATTCGCCAATCCCGTTCGATGAATTGATGGAAGTTTCTGAAGCCACGCTTGCGATCGAGGAAGCCATCGGCAGCGGAACCGTGGTTTCAATGCAGTCGCGGCAGGTCTCGTAAGATCAGGACTAAATCTCAACCCAAAAAGAGAGCGCCGAAAAACTCCGATTCCAGGAAATCAGGAGTTTTTCGGCCGCTGCTATGACTAGGTTCAGGAGTTCGGAATCGTTACCTGGACCCGGTTGGAGTATTTACTTTCCTTCCCTTTTTTGTTCACCGAAGTGGTTGCATAGAAGTAAGTGGACCCTCCTACGACGGAGGCGTCGGTAAAAGTCGATTTAGGGTGAACCGTGCCGTTGATCCTGGTGAACGGGCCGTTGGCTGTCTGTCCGCGGTAGACGTTGAAACCAGCCACCGAAGCGGACGGGGGTTTCCACGCCAGGTTGACGCTATGAGCTGCGGTTTCGGTTCCGGTGCCAGCGAAGGCAGTCTGCGGAGAATTGTCAGCGTCACTGTGGAAGGTAATTTTTCCTGCAACAGCTCCATCGTGGTGCGGTGCAAAAACCACTTTGAAAGGCACGCTCTGGCCGGCCGGCACCGTTACCGGAAACGTAATTCCCATGACCGTGAAACCGTCACCGCTCCAGTCCGCCGAGGTCACGGTAATTCTGGAATTGCCTGCTGTAAGCGTGCCGCTGAGGGTTTTCCACGTGCCCACTGTAACTTTTCCAAAGGTCAGCTTAGCGGGTGATACGGCAAGCTGCCCGGCAGCGACTGTTGTTGTGCCGCTTCCTGTCGTGCCACCTGTCGTTTTGTCGGCCTTTATTCCGCTTCCACTTCCGCAACCCACGGAGATAGCAGCAACCCATAAGGTCAAGCCTAAGAACACTCTTCCATGCATGCGCCCGGTACTCCTCACAAAAAGAATTGTTTGCCACGAACCGCGACGCCGAACTGATGCCCGGCGCAAATTGAATACTGCGGCAACAATTGGAATTCCGGCTGCGTGAAGCGCTGATGTCAGCAACTCACGAAGATTGAATTCCAATTCTGTATTGGAACCCTCGATGGGGTACAAAGCGAAGGTAACCGGATGACCGGGAAGCGTGAAGATGTCACTAGTACATAACTTCGGTACGTGGGACGGAATCGGGAAGTGTGGGCGCGAGCGTCCCACTCGTGCCGCATTGTTCCAGAAGATTAAGGATCAATGGAAATGCGGTGCTGAGGCCGCACGAGCGGGGTGCTCGCGCCTACATCAAAAAAGAGGGGCGTGAATTTCTTCACGCCCCTTTTACTCAAAGGTTTGCAAACCCTAAGGTGTCGGAATTGCCGCCTGGGTCTGGTTCGACTTTCCACTTTCCTTCCCGTTTGCATCCACAGCTGTCGTGACATACAGGTAAGTCTTCCCGGCCTGGACCGTACTGTCGGTGTAGGTGAGGTCGGCATTCATCGAAGCAATGATCGAGAACGACGCGCCCGAATCGCTGCTGCGATAAACGTTGTAACCGACCACGCTCGACGTGCTCGCGTTCCACGACAAAGCCACACTGTGCTGCGGCGCCGCCACTCCGGTTCCACTCAGTGCTTCAACCAGTGACGAGTTGGAAGCATTGCTGGTAAAGGATCCGTTGGCAGTGGCTGCTCCACTCGACTGCGGCGTGAAGGTGACGGTGAACGATGCGCTCTGTCCGGCTTTCAAGGTAAGCGGCAGGGAAATCCCGCTGATCGTGAATTCGGAAGTGCTGCCACCGGCATTCGAGAGGGTGATGCTCGATCCACTGGCGGTGAGCGAGGCCGTGAGACTCTTGCTTTGTCCGACTGTGACGCTGCCAAAGCTCAAGCTGGCAGGGCTGACAGCCAGTTGACCAGCCACGGTTGCTGTTCCCGCGAGGCTGATGTCGAGCGTGGAATTGGAAGCGTCGGACGTCACTGCGATCGATCCGCTGGCGCTCCCGCCGGTTGTGGGAGCGAAGACGGTCCCGAAGGTGAAGCTCTGGCCCGGGCTTAGCGTCATGGGAAGGTTCAGCCCCGTGGCGCTGAAACCCGTACCCGAGACCTTGGCCTGAGAGATGGTTACGCTGGTTCCGCCGGAGTTCGTCAAAGTCTCTGACTGGGTTGCGCTGCCCCCAATCTGAACATTGCCGAACGTAAGACTGGAATCACTGGTGCTGAGTACGCCGGCCGACGCGACATTCGCCGACAATGGAATGTTAAGCGTTGTATTGGTCGCGTTGCTGGCGATGGCCAGGCTTCCAGTTGCTCCGCCACCGGATTGCGGTGTGAAGGTGACGCTGAAAGTCGTGCTCTGTCCCGCTCCGAGTGAAGCAGGCAAACTCAGGCCCGTCAAAGTGAAGCCGGTGCCGGAGATATTCGCCTGAGTGATACTTACGCTCGAACCGCCTGAGTTGGTAAGAGTTTCGGAGATGGTCTTGGGCGTGCCCACCGCGACGCTGCCGAAATTCAAGCTGCCCGGAGTCGAGGTAAGCGATCCCGCCGTGACCACGTTGGCTGCGAGTGGCACGGAGAGCGAGCCAGCATCACTGGTAAAGGATACGGCGCCGCTGCCCGAGCTGCCCGATTGCGGATTGAAGGTCACGCTGAAAGCCGCACTCTGTCCCGCCGCCAGCGTCACCGGAAGGTTCAGACCGCTGATGGTGAAGCCGGCGCCCGAAACACTGGCCTGAGATACCGTCACGTTGGAGCCGCCATTGTTGGTGAGGGCTGCTGATTGTGTCTCCGGCTGACCGACCTGTGACGCTGCCAAAGCTGATGCTCGAAGGATTTGAAAGCAGACTTCCTGACGTAGTTGCGACAGCGGTCACCGGAACGGTTACGACCGTGGGCGCCGCGTCGGTGGTCACAGCTATGCTACCGCTGGCCGTGCCGGTCGCCTGTGGCGGTGAAGGCAACCATGAAGCCTCTTACGCTGGCCCGCAGCCAGCGTCAACGGGAACGTTAATCCGCTGGTCCTGAAGCCTCTGCCAGTGACTGTCACCTGGTGAACGATGAGATCGGAACTGCCGGCGTTGATCAGCGTTGCCTGCTGGGTCTGAGTCGCGCCAACCTTTACCTTTCCCAGAACAATATTGGAAGGCGAAATCGCAAGTTGTCCCGCTCCCATCCCGGTACCCGAAAGAGGCACAGTTGAGGACTGACTGGGCGAGTACTGAATGATACCGGAGTAAAGTCCCCACCTCTTCCGCCGAACGAGATGGGCCGTCTGGTCCCGGTGAACGAAACCGATGCTGACCACCGACGATCGACCCGGTCGTAGAGCCGCCGGCGACTGGAGTAAATGTGATACCTACGCGGACGCTTTGTCCGGCCGGCAGTGTCATGCGGCAGTTCTCAACGGAGCGAGAGTAAATCCGTTGCCTGAGACCGAGACGCGACTGATGACGACTGGCGTTCTTCCGGTGTTGGACAGCGTGACCGACTGAGCCTGGGCCTTCCCCATTACCACTTTGCCGAAGGCGATGTTGCTCGGCGTCAGGCTGAGTTTTCCCGACGCAATCGCGGTGCCTCTCAAGGCGAACGTCGAGGACAGGCGATTTACGTTGCTGGCGAGCACAACCCGGCCTTGCGAACTGCCGCCGATCTTTGGCGAATATGCAAGCTGAATTACGGCTCGCTTACCAGGGGCCAGGGTCAAGGGCAACTGTTGATTCGTAATCGTGAAATCGGTTTGGTTGATCTGAGCGCTTCCAGAACGATCGGAGAACGGGTGGTGTTGGCGATCGTGTTGGTTCGTATCGCGGTTGTTCCGACCGGGACCACGCCGAAGTCCACAACTGTCGAAGCTGTCAAAAGACCGCCGGTGGGATCGAGATTCTGACTGGTCGCGCGATTCTGACAGGCCGTGAGATTACGATGTTATTGGTATGTACCGCGGTGCGTGCGACCGATGTCGAGCTTGCGTCGACGACTCTGGAGGTTGTCAGAAGGCCGCTTGTGGGTCGTGAGATTTTGGAGTCTCGCTCACTTCCGGTGCGCCGCGACGTCAGTGTCTGGGCCTGGAGAGCCCCGCAGCCGAGCAGGGCGATGAAAACGAAAAGAACAGTTACGTACTTGGTGTGAGTGCCGAAATCCTTCACGAGGGCCTCTAGAGCCGTACGGCCATACGGCGGGGGATTTACCTGCTCTCTGCACCACTCCGAGTGCCAATCCGGAACTGATCGAAACGTGGAGTAGTGCAGCCAAGTGCAGTCTGCTCTGGGGGTTGCAGAGGCGGTAGATACCGGAAGTGAAAGAGGACAGCGGCCAGATGGACATTACCAAAATGGAACGCCTGTTACTTGAGTCACTGTGTTCATGAAAACGTGTACATGGAGGCGGGACAAGACGTCACAGCGCGATCAAATGAGTTTGTGGGGATAGCGCTGGAAGTATGGAAAACACTGGGGGAAACTGCTATTACCCTGTCGCCATCCTGGTCTGCGCGAGCATACGAACAGTCACTGGCGTGAGCTATCTTCGGAGGATTGCGATGCAGTAATCTGATTACGCGAAGTGGTCGAAGGTACTAAAGGCCACCACACAGACGGCCATATTCCTCACATGCCTAAAACGAATTCGAAGCACTCGGTGCACAAGGGGATCATACTGGCCGGAGGTTCAGGGACCCGCCTCTATCCCGTCACTCACGCGGTGTGCAAGAGCCTGCTTCCTATTTACGACAAGCCCATGATTTACTACCCGCTCTGTACCCTGATGCTGGCGGGTATCCAGGACATTCTCATCATTTCAACGCCGCAGGATATTCCTCGTTTTGAACATCTGCTAGGGGATGGAAAGCGTTTTGGACTGAACATCCAGTACGAAGTGCAACCCCGGCCGGAGGGCATCGCACAAGCCTTTCTGGTCGGCCGCGAATTTATCGGTTCTTCGGGATGCGCCCTGGTATTAGGCGACAACATTTTCTACGGACACGACTTTGCCCGGACGATTCAGGAAGCCGACAGACAGGAATCGGGCGCCCGTATCTTTGCGTATCCGGTGCAGGATCCCGAACGCTACGGCGTGGTCGAATTCGACGAGCAGGGCAGAGTGCTCAGTCTGGAAGAGAAGCCGAAAATACCCAAGTCGCGTTACGCAGTGACTGGACTTTATTTCTACGACAACCAGGTGGTAGAGATCGCCCGGTCCCTGAAGGCTTCCGCCCGCGGAGAGCTCGAAATCACTGACGTCAACCGGGAATATCTGCGGCGCCGGCAGTTGGATGTCGTCGTCATGGGCCGCGGCATGGCGTGGCTCGATACCGGTACCCACCAGGCCATGCTGGAAGCATCGTTGTTTATCCAAACGATTGAAACCCGCCAGGGGCTAATGGTGGCGTGTCCGGAAGAGATCGCCTTTCGCTACGGATACATTACCGCGCAACAACTCGAAGAAACGGCGTCCACGATGAAGGGCAACGCCTACGGACTGTACTTGCAGCAATTACTCCGCGAAAAAGTATTTTAGAAAGTCGTCAGTCATCAGTCGTCAGTCTTCAGCACGCTTTTCTGAAGGCCGAAGACTGACGACATTCTGATCAACTGAGAAGCGAGAACTAATCACTAAGAACTGATTTTCCAATCCTTCAGCTCCCGAAGCTTCCAGTCTCCATTGCTGTAAACCGGCGCGAATCCGGTGCGAGGCGCGGATTTTCTTGTGCGCCTGATGAAAAATTCGTTAAGAATTCCACAGACTTGGCTTGACACAGACGCTCTGCGAGCGCAGAATCACACGCAATCACCCGGTACACGCCACTTTCTTCCAGCCTGAGGTATTTGCCCCATAACTCCCCCGGACTAGTCCGCCTGGCAAGGCGTGCCTGGTTCAATTTAGGAAGGCGAAACCATGATGAGCATCGTGCACCGTTTATGGCATGAGGATCGCGGCCAGGATATCGCTGAATACGCAGTGATGCTGGCGGTGATTTTGGTAATCGTTGTCGGTACCATCCGGCTGGTGGGCAGCAATGCCAACAACACGTTTTCTTCAGTAGGCAGCGCGATCCAGTAGTCACTGGATACGGCTGCGCCTCGGCACAGCGTACGGGACAGGCCAAAGGTGGGAGCGTGGAGATTACCGCGCGCCAGTACCACCTTGTCTGCTTCTATTCTCTGTGGTCGGGGAAAACCTATCTTGATCCGAACTGCAGCCGCACACCCGCGCGCGCCAGGATGGGCGGGCCAACGGTCAGCACCGGAGTTCGTGCGACGTCATAACGCCGGTTAGTCAGGTTCTCCACCGCCACAAACAATTGAACTCCATGACGCAGGTTGTGTGACGCCGTGGCGTCCAGCACGAAATAGCGCCGCAGCAGAAGTGTGTTCTGATCGTCGTCGAACTGGTTCCCGCCGAAGCGTCCCTGTACTGCCAGCAAAATAAACGGCCGCGTGTACGCCGTCTGAAAGGTGAACTGGTGCCGCGGAATTTGCGGAACGTCGAGGCCGACCAGGCTCGGATTCAGTCCAGCCAGAGCGGGATCGATGGTGAAACTGGTTACGGTGGCGTCGGTGTACTCGTAGCCGCCGGAAAGCGACACTGAATCGCTGAGGCGCGCGCTGGCTTCGAGTTCCAATCCCTGCGAGCGAGTACTTCCCAGGTTCTGGCGCTGCCGGGTGATGAGGGCGGGAGTCGTGGTCAGCGTGACGTTGGCGACCGGGCGCGTGATCTGGTTCCAGAAAAAGGTACTGCGCAGCATCACACGCTGATTCAATCCAGTCACGATGACCCCACCTTCCGCGCCAGTCAAGCGTTCCGCGCGAAGGTTGGGATTGAACTCGGTAAACACATTGCCGGCCCGAAAGCCGCGATAGAGTTCATTCAAGGTCGGTGCGCGGAAGGCGCGATAGCCGGAAGCGGTCAAGGAGATGTTGTTGGTGAGTTTGTGCAGCAGCGCCAGGCGTGGACTGAAGAACGTCTCGCTGCGATCAGGAAGGGGCGCAGCGCCGGACGGCTTCGAAGGATCCGGAGGAGCGAAAGCATCGAAGTTCTGCCAATGATCCACTCGCCCGCTCGCGGTGAGGATCCAACTCGGATTTATCCTAACGATATCCTCGAAGTAACCGCCCCAGTTCACCTCTCGCCCGCCGCCAGCGGAAGTGGTGGTTGGAGCACCACCAAAGAATCCCTGTTCATCGGTCTGCCCATGAGTGTTTGACTCGTCCAATCCTGCCACCAGTTGCTGATGCGTTCCCACCGAACGCTGCCATTGCAGGGAAAATCCGACTTGCTGAGCGGGAACATCCTGCAGGCGGGTCAGATTCTCACTATTGCGGTCGGCGGCGATCGAAGTGAATGACTGGTTCAATCCCTGACGGCTGGCATACGCGCGAACCTGAAAGGCGCCTAGTTCCTGCCCATCCCAATTGCCGCCGAGATCGAGTTCTCGAACGGTCGTGCTGTTGACTTGCAACGGCGTGCCGTTGTGACGCGATTCGCCAAACAGAGATCCCCGGGCAAAGACCGCGCCGCGATCGCCGAACCTGCGTTGCACCGTCAGGTCGCCGCTGGCATCTTCCGAGTTTACGGGTGTGTCAATTGTTCCTCGCAAGTCCGCAGGCACTGCAATGTAGCCGTCAGTGCGGAAGAGTTCTGAGGTCAGGCCGATCGCCCAGGGTCCAAAACTCTTGCTGGCAGCCAAGGAAAGATCGGGAGAGTTCTCATTTCCGCCGGCCATTTCTATCGAAATCGCATCGCGGCTCACCGGCACCCGAATAATATTGATGACTCCGCCCAGCGCGTCTGATCCATACAGATGGGAAGCGCCTCCACTGGCGACTTCCACGCTGGAGATACCTTCCCGCGGAACCCGGTCCCAGTACACCCATCCGCCGAAAGGATCGTTCAAAGGGAAGCCGTCGCTCAGAACCAGAGCACGGCTGGCTCCGCTGGCGCCCAGGCCTCGCAGGGAAACGCCTTGCGTGGTCGGATTCGCGGCGCGGCTGGTGGTACGGCGGAAAAGGCTGAAACCCGGCACCTGACGAAGCACGTCGTCGGTTCGGAACGCGGCCGTGGCGTCAAGATCCTCGGCTGAAAGAATCGTGACGCTGGTGGCATTTTCGACCAGCCGCACGCCAGTACGATTGGCGGTGACTGTAACTTCCTCAGCGGGCGATGCAGGCCGCAGCACGATTTGAAGCGCTGAACCGGTATGCCAATCCGTGCTGTTGGCTTGAAACCCGGATGCCGAAACCCTTACCACACCTGATTCCGCCTCCGCCGCGGTAAACACGAAGCCACCGCGATCATCGGTGCTGGTCGTCGTCGAAACCGAGCCTACGGTAAGAATCACTTCAGCGCCTACAATCGCGGCGCCGCTCGAGTCGGTAACAAAGCCGGAAACTTGTCGTGCCGGGGATTCCTGAGATTGCGCAACCAGCGGCAGCATTAGCGCTAATCCGAATGTCAGAAAAATTCGTAGCGTGCTCGAAAATGAAACGAAAGAAGCTAAGGGCCTAATTGGACGCAGATTGACTCCTCCGGCGGACCAGAATCCGAGATCAGTTTCCTGTTGGTGAAACCAACGTGTTCAGTGCTTGAAATCATACATGAGAGGAATTGCGGGATTTATTAACCCCAATTCTTAGTGGTATCTAAGTCTCGCCACACTCTGCTTTTGTCATCGAGAGTTCAACGTATTCATGAAGTGGTAAAGACAGGCATCGATCTACTCGTTTGCTGCAACTGTTTTCCTCTTTACCCATAAGACTGGCCAGACGTGCAACGCTAACCCTAGTCTTATCAATCGGTTAAAAATCATCTCCTGGCCCGCCGATTGCCCTTTCCCTATTGAAGGCGGATCGTCCGCTACCCGAAGGGCTGGAGAGCATGTCGGTTCGAAGACTATGGCCGGTGCTGTTGATGGCTTTCATGCCGCTACTGTGCGCGGCCTCGATTAAATCCGTTCCCGCGCGGCTGAGCGGCCGGACAGGCTTCTCTAGCCGAGCGCGAACACATGGTCTGGACTTCAGCAGTACACGGCTCGGAATTTGCCGCGATGATGCACCCCGCTGCCAGGCCTGAATGTGAAGCGGCGCAGCCGCCACAGGCGCTGGCCACACCTGATCCTCTGCTGGACATCACGGACCTGAATGCGAAAGTCAGCGTCAGCTTCATTATCGGAATTGACGGACGGGTGCACAGTGCCCTGATCCTGGAGAGCGCGGGTCCGAGTGAAGACCGCACCATCCTTGATGCTGTGCGTTTCTGGCGCTATCGTCCCGCGATGTGTAACGGTGTACCCACCGAAGCCGAGGCCAAGGTGGAGTTTTCCAGTCGCTAGGAAAATTTTCGAATAGAATGGGCAAGAAAGACACTTGTCCAGCGCCGGGACGGGGAATCATGGCAATCCCATGTTCTCGCCAGGCAGCAACAGCAAATCAAATGCGTCATGGATGATCGCAAATCGATTGCTCGACTCCAGGCTGCGGCGCTACAGGCCATGCAACGATTTGGTCTGGAACAAAGTGTGGAAGACGCGGTGAATGTGAACTCTGAAGCTGAAAATATCGGCCGGCAAACCTGCGCGTCATGCGGAACCTCGAATCGCAAGGGAAACAAGTTCTGTGCCAGTTGTGGCGTCGCTTTGCCCAAAGTACAAGACCTGCCGGAAACCCTGCGGCCGAATCCCACGGCTGTGGCGGAAGTTCCGGGCGACCATCACTACCATCATCATTATCACCACCACTATTTCTCGACCAACGGAAGCGCCGAACCGGCCCTGGGACCTGATCCGCGGGGAGGTGCCGCAGGGACTGTGCCTCCCAGCCGCGAGGTAGGCCGGGCGCGACCTTCGCTCAGCGGGGCATCGTTAAGCCGCACTGAGATGGCTCTCCGCCGAGTCAGCCAGGACTGGGCTCTGGCCTGCAACACTAAACAACTGGACGATCTGGTCGACCTCTACCTTCCTGACGCCACGGTGCTGCGCGCGAATGTTCCCGCAGTTCGGGGCATGGCAGCGATCCGCGAGTTTTTTTTTGGAGTGCTCGACGCCGGAATGAGCGAAGTGGAAATGGACCCGGTGCGGTCAGAGTTGTTTGGCGACTACGGTTACGAGGCCGGACGCTTCAAGTCGCTGGTCCCGAGCGCAGTTGGCAAGCGACGTGAAGAGCGTGGCAAATATCTGTTGATGCTGAACCGCCAAATCAACGGCGATTGGAAGATCGTGGCCGATAGCTGGTCGAGCGACTTGAGCCTCGGAGCCACGGCAGAATCACCGGTGAAGCCCGGCGCAGGCGGCGGGACGCCGCTTTCGGGCCAGCCCCGCAAGCCCTAGGCAGCGGGTGGGAATCGGCGGGAATCAGACTTCCACTTCCAGCTTGCGCAGGTCCCTCCGCAACTGTTCTACGTCGTGCATCTCGATGGTATGCATTCCCAGTTGCTTCGCAGCTTCGAGGTTGAGCGCGCGATCGTCTATGAAGCAGCAGGTCTGGGGTGATTTCTGGGTCGCTTCCAGCGCCAGCCTGTAGATACCTTCTTCCGGCTTGCGCAGGCCGACGAAACACGAGCTGATAAATACAGAGAAGATCTCGCGCAGTCCGAAGGTCTCTATGCGGTACTGGTTCAGCTCCTTGGACTCGTTGTTGATTGTCCCCATGAAGTACTTGCCCGATCTTGCGAGTTGCTCCGCCACCGCCAAGACCTCGCGGTGAGGCTGCGATAGCGAAAAGATGTAGTCCTTGAAGACTTCGCGGGCAAATGGCCGGGGCCGGTAGAAGATGGTTCGGTCCAGATAGACGTCGAAGCCGATTTTGCCTCGCTCCAGAGATGAGACCAGCATCTCGTGGCGGTCTTGAAATTCAGCCTCGTCCAGATGGAATTGCTGCAAGGCCCGTTCCCGCTGGGACCGGTCCCATGCATTGGTGAGCAGCACTCCGCCTACGTCCCAAAACAGCGCGCTGATCTCGGGCAAGGCGTCCCTCCTGAACTGATTTTCCTGGCCAGAAATTAATGATACACGGGAAGCGCGTCCATCCGGAGCGCTCGATTCTATCAGTCAAAAAAACAAAGGCCCCGAGCCTGGAGACAGGATCGGGGCCAGATTGCTTACGCCGGGAAGAGTCTAGTACGGAGTGAAATCCTGGCGATAAGTCAGGTTGTCGATGTCGCGGAACATCGGCGTTCCTGGCGGCAAATTCTGCGGTTGCGCGAACAACGGATCAAATTTGTAGTTACGGGTTGGTGGTTCATAGACCACGTAATTACAGCATTTAAAGGTTCCAGTGTTGTAAGTGGAATAGTAGAGACTGACCAGCGAGCCCTTGTAGTTGAGGGTGTCACCGTTCCAGTTCTCCAGGAAGCGCAGGAAGTTATGCAGTCCTCCGTCCGTCCCGAAATACGCTGTGGGTTCGAAAGAAGGATGCGGGAAGGTAATCGTTTTTCCGGCAGCTATCGCCAAACGATAGTACGTGGTGACTGCGGGCCGGTACAGAGTCGCATCGGTGGGATAGAGCATGCTTCCCACCTTGGTTCCCGCGCCGATTACGCCGGCATCCTGCCACTGGTTTGAGAGCAGGGTAACGGTGTCGGCAATCACAGCTGCGGCGGCATGCGCCGGCTCAGCAGCGACGGTGCTCGTCCACGTCGGGTCGGCCGAGCTGCTGTTGTAGTCGCCCTGGATGTAAACCGGATTTTCCGATGCCACGGTGAAACCACCAGTGTTGTCAGGTTTGGTCGGAAGATTTCCCAGTGTGCCGTCCACTAGTTTAATGACGTGGCGGGCTCCGGTTACGCGATTCTTGCGCCCGGTGGTGTAGCAGTTCGCTATGCGGGTAGTGAATGGATCCGGCGGAACGGTGTTGGTGTTGATACCGAAGCCGTTGCCAACATTGGTCGCGCCGTATTTATCCAGCCGGCCGTTGTTGTCCACGTCTTCAGGAGAACGGCTGACGCCGCTTACCGTGGTCAGAGCTTCCAGCGCACCGTCAGGTTTTCCCGTTGCGCCGGAAGGAGTGTTGATCACGTCTTCGAAGCCATACTCGCCCACGATTACGGACGGCGCAGCCAACGGGTCAGGCACCATACCTCGCCGATCGGAGAAATAAAGGATGTACCCGTTCTGCGAGACGGAGTCGACTTGAGCGCCCGTTGTGCCGATGGTGCCTTTGAGCCATTTCCTCAAATTGGCCACATCGAGTTCGACAACGTTCATGACCCCGTTTGCGGAGCAGGTGGACGCTCCGCCTGGCGCTGAACCAGAAGCCCAGTCGCGAACTTCGCCTTCACGAGTGTCATACATGTTGATGGGGAACCAGTTGTAAGCCGCGTCCGATCCGCCCACCGTCGAACTCTCGGTGCTTCCCGTGATGGATCCCGTACCGTTGCGGTCCGCCAGCATCTGCAGCATGAGGATCGCGTTGGGATGAACTGCAACCGGCGTGACCGACGATGCCGGCGGCAATAGACCTCGGGCAAAACCCAGTTTCAGCCATTCTTGCGTGACGCCGTACCACTTGCCATCGCTGTGCTGCACTTCGACCAGCAGCCAGCCGCCAATCAAAGGCCAAGGCGTGACGCCTGCAGGAGGAACAACGAAATCAGAGTCAAACTTCACGGCGTTTCCGGTGTACGGATTGGTGTAGGCGACCTTGGAAGCCGTCGCAAAGAATGTGTTGCCTCCGGCCACACCGGGAACCGGCACGCCTGTTCCCGTGTACACGCTACCGCCGGTCGTGTTGTCCAGCGCCACATCCTGAGTGGCATCGCCATTCCAGTCCGGCATGTGCAGATCTGCTTGGTTGTCGCTTAGAAGTACCCGAATCTGGGCCTGATTCGCCAGGCGGGAGCCGCTAATAGAAGTTGCATCGGCGGCGAGGGGCCGGCGAATAATCTCGAAAGGTTGGGTCGTGCCGCTCACGAAGGGAAGTGTGAGCTTCTTTACGCCCGTGCCTCCAGGGTTGCCATAGTTGCCGTCGAGAATCCATCCAACGTAAGCACCTTTTGAAATGCCATTCGGCCAGGACGGGTTCTGCGTAGAAGTGGGGCCGGCCATCACGCTGGCCTCGTTCATTGCAATCGGGCGGCACGCGGTAGGCGTACTGGGAGGCGTATCGCAGCCTCCGCTGGCAAACGGGAGGTTTACTGTTCCATCGTTGTTGTAGCTGCTCGAAGGAGAAAGTCCGTTCGGCAGCTGGTTACGAATAACGTTGCCATAGGCTGTGACCTTATCGTGGAACGTAAGCGTGCTGCTGCCTGACACTCCCAGATACAGGTCGCCATTGGTGTGAACCCGGCCCTTGAAATCAAGGTTCGGACTGGAGAAGAAGCCCAAATCGCTGTCTGAAAACACACCAAACTGGAACACGGGAATCAGAGCAACTTCCACCGTGCGCAGCATGCGCACCTGGTCTCCCAGAGGTCGTTGGGCGGTCACTGCAAGATCGATCGGAAGAATTTGAGCGTACAAGCCCTGGTTATTTCCGCCGCTGATCAGCCCGTACGTACTCTTAAGGCTGCCATCAGGATTGGTCCGCGGAGTCAGCGTATAACCGCCGGAAGCAGTAGGAAAGGTGATTCCCGGAATGCTGGGCGCTTGCGAGCTCAGGCTTGTGATGTCGCTGGCCTTGGGCGCCTGTATGTTTTGAAACGTAGCGGCAAGGCTCGACGTCATGTTCTCGATACCGCCCTCGGCGCCGCGATACGCCAGACTGTTTTCCACGTCGTTGGTGCCGGCGCGGCCTTCAGTCTGGACCATCATCAGCAGGCCAACCGAAATCCCAGTCATCAACAGCAACAGCAACAGCGACGCAATCAGCGTAAATCCCCGTGAATTTTTTGTCGTGCTATTCATCTTACGGTTCCTCATAGACTCCCAAAACCTCTTCCACGAACCGACCGAACTCCTCGATCCCGCGCCTCACCGTTAACGATCACTGGTAGCGATCACTGAAGCTCATGTTGCGCGCGCTGACCGCGGTCTGTATATCCATCGCCTGATAACCGCTTTGACCGGGCAACTGGCTGCGGATGGTCAAATGCGCCAGATTGATGGTGCGAATCTGGTTGGGGGAAATCGAAGGTGTAAGACCCATGCCGCCGTCGCCCGTGGCGTTAAGCAGGACTCCGTTGTTGTCGTATGTGTCGTAGGTAAATCGGAGATCGGCTACGTTCTCCGCTACCGGAACAGGTTTGCGTGCATTCACCAGCCGCATCAGAGTGGGCGTACCACTTGTATTGTCCAGGTAGTAGGTGATGGCCCAGATCCGAGTGGCGGTCACACCGACAGCAGGGCCGGCGGTGCCGGCCGCGGTTGCAATCTGCTTAAGATCATTGCTGGTGGCGCCATTCTGATTGAACAAAAGAGGATCGGTATTGCCGAAGGGCACGGTGTACGACGGACCGGCTCCAGCTCCCAGAGCGGCTGTCACTTCAGCTACGGCGTAAGCCGTTCCAGCGTTACTGGTGAAGAGCACGAGATCGCCCTGCTGCAAACCTACTCCGGTATTGTTGACCGCCTGATCCAGAGGATTGGGGGCCGGAGACGGAAGCGTGAAGGTGACCGAATTGCCGTTCACGTCATTGAATTTCACGGTGTAATCGGGGAGCAGAAACGCAGTATCGGCATAGACCACCGTGATCACATCAGTCGGTCCCGCGGTGGCGTTAACCGTGACCCCACGTTTCCAACCCGGAATCACTCCATACATGTAATTTATTGTGCTGGCGCCGACGGTCTGATTGGGATAAGTGATGCTGCCGGTGTTCGCAGGACCCAGATAGCAGACGCCGGTGTAGTCACAGCCATAGATCGGTTTCGAACCGGTTCCCGAGGCCAGTGCGACGCCTCCCGTTGGCAGTCCGGAACCCGCCAGGCTGATGTCTCGAGTCAGCAGGTTCGAGGACGCTCGCGCATTCTGCTGCAGTTCAGCTCTCTGTGAAATGAGCCAGGTCGCGCTCACGCTCTTGCTGAATAGCTGCACCGCCGCCCCGATTACCACCAGTCCCAGGGTCAAAGCGATCAGCATTTCAACCAGGGTAAAACCGCGAGCCGAATTTGTAGCCTGACGTTTCATTTGCTCCTCGTCTATCGGTACTGCGAAATGTATCCGGAAAGAACGTAAGTCTTGGGGAACTTGGAAGGGGGAGCGTAGTACTGAATCGTGATCGTGATCGACCGCAAATCCGCTGACGTTGTATTCAAAATCGAGATGCTGCGCTGGTAGTTCGTCACTCCCATGAGTACGTCGTCCGAAGTTCCGACAATCCCGTCCGGTCCCGGCAAAGTCATCATTTGTGGAGACGATGAGCCGTCATTGATGCTGCCGTAGATGCCATCGGTTCCGGGCTGCTTGATAGCTTGCAAGCCAGTCCTGAAAATTCCCGGCGATCCGCCGCCGCTCACATTCTGAATCTGGTCCCACGTGAGGTTCGCCGTTTCGCGTGCCGTAAAGATGGTTTCCATGGCCTGTTGAGCGAGTTGCTTGGCCACCATGTCCTGCTGCGCCGACTGCGTCGCCGCCATGGCCGTGGCAAACACACCTAACATCGAAACCAGTCCGACGGTCAGGACGAACATCGAAATCAGGACCTCCAGCAGGGTGAATCCCTGCTGCCGCTGCCGGAAAATAGCTGTCTTCTGCATCCTCACTGTTGCTTCCACACTGAACCTCCAGCCGTAGTGGGATACAACCGATATCCACGCAGGCGACCGGTCGATCCCCACACCGTAATGGCGCGCGAAGTGTAAAGACTTCCGGCGCGAGCCAGATAGATAACTCCGTTGTTCGAATTGCTGTTGATGTCCTGGGCCGAGCCGTCAGGATTGAAGAAAATCACGTTCTTGGCTCCGCCTGCCACACCTTGATCGAAATCAATCGCCGTCCCGCCGGCTCCGAAGTGGTCGGGAGTGTTGCCCGTGCCAATGGGAATGCCTGACACTGCGGTGAAGGTGATGTCGTTGGGCAGGACCTGCGTCGAGATAAGCTGTCCGGTCGCTGCCTGTGTCATGGTGATCGTGTTCGGGGTGACCAGATTGTTGAATGTGATGATGTAGGTACGGCGTTCCGCGATCGCTGCTTCGCGCGCCCGCCGCATCGTCATCAGCGTGGTGTTGTACGCATTGGTGACCCGCGTATCTTTGAGCGCCGGCTGCAAACTCATGAAGAATATGCCGCTGGCAATCATCATCAGGCTGAGCACGATCAGCGTTTCGATAAGCGAGAACCCGGACATCCGGCTGCTGCTGCGCCTGCGTCCGTCGCTCGGAGACTCTTGAGTCCTGCTCGCAATCTGCATGACCGTCGTCAGACCTCTCTGTATGCGCCTGAGTTACTGAAACTAATCTGTTTAGCCGCGATCAGTGGGGAGAGACTGAAATCTCGCGGGCGGAAGGCCAGAGTTCATGGTAGGGGTGGGTTAGGGAGGGGTCAACGCACCAAGGTAGTCCGCCGGTCCGAGACTTGGGTAACGTAATCGCGGGTTCAAACTCTGGTCACTTTGGCCATCCACTCATCAAAGTGCCGAGATTTAGGCGCCGCGCGCTTTGGCTAAACTCTTGGAAGCTTTGGCCCCATTCCGGCGATTACTGGGGACGTAGGCGCAAGTGCGGAAATCGTAGTGCTGTCCCAGACAATCGGCGCAGAGGTGTACCTGGTGGACCTTGCAGTGGATGACGGGTAAATCTCCGTGGCAGACATCGCAGCCGCCGCGAACTCGCCGTGTCGTGTTCTTGGTCTCAGCCGTTGCAGTTGCGCCCCCGGTCGATTGCAGAGCGCGGGCCTTAAAATAAATTCCCGAGGCCGCAATCATGGAGCCCAGCGAGACGCAGCATGCACCAAGAACCAGCAGGCTGGTGTCGGGATGCTCTCCCAAAGCCGCGGGCAGCATGATCAGCCCGATCACTGTCCCGAGAGCTCCAACTGCGATCATCAAGTTGCCGGTTGTCGATGACATCGTCAAATGCCTTCTGGCGGAGCGGAACTTGCTCCCGCGATGCTGGGGTAACGTGCTTTTGCGAACATAACGACTTCTTTGGTTTAACTCCAGATGACGAAAGTCACCCGGCTCGATAAATTCATTTTTTCTGTGACTGAGGTAACTTGTCTGGCCTTACCCCGGAACCCTAACATTCGAGACGTATGGCTCTCACGTCACTGGTGGTGTGTGCGGATTCGAAAGCAGTCCAGGTGCTCAGCCAGATTCTTCAGGAGCTGAACATCGAAGCGGAACATTGCGCCGACTTGACTGCGGCGTCTGCCCGGCTGGCAGCTCAACATTTCGATGCCGTGGTAGTCGATTGCCAGGACCAGTTGCCCGCAATCGAACTGATCGCGGGTGTGCGTAAGACGCCCATCAACCGCGGCACATTGATCATTGGCCTGGTCGACGGACGGGAACAGGTTCGCGACATCTTTGGTCAGGGCGCAAATTTCATTGTCTACAAACCAGTCTCGGTGGAACGCGCTGCCAGCAGCTTGCGCGCGGCTCGCGGCCTGATGGCTCGGGAAAAGCGTGCCAAGTTGCGAGTGTCGCTACACGCACCTGCCTCCATCGCATACTCGAACGCGGAGAACGTGGCCGCTACTCTTCTGGATTTGAGCGAGGATGGACTGGCGATTCAAGCCGAGCGCCGCTTGCCTCCGCGCTGCAAGGTTTATTTTCAATTCAATTTGCCGGGAGAGAAATCCTCCGTGCGACTTTCCGGCGACGTAGTATGGCAGGACTCCACGGGACGGGTTGGAATACGCTTCGTCGATGTGCCTCAAACCTCTCGGCGCACCATGAACGAATGGATCAAGGGCAGTCTTTCCCGTTTGGCAAAAGCGGAGCAGAATGCTCCCAAGAAAGCACAGTTGCCTCCGCCCGAAACGGTGGCTACCCGGCTTGCCGGCTTGGGACTCTCAGCGGGGTCGTCCAATCGCCGGATACAGACGCGGCGCGCCTGCCGCCTGAGCGCGGATGTTTTCCGCCTGGGCGAGGGTGTTCCCAATCGATGCACTCTGAGCGACGTCAGCACGGGCGGTTGCTATGTAGAGACTCCGTCACCGTTCGCCGCCAATACCTCGCTCGAAATCGTGGTGCGCACCAGCGACATGAAATTGCGGGTTCGAGGGAAGGTTCAGGTGGTGCATCCCGGCTTCGGGATGGGAGTGCAGTTCAGTCTCAACACAGCTGATGAGCGGCAACAGGTAAAGCAGTTGATCGCCGCTCATGCCGCAGAAGACAGCCTCACGTAGAGCCGGTCTAAAGAACTGCTTTGCGGAAATAATCCAGCGACAATCGCAGGCCGGTCTCTAAATCAATTTTCGGTTCCCAGCCCAATACAGTTCTGGCCTTGGTAATGTCAGGCTGTCGCTGTTTGGGATCGTCCTGGGGCAGGGGTTCGTGGCGAATCTTGCTCTTCGACCCAGTCACGGCCAACACCTTCTGGGCACATTCCAGAATCGTGAACTCCACCGGATTGCCGATGTTTACCGGTCCCGGCTCCGACGATCTGGACAACCGCATGAATCCGTCAATCTCGTCGCTGACGTAACAGAAACTTCGGGTCTGGTTGCCCTCGCCGTAAACCGTCAAATCTTCGCCGAGTAGCGCCTGCTTCATGAAGTTTGGGACTACCCGTCCGTCATTCACCTGCATGCGCGGGCCGTAGGTGTTGAAGATCCGAACGATGCGCGTGTCCACTTTGTGATATCGGCGATAGGCCACAGTGACCGCTTCTGTAAAGCGCTTGGCTTCGTCATACACCGAGCGCGGCCCGATGGGATTCACATTGCCCCAGTAGGTTTCCTTCTGGGGATGTTCCAGCGGATCGCCGTAACATTCCGAAGTGGAAGACACCAGATATTTCGCGCCGTACTTGTGGGCTACGTCGAGAGCGTGAAACGTGCCCAGCGATCCCACTTTGAGGGTCGCGATTCCGTGCAGAGCATAATCCACCGGACTCGCCGGGCTGGCGAAGTGGAAAACGTAGTCGACCTGGCCGCAATCGAAGGGCGCGGTGATATCGATCTGTTGAAACTCAAACCGGCTGTCGTTGCGCAGGTGATCGAGATTCGAAAGCTTTCCGGTCAGGAGATTATCCGCCACCACCACGGAGTAACCTTCCGCCAGCAGTGCGTCGCACAGATGCGAACCCAGGAAACCGGCTCCCCCGGTTACCAGGGCACGTTTTCGGGTCATGATTTCTTGAGCCTTCTCACCGGAGCCGCGGTGGCATTCTCTGGAATCGCGGGCGTTGTCGCCGGACGTCCGACACTGTAGTAGGTAAAGCCCCGGGCTGCCATGACGTCGGGATCGTAAAGATTTCGGCCATCGATCACGATCGGATATTTAAGTTGCTTGTGCACGCGATCGAGGTCGAGCGTGGCGAACTCCTCCCACTCGGTGAGAATCAAAAGGGCATCTGCATCGCGAGCGGCTTCGTAGGGATCGTTCACAAACTCCGTGCTGGAATTCAAGACTTCGCGTGCCCGCGCCGAAGCCGCCGGGTCGTACGCTGCAATCTGGCATCCCTCCTGCAACAGCGACTGCACCAGCAGAATCGCAGGCGACTCGCGGATGTCGTCGGTCCCTCCCTTAAAAGCGAGGCCCAGCACGCCCAGACGCTTGCCTCGCAGAGTCCATAGAGCGGTGCGCACTTTGCGCAGGAAGCGCTGGCGCTGGTCTTCGTTGATGCGCATGACCTCGTCGAGAAGCCGAAACTCGTATCCACACTCGCGGGCCACTGCGCGGAAGGCCATCAGGTCCTTGGGGAAGCATGATCCGCCATAGCCAATACCCGGATTGAGAAAACGTGGGCCGATACGGCTGTCGGTGCCGATCCCCTGGCACACTTGCTGCACATTCGCTCCCACCGATTCGCAAATGGATGCGACGGCGTTGATAAACGAAATCTTCATCGCCAGAAAAGCGTTCGACGCGTGCTTGATCAACTCGGCGCTCTTGGCGCTGGTAATAATCAGCGGAGGCGGAATCTGCGCCCGGTCGGGAGCGGGAATCGCATCCTTCCGCCGGTAGTAGCTGCCGTCAGTCATCGGCGCGTAGACTTCGCGCAGTACGGCGGCGCAGCGTTCGCTGTCGGCGCCGACCACGATACGGTCGGGATAAAGAAAGTCGGTGACAGCAGTGCCTTCGCGCAGAAATTCCGGGTTGGAAGCAACGTCAAAAGAATCAGGAGGAGCGGCATTACGCAACATGATCTTGCGCACCCAGTCACTGGTGTAAACCGGCACAGTGCTTTTCTCCACCAGGACCTTGTAACTTTTGATCGCTCCGGAAACGCTGCGGGCGACCGATTCTACATAGGAGAGATCGGCCTCGCCTTGCTCGGTCGGCGGAGTACCGACAGCGATGAATATCGCTTTGCTGGCCTTCACCGCAGCGTTCAGATCGTCGGAGAAAGTGAGGTTCTTTCCGCGATGGCGCTTAAGCAATTCGGGCAGGAAGTTTTCGTGGATGGGAACTTCGCCGGCCTTAAGAGCGGCAACTTTGGCCTGGTCATTGTCGACCAGGATCACTTCGTGTCCTAAATCGGCGAAACACGCTCCCGCCACCAGCCCCACATAACCGGAACCTACCACTGCAATGTGCATCTGAATCATCCCTCGCGAAGACTTAGCCAGGAGAAAAAGTGGTACAACATCCGATGAAATACTTTAGCAGCTTTTGTGCGGCGAAGGCTAAAGCAACCGGAAGGTTGTTCATCAGGACTGTGGTCGTAAGTCACGGAGAAGAGTGATGGCGGTCACATCTTTAGGGTCGACACCCTTCTACACGGCGTCATGCTTAGCTTGCGAAGCATCTCACGTGTAGCGGATCTTAAGATGGATGGCAATCAATTATGCGGAAGCACGCGAGATCCTTCGGGACTAAAGTCCCTCAGGATGACTCCGAATCTTCAGTGGCAGACTGCTGCAAATCACGTGAAGCTCTTGCCTTTGCGCTCCGAGCCCAAGGCAATCACAGTCATCAATATCGCAATGTTCGCGATCTCGAATGCAGCCAGAGCCCAGGGATACCCCAGTGGCTTGCGCAGCGCATACACGACATTGTTGACCGGAGCCGCAATAAGAATCCCCAGTTGGTAGGCGAAGCCGGGCATCAGTCCACGTACGGCGTCGGGTGACAGTTCGTTGAGATGTGCCGGAATAATGCCCCATGCGCCTTGCACACCCATTTGCATCACGAATGCTCCGACCGCCAGAATCATCAGCGACCCGCCGAACGTCCAGGCGGGAATCATGGCCAGGCATAAGACCAGCGCAAGCATCATGCTGCGCCGCCGGCCAAAACTTTCCGATAAATGTCCGAACAGGATCGCTCCGACCACGGCACCCACGTTAAATATCATCACCAGGTAAGCCACGATTTTCGGATCGTATCCGCGCGCGGATTTCAGAAAGTCGGGATAAAGGTCCTGAGTGCCATGCGAGAGAAACATCATGAGCGTCATCAGCAGGACAAGATACAGAAAAATTTTCCAGTGACCGCTGGCCGTTCGCAGAATCGAACCCACTGTCGGAGAACGGTGTTGCTGCCAGGCCTCCGACTCTTTCACCTTCAGCCGGATGTAGAAGGCGAGCAAGGCCGGCGCTCCACCTACCCAGAACATTGCCCGCCATCCCAGGGTAGGGAGGACGAAACGCGACGCCACGGCCGCGAGTAAATAGCCGATGGAGTACCCGCTCTGTACGATTCCGGAAAGAATGCCTCGCCACTTGGGCGGCGCGCTTTCCATCGCCAGCGACGCGCCGACGCCCCATTCGCCACCCATTCCGATGCCGTAGATGGTGCGCAGAACCAGAAAGACGGTGTAGCTGGGAGCAAATCCGCACAGCAGCTCGACCACCGAAAAGAAAACCACGTTGGCCATCAGTGGCCGGCGGCGTCCGTAACGGTCGGCGAGTAAACCAAATACGATTGCTCCTACCGGACGCATGGCCAGCGTCGCTGTCATGGTCCACACGATGGCGCTCTTGGTGACGTGGAAGTGCAGCGCCAGCGTGTCCACCAGAAAGACGACAACGAAGAAGTCGAAGGCATCCAGAGTCCAGCCCAGGAAGCTGGCGGTCACCGCGTGCCACTGGTCCGACCGGGAAAGCGAAGTTGAATTTGAAGTGTCCACAATATGTAAATGTGTAGAGCGGGCGCCCTCGCCCGCCGCTTTTGACTTTTGCGACCAGAAAAGTCAGATGTCGCCGGTGAAGTTTACACTGCGCTGGCGCCGATGACACCCTTGGGCGGACCGGATGGGGCGCTCACCTTGCACGCTGATTTGGCGGGCATATTCACGCCCGACCATTTTTGAATCCAATAATGCGATTCCTTGCATTGATAAAGTTCGTGTTTTGAGTTGATTACCTCGGACTCATTTGTGTTGACAATAGCTTTGTTTCGGGCGAAACTCCGCTCAATAGCCCTCATTTGCCAAACTACGCCGCCAAAGTCACTGGCTTGGGTCGAACCATGGTAAAGCCTGACTCAACGCGCTCGTCCTCGGCATTTCAAACCCGCGTCAGCGGTCCTGAATGGATTGAGCCCGACTCCGCCGGGCCCACGGAAGAGTCTCACCACGGCCAGGCATTCCGCAGTCAGGAAGATTTGCCCTCCGACGTAGCCCTCGATCTGCGGCTTCATGAAATTCTGCAACAGGCCCGCTTGACTACTGCCGCAAATGGCGCCGTGATCGCCCTGGCTCTTGGTGACCGCATGGTTTGCCGCGCTACCTTGGGCGATAAGGCGCCCAGCGTAGGCGTGAGCATGAACACTCGGTCCGGGCTTTCGGGCGCGTGTGTGCAGAGTCGCGAGATGCAACTGTGCGACGACTCCCTGGCCGATCCGCGAGTGAATGCCATGGCCTGCCGCGATCTTGGTATCCGCTCGATCGTGGTCCTGCCGGTGCTGAGTGGCGGAGAATTGTGGGGCATGCTCGAGGTTTTTTCTTCGGCGCCGCACGCCTTCAACGAATCAGACTTGCAGTCGCTGCAATCGCTCAGCCGCAAAGTTTCGCGGACCGTGCAGGAAGCGATTGAAGCAGGATCACGAGTTGTCGCCTCCGGCGCCTTTGCTCAACCGGACGTGGAACCGAGGATTTCCGAAGTTCCGCTTGATCCGAATCCGGCTGAACGATATTCGCAAGAAGCGGTTCCCCGGGACTACCGTACTGGAGTTCTGACGGTGGGGGTGTTGGCGCTGGCCGTATTCCTGGGCTGGATGGTGGGCCGTGTGGGATGGAGCATGGCTGTCAATCGCGCTCCAATTCAGATCCCGCTTGCGTCCGAAGAACCGCCAGCGGTTGCGCGTGTGACGCCAGAACCTCCGCGAGTTCCACCACGGCAGGAAGAACAGTCGGCTCCTGCTTCTCCGGTCGTACCCAGTCCTCAACCGCCAATTTCAGCCAGGCCCATCGCCAAGGCGAAGCCAGAAATAGCCAAGCCCACGGAGCCACAGGGAGGCCTGGTGGTGTACGAGCACGGCAAGGTTGTCTTCCGTATGCCGCCCGACGAAAGCGAGGCTTCCGCCAAAGTTGCTGCGGATGTGGTTGAACAGGGTGCTATTCAAAAAGCAGCTACGCGGGAAGACGACGGGACGGTACCAACAGCTCCGGTTACGCCTCCGCTAGGGAATGGTTATCTGCTGGAGCGAGTTGAGCCGCAATATCCCGAGGCGGCGAAACAGCAGCACATTCAGGGTCCCGTGATGCTCGATGCTTTGGTCGGGGCTGACGGATCGGTGAAAGAACTGTCGGTAATCAGCGGCGATCCGCAACTGGTTAAGGCTGCCACCGATGCGGTTCGACAGTGGCGCTTCAAGCCGCACCAACTCAAGGGCAAAGCAGTCGAGTTCGAGACCCGGATTACGGTGAACTTCGCTCTGCCTGAATAGATCCTTCCGGACGATTCTGCGGATTATCCGTAGGCCAGCTCTTTCGCTCTCTGGGCCGCCTTTACCACAGCCTTGATCAGAGTGACGCGCAGCTTGCCTTCTTCCAACTCCATGATGGCGTCGATCGTGCAGCCTGCCGGAGTGGTCACGGCATCTTTCAACAGCGCCGGATGGTCTCCGGTTTCGAGCACGACAGTGGCAGCTCCAAGAGTGGTCTGCGCGGCGAGCAAAGTGGCGATATCGCGCGGCAGTCCGACTTTGACGCCCGCCTCTGCCAGAGATTCCAGAATGATGTAGATATACGCCGGGCCGCTGGCGGAGAGGGCCGTGACCGCGTCCATGTGCTTCTCGTCGACGACAACAGTTTTTCCCACCACATTGAAAAGAGCACACGCAGCTTCCACGTGTTCAGTATTGGCAAACTTGCCTTTACAAAGGCCCGTCATGCCGTGACCTATCGCGCAAGGCGTGTTGGGCATGGCGCGGACCACGGGCACTTCCATCCCTAGTGCCTTTTCGATATGGCTGGTCGGTACGGACGCTGCAACCGAAATGATGAGTTGCTTGCTGTTGACGTTCGGGCGAATCTGCTCCATAACCTCTTGCACTACTTGCGGCTTCACGCAAACGAAGATGATGTCGGCACCGCGGACCGCGGCCAGGTTGTCGGTCCCGACCGAGACGCCCAGTTTTTCCGCCAGAACGCGGGCACGTTCTTCATGGTGGACGGTGGCGAAGGTTGCTTTGGGAGAGAGCAGTCCTTTCTCCAACAGGGCCTTGAGCAGAATCCCGCCCATCTTGCCCGCGCCCAGCACGGCTACTCGTTTTCCGGAAAAATCGAAACTCATCACTCTGTTTCCTCCGTGTGCACCGTCACCCGATTGTACCGTTTCGCGGTCGGAGCTGATCAGGATGGCAAGATTACGGCTGCGCCTTCCATGCCTTTGCGCGCCATCTCGACAATATGTTTGCCGATGGGCAGGGAAGCTGTGGCTGCGGGCGAGGGAACGTTCCACACATGCAGCATCTTGTCAGCTTGAACAAATTGGAAGTCGTCCACCATCGATCCATCGGGACGCACCGCCTGTGCACGAACTCCGGAACCGTCGGCCACCAGATCGGAGCTGACAATCTCCGGCACCAGTTGTTGCAACGCTCTCACGAATGCTGCTTTGCTCAGTGAGCGATAGTACTCGGCGGCCCCGTCGCGCCAGTATTTCCGCGCCATGTGCCAGAAGCCGGAATATGTAAGTGTTCCGGCCAGATCGCGCAAGTTGAAGTCAGTGCGCTTGTAGCCTTCGCGCTTGAAAGCCAGTACGGCATTCGGACCCGCGTCCACTCCGCCCTGAATGCGCCGCGTGAAGTGCACGCCGAGAAAGGGAAATTTGGGATCGGGTACGGGATAGATGAGAGTGCGCACCAGGTGCGTCCTCTCGGGAACCAGGTCGTAATACTCGCCACGAAAGGGAATGATTTGGACTTCTGGTTTCTGCCCCGCCATTCGGCTGACGCGGTCGCTGTGCAGCCCTGCGCAGTTGATCACGTATTTCGCGGCGAAGGTTCCGCGCGTGGTCTCGATCATCATTTCCGAACCGCGCGGTGTTACCCGCTGGACTTCCGTGCCCGTGTTGACCGTTCCGCCTTGTGTGGTGATAATCTCCGCATACTTGCGGCTCACGGCGGCGTAGTCGGCAATACCGGTGCTGGGAACCAGCACTCCTAGCAGCGCACTGCAGTGCGGCTCAACCTCGCGCAGCTCTTCTTTTTGCAGCAGCCGGAGTCCGGCGAGCCCGTTGGCCTGTCCGCGTTCCAGCAACCCCTTGAGTCGTGGGATTTCTTCTTCCGTGGTGGCCACGATGACCTTGCCGCAAATTTCGTGCGGCAAATTGTGCTGGCGGCAAAATTCCACCATGGCGGCCGCACCCTCGACACAAAACTTCGCTTTCAATGACCCGGGCTTGTAGTAAATGCCGGAGTGAATGACGCCGCTGTTGTGTCCGCTCTGGTGCCGAGCGACGGTGTCTTCCTTTTCGACCAGCAGCAGACGCAGTTCAGGTATGGTGCGTGTGGCGTGCATCGCGGTCGAGAGACCTACGATTCCGCCGCCGATGATGACGATATCGAATGTTTGATCAGGCATAACGACGCAGGAAAATATGAGCCATGTCTTTTATACATGGTCGCTTGAATTGGGCGAAGTTACGGCGGTTATTCAGGGAGAACTTGAACCACGAAGGACACGAAGGTTCACGAAGGAAATCTCTTAAGACCCAGAGTCGGCTCGATTTTCCTTCGTGAACCTTCGTGTCCTTCGTGGTTCAAGGTTTTACTTTACGGTCAGAGACACCTGGGCGCTGCGCGTCACCGAACCGACTACGCCGTTGACGGTAATTGTGTAATTTCCAGAAGACGTTCCCGGGTGACCTGCACCTCCTCCTCCGCTATTGCTGCCTCCGCTGCTGCCATTGCCACACCCTGTCAATAAACAGAGGAACAGACTGAGAAGGCCAAGCCGCAAACATATCGTCTTAGGTCGGTGGTGAGATTTCTCCACTCTGCCAAATGCGAAGACTGCACCAATCAGAGAGAGGCCCAGGTCATACCACAGCAAGTGGGGTGCAATACCCCGCGCGCCCGCAAGATTTGCGGAGGTAGTCACGATCTTCAACACGACGTTAGTGTCGCCCTGTCCGGAGGCCACCAGAGTTGGCGTGAATAAACATGTGCTGAGGGGCGGCAGACCCGTGCTGGCGCACGACAGAGTTACGTCGCCAGGGAAAATGCTGCCGTTTCCCAGCGGGACGACGTCCAAGTTGTAGCTGGCGGACTGGCCCGCCGCGATGCTCTGGCTCGGCGAATTGTTGTTGATCGCAAAATTGAAGCCGACGATCAGTTCCACCGGCGCCGATTTATGAATATGGCTTACGTCAGTGCCGGTGCCGTCGATAGTGAAGTTGAAATGGTTTTCAGCATCGTTGCTGGTGGTCACGGTAAACGCGGCACCTGCAGGGGTCGGTGTGACTGTTGCCGGCGAAACCGTGCACGTGAGGGGCACGGCTCCCGCACACCGTAGGTTGACCGGGCTGTTGTAGCCTCCGAATGCGGTCAGTGTGCCATTGAACACGCCGGCCTGATTCGCATTCACCGTTAGCGATGGATTGCTGATGGCAAGAGCGAAGTCGGGAGCGCCAGTAGTTCCAGCGATGATGCTCAGCGACACGGTCTGAGTTCGAGTTGGTCCTCCGGTGACCGATCCGTTGATGGTGATCTGAGAAGTTCCCGTGGGCGTCGTGGCGCCCGCGCTTATTGTGAGGGTCACGACGACCGGACTGCCGGAAACTGGAGTGATGGAATCCGAGGATTGAAAAATGCAGGCTGCACCAGCGGGCAAGCCTGCGCACGACAGATCTACCATCTGGTCGAAGGCTCCCGCTGCGGTCACTTGAAATGCCGCCGGACCGGAGACGCCGGATTGGTTCGTGGTCACGCCTGCTGGCGCAGGTGCGGTCAAAGCGAAGTCGACCATGTGCAGAGTCAGAGCGAAATCGCGCGTGGTCGTGTTTGCGTCCGTTCCAACACCGTGAGCGTTGAACAGATAATCTCCCACCGGACCGGTGGCTGTTACGCTGAAAGCCGCCCCCGAGCCGGTTGGGGTCAAACGGGCGGGTGTGACCGCACAAGTGGGTGGCGGCGCCGTAGCCCGGCGCGCGCAACTCAAATTGACAGCGCTGGCGAAACCGGTCAGCGCCTGCAGGGTTGCGCAGAAGGTGACGCTCTGACCGGCGAATGCGGTCAACGAGTTGTCTGGTACGGCAAATTGAAAATCCGGTCCCTGGGTCAGGGGGAATTCCCAGATGCCGCGGCCGTAGGTTGAAGCGCGTAGCTTCTTTGTTCCCCCGGAATTGAACATGCGCAACGCCGTGACTGCGACATTGGGCAAATATCCCGCCGCTACACTGCCCAGCACCGGGCCAACTTCTGCCCATTCCGGACTGGCTGTGCTGCTGGCGAAAACTCCGACATCAGTTCCAACATAAACGGTGCTCGCCGCCGCATCGACGAACAGGGCATTGGCAGGTGCATCGGGCAAGTCCGCTGTGAAGTCGGTCCACGATGCGCCAGCATTCGTCGTCTTCCACACGTGCGAAACGAAGAACCCCATGATGGCGGCAAAAGCGGTTTTGCCGGTGGCGTCCGAGGTGTCCAATACGATGCTCGAGATGGGGAAGCCTGCCGGGTTGGTCGATCCCGTGCGATCGACCCAGCCACCAGCTCTGCTGCTCACGTTGGTCGCGACCCAGATGTGGCCGCCAGTGGGGAACATGGGGCCAAGACCGTCGGTTCCGGCATACATCACGTTGGAGAATCCCGCCGAGTCTTTGATGCCACCTGCGGCCAAAGTCCGCACCATGTTGACTTCGCCGCCTGTACAGCTTTCCGCGGTGCCGGTCTCGAGATTGTCGGTCAGGACGGAAAATCCGCTGCCATCAGTGGCTCCGCGCCACACCCGGCAAGTTCCCACCAGCAGCTCTCCGGAATTTTGCGGATCCAAAATAAAAGGCGTGAAGAACCCTCCCGAGTCGCCACCCACCGTGGCGTTTGATACGACCCGGCCGTTGCTGAAATCCTGCGCGCGGCAGTCCACGCCCGATGAACAGCGCTGAATGCTCACATCGGTGTTGGAAGTAAACCACTCGGTGGGATTATCGGGACTGATCTGGTTGTAGCCGCCCGCGCCGCCGTTCACACTCTGCCAGCCGGCGCCGCTTTGCGATGTGCTGGTCGCCGGCGAGCCGTTGTTCTCAGCGCCGCCAAGAATCGTATTTGGGTCAGTCGGATGCTGCGAAAAAGAAACGAATTGCGTGATCGAACCCAGCGTCCCATTTAGACTGTCGAACCGGTTGCTGCCGCCGCATGTCCCTGTAATCAAGCCGGTGTAGCCGTCGAGCGCGCGATAGATTCCGCCATCGTTAGCAAAGTACATCACGACTTGAAAATTGGTATTGACTTGCAGAAACGCGATGGAATGCTGGTTGGGATGAACATGAGCAATCGATCCAAGACTCGGCGGACATCCGTAAACATGCGTGAGATTGATGAACGTGTCAGGCGCAATGCCGCCGCAGCTGGGTGTGGCCGTGGTGAGTCTGCACCTGTACAGATTCACCGCCCCCGCATAGAGATCAGTGACGTCTCCATCAGGTACTGCGGCCAGTGCAAGGTTGTAGAGTCCCTGCTCGGTGCCGCAGCCGCCCAGAGCGTCTCCGCAATTCGTGATGCCGCTGCCGTTGAGTTGCGTCCAGGTGGTGCCACCGTCTTTGGTTTTCCAGAGCAGTCGGTCGACACTGTTACTGTCGACATACCAGAAGTACATTTCGTTGCGTCCGGGCACGACTGCAAATTCTCCACGATACAAAAGACAACTCGACGTGGAGGGACTAGCAGGGCAGGAGGTCGGACTGAGGCCGCCCGGCTGATTGTTCAATCGGTCCCAGTTGATTCCATCGCGCGATGCATAAATGCCGTGCCATTGGAGGGCCGCGAAAAACTGTCCCGACGTTGCGTTGTATACCACCGAAGTTGCCGAACTGGGAGCGATGACCAGACCTGCATCCTTGACGGTTGCGTAATTCCAGGACTGTCCGCTGTCATTTGAGTAGTAGAGCCCACGATTGGCGACGACAGGATCTTCCAGCCCTTCGATCACTCCCTGAGTTGCTCCCGCCGCGGCCGCGACCACCAGGCTGGGATTCACCGTGCTGAATGCAATCTTGCTGAAGCCGAGGCCGGCGAACGATCGAGTGCTTGTGCTGTCCTGCGAAATCAGCGTCCAGCTATGACCGGCATCAGAGGATCGCAGAATGCCAAGCCCGTAATAGGAGTCGCCAGAGTTGTTGGCTTCCCCCGTGCCGACGAGAACCACACTCTTGCTCGCATCGGGGCTAGTCAATTGCGGTTGGATCGCAATAGCGCCGACTGCAAGCGTGGGCTGGTTGTCGGTCAGGGCGGTCCAGTTGACGTCGGCTGAATTGGGGCTGGCTGGCCCGGCATTGCTGGACTTCCAAACTCCACCATAAGCGGCCCCCACGTACACCGTGTTGCCAGTGGCATCGGCAGGATCGACTGCCACCGCCGTGGCACGGCCTGAGACGGGGCCATAATCCTGCACTCCAAGTCCGGAGGCGTCTGAAGCCAGAGGCGCTGGTCCCAAAGGCGTCCAAATGGTGCCGACAGCGACGCGGGGTAGCGCGGTCGCTCCCGCACGGGATAAGGCGCGTAGTGTACGCAATCGCAGTTTTTGCTGCTGAGCTCGGTAGCGCAGCGCGGCTGCGGACTGCCCGGGAATCGTTCGTCCATGCGCGGTCCACAGGCCGCGTTGTTGCGCCTCCAAATGACTGCCCGTGCCCTGGGCAGACACCAGCCCGGCACTCAGTGTTAGAAATATGAGGAGGGGTAGGCGAACATAAAAGTTCATACCCACACACGACTACCATGTGCTGCCGGCCGCTTTCAGTGACGCACCGCTACGGATCCGCCTTTCTTTCTTGAGCTGGTTCTAAATGGGAACGTGAAGGGAGGCAGCCGTGCAGTACACGGAAGTTGACTTGACGGGAAGTGGAAGTCCGAGGTCCGACGCCCGAAGTCCGCTACTCATATCTCAACGCGTCGATCGGATCCAGCCTTGCCGCTTTCCGCGCGGGATAGAAGCCGAAGAAAATTCCCACCGCCATCGAAAATATTACCGCCGCCAAAATAGCAGTTGGAGAAACCAGTACGGGCCACCCCAGGGTTTGCGTGATCAGATAAGAAGCTCCCATGCCCGACAGAATTCCAATCGCACCGCCGACCACGCTGAGCACGACGGCTTCGATGAGAAACTGCTGTTGAACATCGCCTTCGGTCGCGCCGATGGCCATTCGAATCCCGATCTCGCGCGTCCGCTCGGTAACCGAGACCAGCATGATATTCATGATCCCGATGCCTCCGACGAGCAGAGAAATACTTGCAATCGAAGCCAGCAAGATCGTGAATAGTCGCGCATTCTGGTCGGCCAGATCAGCCATGTCGGCCAGATTGCGGACGAAGAAATCATCGTCCTGTCCGCTACGGATACGGTGGCGGTCGCGTAGCAACGCTGTGATCTGTTGCTGGGCGGTGTAACTTGCGTCCTTCGAGACTGCGGACACCATGATCCAGCGCAGCCAGTCTTGTCCCGTGATTTTCTTTTGCAGCGTGGTGATGGGCACGATGATGATGTCGTCCTGGTCCTGGCCCATCGCCGCTGAAGTGCCTTTCGGTGTCAGCAGCCCCACGATTTTGAAAGACAAGTTGTTGATGCGAACCGTTTGACCAATCGGATCCGTCGCGCCAAACAGATTCTTGCGCACTGTCTCGCCGATGACTGCCACATTGGCGACCGTGCTGACGTCATCCTGTGTGAACGAACTACCTTCGGCAAAAGGCCAGCTGCGGATATCGAAATACTGCGGCTCGGTTCCGTTAATGCTGGTGGCCCAGTTGTCATTTCCAAACACGACTTGCGCCGACGCTTGGCTGCCGGGCGCGGCGGCCACGACCGACGGGCACTCGCGCATGATGGCCAGCAGGTCGTCGTAGACCAGCGTCTTGGTGGCGCCCCAGCCCATGCGCATCCCTCCGCGGTTCACCGTGCCGGACTGGACAAACAGCATGTTGGAACCCATGGCTGCGATCTGTTGCTGGGCCTGCAACTGCGCTCCCTGGCCGACGCTGACCATGGCGATGACCGCGCCCACTCCAATGATGATGCCCAGCATGGTGAGAATCGAGCGCAGTTTGTTGCGTGCCAGGGCCCGCATGGCGATGCGAACAATAGCCAGTAAATCCATAAATCAAACCTCAGATCAGTCCTCGAGCTCTGGCATATTCTTCAGAGCTTCGGCTGCGACGGGCCGGTTCTGTACTAGGTCGTCGCGGCGAATGGTTCCATCCCGAAAGTGTATGCCGCGCTTGGCGAATTCTGCGATGTCTGGCTCGTGCGTCACCATCACGATGGTCAGTCCGTCATCGTTAAGCTTTTGGAACACTTCCAGAATTTCAACGGACGTGCGGCTGTCCAGATTGCCGGTCGGTTCGTCGGCCAGCAGGATCGACGGATGGTTCACCAGCCCGCGCGCGATCGCAACCCGCTGCTGCTGTCCGCCGGAAAGCTGGGAAGGGTAGTGCTCCATGCGGTCTCCGAGTCCAACCAGTTCGAGCGCCTCGCGTGCCCGCTTGCGTCCTTCTTCTTTGCTAATCTGCGCGTACAGCGTGGGTAGTTCAACATTTTCCAGAGCTGTGGTACGGGAGAGCAGGTTGAATCCCTGAAACACGAAACCGATTTTGCGATTGCGAATGGTCGCCAGTTCCTTCTTGCTGAGTTCGGAGACTGCGATATTCTCCAGGAGATAACGGCCCGTTGTAGGTTTGTCCAGGCAGCCGAGGATGTTCATGAAAGTGGATTTGCCGCTGCCGCTGGCGCCCATGATGGCCACGAATTCCCCACGCTCGATGCGGACGTTCACTCCGCGCAGCGCGTGTACCTTGGTCTCGCCCAGGTCGTAGTACTTGTGCACGTCCTCGATCTGGATCAGTCCACGCGCGCCGCCGTCGACGGGTGGGTTCACGGCGGATTTTGGAATCGTAGCCATGTGCGTTACCGGGGCCGCTGCTGAGTCCCGCCCATGCCCGGCGCCCGCGCGGCACCCGGGGTTGCGATGCTTCCAGTAATCAACTCGTCGCCTTCGTTGAGTTGACCGTTGAGCACCTGCGCGACTTCGGTCAGCGTATGGTCGGTAATGCCGGTGCGAATCCTTACCGGCTCGAGCGTTTTGTCGGTACGCAGTTTCCAGACCACCGCCACGTCAACCCGCGGAGTACGTTGCTGTCCGCTCCCTGCGCCACCACCGCCACCCTGGCCACCTTCCGATTGCGAGCGCCGCTGCTTGGCAGCGGCTCCGGTGTCTCCCGTTCCCGAGGCGCCGGATCCTTGAGCTGCCGATCCTTGGCCCCCAGCGGCCTGCGCTCCGGTTTGCTGTCCAGAGCTCAGTCCGTATTGTTTATACAGGGCACGCAACTGGTCGGCGGGCATGTCTGGCTTGTAGCGTAGCGCTCCGTTGGGCACGCGCAATACGTTGGGGGCGTCTGCTACAGGAAGAGTGACGTAGGCAGTCATTCCCGGGAACAGCTTCAGGTCCGGATTGTCGAAGTCGATGATGGTGTTGTAGGTCACGACGTTCTGCACCGTGGTCGCGTTCAAGCGTACCTGGGATACCCGGCCGGTAAACGAATCTTTGGGGAAGGCATCAACTTTAAAAGTGACGACCTGTCCAGTATGGATCATGCCGACATCCGACTCGTCTGTGTTGGCATACACCTGCATTTTCGTGAGGTCTTGAGCGATGGTGAACAGAGTAGGCGCCTGGAGGGAAGCCGCAACGGTCTGTCCCACATCCACGCTGCGGGCGATGACCGTGCCGTCAATGGGTGCGTGAATGGTTGTGTAGTCAAGGTTGGTCTGTGCCACCGTGACCGCCGCCTGCTTCTGTTGCACTTGTGCTACGGCCTGCGTGATGGTTGCCTTGGCCGCTGCTACCGCGGCGTCGGCTGTATCGGCGTTGGCCTTGGCCAAGTCGAGTTGCTGCTGGCTCATCACACCTTCTTTGGTGAGGCCGGAAGTCCGCTCATAGTCGGTCCGGGTTTGTAGCGCCGTGGCTTGAGCCTTTTCGTAATTTGCCTGCGACGCAACCACGTTGGCCTTGGCGTTGGCCAAGTCCGCTTTGGCTTGCAACAGCGATCCCTGGAACAGCGAAGGATCGATCTGAGCCACGACCTGGCCCTTCTTTACTCGCGAATTGAAGTCGGCATTAAGGCGAGAAATCGTGCCTGAAACCTGGGAGCCTACCTGGACAGTGGTCACGGCGTTGATTGTGCCCGTGGCTTCCACCACCTGGCGAATTTCGCCGCGGTCTACCTTGGTCGTGAAATACTTCGGCTGCTCAATGCTTCTGAACTGAAAAGCGGCGTAGACGGCTATCGCTACAACGACCAGACCAACGATCAGCCAATGGCGCTTCAGTATGTTCAAAACGAGGTCCTCACTTTAGCTTCCGAAGTGTCGTGCTTACGTCATCCGCACGCTGTGTCGCAGGGTGGGGTCTTGAAAACCTGAGTAGAGCTCAGATTACGGATAGAATCTCTAGCTTCGTATAAAGGATCGCAGGCCCCAACCTTCGATGGTACATCTTGCGTGAGAGTTACTGAAAAGTGGGAAACATTTACAAAAGTTTACTAAGATGAATTTTGGAATGGGAATCAACGGATTCATAGGACGGAACTGATGGATTGGCAGGCATTCTGGCTTACGATTCGATTGTCCGCGCTGGTTGCGGCCATTCTGGTCGTGCTGGGGCTTCCGGTGGCGTTCTGGATTACCTACTCGCGCTGGCGCTGGAAATTTCTCGCTGAGGCAGTATTTGCTCTGCCCATTGTTCTGCCTCCCACTGTCCTTGGTTTCTACATCCTGGTTGCGCTTGGGCCGCACAGTCCGCTGGGACGCGGCTGGCAGGCACTCACCGGGCACACCCTGGCATTCACCTTCGAAGGCCTGGTGATCGGCTCGATCCTGTACAGTTTTCCGTTCGCAGTGCAGCCTTTCGCAGCCTCGTTTTCGGCTGTTGATCCGCGGTTGGTGGCGGCTTCCCAGACGCTCGGCGCTTCACGGATTAGGACATTCTTTCGCATCATTTTGCCGCTGTCGCTCTCCGGCTTGGTGACCGGTATAGCCCTCAGCTTCGCCCACACCATGGGAGAGTTTGGTGTTGTGCTGATGGTGGGAGGAAACATCCCCGGAGTCACGCGAACGGTTTCGATTGATATCTACGACAAGGTACAAGCCGTCAACTACTCCGGCGCGAATGCCACGGCACTAGTTCTCCTGGCGATCTCATTCGTTACACTTGCCATCGTCTATGGATTGAACCGGCGAGTGTGGATATGGAAGCGAGTGCAATAGCCACAAAGGACGACGAAGAAATTCCAAGAGCGCAGGAGTACAGAGGGTATTCCTTCGTGGTCCTTAGTGTCCTTCGTGGTTATTGGTTTTAGCCAACACCATTCATGAATTCAACATTCGCGAATACCGGCCCCGCGCAATCGGCTGAAGCATCCGTACAGATTCGCAAGCGCCTGGGAAAAGATTTCGAACTCAACTTGTCCGTCGCGTTGCCTCCGGGGATCACGATCCTGTTTGGCCCATCCGGGGCAGGGAAGACGACCCTGTTGAATTGTGTGGCCGGCTTGGTCCATCCCGACCAGGGTCGAATAGCAACTCAGCAAAAAGTTCTTTTCGACAGCGATCGTGGAATCAATCTCTCTCCGCAGTTTCGAAGAGTTGGCTACGTGTTTCAGGACCTGGCGTTGTTTCCCCACCTGAGCGTCCTGAGCAACGTCGAGTACGGTCTGTTCCAACTGGACCGCGAGCAACGGGAGCAGCGCAGCGCCGCTATTCTGGAGTCGTTCCGCATTGCCCATCTGCGTTCGCGCAAGCCAACCGAAATCTCTGGCGGAGAGCGCCAGAGAGTTGCGTTAGCCCGCGCCCTGGTAATCGACCCGTCCATTCTTCTGCTTGACGAACCACTGGCGGCGCTCGATGCCATCACCAAGTCAAAGATTGTCGAGGACCTGAGGGCCTGGAACCAGGAGCACCGCATTCCGATCTTGTACGTCACCCATAGCCGGGACGAAGTCTTCGCCCTCGGCGAACGCGTGATCGTGTTGGAAAACGGCCATTCCATCGCTCAGGGAACGCCTCACCAGGTCATGAGCGCACCACGTCAGGAGACGGTGGCCCAGCTGGCCGGTTTCGAAAATATCTTCGATGCGACCGTGACCGCTGTTCACGAAGATCGAGGCACCATGGTGTGCCAGTTGGCTGGTGGCAAAGTGGAAATTGAGACGCCGCTGGTGAAGGCGGAAGTAGGATCGGCGTTGCGAGTCGGAATTCGCGCTGGGGATATTCTGCTGGCGTCGATTGCTCCCGTGGGATTGAGCGCGCGCAACGTTATTCCGGGCCGGATAGTGTCGTTGGCGCAGCGTGATGTGATCGTAGTAGCGAAAGTGGATTGTGGAGCGGAGATGGAGGTCCATCTCACCCTGGCCGCGCGCGATTCACTACAACTTCAGCCGGGACGGGAAGTATGGCTAGTGGTAAAAACCCACTCCTGTCACTTGATGAGCATTTCGTAGCGCCGTCCCGCCGGCTGTCCCAGAGGGCGTTTCGCCCTCAGCTTTGCGGGCCGGCGGGACGCCGGCGCTACAAAAGCAAAAGCCTCGCCGCTGCGCGACGAGGCTCTCTGAAATCCAGAAAACTTACACGCTGAACGATGATCCGCAGCCGCAGGTGCTCTTCACGTTCGGATTCTCGAACTTGAAGCCGGCGCCTTCCAGAGTCTCGACGTAATCCACGATGCAGCCGTTCAGGTACATCACGGACGTGGCGTCCACGTACACCTTGAGGCCGTCCATGTCGAAAACCTTGTCCATCATGCCGGCGCCGTTCTCGAACTGCATGGAGTAGGAGAACCCCGAGCATCCCCCGCCCACCACGCCAACGCGCAGTCCAGCCGGGACAGGATTCTGTTGCGCCATGGTCTCTTTGACCTTCGCAATAGCGTTAGCTGTCAGGCTGATAGGGGCCTTTTTCGTCTCTGCGGGCTTCACTTCCGGGGTTGTCGTCGTGGCCATTGGTATCTCCTTGATAAGGACTCGGTTACGATTATAGCAAAGCCCAGCCTTACCGCACCCTGGAAAACTCGTCGCCAGGACGTCTCCAAGCTGGTTCCAGCTTACTGTCCACCTGTGTATTGGATGACCCTGCCCCGTCCCACGGTGCAGGCCTAAAAACACCTGCCGGGCCTTGCCAACAGGTCTATAATCCCGGGTTGGGGCCCTTGTCCGAAAGCTGGGTTGTGGGGGCCACAACCAAACAATCTAGCTGTACAGCCTTCGGGAACCGGCTCGACATCGGTATCGAGGTGGTCTATGACTCCGGGATTGCTATGGCTGCTGATCGTGTGGGGCGCGCTCACCACCGTTCTGATTATCCTTCTCATCTACCGCAGCACCCTGACCATGCAGGAAGACGACCAACTTTTCCTGGATGATTCTGCCTCAGCAATGGCGAAAGACCAGCAGGAACTGATGGCCAAGGTCAACAAGATCACCCCCGTGGTGAAAATGCTTGGCGCGGCTTCGGGCGTCATGATCCTGGTGATCGCAGGCTGGGCAGTGTATCTGGGATTGAACTCGGTTCAACCCTAGAGGCAGAGTATCGTCGACACGAAGATGGAGAAAGCCTGATGCTAGCTCTGCGCCAGTTGGCGCCGGGCGGCGGTGACTTATTTTGTCTTGAGTGTCACCTCAAAAATACTCCCGACAATCCATAAAGCCATCCGGCAGACAGAATGCTTTCCGGCAAATTCCTGTAGAGAAAAGGACAAACTGTGAAAGCAAGAATTTTCATCCTGGCATCGGTGCTTTTGTCGTGGCCCGTCCTCATCGCCGCACAAGTCTTGGATACCGCGAAGCTAGACGAAGCGTTGGGCCGTTCCGGCCAGAAATCCGGCGATGTTTACCGGGTGGGATTTCCCCGCACGGATCTCCACGTTTCGGTCGGCGGCATCGAGATCAAGCCGGGATTTGCCCTGGGTTCCTGGGCAGCCTTCGCGGGTACTGACAGCGAGGCTTTTGTGATGGGCGACCTCGTTCTTCTCGAGGATGAATTGAATCCCGTCATGAAATCGTTGCGTTCAGCCGGATTCGAGATTACAGCCGTGCACAACCATCTCATGAAGGAGATGCCGCAAGTTCTCTACATGCATTACTCAGGACACGGCAAGGCGGTAGAGCTGGCCAAGTCCTTGCGAGCAGGATTGGCCGAGTCGAAAACGCCCCTCGATAAACCGGCGCCTCCGCCCCAGGCGGGCGAACCACCAGCGTTCGTCAAGACGGTTGAAGACACGCTCGGCACGAAAGGCCGCTTTGCGGGCGGCGTGTTGTCCTTCGGCATTCCACGTTCGCAAGCAATCACTGACCACGGAATGACGCTCACCGGGGCACAAGGCGTAGCCGAATCCATCAACTTCCAGGATGCTGGCTCAGAAAACATCGCGACAACTGGTGACTTTGTGCTTACCGCGGACGAAGTGAATCCAGTGATCTCTGCGCTGGAGGAGCATTCGATCCAGGTCACAGCTCTTCACAGTCACATGCTGACCGAGCAGCCGCGCCTGTTCTTCATGCACTTCTGGGGAGTCGGTACGCCTGATTCCGTCGCTGGAGGGATCAAGGCGGCGTTGGGCCATGTCGCGGTGAAGTAGGCCGCAACTCCTGGATCACCCGCACCGGATGTTGTTATTTCCGATTACTTCGAATACCGACAAAAGATGGGTAATACCAAGCAGTTGCCGAATCGGTTTCCCCACGTTATAGAGTTGGAGCGCACAGCCTGCCGATTTCGCGGAGACATATAGCCGAACCAACGTGCCGAGTCCCGTGCTGTCCATGTGGGTCAGATCGGTCAAGTCCAGCAGGATGCGCTTTGAACTTGGGATCAGTTGGCTGACCTCGTGGTGAAGTTGATCGTTCACCCCTGCCACCAACCGTCCGCTGCAGCGCACGTCGGAGTCGTCGCCTTCTCGGCAAACAACAAGTGTCAGGACATTTGCGGCGGCTGATTCGGGCATCGGAACCTGCCTTCTGAAGATCTATCGAACGCGTCGAAATTGGCGTCGCGCGATTGTACACATTGAAGTCGGCGAATGCATCACACCACGCACGGTATTGAAATCTCCCCGCGTGTCCCGATGCTACAATGTCCAGCGCCACGTTTGATCGCAGCTCACTGCAAACACTAGCCAAAGGGGTCGCTATGTTCCGCAACCCGCGTCTTTCTGGTTTCCTCTTCTTCTTGGTCGTAATGGTTTTCGCGAATCTGCTTTTTGGGCAGCAGCGCGCGACGCAGCCACTGCCACAGCCCATCCCGGACTTCGGCCGCCTGGCCGACCCGACATCGCAAACCAGCATTCAGTTTCAGGCCTATGACAAGAGTCCCCTGACGTTCACCAGCAAGACGATCTACGTGCTGGTACCAGTGGTAGTCACCGGCAACGACGGCAAACCTGTCACCGGGTTGAAGAAGGAAGACTTCCACATCCAGGAGAATGGGAAAGAGCGTGCGGTCGCCAGTCTGGAAGACATCCACACCACAACCGCGCCTATTTCGCGCCCGGCGATGGCCGGGAACGAGGTGAGAAATCAAGCCGCCCCGGACTCTACGCCGCGCCGGTTGGTAATTATCGCGCTCGACATGGTGAATACTCCGTTTGAAGACCAGCTGCGAGCCCGACGCGAGATCATCCGCTACCTGTCCGAAAATATCGATCCCGACAGCCTTTACCAACTGGTAACCGTCGAGAACAACGGTCTCCGCATCCTGCACGACTATACGGAGGAGACTGCACCTCTGATTGCGACACTCAAGAAAGTGGGCAGCACGCTTCCTACGGTAAAAGCCGACCCCGGATTCGTGCAGCGGGCCGAAAGCACCGATACCGGGCCCAACACGACCATTCCAATCGGAGAAGACCCGGTGCTGGGAACCCCGTTTCTGGGGCCACCTGAATTCCGGCAGGCGATGGCAACTTTCCTGGCAGAAACCGGAATGGAAGAGATCCGGTTCCAGCAGGCGAACGCCATCAACAGCACTCTATCGGCATTTCAGCAGATCGCGGAACGTGCCAGCGGCGTTCCCGGGCGCAAGTCGCTGATCTGGATCACAGGAAGTTTCCCTTTCTCGATCGATCCCGGCAGCGCCTCGGTCAGCGAAGGAACGTCGTTCATGGCCTACCAGCACGTCATGCAGCTGCTGGAGGATCAGCTGATCTCTGTGTATCCGGTGGACGCGCGTGGACTGGTGTCGGCGGAACTCGACGCAACCACCCACATCAGTGCCCGGCGGCTCGCGACGAATCCGGGTTTGCAACGCGATATGTCCAACCGGTTGCTCGACACCATGAATACGATGCGAGCTTTTGCTGACATGACTGGAGGACGGGCGTACGTCAACACCAACGATACTCGCGGCGCGATTCGCGAGGCCGTGCAGGATGGTTCCTCCTACTACATGCTGAGCTTTGCGGCGGACAAGAGCGATCGCCGGCCTGGCTGGCGAAAGATCAACGTCAAAGTGGGTGACTACCACGTGCGCGCCCGGCACGGATATTTCTTGACCAAGACCACCGTCGATCCGCTTCTCTCTGCTACGTACGACATCGATTCCGCCCTGAAGTCTCCGCTGGATTACACCGGGCTGCCGGTCCGGATGGTGCTGAATCCCACGGTGACCGACGGCAGCAAGCGCAAAGTAACCTTCGCCATGACGGTCCCGCCCAAGGTCGCGAGGGTGGACAGCGAGGACAAGAATCACATGCACGTCGACATCGCGTATGCGGTGTGGACGGCGGCCGGCCAGGATGCCGCCCACAAAGGCACGAGCTACAACCTGAATCTGAATCCTACGCAATTGCAACAGATCGATACTAACGGCCTGGGGTATGGCGATACTCTCGAATTGGCGCCGGGCAGCTATAAGCTGCGGGTTGTGGTCCGCGACAATCTGACCGGTCAGATGGGCAGCGTATCGGCGCCGCTGGAACTGAAATAGGGCATTTTGCAGCAGTAGCACAGGACGCAAGTCTACCGTGCTGCCGCCTGCTGGCGGGCTAGTTCACCTCGAAACGCCTGTTCCCGATCATCGACATATTTTTGGTAGCCCTGCGGATCGATGAACGGGTTTGCGCTGCCCGTCATGCGCGCATATTTCGATTCCATGTCGTAGTAACTGCCGTGTGCGCCGAGAAATACGTCGCAGTGCAGAGACCGCAGCACGCTGAATGTCTTCTCGTAATCGCTGGCGATCTGCGGATACGCCGCATTGTTCACCAGTTTGTATCCCGGGTTCACGTTGGGGCTGCCCACAATCACTACGTCGTAACTCTTGCCGCCTTCGTTTACCTTCATCGTCCACGTGGCGCACCCCTTCGTGTGGCCCGGTGTCAGATGCGCCGTCAGTACAGTGTCGCCCAGGGTCACGGTATCTCCGTCGTGTAGGACGCGGTCCACTTTCGCGGCTGGATAAAGCATCCCGGGAGTGTGAGCATAGGCGAAATCTTTGCCGCCGCCGGACTCGACAACCGGCACATCGGAGTCCATGACCATATATTTGGCGCCAGTCAATTTCTTGATCCGCGCCGCGCCGGCATCGTGATCGAAATGCGCATGACTGATCAGCAGAATTTTGATATCGCTAAACCGAAACCCCAATTTCTCGACGCTCTGATGAATCATGGGGATTGATTCGTCTAATCCAGCGTTGATCAGGATGTGCCCTTGAGGAGTCGTTACAAGATAAATACCCAATCCTTTGCTTCCCACGAAGTAAACATTGCCGATCACATGATGGGCCGGGAACGGAATGAGATAATCGGTTCCCCCCGTCTGGGCTGGTTGAGCGGCCCGCGCTCCCACCCTCACACAGATGAGCAACAGCACGACAATTCCGAAGTACACGGTTCTCATAGGCAGAAGTGTACGGCAGTGCTTTATTTCCGTCCAAACGGTCGACATCAGGCGCACACACCAATCACTTCCGCACGGGATTCGACCGAGGATCGGCCTGAGGAGTTGTGAGTGTAATGGCGATGTTACGTCAACTATGGTGTGTTGCGCCAAGGGACAGAGTAGACGGCGAAAATGCGGTAAGGACCGGGTTCGGCTCTGTTGAAGGCTCCGGCACCCACTTTCTCGTAGGCATTTTCAAAAGAATCCAGCAAGCAATGCTCGTTAGTGTGAATCTCACCCGCCATACCGTTACATGAAAGAGGGGAACACTCAGGTGAACTGTGTGCGAAAAAGGTCACCACATCGAATCCCTCAAGTGTTTTCTCAGAAGGTGTAAGGACGTTTGTAGGAAACGACGCCTCAGGTTGGTGTGGCAGCCAATTCTTCCCGTCGAACTCTTTCTCGTACACTTCGTAGTAAAAAAGCGATGTTCCTTCGAGTTGAATGTGATTGTCTTGAGCGACCCCTTGAATGATTTCTGGTGAATCAAATAGCCAATATCCGTTATGTCTCCAGTACTGGATGTAGTCGCCAAAATCATCGTTGACACAACCGCTGAGCGAATACACGTCGAGCACACCATCGGCATGAAATCCCACCGGAGTCTTCACTCGTTTGGCCAAGTAACCTGCGGGTGTCATATCGTCCAAGTGTAGCGAGTGGGGCCATTTTATGACTAATCTCCTGCAAGTGACGCAATCAGATGGGATGAGAAGGCCGGTCTCCGGACGGGATGCTGTACGCTCCCAAGTTATCGACGTGCTCAAGGCACAGATAAAAAGGAGACCGGCAATGAAGAAGGTTAGCACCGTAGGGACGCAGCAGACGAGGAATGTTTCACAGCAGAAACTGACTATCGGATTGGATCTGGGAGATCGCAACAGCTGGTACTGCGTACTGGACGAAGCGGGCCAGATCCAGCTGGAGCAGCGCGTGCGCACGACTGCGAAAGCTCTCGGCGAAGTCTTCGGCGCAATGCCGCGCAGCCGGATCACGCTGGAGATCGGGACGCATTCGCCCTGGATCAGTCGCTTGCTCAGCGAGTTGGGACACGAAGTGATCGTGGCGAATGCCCGCAAGGTGCGGCTGATCGGAGAGAGCCGGAAGAAAGACGATCGTCTGGATGCGCGGACGCTGGCGCGATTGGCTAGGATCGATCCCGAGTTACTGTGTCCGGTGAAACATCGCAGTGCCCAGGCGCAGGCGGATCTGACCCTGATCCGGGCGCGAGCGGGACTGGTGCGAGCGCGGACGGCACTGGTGAACACGGCGCGCGGACTGGCCAAGAGCTACGGAGAACGACTAGGCGGATGCAACGTGCGCAACATGAATCCGGAAAAAGCTGAGGGACTGAGTCCGGAGTTGCAAGCCGCACTGCAGCCGTTGCTGGCGGCACTGGAGTCGCTGAGCGAACGCATCGTGGAGTACAACGAGCGGATCGAGAAGCTGGCGCAACAGAGTTATCCGCAGGTGGCGCTGCTGAAACAGATCAAGGGCGTAGGCACGCTGATCGCGCTGACGTTCTTGCTCACGCTGGAAGACCCGCATCGTTTTCATCAGAGCCGCGACGTGGGCTGCTATCTGGGACTGCAACCGGGACGCCGGAACTCGGGACAGAGCGAGCCGCAGATGCATATCAGCAAGGAAGGGGACCCGTATTTGCGAACGCTGCTGGTACAGGGAGCGCAACACATTCTGGGACCGTTCGGGGTGGACTGTGACCTGCGGCGTTGGGGCCTGAAACTGGCGGAGCGTGGCGGAAGGAACGGAAAGAAGCGAGCGATCGTTGCGACCGCGAGAAAGCTGGCGGTGTTACTGCATCACCTGTGGGTGAGCGGAGAAGTGTACGAACCATTGCACAACAGCAGCCAAACGAACGTGGCCGCAGCCGCGTAAAACCAAACGGCAAAAACAAAATCGACCTCGTTCCAGGAAGAGAAAAGACAAAAGCCCAAAGCCGAGTTCCGGTGACTGCGTTAATCGCCTGGCCCACGTTCCACTTAAGTGAAACGACGGGGCGCCAAACAGATGGCAGCACCGGCTGAACCGAGAACGCCCAACATGCACCGAGCGAAACGATCGCTCCTCGAGAGTGCGGATGGAAGCATGGCGACAGTGGCCACTCGGCGGGAGAAAAACCTTTGTCCATAAAAACAACGAAGAATCGACTTGACTCCGACCGGCCTTCTCATGGAAGGCGTTTACACCAACTACGACCGGAGGCCCCTTAGGGCACCTACCTGAATCACGCGGCTTCGGAAGACTCGTCCAATCGGGAAATCTACTCCCTGGCGTTGCTGGCGCGTTATCCACCAAGCAAATTTCCCCATCCCCAGTGAGGCGTCACGCGATCTGCCGAACCCATTGCTTCCGCCAGGCCTGGGCCTCGTGCAGGGACTGCTCCAGTTGCGGTTTCTGTATCATGTTCATCTACCTTGCGGAATGAAGCCGGGAACTCCGGTTTTCACCACTGCATTCAGTCTCTGCCTGGTCTGAATTCGATTGATTTCGTCAAGCGCGTCTTGTGGGAGGGGAGAGATGTCGAAATTCTCTCTGGCGCGGGCCGCAGTCCTGGGCGTGGTAAGCAACGCCGTGCCGCGCTGCACCGCCCAAGCCAGCAGCACCTGCGCCGGCGTCTTTCCAACTCGTGCGGCGATAGCCAAAATGACTGGATCTTCGAGCAGCCCCGGCCTCATCCCGTGACCTAATGGTGCAAAAGCCAAAAACACAACGCCCTTCTCCTTACAGAATTCCAATAGCTCGGTTTCCGGCAGATACGGGTGTGCTTCTACCTGGACCACGGCTGGCTTGATTCTCGCTGATTCATAAATGGGCTTCAATTCGTTTAAACCGACGTCCGAAAGTCCGATGGCCCGGCACTTGCCACGATCCACGAGACTCTCCATTGCTTTCCAGGTGTCGAGCAAAGTCACCTCGTGGTCGTAAAGGACATTGCCGTCTTGATCCCGCGGATCCTGCTCGTCCCCGGGTTGAAATGCAAATGGAGTGTGAACGAGATAGAGATCCAGATAGTTGAGCCCGAGTCTCTTCAGACTCGCCTCGAAAGCCGGTTCGACGCGCTCGGGCCGGTGATTGGAGTTCCACAGCTTGGTGGTAACAAAAATGTCTTCGCGCGCGATCCCTCCAGCGGCAAGACCTGCCTGCAGCGCCCTGCCTACCTCGCGCTCGTTCCCGTATCGTTCCGCGCAATCGAAGTGTCGAAATCCGGCTTCCAGTGCGTCCTTGGTCGCTGTGATCGTCACGGCTGGGTCGGGAATCAACGTGCCAAAGCCGAGTGCGGGAATACGGCCGGCTCCGTGGTTGAGTGGAATTCGCGTCATCCGCAGATCAGAAGATGCAATCACGGTTACACCTCTAAGGTATTTTGGGTCCGGTCATCTCCGGGACCTGGATTACAAACGGATTGCAGGGCGCAATACCGCTAGCGCGCCAACAGTTTTTTCGATGGATTGGGACTGTGGTGCCGGGAACAGGACTTGAACCTGCACGCCTTTTGGGCATTGGATCCTAAGTCCAACGCGTCTGCCAATTCCGCCATCCCGGCATTCTTGATAACTATATCGCAGGTAAAGCTTTTGCTTCACTAGACGACTCGCGTCGAAACCTCGCCAGAACGGCTAGTGTCAGTTGTGGTGTCAGTTCGATTAAGCATGTTCGCGGGGATTTCGCTTCCACCTTCAACGCACGCCGTCACATTCTTAACGTCGCGGCTGTTGGTAATATTGTAGCGATCAAAGACGGTTCGAGTTCGATGTCCGGACACTTCCATAGCACTCTTTTCGTCCACCCCTCGTCGAATCATATTTCGAATTGCTGACCGCCGCAAATCATGAAAGAGCAGACCCACCCACTTTTTCTTACCATTGTCTTCCACAAATCGGCCGAGGCCAGCACTTTCACATAGAGAGAACCAAGCCCCACGAAAATCGAAAACCGGATCGCCATTGGGTCTGGTGAACACGAAGTCTTCTGGACCCTTCCTGATTCTCACGCGGAGTACGTTCGAGTCGATGATTCCGGTGTCACGCGAGACAACAGCCCCCATGATCGTCAACGACACTTTGTCCAGGACTGGCTTCTTCAATACTTCAATCCGCTCAGAAAGCTCTGTGCCGAAGAAGTAACGAAGCGTTCTGACGAGTTTCGGCATATCGGTCGTAAATGCCTGTTGTCCCTTCTCGACAAACTCAGAAAGTGTGGTGGTTGCGGACGAAGAAAACGAAAAGCATGTCTTAGTTGCACTTATATCCTCACGCACCGCGAAACGAATAAGGGAGCCGCCAGTTGCCCGCGTTGCGACGAGGGCCTCAAAGAGAACAGCAAGCTCGTTTGTCCACACGGCTGTGAGAAACTTCGTTGGATCGAAGTCGCGCTGTTTCTTTGCGGGCACGATGGCTTGACCTCCCGGACTAAATTTCCTTCGTCCTTGGCCTGTTGCCCGAACATATCCAGTGTACTCCTTTATGTGCGGCAGCGTACGCACTATTGACCTCCCGGAGCCGGGCCTGTCCCCAGAGCGAGCAATTCCGCTCAGTACTTAATCTCGTGTCTGCCTACCATCGGATCATGCGTAAAAGACCGTCGGGTGGGTACCTGACTATGCAGTGCCGTCGAGATCGTTGAATGCTTTGTGTGGAATGCCTCCAAAGCCTTGCTTAAACTGTGGTTCGAGCTTGAACCTTCAATCGGCTACTCTTATGACAGAGGAAGGAAAACACATTCGGTCGGTGACGTTGCCGATTTGTTTTCTCTGTGCGTCGGTAAGTTTTCCCACGACCGTGAGCTAGATTGACCAGCCAAGACTGACGCTGTTCGTAATAATGATTACGTCAGAGTTAGCTAGGAGGTTCTATGGCCCCGGAATTTACACTTCTCTTGATACCTCAGAAACACAGAGAAATGTCCGGTGGCAAAGGGCTTGGCAGATCGTGGGTTTGGAAGTCAATCTCTACGTTCTGCTGCTCGCCGAATTCTCTGCAAAACCCCCTCATGGCGACTGCTAAGCCCAGATATTGCAGTTTTGACGAGTGCAACTCGTGCGACAAGTACTGGACATCAGAAGCGATCTCAGCGGTCTCCTTCCAAAGGTCGCCCATGTGGCTGCGGACTTCAGGAGGCAGATTGGCAGATTTTTGGAGTTGTTCTAGCTTGATGGCCAACAGTGCGAGGCGTTGAACGATGTCGTCGTGCAGCTCCCTGGCGATCCGAGCCCGTTCCTGCTCTTGTGCCTCAATCAACTTGCGGCTCACGTTTGCGAGCGCCGCTTCCGCCAGTTTGCGGTCGGTGATGTCGATAAACGCGACCACGCCCCCGACAACCTCATTCCCCCTCCGCTGGGGATACGACCAGTATTCAACAGGGAAGCTTGTTCCATTCGCCCTCCAAAACACCTCGTCGTCTACGTGAACCCCTTCCCCAGTTCGTGTTACCCGATGAACCCGGCACTCTGCTACGGGTAATAATGTCCCGTCCGCCTGATTGTGATGGGTCAGATTATGCATATTCTTACCCCTGAGGTCCTCGATGCGCTCATATCCCAAAGTGCGGAGGCAGGCAGGGTTGCAGAACGTGCATCGGTGATCGAGATCAATCCCATAAATACCTTCGACGATCGAGTCGAGAAGCAGTCGGAGTTTATCCTCACTCTCCCGAAGAGCTTTTTCCGTCTGCCTTTGTTCCGTCAGGTCGATCGATGTCCCAACCGCTCCCCGAGGTCGGCCTTCCTCATCCAGCAACGGTACAGCATTCGCGAGTTCTTCCCGCCTGGTCCCATCTGGAAATACCGCGGTTAAAAAGCGGCCGTACACCGGTTTTCCGGTAGCCGCCGCCTGCTGCATCGGTAACAGATCCGCCGGAATCTCCACCCCATCCTGCATTTGCCGAAATGCAGGACGCTCGTCAGGCCCTGCAGTCTGTGAAAAATTCTGGTTCGCGGCGACATGCAACTGTTCGGATGCCGCCCGGTTGCCCTTCATCTGCCTGCACTCCTTGTTCGGCACATGCGTCTTCATTCTTGTCTCCTGACTTGGGCTTCACCGCCCAGACTTCGCCCTCAGTGTCCCGGAGTTGACTGGCAATGGGGCACTGCTCGACTACGCTGCTGCTCTAGGGATATCTGGGCCAGGATCCTTGGGTTGTAGAGATCTCACTGACAGATTTTTCTTTTGCAGACCATCCATCAACCGCTGATCTTCCGCGACAAGCTCAGGGCTTCTTGGTTGTCCGCCACTTTGGATTTCAAGTAATCTCTGGATCAACTCAACGTAGGTTTCCATGATTTCCCTCAAGGCTGGTTAGCCCGAAATGCTAGATGGCAATCAAGCAGAAAACTGGTCAATAAAGAACAGTTTTTAGGAAGTTCGGAACCGTTGGACACATTGGCTTGGTATGCCGGTCGGATGACGGCTACTCGGAAGCAACTGTTGTAATCATGCGATTACAGTCATGACCTGGTCAACGAAGCGTAATGATCCCATAACAATGTCGGCTCCGTAATCAGGCAACCTGCTAGATGGATACGAACATCTGAAATCGTGTGATATGGGCTGCTTAGGGGAGAGCCCGACGAAAATGCCCCACGACTTAACCGAGTCTGGGGCTTTTTCATGCCGCTTATTATCCCTCCTGACGAACACGTACGAAGTGACAGCGAAGTGGACATGTTCAAGGCGTGGAGGAACGCCTCGACAGAACTTCAAGTTCCACCATAATCTCCTGTAACCGACGCTGGCGTTGTTCATGTTTCGCGATTTCTTCTTTGTGGTGGGCGACGCGCATTTTGTAGATCCGATTCGCTTTCAGCAACTCTGTGATTTCGCTGCGAATCTCTTCAACACGCACGGTTGTTCGCCATTTCTCCATTCCTCTCAGATGCACGGGCCAAGCCTTGCCGCAACGGTGGTATACCTACAGTCTTTGCTGTATCCAACCGCCTCGATAATTTTGGTAAGCTCCGTCTGGATCGGGGGCAGCTCATGGATTTCCAAACCTCTGTCGTATTTGTCCTGATCGCCGCACTTGCGTTTCCTCTTGCGTTGCGTCAGCTTACCCACGTCCGACGCTAAACTCACTTGGTGCGCCACCGGCTAGGAGAAATCTTGGCATTCCTGCGATCTATGCTGTGCGGAGACAAGGAGGGCGATGCGTGCTTAAGAAATCCGTAAATGTGAAGTTGCCGCCTGCACCGCCAGAGCCGATAGTTGAACAGGCGATTCGCCAGCGTGCCTACGAACTGTACGTCGAACGCGGTAAGACTCCTGGTCGCGCCCTAGATGACTGGCTACAGGCGGAGGCGGAGCTAGTAGAGGGTCACTCTTCGTCCGATTCCAACTGATGAACCCATACTGCCAGATCGAGCACGTGCGGACCGACAGCGATGTAGGAACTCCTTGCAGCAACCGGGCTGTAGCGGAATGCGCTGACTGCGCGTCCCTTTCAATTTTGTCTCCGTTTCCGTCTGTCCGGTAAACGGATGGCCAACGTCGGATATAGCCTCTGGTAGAATTCCCCTCCGAGGGGGAAATCATATTGACGAACCTGTCTGGGATTGTGAAGCAGTTGAGCAAGGAACGTGACCGACTACACCAACAGTTGTCTGGATTGAATGCGGCTCTTGAAGCGTTCGCAGGAGTTTACCGAAGCACGAACGGAACCAAGCCTCGACGGACAATATCAGCCAAAGGCCGCGCCCGAATTGCCGCTGCTCAACGAGCTCGTTGGGCGAAGGCAAAGGGTGTTGCAGGAACGCCCAAGGCGCGGACAATGTCAGCCTCAGCTCGGCGGAAGATCGCAGCAGCTCAAAGAGCGAGGTGGGCTAAGGTGAAACGGGGGAAGAAAGCGGCCTAAATAGTTTCCCGCGCCGCCATTGGCTGAATTCCCGCGTAACGATTTCTGTCTGGCCAACGCCACGGCAGACACCCGTTGGCCGCCTAGTCTGGTTTGGCGCGGCGGCCTCAATTCATTCCGTGCGATGCATTGCCGCCCTTTTTGGCGATAGATTCGAGCCGGGTGCTGACGCAGCACTCGATAAAATCACTCAGCGCCTCGTCTACTGCATCCTCGATGCTGGTCCGAGTGACCGCTGCGTAGGTCTGCAAGCTCTGATACCGCCCTGGTTTGATCGCTACACGCTTCTCATCCACCCAATCAGAGACTTGTTCCTCCAAGTCTTCAGGAGACATACCTCGTGCCTTTGCCCACATCAGCACATCATCGAGTACATCTCTGTGCGTAAGCCTCCCGAATGGTCGCCTCGTATGCTCTGGCTTACTTTCTCCCCGCGTCACCCGTTTTCGACTCATTCTCTTCCCCTTTCGTCCGTTTTCCGGACATTCCAGATATTCAATCCTCGTCCTTTGGGAAAAACCTAGCGCATCCTAAGAGCGCACAGCACGTCTGTCAATCGGGTGTCGCCAAGTGTAGTAACGACAAAAATATCGTTTATTTATTTAGTCAACAGCTTTCTGTGTCAGTTCTGGTGTCAGTTCGTTTTTCATTTCGGTGCTTTTCAATGCGTTGAAGTGCTAAGACAACTCCAGTGAAAGCCGCATGAATGCTGATTGGTACGCTTCGGTGCTCGTGGGTGCGTTTTGGTGCAGAATGCCAGGATGGGTTCCTAAGTCCAACGCGTCTGCCAATTCCGCCATCCCGGCTCGCGCCTATTTTAACCGATGCACCAGCTCCTTTTTGACTCGGGCAGGTTTAACGGGCAATGACTCGCGCATATAATAGGCACCGATGGCGAAACGCAGCTCCAAGGTCTTCGCGATGTTTCTGTTGGTGGTGTTGGCAACGGTATTGTTGCCCTGGCAAGAAACTCGGGCCATGCGTGCCGAGGCGGTTCCTGCTGCGGGTTGTCACCAGCACGGCGAGAAGCCTCCGGCGCCGACGCCATCGAGCTATCACTGCTGCCAGGTCGGGCACAATTCTGCTCTCCTTCAAAGTCCTGCCAATACTCAACTGCCTCTCGTTGCGGTGGCCTCGGCGGATTGTCGACCAGCTCTGGTCGTGATCTCTACGCGTAACGATTTTGCTAGCGCAACAATCCTGTCGCCCGATCCGCCTCGTACGATCCCTCTCCGCGTCTAACCCTGTCCAATTTCCATCCTGCGGGCCGAAAGGCCTGAACGAGATTTTGTTCTCAACGCCAAGGGGATATTGGTGCGGAAACTCTTTTTCATTTGCATTGTTCTCGTAAATTTGTCGTGTCTCGTGCTTCCAGTCCTTCGGGCCGCGGGTCAAACGCCCGGCGACGCCATGGACACGTCTGGACCAGCGCACTCCATGCAGGGAATGCCAGGCATGCCGGGTATGGACACCCACAAGCCCGGTCCAGAAGAGATGAGTATGCAGCCGGAGTCGCTCGTTGAGGCTCGATTGCAGCATGCAACCTCGGGCACCGACGCTGAACCCAATTCCACTCCGATCGAAATGCTGATGACCACCAAGGGAAACTGGACGCTGATGTTCCATGGCGAGGGTTTTCTGATCGAGATGCAGCAGAGCGGGCCGCGTGGATACGACAAACTGTTCTCCACCAACTGGTGGATGCCGATGGCGCAACGAAAATTCGGCAAGGGCACGCTGACCCTGCGCACCATGCTCAGCTTCGAACCAACCACGGTCTCGAAGCGCGTCTATCCGGAGCTCTTCCAGCAGGGTGAAACCGCGTTTGGGCATCCGATCGTCGACGGGCAGCACCCCCACGATTTCTTCATGGAACTCGCCGCCTTGTACGACTACAAGCTGGCGGAGCATACGTTGTTGTCGGTATACGCCGCGCCCATGGGCGATCCGGCGATGGGGCCGCCCGCGTATCCGCATCGGGAGTCGGCATCGGAAAATCCTATCGCGCCCCTGGGGCATCACCTTCAGGACTCGACTCACATTGCAGCCGATGTGGTCACACTGGGCGTTACGCATGGCAACTTCAGCGTGGAAGCCTCGGGCTTTCACGGGCGAGAGCCCGACGAATTCCGCTGGAATATCAATTCCGGAACAATTGATTCGTGGTCGGCGCGCGTGACGGCCAATCCCGGACAGAACTGGAGTGTGCAGTATTCCATCGCGCAGATGCACAGCCCGGAGTCGCTGGCACCAGATGAAGACGTCCGGCGCATGACTGCATCCGTGCAATACAACCGTCCGTTAAGAAAAGGGAACTGGGCGTCGATGCTGCTCTGGGGGAGGAATCAGGATGTTGCGGGCGGCAACGTCGGGAACAGCTATCTGCTGGAATCAACCGTGCGCTTCCTCGAACGCAACTACGCCTGGACTCGAATCGAAAATGTGGACCGCACCAACGAGCTTTTGCCGGGCGACAATCCCGAGCTGGCTGGATTCAGCGAACGTTATTTCACTCGAGTGCAGGCCTACACCGTTGGGTACGAGCGGGAAGTGGGACATATTCCGCATCTATCCACTGGGCTGGGTGGGCAATTTACCTGGTACGGCGTGCCCGATGTGCTGAAGCCAATCTATGGTGAGCACCCGGTCGGGGCGATTTTATTCCTGCGCTTGCGGCCTCCATTGACGCTCTCGCGTTTCTTGCCAGGATTCGGTTGACGCGGCTGACGATCATCTCGATCGCCCTCTGGGCAGCCAGAGCCGCCCCTTCCTGCCAGCCGATAATGTGACTGCAGTGATCTCCGGCAAAGTAGATGCGATCGTCGGGAACGATGAATTCCTTGTAGGGTCCTCTAAAGTACGGGTTATCGTTCGGGGATGGAGGATAGTCAGGCCCGCGGCTCACCCACGAGCCCAGGTTATATGGCACCTTGCCCCAAGACATATAAATTGGCTTCTCTAGTTCCTTGCTCTTGCCGGGATGAAGTTTCTCCACCGCAGCTTTGGAAGCGGCAATCTTCTCCTCGTAGCTGGTCAGCTTTCCGAAATCAGTGAAGTTCTCCACGGCGTAGCCGGAGATGAGCACGCCGCGTTTCGACATCAGTTTCGCACTGGGATACCAAACCGGATTGACCAAGCCAGTCGGGAGAAACGAGATGCCGCCGTATATCTCGTCTCCGTCCTGCTCCCAGAAGCGTCGCGACTCCCACGCAATTTTGTAGGCAGAGTCATAAGGGGCATTCTCGATCGCCGTTTTCACCCGCGGGGCAAAGTCATTGGGTATGGTCTTGAGAATGGGCAGCGGCATTGCACAGATGCAATAGGCTGCCTCAGTCGTTTCAGCCGGACCGGATTCTCCTGTGCGGTACGACACTTTGACGCCGTCGGTTGTTTTTCTGATTTCCGTGACCGGCGAGTTATAGCGGACCACATCGCCGAGAGAACGAGCGAATGCATAGGGAATCCGGTCCATGCCGCCAACGGGTTGGAACATGGTCGCCTGCATGTCGAGCAATTCTTCGAAAAGCATAGGCTGACAGAACTTCGACTTCACCAGCTCCGAGAAAGACAAAGGAGCGCGTGGGATTTCCAATTGATCGCCCGCTCCGGGCAACTGCCGGTCGCCGGAGCGCGAGGAGCCGGTGTATTCATAATTCTTTCCCAGCGCGCCATAAGCTTTCAGAAATTCCATCACGGCGGCGTGGTCGTCCTGGGTAAAGGCCTGATCTAGCGCCCCCTGTTGCATACACTTCGTCAGCAGTTCGGCGACGTGTCCACGAGTATCGTTAATAGCCTGGGCCTGGCGGATGGGTTTGCCGTCGAAAACATCATCGTTCTGCAGCAGCGCGCTGCGTGAGCTATTTACCTCGACCTCAAGTTCCACTCCCAGTTCGTTGCAATAACCCAGCATGGTTTTGTGGATGGAGGGCAGACGCGCCGGGCCGGCGTTGAAATAGTTTCCTTCGTCGAATGTGCACTCTTGCGATGTCCCATCGTTAAAGACCAGCTTCGATCCGGCACGCAGTGTCCAGTTGCGTCCGCCGGGACGCTCCCGCGCTTCCAGCACGATGCAGTTGAATCCAGCCCGCCGCATCTCGTAGGCGGAGACCAGTCCGGCAATTCCTGCTCCGAGGATAATCACTTTCGTCCCGCGCCCGGTCGAAGGCGGCAGAGGGAAGTCTTTCCGCTGCTCGGTCTCAACCATGCCCAGAAGTCCCAGCGAGTGCATGGTCATGAAGGCGGCCCCGTAGCCGCCCGATCGCGCTATTCTGCCGATGAACTCGCGCCTGCTGATTGTCATCTTATGGTTGTCCCTTGGTGCGTCTGGCTTTTCTGGGATCGTTGTAAAGGTAGCATCCCGCCCGATGCGGCGCAGTCAATTTTTTGTCACCGCAATGTCAGACGCTCCTGCGTTGTTTCCCCGGCGCAATCCCGCTACACTGATTTTCCTATGTCGAACCCAACTCAGCCCAACATCAAATTGGCCAACACTTCCGACTATCGCGAAACCTACGCCAACAGCGTGCAGGTGCGGGTAAACGTGTGGGATTTCTTCCTCGTATTCGGCACCTTGCAGCAGCAGAGCGAGACTCAGGTCGAAGTCAACAATTTTCAGGGAATCTATTTGAGTCCGCAACAGGCCAAGGCTCTCTCGGGCATTCTGCAGCAGAACGTGGCCGGCTACGAGAGCACTTTTGGTGAAATCAAGCTGGATCCGCGCATGATGGCTCCGGGGCCGGTGCACTAGTCAGATCGCGTGGGTCTTCGACAGCTTTGAGCACTCCTCGCCACTTTTCGCGCGGCGCCCATCCCGGGCTCATCTTTGCTCTTACGTTTGCGGCGCTCATGGCGCTGCACGCGCCTGTGCTGCGCTTACCTTATTTCTGGGATGAAGCGGGTTACTACGTGCCAGCGGCGAGAGATTTGCTGCTGCACGGAAGCCTGATTCCGCAGTCCAGCGTCTCGAATGCTCACCCGCCTCTGGTGATGGCGTATCTCGCTTTGTGGTGGAAGCTGGCAAGCTTCGCGCCCGTAGTGACGCGAACCGCCATGCTTCTGTTCGCGTCATTCTCCCTGCTTGGCTTGTTCCGGCTGGCGGAGACGGTTACCAACCGGCAAGTTGCGATCGCTACGACAATGTTGACCGCGCTCTATCCGGTCTTTTTCGCGCAAAGCTCTCTCGTCCATCTAGATCTGGCGGCCGCGGGATTTACTTTCTGGGGATTGCGCGCCTACATCAGAGGCCGAGGATGGCAGACGGCGCTCTGGTTCTCGCTCGCCTGCCTGACGAAAGAGACTGCCATCCTGGCGCCTCTGGCGTTGTTTGCCTGGGATCTTCTATCTTCACTGTTGCCTGCCTGGGAGCAGAAGACCTTGCCCCAGCGTTCAAGCCGCACCGCCTTGCTCCTGGTCCCCGTACTGCCGTTGGCTGCCTGGTACGTTTTCCACTATCACGAAACAGGTTTTATTTTCGGCAATCCAGAATTCTTTCGTTACAACGTGCAGGCCACCATCCAGCCTCTGCGAATTGTGCTCGCCTTGCTGGTTCGCTTATGGCAGACGCTGGGATACCTCCATCTTCTGATACTCACGCTGGCGGCTTTGTTCGCCATGTGGCTGCGGCCGCTTCACGATCAACACGGTGAACGCCCGCGAATCGCGTTGGACGCACAGTTCGCCATGCTGTCAGTGACGATGGCGTACATATTCGCCATGGCATTGGTGGGAGGCGCTGAGCTGGCGCGCTACATGCTTCCGGTGGTTCCACTGGTGATTCTGGTTTGTGTGTCTACGGTGTGGCGCAGGGTGCATCTGTGGCGAGGCGTCGTGGCAATCATCGCCCTGATGTTCGTGCTGGGATGGTTTATCAACCCTCCGTACGGCTTCGCCCCGGAAGACAATCTGGCCTATCGCGACTACATCCAGCTGCACCAGCGTGCGGAAGAATTCCTGGAAGCACGTTATCCCATGGCGCACGTCCTCACCGCATGGCCGGCCAGTGACGAATTGACGCGACCGTATCTCGGTTACGTCACACGGCCGATGCAGGTTGTCCGCATTGAACATTTTGCGGCAGAGCAACTGATGTCGGCGACCGATGCCGACTCGAATGATCTCCGCACGGATTTTCAAGTGGCTCTTGTGTTCTCCACGAAATACGAACCCGCACATCCCCTGCTGGAACATTGGCATTTGTGGCAGGAGTGGAAGGCACGGTTCTTCGACTACCACATTGACGTGCCGCCTCCCGTCGCCGCTCAGATCCTCGGTGGCGAAGTGGTTTACGCGGAATCGCGAAAGGGCCAATGGATCGCAGTGATTGAATTGGAACGGGCAGTCAACGCCAAAAACTAGGCGACCAAAATGGATGGGGGGCGTCCTCGCCCGTCACTTTACTGCTGCTGAGTGGGAGTCGATTGCACGGGCGGCGAACTCTGCATTCCGCCACTACTCTGCATTCCTCCAAACGAGCTCGACGTCCCGGGCGAGTTGGGACTCGACGAGTTCTGCTGTTGGAGCGGAGCCGCGGTCTGTAATGGAGGCTGGGCAGGGGTCGTGATCAGGCCCCCGCGATCCATCGACGGGTCGTAGATGAACTGCCACAGGTTGTAACGGTTCTTGTGATTGAATTCACGAATCGTCGGAGCCTTGCTGATGCTGGCCACGCCCACGATAGGGCCGCCACCAAATACCGTGCTCGACAATTGAGTGCTGCCAATCCCGCCGGTAGGCGATCCCGAATCGGGCTTTGCGGCGTCCGGCGAATCCGGTTTATCGGATTTAGCGTCACTAGCGGCATCGGCCGACGCATCTGAATTCAGATTCTGCGTTGGAGCCATGGTTCCACCCATCATGGACTGCCCGGCAGCCGATGCCATCATGGCGCCCGCCGCGGCTAGGGCCGCTCCCCCGGCCGGCGCCCCGTTGGCACCGCCGACCAGGCTGGCCGCTCCGGCGATTCCAGCCGTGCTCGTCATCTGCACTTCTCCGACATGCAGCAACTTGAAATCCTTACCTGTGACAGGATCCTTGTAGCGCTTGCGCAGGAAGCGGATGTTGTTGGTATTTTCCAGATCTTCAAGGCGGCTGGGGTAGCGTCCAGTCTTTTTTACGTAGCGGCGAATCGCTCTCGAATATTGCGTGCCGCGATGGATCAGCTCTTCTTCACGGTCTCGCTTCACGCGAAAGGCAATGCTGGGAGCGACAGCGGCGGCGGCGATTGCCAGCAGGGTGATGAACAGCATCAGCATGAGCAGGATGTAACCCTGCTCGGACTGGCGGACACGGGGTCCATGGGGGCGAAAGGACATAAGACTCAAAGGCGTCGTTGGTCGTTGGCCCTTGGTCGTTGACCAAAGACGAACGACCAATGACCAACGACTAACCTGGCGTCAGCGGAATACTCTGCCGGTTATTGTTCAGCACATCTTCCACTTCGACCGAGACCGGCGTGATGTGAAGAATCCTGTAACGGCGATCGATGATGTCGCCTTCTCCGGCGATGAATACGTCCTCTCCTTGCGACAGGAAGATTTTCTTGGCCTCCCCTGGTTTGTTGGCGAAGCCGAAAAATTTGAGATTGATGGGCGGCGGCGGAGGAGGCCCCTGCGGCACCGGAACCACCGGCTTCCTCATCACCGAGACGACCGGTTTCGGAATCTCGACTTCGGCGCGGAAGATATTTCGTCCGGTGCCCGAGTACTTCGTGTCTTCGCTGGCCTTGAGCCAGTCATAGCGAAGAGTCGGGTCCAGTGAACGAGCTGCAGCGCTGAGAGTTTTTTTCTTTCCTCCGGCTCTGGTGCCTGTGGTCCGGGCAGGCGTCACCGGGCGCGTTGCCGGCTCGGGCACTACGGCCGGAGTCGGAGCTTTCGCGGATGCAGGCGAACTGGGAATAAAACGCACCACCACCAGCACTAGGGCCAGTACGGCCAGTGCGACGGCGGCAATCGTTTTATTCCGGTCTTCGGTGCCTAACTGCATCAGACGCTCGCCTTCTGATAGGTTTCCAGTTTCAATTGCAGCTTGACCACGCCACCTTGTTCGCCGCCCAGTTCCACACTGTCAATAATGAAGAAAATAGGATCGCGTTCCAGCGAGTTGATGAAGCGCACCAGTTGCAGGTAGTCTCCGGAAAAATCTGCCTGAATCTCAACCGGGCGAAGACCGACCGCGTCCGTGTCTTTCCCTTTGGAGCGAATCTGTCCGATTTTTACTCCGCTCTGTTTCGCTACCTTGCCCAGTTCGTCGTAAATCGCGGAGTCCTGCGACGGCAGCCGGTTCTTGTAAAACTCGTCAACTTGCTGGCTGGCAACTGCAATCTTCTTGTCTACGTTCCTGAGCGGCTCAGCTTCGTGGGTCTTGCGCTGCAGTTCTTGCCACAACGCGTCCATTTGTTCGCGTCGTGACCGCTCCGAGCCGACTAATGGAGAAAACAGGAGAATCACGGCGATGATGTCCACTACCAGCAGGGCCGCGATGGCGATTTTTACTTTATTCCGCAGAACGAGCGGGTCGGATGTCATTGCGAGCCTCGCTTTTCCGTGTCGATATCGGGTACATACATCGCGCTGATATCAAATTGCACGTTATCGCCGGGTGTTTGTCCGGTGCTGCTCGACTCCTGCTCGATCTGAGTTTGCTGAAAGCGTTGCGAACCTTCCATCTTGCGTACCAGTTCGATGGCGCGGTCGCGGGATTCTCCCGCCACCACGATCTTCACTTCCAACTGGTTTTCCAAAGTTCTCTCGGGATGAATTGAAACCACGTGCAGCCGCGGCGGCATCACTTGCTCCAGGTCTTCGAACAGCTTGGTCCAGGAGAACGCTTTGCGGAGGAACAGGTCGTTCAGAAATTGGGCACGGTCGCGAGTGCCGCGATTGGTGGGCAGGTTGAGTGTCTCTTCAGCTTTGATCTTCTGTTGATCGCGCGCGGCAATCTGTTGCTCCCGCTGCTCGATCAGGTTGCGGTCGCTGCGTGCGGCAGCCCAGCCCGACAGGGCGCTGTACAGCAGGATCAAGGTCAGAATGGATACGGCGGCCAGCGCTCCGCCCCAACGCACCCACAACGGGCCTGCGTCTTCGTAAGGATGGCTTGCGAGATTGATGTCAACGCGCATGTCAGGAAAGCAAAGCTCCAACGACTCCAGCCATTTTCCACTTGGGAATCGAACCTACACTGCCACCCAGCTGCGACGGCGATACCAGGTCTCTGACTTCGGCACCAGTCTGGGCACGGAGAGCAGGGAAGGCGTCAGCCGATTCAGGCAGCCCGGCCACAAAGATCTGGCCGATATTCAGTTGGTATGTGTCCTGAAAGAATACTACCGAAGGGTAGACTTCTTCCGCGAGTTGCTCTCCGCTGATGTTGGCGCCGCGGGTATTTTCCAGGGTACGAAACAACAAAAGCTGCTGGCCATCCAGAATTGCGATGCTGGTGGTGCGGGCGTCTACTTTGATGACCAGTGCAGGCTGCGGTGCATCCGCCGCGCCCAGCGCAGCCAGCATGGAAGGCATGACGACTCCGGGCTGGTAACCGGCTTGGCGAAACACAGCCTCGTAATCCTCGACAACATTCGCCAGCGCCACCGCCGCAATCACGCGGACACCCGTTCTCGTGGGCTGCACATGGTAGGAAACTTTGGCTTTGTCCACGTCAAAGGGCAAAGACTTCTTAAGCCGGAAGCGAACCACGCCTTCAACTTCGTCCCGTTTCGAGGGTAGAGTCTCGAAGTCGAGGAGCACCACGCGTACGGCCGCATCTGGCAGCACCGCAATCACGTCATGCGACCGGCCGCCGATGCTGCCCAGAGCATCGCGAATCGCTTCATACACCAATTCCGGTTGCCGCAAGTTCATTTCGATAAGGTCGGGGACAACGCTGCCTGAGGCCAGATCGCTCGACGCGCATGCTTCCAGGGTGCGGCCACCGTTTTCTGAAACCCGGCCCACCAATACGCGGTCGGCAGAGATTTCGCAGGCCAGCCTCGGCCGGGGTCCGGAATGGGGGATACCGCTCATATCTATGTAGTTATCCTATAAGTAAAACGCGGTTGAGCATTGAATTGCAATAGCCGGAAGGGCACTGTACCAGTCTTCAGTCGTCAGTCTTCGGTCGTCAGCCGATCAACGAACCCTCTAATGTTGGATTTGCTGAAGACCGACGACTGAAGACTGACGACTTCCTACCGCATATTTTCGATGAACGTGACTTTATTGATTTCCTTCAGCGTGGTCATGCCCAGCCTGACCTTGTCGAGGGCCGACTCGCGCAGGAAGCGCATGCCCTCCTCGCGGGCGGCCCGCCGGATTTCTGATGTCGGCTTCTTGACCAGAATCATCTCGCGAATGCGGTCGCTGAGGTCGAGCAGTTCGTGGATCGCCGTTCGTCCCCGGAACCCAGTGCCCGCGCACTCGATACATCCCTGGCCTTCGTAAAACGCAACCTGGGACCACTGTCCCGGATCGAGTCCGCTGGCTTCCAGCACTTCGGAAGGGTAGTGCACCACCGTACGACAGGATTCGCAGATCAGCCGCACCAGCCGTTGCGCCAGAATGCAGTTCAACGCGGAAACAAAGTTGTAAGGTTCCACGCCCATATTCAGGAAGCGGCCGATAACATCGACCACGTTGTTGGCGTGGACGGTGGTGAATACAAGGTGGCCGGTAAGCGCCGATTGAATGGCGATCTGTGCCGTCTCAGTGTCGCGGATTTCGCCGACCATGATCTTGTCGGGATCGTGGCGGAGAATGGAGCGTAGTCCGCGGGCAAAAGTCAGGCCCTTCTTTTCGTTGACGGGAATCTGCGTAATGCCGCGAATCTGGTATTCGACCGGATCTTCGATGGTGATGATCTTGTCTTCTTCAGTCCGGATCTCGCTGACCGCAGCGTAGAGCGTAGTAGTCTTGCCGCTGCCGGTCGGTCCCGTCACCAGCACCATCCCGTAGGGCTCGGCGATGTAGCGCCGGAATTTCTTCAGATCATCGGGATCGAAGCCCACAACGTCGAGCACCAGCTTGTGGAACTTCTCGCTCATCGATTCCTTGTCGAGGACGCGGAGCACAGCGTCTTCGCCGTGAATCGACGGCATGATGGAAACGCGGAAGTCGATGGGGCGTTCAGGATTGCCGTACTTCACCCGGAAGCGTCCGTCCTGCGGAACTCGGCGCTCGGAAATGTCGAGCTCGCTCATCACCTTTATGCGCGAAATGATGGTGGAGTGATGCTCCTTGCCGATAGGCGGCATCGCCTGCGTGAGCACGCCGTCGATACGGAACTTGATGCAAACCGAATCGTCGCGGGTTTCGATGTGGATGTCACTGGCCCGCCGTTGCAGCGCCGTAAAGATCGTGGTATCGACCAGACGGATAATCGGGCTGATGTCGCCTTGAGCGGTCAACCGGTCGATCGAGATGCTGTCTTCGGCGCCTCCGGCTTCTTCGTCAGATACCACTGCCAACGTGAAGCCTTCGCTGGCTTCTTCCAGAACACGCTTCGACTGTTCGGTCTTTTTGAGAATCTCGGTGATCTGCGCCAGCGTGGAAACTTTGGTCAGTATGCGCTTGCTCAGCAGCAGGCTGATCTCGTCGATCATCATCAACTGGCTGGGATCAGCGATGGCGATGGCCAGACGTCCGTCCTCGGTCTCTTCCAGAGGAACGAAGTTGTAACGGAACATCAGATCGACGGGAATCTTCTTGAACAGGTCATGGTGGAGCTGGAAATTGTGCAGGTCAATGAACTCGCAGCGATAGCGCCGGGCAATGTCCTGGGCCCGGGCCAGGTCGTCCACATGAGGGGCGGGCGCAACACGGGCTCCGCCGTTTCCTGCGTGTGCGACGATCGGTTTGGTCTCCGCTATTTTTGCCATTTCTAAAATCTTCCTGCGACCCTAGTGAATATTCGCTCCCAAAGAGAAGATCGGCAGGTAAAGCGAAATCAACACTCCGCCAACGAATACCGCCATCACGATGAGAATGACTGGCTCGATCAGCGCCATGGTCGCTCCCAGCGCGGTCTGCACGTCTTCTTCATAAAACTCAGCCACCGAATTCAGCATGGCCGGTAACGCTCCAGTGGATTCACCGACTTCGATCATCTCAACCGAGAGATCGGGAAACATCTTCTGCTGCTCCAGACTGCCGGAGAGCGTCTGCCCCTCGCGAACCCGGACCGCAGCTTCTGAAATACCATTCAGGATGCGCCGGCTGCTCATGGAAGCTCCGGCAGTCTCGAGCGACGGCACCAGTGGCAATCCGCCCGCCAGCAAGGTTGAAAGCATGCGGGAAAAATTCGCCACCTGGTATTTCAGCCAAATGTCGCCCAGCCCTGGCAACTTCAAGATGAAGGCATCGAGTCGCTCAGCCCCACTGTCAGTGCTCTTCCAGCGCCAAAACGCAATGCCTATAACCACCACTGCGATCGCAATGAGCGGAGCATACTTCTGAGCCCGCGTTCCCACTGCCAGCATAATGATCGTGATGGTGGGCAGTTGCGCATTAAGGTTTTCAAAGAGCTTCGCAAATTCGGGAACTACGTAGGTCACCAGAAACACGAGCATGACCAGCACCATCGTCACCAGAAGCGCCGGATATACCAGAGACACGGCCAGCTTCTTCTTGAAGGTCAGGGCCAGCCGCTGAAATGCGATGTAGCGTCCGAGCACTTCCTCCATGTTGCCGCTCTTCTCACCCGCCATCAGAGTGGTGGTGTAAATCCGCGGAAACACACCTTGCGCGGCGAACGAATCGGAAAGCAGTTCACCACTTTTCACCCGCTCGCGAACATTCTGCAGCAGTGACTGCAAGTTCGAGTCTTTCTGACGCTTGATCAGAAGATCCAGAGAGTTCAGGATCGGCAGTCCCGCTTTGATTAGGGTCAGGAACTGCTGATTGAAAATCACAAACTGGGTCTGCTTGACCTTCCGTCCGCCAAGTTGCAGCTTGCCGCCGGAAAACAGTCCCCGGGGCTTTACCCAGTAGACCAGGTAACCTTGCTGCACGAAGCGTTCGCGAACCTCGGCCTCCGAGTAACCATGTTCCACCTGCTGGGCCAGGTGACCACGATCATCTGCGACCTTTACCAGAAATTGAGCCATGCCCTAGGCCTGCCAGCCAGTAACCCCAAGTCTAGCATTCAGAAGCATTAAACCGGCGTGAATATGCCCTAACGAGTGTGCCCGAGGGGTGCCGCCGGTAACACCAGCCATAGTCGCGTCCGCTACTTTCGATACATCACGTAGAACCATGAAAATGGTCAGGTTACTTCTCTACGGCCCAAAATTCCCATCGATGATTTCAACACCCGGCGGCGGGCTGAAACGGAAGCGCTGGTCGGCGATTTCGCTGTTTTCCCGCTGCTCGCTGAAGCGGTACTCGGTTACCGACTCATCGGCCTCTTCAAATTGGATGCGGGCAATGTGGAAATCGGGTGTGATTTCGAGAATAACTTGATTGATCCGATCCGCCATGGCCTTGGGCACTCCCCGCAGGACGGTGTTGCCTGGGGTCAGAGGGGCGACATCAGGGGCCATCGCCAGGGCGTCCAATTCCTTTTCCAGACGGGTCTTTCCCAGAAGAAATCCCAGGGGAGAGCGCAGATCATCTAGTTTCTTGACCGACGTCCGCCTCACCTGGCGGTCTCCGGGCAAGTAGAACCAGGCATCCTTGCCGTCGCTGAGGAAGAGCTTCTCCCGGGGTGTGCGGTACTCCCAACGCATCTTGCCCGGCTTTTTTAGCCACAGCGACCCGGACTCGGTACGCTCAATGCCGGCACCCTCGTAAGTCTCGGTGAATTCGGCCTGCAGGGTTCGCAGGTGGTTGTAGCGGTCATCCACAGCCTGGGCGATAGCATGGACATCGGGGCTGGGATTCGCGGCGACCGCTGGCGCCAGTGTCAGCAGAAGAGAAACCGCAATGATGGGAGCGACCTTCACCTTGCTAACCATATCGTAGATCGCGGCCAAGATGTGGGCCTGAGTGTCCCTGGCAGTTCCGAAGCAAACAAGCACAGAGGACGCGGAGGACACAGAGAAAAACTGGCTGCCTCTGTTCCTCTGTGACGGATCACAAAATCTCCCCCAAAAACGAAAACGTCCCAGACTCAAAGAGTCATGGGACGCTCGTCGAACAGCCCTCCCCCGAAGTCTGCTCACAAACAGACTACTGTCTTTGCCAAATCATGGGAATGGCCCGAATGTGCTACTCGTGGAAGGCCGGGGCGAAAGCCAATTCCCAGGTCTCGATGGAACATCTTTCGCGTTCTCGCGGAAGAGTCCTTCACCTGGTAATTCGACTTCGAGTTACCCCTGTAACCGGAAAAAGAGTTACCCAGGCATCCTTGGGATCGACAGAATGGCCAGCAATTCCGGGAGTCGCGTTGTAACCTCGCGTGAATTCACAGACTTCCGGCACTCCCCCCAGAACCTGAATCAGGCCGCTCCGCAACCGAACCCGTTACCCCTGTTGGCCTGGCAATTGCTTTGACCAAAGCCGCGGAGGCGGAAGCGGTAATACCGCTACGCAACAATCCCCCGAACAGCATTTGATTGCATGAGTGGTGAAGGGCGTATCGGCGGGCACTGTGACCATCACAATCAGTGCCGGCGGGATAACCTTGAGCGACATCACTTCAGAGATCGACTACGCGGTCGCCAACAATCTTTGGCTGATCATTCTGTTTCATCGGGTTGATGAAACCGATCCGTGCTGCTCGTCCATCAGCGTGGACCACAGCCTCATTCAGGGAACAGTCGACTACCTGGTGCAACAGCACGTTCCTGTCGTCACCAACAACGAAGGTCTGATCATCGAGAACCCAAACGCACAAAATTGAAAATGAGGGCGCGAGCGTCCCGCTCGTGCGAAAGTCACCACCAACTGCGTAGGGACAGATGTCCTCATCTGTCCGGCGGAGGGAAGCTCGGCTAAGAGTTCGCAGACAAAAAAATCGAGCTACGCGCGACCGACAGCCGAGGGCGGCTGTCCCCACGCAACCGATGGTGACTTTCGCACGAGCGAGGACGCTCGCGCCTACATGTAAGACTTAGTCGGTCGGCAGGAACTTGGGAGCCTCCGGTGGAACGTAGTTCGGAGGCGTCCCTTTCTGGAGGAAAGGAAAATCGTCTGGCGTGCGTACTTCCACGCGTCCGTCCGGCGTCAGTTTGTAGCTATAGCCCAACGGATCGCGGGGCGTGCCACGTAGCAGACCTGCTGCCTCCAGATCGGAAAAACCGGAAGGGAAGCGTCCAGTCTGCTCTTTGTATCGCCCGGTTAGAGTTTCCAGATTGGTCACATCCTCATCGACTTGCAGCGCGCGCAAATGAGCCGCGGCATTGGCACGTACGTTTTTATCCTTCGTCGTCGTATAGCTGGTGCTCCACATCATTCTGGCCATCTGCCGGTCTCCGGCATGTTCCGCCATTCTTCCCGCCAGAACCGCGAGAAAAGGGTGAGCATTGGACACGCGGGCGCCGCGGGCGAAGGCGTCAGCCGCTCCCTTGTAGTCCTGCAATTCCATGTAGCGGATGAATCCCTGGTTGTAATAGAGCCGCCACTCGTCAGGATTGTGACGAATACCGAATTCCTCGAGTTCGACGGCGCGTTCGGGCATACCCGCGCCAGCGGGCGGCTTCGGAGCCAGAAAATTGGCGCCGTATTCATACGCCACCAGAAGTTTAGGGTCGAGAGTAGTTGTGATCTCGAGCAGCGGCGCCAGCAGATCAAAACGCCGCGCTCCTTCATGATGCTTGGTGCCGAAATACTGCACTGCCCGGGTCCAGTAGATATCCGCCAGCAGGCCGTCGTAGCCGAGACTGAGCCTCTTCAGCGCCTTGGGAGATGAGATGTAGAGAACTTCTTCAAGCGTGGCACTGCTACGTACCTGATCCAGGTGGCGCAGCAGTAACACTGATCCTGCCAGGCTAACCGTCAAGAGCAGGCTGAACACGATAGTGACGCGCTGCGATCCCGTCATTTCAGGTTCCGGCGCTCGAACACCAGCACCGCTCCGCAGATTGCCACGGTGGCATAGGTCGCGGCGTATGCGCTGTTGTAAAGAATCAGCTGTCCCGATACGGGCTGGGCGTGCGCCACCGAGCTGATCACGTTCAGTGCGGAAAAGTTCGGCACCAGATAGGCCGCGCCCGTGGCCAGCCAGCGTGTGACGCCGCTGCTGATGCCGGCAAATCCACGGAGATCTTCGGCAAAGCTGCCAATCACAAACAGGGAAAACGCGAATACCGCCGACAACAGCGGAGAAGAGAACGAGGAAAAGAACAGAGTCAGTGCGGTAACAATCAGAAACTGCAGAATAATGAAATACAGGGCCACCAATACCCAGCCATCCTGCTGCTGGAAGTGGTGCGAGACGTAGAGCAACGCTGCAAATACTCCGACGGCCATGAAAAATGTGTTGACCACCAGCGTGCCCGCCAGCCCGAAAAATTTGCCGACAATAAATTCCCAGCGCCTCACCGGGCGTGAGAGCACGGTATAGAGAGTCCGTTTCTCTATTTCCTTTGAGACCAGTCCGATTCCGATGAAGATGGCGATCACCATGCCGAATAGTGACACCGCCGTCAGCCCCAGGTTGATCACTACGAGGCGTTCGATGTCGATGGAAATCTGTCCGACAAGAATGGACGCTCCCGACATCAGGACGGCAAACACAATGAGGTTGTACAGCACACGATCGCGTACCGCCTCGCGGAAGGTGTTGGACGCGATATGGACAATGCGGGCGATCATACTTTGGCCCCAGCTTTTGCTCCCACGGTGGCTTCGGCGGGACGCAACTTCTGTATGAAGTAGTCCTCCAGGGAATTCCGGACCGGAGTTACTGAGATCAAGCGCAGCCGTTCCCGGCGTAGCGCCTCGAGAGCAGTATCCTGGTTGGCTTCAGAGAGCACGGCGCGCACCGTATCTCCGGTGACGTGGCATTCTGCGCCCAGCGCGCGCAGCGATGCCGGGACGGTTGTTCCTTGCCAGACCACTTCGACCTTGCCGTGAACGCTGGAAGTCAGATCGGCCACGATGCCAACCCCGCGCAACTCGCCTTGGTGGATGATGCCGACGCGATCGCACAGCGTTTCCGCGTCCGACAGAATATGGGTGGAGAAGAAAACTGTCTTGCCTTCGTGTTTGAGCTGCGCGATGAGATCGCGGACTTCGCGGCGTCCCATGGGATCAAGGCCCGACATGGGCTCATCCAGGAAAACGACTTTGGGGTCGTGCAGAATGGCCTGGGCTATTCCCACGCGTTGCAGCATTCCTTTGGAAAACTTTCGCAACTGCACGCTGCCCACTTCGGGCAGGCCGACGCGTTGCAGCACTTCATCTACTTTGCGCGATCTCTGTTTCGGATCCATGCCCGAAAGCTGCCCATAGTATTCGAGTAATTCGCGGGCAGTAAGGTAGTCGTAAAAATACGGCTGCTCCGGCAGAAATCCGATCTGCGCTTTCATGCGGGGATCGGCAACTTCCATTCCCAGGATGCGGGCCGAACCGGCGGTGGGGAATATCAGCCCCATGAGGAGCTTCAGTGTGGTCGTCTTACCGGCGCCGTTGGCCCCTAGGAAGCCGAAAACCTCGCCATCCTCGACCGTCAGGTTCAGCGGGCGCAGGGCGTACTTCGGCTTCTTGCGCCAGAAGCCCACGGTATAGGTTTTTTCCAAGCCGAGAATCTCGATTGCGGCCATGGCAGGTCAATTTGAGTACGATCAACAGGTGTATTTGAAATCTTGAAAAATTATAGGGCAATCGTAGGAGAGCGGGAATACCGCCGCAGGCTACGCGGCATTACCAAAGTAAAAGGGCCAAGACTCGCGTCCTGGCCCCCTATGGCGTAGTACCCTCCCCCAGGTACAGGCCAAACTTTTTAATTACTGCGCCGTGGCATACGCCTGGCAGGTTGGTACATCGGGGGCAGGTGTTCCGCCCGCGACGCCAGGGTTGCTGCGCAAGACTCCATCCGTGATGACGCAGAAGTTGCGAACGCCGGTCTGGTTGAACGCCACCGGTGCCGAGCTTCCGACAAACACATCGTTGGTGCCGCCGCTTACGGAGGAGCCTGCGGACACGAACGTATATCCGCTCTTCGTCCCGTTTGAAAGAACGTTGTCGATGATGCACGCTGTCACCGAATTGGGAGTGCATCCTGAAGCCGGACCGCCCAGGTTGGTCAGCGCGGCCGCATAACCGATCGTCGGATAAGCGGAGTTGTAAGCAATCTGAGCCGTGGCAATGCTGCGTACAGAGGCGGCCGCCGAAGACTCGTTCGACGCAATGCGCGCCCGCAGCAAGTTAGGAATGGCGATCGCGGCGATGATCAGAATGATCGCTACTACGATCAACAACTCGATCAGGGAGAACCCGGACCGGGAAGTTGACATTCTCCGAATTTGCGTTTCGCCCCTCATTACGCCTTAATGAAGGGCATTTTGCTGGCCACAGCAGAGAGTCTACGAAGGATTATTTAAGTTATTTAGATACAGCGTCTTGAGAGATTGACCTTATGTTCCGGAATCAAAGGAGGACCATTTTGACACTATTTGTCGCAGGCTGCGACAAGATTTGGCGTTTTGTGGACCGCCTCGAGGCAGAGGGATCGAAGACAAAAAAAAGAAGCATCGGATGTTGCCATCCGATGCTTCCCAGGGCCTTTCGCCCAGAGTGTTGTACCGTGCTTACTGCAGGACAGGATAAGCAGCGCCCGTGCAAACTCCAGCGCCGCCAGTAACCGGGGTCGCACCAGAAGCGCCCACGTTGAAGTGGATCACCCCATCTTCTGACGAGCAGAAGTTGCGCACACCGGTCTGGTTGAACGCAGCCGGAGCCGCGCCCACGCCGTAGGTCAGGAACAGGGTACCGCCCGCGCCGACCACGCCAACTTCACCGAAGTAGAAACCGCTCTTCGCAGTGCCGGCCGTGATGGCGTTGGACAACACGCTATCGATCAAGCAAGCGTTGGTGGAAGTCGGTCCGCCTGCGGGGCAGGTAGCGCCCGCAGCGCCCGGTCCGAGCTGGCCCAGGTTGGTGGAGTAGCCCACGGTGGGATACGCCGACTGGTAAGAAACTTCAGCAGTGTTGATGGTACGGATCGCGCTCACTGCAGACGACTCGTTAGCTGCAATACGTGCACGCAGCAGGTTAGGAATCGCGATGGCAGCGATGATCAGGATGATCGCCACTACGATCAGCAACTCAATCAGTGAAAAACCCTTCTGTTTCCGCATTTCGTTTCCCTTTTCTCCGTTAAAAGTGTGCGGTCTTGGTCGACCGTCTGGGGTTAGAGGTGCATTTCGGGAACCACTTTATGGGAGTCGCCAAGTGCTTCGGCTGGAAGGAGTAAGCGTCCCCGGCGGGGGTACGCCAGATGCGGCTTTTGGGCGATCTTGACACTATTTGTCGCAAAGAGCGACAAGATTTGGCAGCCTTATAAGGACCCACAAAAACGAACCGGGCTCCGAAAGTCCGGAGCCCGCCTGCCGTTCTTTGAAAGCTTTGGCGCCTCTACTGCAGCACAGGATACGCTGCGCCCGTGCAAACCGCTGCGCCGCCGGTGACCGGAGTTGCTCCGGAAGCACCTTTGTTGAAGTGGATCACCCCATCCTCAGACGAGCAGAAGTTACGCACGCCGGTCTGATTGAACGAAGCCGGAGCCGTGCCCACGCCGTAGGTCAGGAACAGAGTACCGCCCGCGCCGACCACACCGACTTCGCCGAAGTAGTATCCGCTTTTCGCAGTGCCAGCCGTGATGGCGTTGGACAACACGCTGTCAATCAGGCAGGCGTTGGTGGATGTAGGTCCAGCTGCGGGGCAAGTCGTGCCCGCAGCGCCCGGTCCAAGCTGGCCTAGGTTGGTGGAGTAGCCCACAGTGGGATACGCCGACGAGTAAGAAACCTCAGCGGTGTTGATGGTTCGAATCGCGCTCACCGCAGACGACTCGTTCGCCGCGATACGTGCGCGCAGCAAGTTAGGAATCGCGATGGCAGCGATGATCAGGATGATCGCCACCACAATCAGCAACTCGATAAGTGAAAAGCCTTTTTGTTTATCCATTGCATCGCCCCTTGTATTAAGTGATTGTAAGTATAGCTGCAGTTCGGTGGCCATTGACCAATCGTTAGCGGTGCTCTTCTAATTTATCTCTAATCGATCCTTCCGAGAACTGATTGACACTATTTGTCGCAGGCTGCGACAAGATCTGGCGTTTCGTGCACCAGCTTGAGGCGAAAAGATCGAAGACAAAAAAAGAAGCATCGGATGTTGCCATCCGATGCTTCCCAGGGCCTTTCGCCCAGAGTGTTGTACCGTGCTTACTGCAGGACAGGATAAGCAGCGCCCGTGCAAACTCCAGCGCCGCCAGTAACCGGGGTCGCACCAGAAGCGCCCACGTTGAAGTGGATCACCCCATCTTCTGACGAGCAGAAGTTGCGCACACCGGTCTGGTTGAACGCAGCCGGAGCCGCGCCCACGCCGTAGGTCAGGAACAGGGTACCGCCCGCGCCGACCACGCCAACTTCACCGAAGTAGAAACCGCTCTTCGCAGTGCCGGCCGTGATGGCGTTGGACAACACGCTATCGACCAAGCAAGCGTTGGTGGAAGTCGGTCCGCCTGCGGGGCAGGTAGCGCCCGCAGCGCCCGGTCCGAGCTGGCCCAGGTTGGTGGAGTAGCCCACGGTGGGATACGCCGACTGGTAAGAAACTTCAGCAGTGTTGATGGTACGGATCGCGCTCACTGCAGACGACTCGTTAGCTGCAATACGTGCACGCAGCAGGTTAGGAATCGCGATGGCAGCGATGATCAGGATGATCGCCACTACGATCAGCAACTCGATAAGTGAAAAGCCCTTCTGTTTCCGCATCTCGTTTTTCCCCGTTTCTCCGTTTTAGTGGGGTCTCTGTTGACCCAGTTGCAGAGTTGGGTGCATTTAGGCGGCCAATGCTGCATGTCCGGCCTAAGTTGAGTGCCTTGTGCGTAAACATCAACGCAGTCAACACCCTACAACGGCACTGGGGCGGATTCAGACCGGGATATTGCCAGATTTTGTCGGCCGACTGACAAGTAGTGTCAGTTTGCCACACGCACTGAGACAGCACAACTGCGGCGGAAACCCGGTGAAGATGTCCGGATCCGAGACGGCAACCAAGACACGGTAGCTATCCCGAGAGCCGGAAGCGCCAGGCGGAGGTATGAGATTTAAAAAAGCAATTTAGGGGACGGTGCTATGATTTTCCCGCTTGCAGGAGAAACCGATGAAAACGACTGTTCTTGTTTTCCTGATGTGCGCCACGATTCTTCTCGCGGCACCCGCTCCGCCGCAAAATGCATTCAGCCCCGACCAGATCAAGTTCGGTCCCGCACCGCCGGCTCTGCCGCCAGGAGCTCAACTGGCTGTGCTCGAAGGCGATCCGATGGGGTCGTCGGGAGACTTTACTGTCCGCCTGAAAATGCCGGGCGGCTATCGCATTGCGCCCCACTGGCATCCCAAGCGCGAGAACGCGACCGTCATTTCCGGGAGTTTCAAGGTCGGTATGGGAGACACATTCGATATCTCGAAGATGAACACATTTCCGGCCGGAAGCTTTGCGTACCTCGATCCCGATATGCATCACTATGCTATGGCAGTCGGTGAGACCGTCGTCCAGATCCACGGCATGGCGCCGCTTCAAGTCAACTACGTCAATCCGGCAGACGATCCCAGCATGAAGAAGTAGGGAAGTCGTGTCTCGCATCATCCTGGGAAGCCACGACGTTGGCGAGATACAAGCTTGGGGAAGGGCACGACTTCAGTCGTGCCAACCCAATGGCCAGGCAAGAGGCTTCAGCCGCTGCGGTTCGTTTCACTGGTTTTTGCCCGCGGAAGTAATGAGAGGAAATCTACGCCGTCGATCGGCGACTCGCTTTCAAAAGCAAACCTCAGCGGCTGAAGCCTCACCAGAGCCTAAGCTTTGCGGCAAGAGTGAACTCGTGCCCTTACCGTTGGGAAGAGGAAATCCCTCTGGGGCTCTGTATGCTCACCTACTGCAATACCGTAGAATAGCTGGCTCCGGCATTCGCCATGAGCAAGCTGCCCGCCCTGCAAATCGATTCTGATATTTCTCGCTCCTGGTCGATTCCGGCCCCTTTCTACACTGACCCCGATATTCGCCTGCTGGAGAACGAGCGAATCTTTGCCCGCACCTGGCAGGTGGTCGGACATCGCGAACAACTATCCAAGCCCGGAGATTTTTTCACCACCGAACTGCTAGGCGAACCTCTGTTGCTTGTGCGCGGGGTGCAAGGCGAGTTGCGCGGCTTCTACAACGTCTGCCGGCATCGTGCCGGTCCACCCGCCGAAGGATGCGGATCGCGCAAGCTGTTTCGCTGCGGCTATCACGGCTGGACTTATGGGTTAGACGGAACACTGATCAGCGCGCCGGAATTCGAAGGACAGCCAGGATTCGATGCCAAAGACTTTACGCTGATTCCGGTGCGGGCCGAAGAATGGTCCAACCTGATTTTCGTCAACCTCGATCGGGACGCCGAGCCGCTGCTGAAATCTCTCGGACAGCTTCCGCAGCAGGCGGAGCGTTTTGGCTTTGCGGGAATGAAGTTGTTCGAACGGCGTACTTACGACATGAAGTGCAACTGGAAGACCTACGTGGACAACTATCTCGAAGGCTACCATTTGCCCAGTGTTCATCCCGGACTGAACCGCGAGTTGGATTACAACGCATACACGGTTGAGCCCCACGTGCGTCACGTGCGCCAGTTCAGTCCGATCCGGGGTGCACAGACTGGTGATGCGTCTCCGCGCCTTTATCAGGAAGCCGCCGAAGATCTGACCACCGACTATTTCTGGATCTTTCCCAACTGGATGCTCAACTGCTATCCCAACAATATTTCGCTCAACATCGTGCTGCCGATCTCGGCCGACCGGACGCTGGCGATTTTCGAGTGGTACTTGCCAGAAAAGGATCTGGGCAGCGCCGCCGCCAAGGCATCGGTGGAATTCAGCGATCAGGTTCAAATCGAAGATGTGGGAATCTGCGAGACCGTGCAGAGGAATCTGCACTCACGAAGCTACCAGCGGGGACGTTATAGCATCAAGCAGGAGAAAGGTGTGCATGCGTTTCATCGCATGTATGCGGAAGTGATGAATTCGTAGCGCCCAGCGCTACTACGAACTATAGGAGTCCTTTATGAGCAGTTTGAATTTGCTGCAATCATTGCACGAGAGCCTTTCCGCTCGCGCCCAGGTCAAGAGCGTATTCGGAGAGCCCATCATCGCCGGGGACAAGACCATTATTCCCGTGGCCAAGATCGGCTACGGCTTCGGCGGCGGGACGGGCAGCGGTGGAATGGAACTAAAGACTGCGCGCGGCGAGGGTGGTGGTGGCGGCGGTGGAGTCGGCGCAGTACCAGTCGGCGTGTTCGAAGTGGGTCCGCAAGGAACGCGTTTCATCGCAGTTGGGGACAGGAAGAAACTGGTGGGCACCTTATTGCTGGGTGCTGCCCTAGGCCTGCTCTTCGCGCGACGCAAGAGAAAATTCAAATAAACTACGAACTGGGTGGGGACGGGCGCCCTCGCCCGTCCTAGGCGTCCGCAGGACGCCTAGCCTTTGGCTGGGTGCGGGCTTACGAGTGTCTTCCGGCGCTGCCAGAAAACACGAGTCCCTCGCTTGCCGATTCGCCAGCGAATCGTTCCAGATCCGCTCCGGATGACAGAGTTTTTACCAGCCTTAAGCGCGCCTCAGGCCGCGGACACTTCACCTATCTTCGCCAGCAGGCAGGTGATGTCATCATGCTGCGGTGTCGGGCCCACGAACGTATCTACGTCGCCGATCACGCGGCGCAGCATTTCATCGGGAGCGGTGGCCGCGCCCGCATTTAACGCGTTCAGCAGTCGCTGTTCGCCGTACTCCTCGTTGCTGGTGTTCATTGCTTCCACCACGCCATCCGTGTAGATCACCAGCCAGTCGCCCGGCTGCAGCACCAGGCTGGCCGATTCATAGTTGGCGCCAGGAAGGATTCCCAGCGGCACTCCGCCGACGGTCAGTCGTTCCACCGCGCCTGCGCTCCGGCGAAGAATGGGAGTGTTGTGGCCAGCGTTGATATAAGTCAGGGTTTGGGTGACCGGATCGAACTCCGCCAGGAATGCAGTCGTAAAGCGCAGGCCGCCCTGGCTATTGGTGCAGGCGTACTCGTTCATCCCCGTGACCAGTTCGGTCAGCGAACAGTGAATCGCGGAAAGGGTTTTGAGACTAGCCTGAAATGTGGCCATCAGCAGCGCCGCGGGAATGCTCTTTCCGGCAACATCTGCGACGGCCAGCAGAAAACAGGTTTCGCCGGGGACTACGGACGGGCGGGCAAAGACATCGTAGTAGTCTCCGGCCACCGTGTTCGCGGGGCGGGTGGCGAATGCGATTGCCATCCCTGGAACAGAAGGCGGGGTTGAAGGCAGAAGCCAACTCTGGATATCACGCGCAATCTCGAGATCGCGCTTCATGACCACGCGGTCCGATACTTCGAGCATCAGCAGCACGAAGAGGACGATCCCGGCGTAGAAGTGAAAGTTAAATTCAATGACCTCGACCGCACCGCCTTTTTCCTGATGGCTGAATCCTCCGCTGGGAAAAATCAAGAACACAATTCCCAGCAGGAGCAGGACGCGCCGGGCCGGGCTCAGTTTTTCCAGGATGGCCCATAGAAATTCCAGCGCGATGTGAAAGAAGCCACGCGGCTCAGTTTCCTTCCGGGCTCGCGCTCCGTAGTCCCGCTGATAGAGGCGGTAGCTGGCGCGGGCGTCGGTGTGGAATTGGGTCCAGAGCTGATTGAGTTCAAGTCCGTCGGTCACCCTCTGCCAGAATTGATTGAGTTGCGCCGAAAGCCTAGGACGTGGCTGGCTGGTCGCCGGTGATGGTGGGGGTGAGGTCATGCTGGAGCAGGGATTATAGATTAGCAAGGGGGTAAGCGTTTGTGGCGCTGCAACCACACAAGGTCCCCGACTGCGCAGGACGATTCGCCAGCGAATCGATCTGCTTCGCTCGGGATGACAGGGCTTTAGAAAAGATTTAGTTGTGATTGCGTCTGTGCCGGGACCGAAGCCTGTCGCCTCTCGGAATGCGGCATTCCATGTTTCTCCCGTAATCGGGACATGAGTTGCGAAATCCGCTTGCCGTAAGTCTGCGGCAGGAATGCACGATCTTTATAGCGCTCCTGATAGTCGGCCGCCAACTGAGGGAATTCTTTCTCTAGGAACGGCAGGAAGACTGCCGCGGAGCACGGTTTCAGAAAGAGGGGATTGGCGAAGATATGCTTCCCGCCCGCCTCCACAGTCGCGCTGACCAGCGCTTCCAAATTGCGCATCGAGTCGGTGATGCCAGGGATCACGGGTGAACAGCTTACCCCCGTGCGGATCCCTGCCTCATTGAGCTGGCGAACCGTATCCATCCGCAGATCAGGACGAGGCGCCCTGGGTTCGAGGATTCGCGCCAGCTTCACGTTCAGGGTCGTGATGGTCACATTTACCATCAGCCGGTTTTTTCGCCCGATCTGACCGAGGAGGTCGAGATCGCGGAGAATCAGATTGCCCTTGGTGATGATGCCCAGGTTGAGCCCTTCATGTCGGGCCAGTTCTTCCAGAATTCCGCGGGTGATCTCGAAGCGGCGCTCTGCCGGCTGATAAGGATCGGTAGCCGTACCGATCGCAATCTGCTCCCCGAGCTTCACCCGGCGCAATTCCTGCCGCAGAAGGTCGGCAGCATGCTGCTTCACGAAGATCTTTTGTTCGAAGTCCACCCCATCGCGCATTTCCATGAACTCGTGGGTATAGCGGGCATAACAATACTTGCAGGCAAACTCGCATCCCCGATATGGATTGATCGTCCATTCAAAAGGCATGCGGACGCCGGTGCAGCGGTTCAGCAGAGAGCGCACCGGCAGCGTGAAGTATTCGACATCGTGCCCTTGGCGCAGCGATTCTCCCTCGGCTGCGAGGCGGGCGATACCGATTAGTTTGGACTCGGAAACGGGCAAAAGGGGTAGGGTAGCCATATAGATATTCGCCGTTTATTCGCCTATCGTAGGCGAGGTGGTGGGCGTAGTCAAGAGGCGAAAGGAAGAAGGGAAAGAGGGGGACTCAGAGCGCTCGATTAACTAGTAAACAGATCTGTGCTCGCTCGCGCTATGAGTTGAGTTGAGCTAATCGACGTTGCGCTGGCACTCAGGCCGCCTTGGGTTCGTCTAAATTGCCCGCTCGTCCGCTCCTGCCGGAGGGGATCCCTTTTCGACGTGATCTCAGGCAATTGAGGGCGCTATTCAGCTCTCCGAGTTCGCCGTAGCTGATTGTCTCCTCGATCTGGTCGAGTATTAGGTTGATTGCTTCGTCGAGCAGTGGTGGCAACCTGATCTCATCAGACTCCAGCATGGCAACCTGATAGAGTTCCCTCCAACTCAGCGGTCGCGTAACGCCTTTCGTTGTCATATTCCCCCCCCGACATACGAGTGATTTCGCGTACAAGCGACCACCCGGCCTTGCCCGACGGGAGCGAGCTTCACAAACTCCAGCCAGCCTGCACCAGCTGTCTGCGTGGCTGCCAATTACCCTGGGGCGAATCCACGAGATGGCATGCCCGTCCGCTGTCTCTCTGCGCAAACCTGCGCCCCTCAGTTTTTGTGGCTCCGCGATTCGCGATCAGGAGCTATGTTTTTTTGTTGAGGTCGTCGTCCTTGTAATACTTCGTACCCTGGAGGGTCAACTGGAGGGCGAGACCATTCTTGGTAATCTGGTAGACCCAAACGCCCGGGGCAACCTCGACCGCTCCCGAAAAGGCTGCGCCCTTCTCTCCAGCCTTCGCGGCAGCATCAGTTTGTGCTGAACCCGACCAGCCAGAATCAAGGAATTGGGCCAACGCCTTATCGTTCTCGAACACGAAGATCACCCGATAGTCCTTCACTCCTACACCGAGACCGGCGCCACCCGAAATCATCTTCATGAAAGTCTCCTGTTTGGTGCCGGAGTTGATGGCTACCCCAGAGCCACGCGCCGTGCTCAACAGCAACAGGTTTGTCCCCATGTTATTGAAAACCGCATATCCTGCAGACTTCTGGATAGCCGCCTGAGCTGTAGGTTCCATCTTGTACAGGTCTTGAAGAGTCTGAGCTGCCATCTTGCGGGCCTTATCACGCTTCTGGTCGGGTGAATCTCCAGCACTGGCCAAACCACCAGCCAAAAAGATCACTGCAAGGCTTGAAGCGATTATTCTGAACCTCATCGGGATGTCTCCTTATCATTGTGGAGCCGATTAAGTAGCGTGATGATGCAACGTCTGCCCATCACAGGATTGAAGCCGTTCCAGGCAGCGCTAGTTCGGCTTCCTTTTCCCCAAGAAGCCGCCCAGTCCAGTGTCGCCGCCGGTCTTTCCAGAGACAGTTTTCTGTAGCGCCCCCTTTGCAGCGTTACCGGCAACACTTGCTACATCCGGAACAAACTTTGGGCTTGATGTCGTCCCTTGAATCATGAAGGCCACACCTCCCCTATCGCCGCCACGCCCCGTTCTCTCCGCCCGTGCGTCTGCCCGTTCGCTTTGCAGGTCGGCCATCATGCGGAAATCGAGCGCTCCGGCCGGACTGATCGTGCCGGCTCCGGTCACAGTGCCCAAGGAGGGTATCGTCACATTGATGGCGTCGGCGCTCGTCATCTCAGGGGCGATGCGTGCATTCAAACTGGCATTCTGAATAGTTGTGTCGCGATTCGACGGAGCCTTTCCACTAAAGGCTGATAAAGCTCCTAATTTCGAACCCATGTCGAAACCGGCTAGCTTTGTGTTGGACATTCGCACAGGGCCGGCGATCACCAATCTGTCGAGCGGACCGCTGATTGCCAAGTCGGCCGATAGAGTTCCTCCTTGCAAATTCGATCCTGAGGGAAGCACTACGCCAAGGGCTGGCAGCATCGCTTCCAGTTCATCGACCGGCATGCCTGGGGCGCTGAGCTTCAGGCTCATCACCTGCGCTTCACCCTGGGTCTGAAATCCGCCCGTGAGTCGGGCGACGGCCTTGCCGATCGCGATGTCGCCCTGTGTGATGGTCCCGGACTGCTGGTCAAGGTTCATGTTCAGCGCGTACTTGACAGAGACAGCTTTGGAAGAGGGAGAACCTTTCGGTGAGAGCTTTAGCTTTTCGCAGGTGATGGCTCCGGTTGCCTTGGCCTGGCCGCCGTTTGAGTTCAAGGATCCATCAAAATCCGCCAGACCGCCAAAGCCACTGGCCGGATCGACGAAACCCGACGCCGCTATGTCCATTCCGTTCACCTTCATGGTTGCGTCAAAGGGAGTTTTGGCCGAGTCCTGGGGATTGATGGGCCCCGCCTTGCCCGATAGCTTGGCGCTGCCGCCCCCGGGCAGGTTGATTGCCAATTCGAACGGAAACTGCGAGGTTGAAGAGAAGTTCGTCACTTCGACGTTTACCTTGTCAAACACCTGCGGCTTGGTCGCGGAGTTCACTTTGCCAACAATCAGCTTTCCATCCTTGATCTCCAGCTTGGCCACTGAAAAGTTCTGGGGCGTCGACGATCCCGTCTTCTCCGATTCAGCCGCTTTCGGCGCACCCGTGCCCAGGCTCGAAAAATTCCACGTACCATTGGCTGCTTTAAGCAAAGTGATCTGAGGCTCATTCAGCGCGATTCCGGTCACGTTCAACTGCTTGGAGAAAATAAGTGGCATCAGTTCGATGCCAACTTTGAGCGATTTTGCGGTGATGAACGACGACTTGCTGAAAGCAGGATCGTCGCCGACGTTGATGTCTTCAACACCAACGGTCCCCGAAAGGATTGAGAGGCTCAGATCTCCTAACTTCACCTGACGCCCCAGAGCATTCGTGGCCTCCGACTCAATCTTTGGACGGAAGCTGTTGACGTCGATCAGGAATGGGAGTGCAACCAATAGCACGAGCAAAACCGCGACCGCGATTCCCGCAACGCGAAACCAACGTTTCTTTATAACTGTTTGCAGGTGTTTCTGGAGGCCCCCAGCTCCGGAAATGGATCGAATCATCACAAGGAAAGGCTGCTTCATGGATCCTTCCGTGGTTCCGGTTGGGTCCGTCTTTTTGTGGGTTGGGTCCGGCTTAGGAGGGGGTACAGGTCGAGCGGCCATGGCGCCTCCGATCAAAGCTGTAGGAGATGCTCTAACGACTAACTCAACGGCAGGCCGTCAGCAAACTGCCAAAAGTGACAGGTCGATTACTCGAACACTTCGAAAGAGAGCGACGCGTCACAGTCTCCACACCAGCTCCAGATCAAAATCTCAGTTCCAGCGCAGCGCGCGCGTGGTGGTTTGCTAACTAAGTGCTCATAAACCCCTTCTTTCCTTTTCCCGTCAAGAGGCGAAGAATCACGCTGAAGAAAAACGTTAGGTGCGACGTTCGAGCTATGCGTGAGGTGGGATTTGGAGGCGCCGGGGACTGTTTTTACTGTCGGTAGAAATGACTGACCAGCATCCACACGCCGATCAGGGCGATGATTGGGCCGCCCCAGATGTAAAGGACTGACCGCAGTGCCAATTGTCCGATGACATCGCGCTCGCTCCGCCATGAAATGAAAAATGGCTCGTTCTTTGTGCCTTTCATCAAGACAACTGGAGGATTGAGGTCGAATGCTTCGGTTTCGGTGGGTTGAATCGCAGCTCTGGGCCGTAGGATTCCACCCGGGGGCAACATCGATTCAATCGCTGCCGCGCGTTGAAGATCGGCCGCCGCAGCGCTCAGAAATCCCTGCTTCCCCTGGTCGAGACCGGCGGCCAAACATTCAGCTGCGCTTTCGAGTCCTGTATTTTCCCGCAGCGTGCCCAGCACAAATAAATGGTCGCCTGCACGAATGCAATATTCCTGGAGCGTCGCAGGATATTCGCTGGAGAGACCGCGGCGGACGAGGAAGCGCCGAATGAAAGCGTCACCGGCCGAGGGAGAATATTCCTGGTCTACGAACGGCTTAAGTTCCATCTCGGCGCCGCGCGGATCCACCAGCACTCGTCCGGTGCCGTCGTCGATAAAGAAGGGGGCGTACAGGGTTTCTTCAATCGCACTCTGGTCGTCTTTCGAGCTGCTGCGTGCGACTGCACAGTAGTAAAAGCAATCTGATTCGGATATCGGCGAAATCAGCGTATAGGGCCCCACAACCTTGCCGCTCACTTCTACGGCTCCGAGTGGCGCGCCACGCACCGTTGAGGTTGGAGTGTTCTGGATGAGGCGCTTGCGTTTGAGGTAAGGGAACCCGCGGAAAAACAGGAAAACGCCGATGATGACACCGGCACTACCCCAAAGGGCAGGGGACCTCAGTACGGCAAACGGATCCGCTCCGGATCCGGAGCGGATGGAAAACATTTCGAGGGCAACGAGTTTGCCGATGTTCTCCATCTCGTCCGGCGGGCTCGCTCGATGTTACTGTGCCGGTTTGCTCGGCGATTCCGGTTGCTCGCCCGGGGGCGGCGGGATCGTGATGTCGATCGTTGTCACCGGCCCGAGCGTCGACAGTGCCTTGTCGAACTCCGCCGGATTGCCCACTACAAGTGTGGCTAGCTTATCTTTGTGCAGATATTTGGCGGCAACGCGGGCCACATCAGCAGGCGTCACCTTCTCCACCCCCGCGCGGAATTTTTCCAGATAGTCCTGAGAATAGCCGTAGAACTCGTAGGTCATGCGCTCGCGTAGGATTTTGTCGGGAGAATCCAGATTGAAGATGAAAGAGTTCAGGATCGAATCCTTGGCACTCTTGATTTCGACTTCGGTGATGGGATGCTTGGCCACATCGTCGATCTGCTCATCAAGCGCCTGGATGGATTCAAGCGTGCTGGGGCTCTTCGTGCCCATTGAGAGACGCACCATACCGAAATGATCGAAGCCGCTTCCAATGCCGCCGCCGACCGCGTACGCCAATCCCTTCTGCGTGCGGATCGTGCGGAAGAGGCGCGAAGCGAAGCCGCCGCCGAAGGCTTCATTGAAGACGCGGACAGCGTAATAGTCCGGATTGTCGCGAGTGATGCCGAGGCCAACCATGTTGATCGTGCTCTGGTTGACGTCATCTTTCTGCACCAGGTAGTAGCCTGGTTTCGCCGGCTGGAAATCGATCTTTTCTTCTTTTAACGGCGCTCCCTTGGGCCACGCGCCATAGACCTGCCGTAGTTTGGCTTCGACCACGGCTGCATCGAAGTCGCCGACGATCCCCAGAATGATGTTGTTAGGACTGACGTGAGCATGGTGCCAGTCGAGCAAATCCTGGCGCGTGACCACAGCGACGGTCTTGTACTCAGCGACTCGCGCATACGGATTCTGCGCGCCGTAGGCCAGCTTCTCCGACTCGCGCCCTGCGATGCCATCGATCTCATCGTTGCGGCGCGAGATAGCGTCGAAATATTCCTTCTGTGCCAGGTCAAGTTTGTCGGCGCGGAATTCCGGCCCGCGCAGCAGGTCATCGAACACTTTAAAGACGTCGTCGAAATCCGCTTTCAGGCAGGACCACGAGATGGTTGTGGAGTCGGCGTTTCCGCCAGTTTCGACTTTGGCCGCGCGCACTTCCAGAAAGTCGTCCAGTTGGTCGCCGGTCTGTGCCTTGGTGCCTCCGGTGCGCCAGACTTCGCTGTAGAGATCGACCAGTCCGATTTTGGCTGCGGGTTCCGAACGGGAACCGCCGCGAATTCTGGCCATCCCGTCGATGAGCGGCAGTTCATGGTCCTCTTGCAAAAAGACGATCATGCCATTGGGCAGGACGATGCGCTTCGGTACTTGAGGATGAAATGCAGGCAGGGGCGGAATGTTGATCTGCTGCCAGTCGGTAGCTTGAGCTGCCGCCGGAGCTGGGCCGAAAGCTAATGCCATGGTGAATACGAAGCTGAGCAAGAGGGAAGTATGTTTCATCTTCATTGCCCACCTCCGTTTTGACCCGGTGCTGGCGGCCCGCCCGGTGGTGGCGCCGCGGTTTCAATAATCCCGACAGTCCGGTTGTTCGGAACAAAAGTCTGGTTCGCGACGCGGCGGATATCCGCTTTGCTCACTTTGTCCAGATTCTCCACCTGGTGAAAGAGCTCGCGCCAGTCACCGTAGCGGGCCTGATACAAGGCCAGCTCGGAGGCCAGTCCTTCGTTGTCATCCAGTCCGCGCAGCAGGTTGGCTTTGGCCCGGGTTCGGATCATCTTCAACTCTTCATCGCTGATGTCTTCGATTCTTCAGGCGATCGATTTCGACGTGAATCGCGTCCGCCACTTCTTCATTCTTGTGACCGGGCAGAGGGAAAGCATAAAAGGCAAACAAATGCGGGTATTTGCTGCCCGGCAACCCGCTGAAACCGGCCGAATAAGCTGCGATTTTTTTATCCCGCACCAGCGCTCGGTAAAGACGCGAGGTGCGCCCGTTGGACATCAGGTCGGCGATGGCGTCGTAGACGTTGTCGTCTTTGTCGCGATAGTCAGGCCGGTGATAACCCTCGAGATACAGCGGCTGCGAACGATCGTGTAGAACGACGCGGCGCTCGGAGTTCTGCGGTGGTTCGGTCGTGGTGCGCGGGTCAGGCTGCGGGCGCGAAGGAATGCGGCCGAAGTACTTTTCGATAACCGGCAACGCCTCTGCAGCCTTCACGTCCCCCACAACTGCCACCACCATGTTCGACGGCGTGTAGTAAATATCGAAAAAGTGCTGTGCGTCGGTAGCGGAAAAAGTATTCAAGTCAGACATCCAGCCGATGCCCGGGCGGTGATACTGATGCGCCTGAAATGCCGCCGTCGTGAACTGCTCCAGGAGTCGGCCGATGGGATTGCTGTCGGTACGCATGCGGCGTTCTTCAATCACCACGTTGCGCTCCTTGTAAAACTCGCGCATTACCGGATGTATGAAGCGTTCCGACTCGAGGTAGGCCCAAAGCTCCAACCGGTTCTCCGGAAATGAGTAGTGGTATTCGGTCTGGTCTTCACCGGTAGAAGCGTTCATGCCTTCCGCGCCATTGCTCTCGAGAATTTGAGGGAACTCGTTGAGCTTGACGTATTTTTGTGCGTCGGCGATATCGTCCTGCCAGGCTTTCTGCAGGTCTTTCAGTTTCTGCTCATCCCGCCCAATGCGCTTGTCGCGCTCTTCGATATAGGTGGCGTAGGCTGTCTCGATCTTTGCCAGGGCAACTTTCTCAGCCGCGTAATCCGTGGTGCCGATCTTGTCTGTGCCCTTGAACGCCATATGCTCGAACATGTGGGCGAGACCGGTCTGTCCCATGGGGTCCTGCACGGAGCCGGCATCCACGTGAGTATTGAAGGAGAAGACCGGCGCCTCGGGACGCTCGCAGATGACCACCGTCAGACCGTTGTCCAACTTCTTGACCGTGATTCGCTTTTCGAACGCCGCCAGATCCTGCGCGGCGGCGACGGCGGAAAGCACTAAAACCAGTGCAACAGACTTAAGGGCACGGTATTTCATCGAACCTCCACTGCGGTTGGACAGAAGATGACAGAACATGAGGAAGACCTTGAAGTTACGTGGCGGGCAGGGAAGTTGTCAAACCAGACAGTTGTTGACTGTGTGATTGTGTGGTCGCGGGCGACTCGCCCGCGACCACACAATTAAACCGCTTACGCTTCAAACACCCACTTCCCGGCGACCATAGTGCGCTGTATCGGAATATCGATCAACTCCAGTGGATCAACTTTGAACGGATCGCGTCCCAGCACCACCAGGTCTGCAAGCTTCCCAGGCTCGATCGATCCTTTCTGATTTTCTTCATAAGACGCATACGCTCCATTGATCGTGCCCACCCGGATGGCTTCTTCCACCGTGATTTTCTGTTGCGGTCCCCACACATTGCCTTTGCTGTCGGTGCGCGTCACTTCGGAGCGCAGGGCCATCATGGGCTCGAACGGACCCGGCGGATAGTCCGACGCCTGCGTCGGCCGGATGCCGGCATCGATGAAGCTGCGCAGGGCGAACATGTGATTCAGGCGGTCAGCTCCATACTCTTTCATCTTTTCGCCGTGATAGTAGGCGTAAGTCGAAAACGGCAGGGGTATCGCTCCCAGGGCCTTGATTCGCTGGACCAGCGAGTCGTTTATCAACGTGCAATGCTCGAGGCGAAAGCGTGGATCGCGCCGCGGCAATTCGCGCTGCAAGCGTTCGTATACTTTCAGAGTCGTGTCGATGGCGACGTCGCCGTTGGCGTGCGTTCCCAGTTGCCATCCGGCTTCGTGGGCTTTGCGCGCGACCGGGTAAAGCTGTTCTTCGTCCGCGACCATGATGCCGAAGTCATTGGGCCGGCCGGTGTAGGGTTGAGAAAGCCGCGCCGTGCGCTCGGAAATCGATCCATCGCAGAACATTTTCATGGCGCCGACGCGGACCCATTCGTCCCCCATTCCGGTGCGGATGCCGGCGGCCAGCATCTGGTCGATGAAGTGATATTCGATCAGGCAGTAGACGCGCAGTGACAAATCGCCGGCTGCGCGGGCATCCTGATATGCCCGCAAGTCGTCGGGCGTGCCCATGGCGTCGCCGACCGAGGTCACGCCAGTGCGCGTCATCATCTGCGAGATCAGCTTCACACCTTCCTGCCGGTCCGCGCGAGTGAATTTCGACGGGATCAGGCTCTGCATGCTGCCTTTGGCGTTCTCGCGGATGTGCCCGGTGAAATGGCCGGTGGCGGGGTCGCGATCGTAGCGGCCGCCGGGAGGATCTGGCGTGTGCTCGTCTACCTTTGCCGCCTTGAAGGCGAGTGAGTTCACCCACGCAGTGTGGCCGCCGCGGTGTTCCACCAGCACGGGATGATCTGGCACCGCACCGTCGAGATCGGCAATCGTGAGCGGACGGTCGTCCGAAGTCTTAGTGTCGTCGTATTTGAACCCCAGTACCCATTCCCCGGGAGGGGTTTGGGCGGCGCGTTTTCGCAGTGCAGACAAGATATCGGCAATCGAACGCAAATCGCAGTCCACCATGCGCAGGTGATCCAGACCGGACATGGCAGGATGGGTATGCGCATCAATGAAACCGGGCAACAAAGTATTGCCGCCAAGGTCGATCTTTTTTGCCCCGCCAGCCGCGAGGCCAAGAACCTCGTCATTTGAGCCCACGGCGAGAAAGCGTCCGCCGGAGATTGCCACGGCTTCCGCCCGGGGCTGGCGTACATTGACGGTCCAGATGTTGCCGTTATGAAGAATGAGATCGGGTTCGGTGCGCAGAAGTGGAAGAAACGCCATCGCTCCCAGCGATCCGAGTCCTTGTATAAACTCACGGCGTGAACTGGACATGCATTGATCTCCGTCGATAGTAAATCCGGCATCAAAGTCGAGATGTTGAAGCCGGCCGAGCGACACTATACTAAACGACGGTCACCGGCTGTGAGTGACGTGAAGGAAACTGAAAGCAGGCGAGGCAGCGTGAGCACTGCACCAGTGGTTGAAATTGAGGGCAGGCAACTGAAGCTGTCCAATCTGGACAAAGTCCTGTATCCCGCGACCGGCTTCACCAAGGGACAGATCATCGACTACTACGCGCACATTGCGCCCGTGCTCGTACCTCATCTGGCGGGAAGGCCCTTGACGTTGAAGCGCTATCCCAACGGCGTGGACACCCAATACTTTTTCGAAAAAAATGCCACTGCGCACCGGCCTGAATGGGTGAAGACAGCACCGATCTGGAGTGAAGGCAACAGCCGCACCGTGAACTACATTCTGGCCGACGATCTGTCGACTGTAGTTTGGATGGCGAACCTGGCGGCGATCGAGTTACATCCATCGCTTTCTTTGGCGAAAAACATCGAGTGTCCCACCATGATGGTGTTTGACCTGGATCCCGGACCGCCGGCAGACATCGTTCAGTGTGCGCAGGTCGGCATGTGGCTCCGCGAGATATTCGACCACTTCGGCCTGCAGAGTTTCCCCAAGACCTCGGGTTCCAAAGGACTGCAAATTTATGTCCCGCTGAACACGCCGACCAGTTACGACGTCACCAAAACATTTGCCCATGCCCTCGCCCGGCTGCTGGAAGACCAGCATCGCGATCTTGTCGTTTCCGACATGAAGAAAGAGCTACGCAAGGGCAAGGTCCTTGTGGACTGGAGCCAGAACGATCAGCATAAAACCACGATTGCCGTGTATTCGTTGCGGGCCAGAGAGCATCCCACGGTGTCCACGCCGGTGAAGTGGGAAGAAGTCGAGCACATGCTGAAGAAGAAAGACGCGTCCCTGCTGGTGTTCGAAGCCGGCCAGGTCCTGAAACGCGTCGAGAAAATGGGAGACCTGTTCGAACCCCTACTGACGCTGAAGCAAAAGCTCCCCAAATCTGCCGCAGATGTAAGCGCGAGCGCCCCCGCTCGTGCGGCGAGCGGAGCTCGCGGAAGTTCGACAGCGGCGAAAAGGACAGGCCTGGAGATAGCCGCCCAAGCCGAAAGCACCAAGAAACCGACGAAGCGAAGAACCAGGAAACCATCGTCGCGTTGATTCGTGTAGCGCCGGCGCTACCGTTATAATCTGCACGCGAACGCCGCGAGCGTTCGTCCCAAAGCTAAAGGTCATCTATGGCGCAACTCTACGTCGGCACTTCGGGATGGGCTTACCCCACATGGAAGCCGGATTTCTATCCCGCGAAACTACCGCAGAAAAACTTCCTAAAGCACTATTCCACCCAGCTGAATACCGTCGAAGTGAACTTCACCTTCCGGCAACTGATCAAGGAAACCACTGCCCAGAAATGGATCGCCGAGACCCCAGCCAACTTTCGCTTCGGGGTGAAGGCCCACCAAGTCATCACCCACATCAAGCGGCTCAAGGGGACAGTCGATTTTGTGCCACGCTTCCTCAGTACGATCGAACCGCTGGCGCAAGCCGGAAAACTCGGCCCAGTCCTGTTCCAGTTGCCGCCAAACTTGAAGGCCGACGTGAAACTGCTGGAGGAATTTCTTCCCGCGCTGCCGCGCGCGGTACAGGCCGCATTTGAATTTCGCAATCCTTCGTGGTTTACCGATGAAGTCTTCAATGTATTGAAGACGAATAACCGGGCGCTGTGCATCGCCGAAACCGAAGAACGGACTACGCCTGACGTCGTGACCGCCGACTTCGCATACTATCGCTACCGCAAACCTTCCTATACGCCCGATGAACGCACTGTGATGGTGGATCGTATCCGTGAACATCTCGGGCAGGAGCGAAACGTGTTTGCGTACTTCAAACATGAAGACACGCCGGAAGGCGCGCTCTACGCCGTGGAGATTTTGAAAGAAATTCATTAACCACGACTGACACAGAGGACACGGAGGAAGGTCGAATTACTCTTTACTCGTGTCCTCTGTGTCCTCCGTGGTAAACCCTCTCGACACTTTCCCAGTGTCCGATAATGCGCATACTTGGTATGTGCCAATTCGCCGCCAATTCCCGCGTGCTCGACGGCTTCCTCGACTATCTGAAGATCGAAAAGGGTCTGGCGCCACTCACCGTCGCGGCCTATAGCACCGACATTGGACAATTCACCGTCTTCCTGGAAAAGCACAAGCGCACGTTGCTCAATGCCCAGCGCAATCACGTGCGCGAATTTATCCAGCAACTGTTTGGCAATTCTGTCGACGGCCGTTCGGTGGGACGAAAGCTCTCCGCCCTGCGTCACTTGTATCGCTACCTTCTGCTCGACAAGATGATTGAGCACGATCCCACGCTGAACATCGATTCACCGAAGCAGTGGAAGGTATTGCCCAAAGCCCTGGCCCGCGACGAAATGGAAAGCATGCTCGCTCCGCATCCGGCGTCACACAGCAAAGAGGCGGAGGCGATAGCGGCGCGCGATCACGCCATGCTGGAAGTTTTCTATGCGGCGGCGCTACGCGTGTCCGAGATCGTTGGTGTCCAACTGGAAGACCTGAAGATCGATCTGGGATGCCTGCTGGTGCGAGGCAAGGGGGACAAGGAACGGATTGTGCCCCTGGGAAAAGGCGCGCAAGATGCGTTGGCCGTCTACATGAAAGAGGCGTCGCCCGGTCCTCGCGAAAGGGAAGAGTTCGCCGCTTCTATTCCTGGGACGCGGCGGCAGAAAGTTAACCCGGCAGCGCGTTTGGCAGATGGTGCGCGCGGCTTCGGCGGGCGCGGGACGCAACGCAAGTCCGCACATGCTGCGGCACAGTTGCGCCACGCACATGGTCGAAAACGGCGCTGATCTCCGGACGGTGCAGACCATTCTCGGCCATGCTGACATTTCGACCACGCAGGTCTACACCCACTTGGCCCTGGATCGGTTGAAGACGGTGTATCAAAAGCATCATCCCAGAGCGAAGGCTAGAGGGTAACCCCATTTCGTAGCGCCGGCATCTTGCCGGCGCTACCGGGCGAACGTTGATATGAAATCTACCGTCGTCGAAAAAGCAGTGCGCGACTTTCTGCAGGCGCTGGGCCAGCGCAACGCCTCCGCCCACACGATCAAGGCCTACAGCGGCGATCTCCACGAATTTGCCGCTTACGTCGGATCGCGTGGATGGAAGCAGATCGACCACATCGCTGTCCGCGGATTTCTGTCTCGTCTCTACGAAAAAGGATTAGGCAAGACTTCCGTGGCGCGTGCCTTGGCGGCTGTACGATCGCTTTATCGCTGGCTGGCGCAGGAGGGAGTGGTGGAACAAAATCCAGCGGCGCTGGTCTCGACGCCCAAGCTTGCCAAGAAACTCCCGCGAGTCCCGACGATCGAGGAGATGAACGGCGTCCTCGATGGTCAAATGCCCGAACTCGCTGCCTTTCCAGAGCGCGACCGCATGATGTTCGAGTTGCTTTACGGATGCGGTATCCGAAATTCCGAACTGATCGGTATCAATCTGGACGATATCCGTTTAAGCAACGAAGCGATTCTCATTCGGGGCAAGGGGAAAAAAGAACGCTACGTACCCTTCGGGGACTCCGTAAAGAGCGCTCTCGCGCTCTACTTACCGGGCCGCCAGCAAATCCTGGCCGAACAGCAGAAGCATTCCTCAGCATTGTTGATCAATCTGCGCGGCGGCAGGCTCACCACCCGCAGCGTGGGGCGAATCATCAAGAAGATTGCCGTTGCCAAGGGGCTCTCTCCGGACGTCCACCCACATACCTTGCGGCATGCCTTCGGAACTCACATGCTGGAGGAAGGCGCCGACCTGCGCGCGATTCAGGAAATGCTCGGCCACGAACGTCTTTCCACCACCCAACGCTACACCCAGCTTTCCATCAAGCACGTCTTGCACGTCTACGATCAGACCCATCCGCGCGCCAAGTAGCCCGTTACCTGAGTAACTTGGACGTCCCCCAAATTTGCCGCACTATAGCTATGCTGGGGGATTCTCTGCCTGCCGTTTAGCGGAACCCGGCGACGGGTGACCGGACAAACTTTGCAAACAGACAACACTAGTACTAATAAAGAGCTGTGGCTGCTGCTGTCCCTGGTCGTAATCGCCGCCATGATTCATTTTCTGGTGGCTTCTCAGGCTGTCGCGCTGGTGTTCTTTTTCTTGCCTACTCTTTATTCGGCGTATCACTTCGGCCGGCGTCATGCCACTCTGACTGCCTGTGCCAGCGTGTGTGTTGTGGTGCTGCTGACTTACGTCACTCCGTCGATGCTCAATCACCGGCTGGATTACATGCCGCTCGACAGCCGCTGGTTCGACATCACGGTCTGGGGCGGGGTACTCGTCGTGACCGCTTACGCCATGGGTACTTTGTATGAGCGTAATCAGAAAGGTTTGAGAGACCTGAAGAACGGCTACGACGGCATGCTGGTCATCTTGCAGCAGTTTCTCGGCAACCAGAAAAATAGCGAAGCGGGTTCATTTCGTGTCGCGACTTACGCAACCAAGATTGCCGATGCCTTGGGGTTGGATGCCGCAAGTTCCGAAGATCTCCGCACCGCCGCCCTGTTGCGCAACGTGAACGAAATTGGCATCAGCAACGAAATTCTCTACAAAGCCGCCAATCTTTCGCAGGAAGAACTCGAAAAGGGCATGCGCAAAGGCAAGAACGGCGCCACCCAGGCTCAACTTATGGGCGGATCGCTCAGTCGCGCGATTCCGATTCTGGTGGCTGCCCAGCAGTTGCGCTCGACCGGTGCCAGCCCCGCGAGCGCACTGATCGAAGTGCAGATCCTCAATTTGGCAGAGAAGTTCGACTTGCGGATGAACGGAGAAGGCGCATGCAAAGCCACAACTCCGCAGCTTGTCGAAAAGATTGCTAAGGAGTCCCCGGGCGACTACGACTCTATGATTGTGGATGCCTTCGTGAAGGCCTTCGGACAAAAAGCGCAAGCCGCCGCCGCGCAGTAAAACAAACAATCCTTACGAGTGTGACGCACCGGTCGATGCGGCTGTTTCCTCTCCGCGCAATCCCTTCCACATTTGGACTACGCGTGACTTCAATGCTGCTGTGAGTTTCTCGTAGGCTTGCTCCGACGCTTCCGCTTCGGGCGGAGGAAGAATGGGATCGCCAAACTGCATCTTGAGCGGAGTGAATTTCTGAAACGACTTTCCTCGCGGCCAGGCTTCGTAGAATCCCTCAATTGCCACTGGAACAATCGGTACCTGCAGATGGATAGAGAGAATGGCAGCGCCCTTCTTGAAAGTTCGGGGCGTCCCATCAATGCTGCGCTCGCCTTCCGGATAGAGAATGAGGATACGTCCATTGCGCAGTCCAAAGGCTCCGGCGCGCATGGCAGAAACCAGGTTCGCATCCGGATCGACGACGATGACGCGGAGCCAGCGCGCCAACCGGCGCATGAAGCCCGAGCCGAAAATTTCGCTAGTGCCCACCGCAAACAGATTGCGAAATATAGGCCACGGCAGAACCGATGCCATGAGCACCGGGTCCAGATAGCTCTGGTGGTTGGAAGAGATGATGTAGGGACCCTGCTTTGGGAGTTTTTCCAGTCCGCTGACCCGCAGATGAAAGCGGTCGTGAGCAAAGATCTGTACCGGCTGGAAGCCTGCGTAGAGGATCTGTTTCGCCAGTTTACCGGGCAGGGCCAACCTCAGAACCTCTGGGTCGGTAGGTTCTTCCTGAAGCACGGACGTCCACCCCGCCGGCTGCTGGCCTGAGCGCGTTCTGGTTTTTCCTGAGGCCGAGCTTTCACGAATCGCGTCCACCAACTGGCGGACGGAATAAATTTCAGCCAGAGCCGATTCTTCCACGTCTCCGCCAAGTTCCTGCTCGATGGCAACCAGCAATTCCACGCGTTGCATGGAGTCGAGACCGAGATCGAGTTCGAGGTTGTCGCTGGGGCGAATCACTTCCGGCGCAGTCTTGCTGGATTCGCGAATGACTTTTATCGCCTGCTGCACATCCGGCAGTTCGAGCCATTGCGCGTCTTCAGCAGTTAGTGCCGGTGTGGAACTGATTGCGGAATCAGCCTGTCCCTTCTTCTGGTTTGCGCGTACCCGCTTTTCCAGTTCGAAGCGTTTGAGTTTTCGCGTGGTGGTGCGCGGCAGAGGATCTTGCCAGATTTCGTAGCTTCCAATCCTCTTCGTCGACGGAATCTTGGCCGAGATGCCCTCGATGTCGAAGCGAATGACTTCCTTGGCATTCACGATCTTGCGTTCTTTCAACACGTCGAAGTCCGGGACTACCACGCCGTACAGCCGGTCAGACGCGGGGTTGCCAGGCTCGGCCTCCAACGCCATCACTCCGATTTCCTTGATGTAAGGCGATTTCAGATAGTACGACTCGATCTCTTCGGGATAGACGTTCTTGCCATTGCTCAGCACAATAACGTCCTTCTCGCGCCCGGTAATGAAGAGGTTTCCGCCGGAATCGAAATAACCAAGATCGCCGGTATGCAGCCAGCCGTCTTTCAGAACGGCCGCGGTGGCGTCCGGGCGGTTCCAGTATCCCTTCATCACAATCGCGCCATTGATGGCGATCTCGCCGACGGCAGGTCCGCCATCTTCCCCGGGCTTTGCATCGATGATCTTTCCCTCCACGCCGGGCAATGGCGGTCCGACAGAACCGATGACATTGTGGTGAGGAAGAGCTGCAAAAGCCGCGCCGGTGGTTTCGGTAAGTCCGTAAGCCTGAAGGACGTCGATGCCGAGGGCGTAGAAGTCGTATCCAATTTGGGGGTCAAAGCGCGAACCACCAGTGATCAGGTAGCGCATCCGGTCACCGAACGTGCTGTGTAGCTTGCCGAAGAAAATCCGGCCGGCATTGAAGCCCAGGGCCCGCAGACCACGATTGAGTGACATCAAGGTTTTCAACGCCAAGCCTGCCACTTTGCCCCGTTTGGCTACTTCCTTGAAGATGCGCTCGTGGATCAGATAAAAGAATTGCGGAACAACAGCGAAGATCGTGATCTGGCGTTCGTTGAGCGCCCGCAGTAGTTCGGTGGTGTTCAGAGTTTCGAGGTAAACGACGCGTGCTCCCTTGACCAGGGGTAGCAAGAGATTCGCCATCTGGGAGAGGACGTGGAAGAGCGGCAGAACGCCCAGAACGGCGTCGTCGGGACCAACATGTGCCCAGCTGAATACCGACTCGACTTCGCCCAGCAGATTGGCGTGGGTGAGCATGACGCCCTTGGGATCCGAAGTGGTGCCGGAGGTATAGAGCAGGGAGGCCACAACGTCAGCTTCAACGATGGCCGCGCGGAAGCCGGACGAACCAGCCTTAACAATGCTGTCAAGATCACCTAGCAGGTCGGGTTTGGCCGCATCGGATTTGCCATCCGGTTCTTCGGACGGATTGATGAGGGCGATCTTGATTGGCAAATCGCCAATCGCCTCTTGCGCGGTACGCCAGGTGTTTTACGTCGCAAAACAGCAACACGCTCCCGCTGTCCTTGAGCAAGGTCGTGATCTGGTCGGCATGCAAAGCTGTGTCGAGCGGCACGGCAGTGCATCCCGAGGCGACCACGCCCAGGAACACGGCCACCCAGCGGGGATGATTGTCCGCTAGAATCACAACTCGGGCGCCGGATTTGAAATCGTTCTTGCCCAGCCACGCCCCAACCGACTCGGCGATATGACGCAACTCGGCGTAGGTGTAACTCTCTACCCTTTCGCGTCGCTGGATCTCCAGCGCGACGTTTTTGGGCCAGTGCTCGACGCACTCGACAAAACGATCGTAAAAAGTGGGCATTGGTTCGCCGAAATATTACATGAGAACGGCACCGTTGCCGAACCGTGAATCGGCAGCCGCCAAGCAGCGCCGGCATCTTACCGGCTGTCCCGAGGGCGTCTCGCCCTCGGCACCCGGCGGGCGAGACGCCCCCGGACAGCCGCCGGGATGGCGGCGCTACTCTGTTAACTCCTCCCCGCGACTTACGCGTCTCACCTGCATCTAATATGCTAGGCTTCTTAACAAGGGCAGTGCTGCCTCCAAAAGGTCATCAGATTTGATTAACACTTTATTAGGTAAGGTCTTTGGGACCAAGAACGAGCGCGAACTGAAGCGCCTGATGCCTCAGGTTGAGGCCATCAATGCGCTCGAGCCGCAGATGCGCCAGCTCTCGGACGACCAGCTACGCGCCAAGACGGACGAATTCCGCCAGCGGGTCCAGGAGCGTCTGTCCAAGATCGGTGATGAACCAGACGCCGACTCCGACCGCCTCAAGCAACTCGACGACGAGCGCACCAAGGCCATCAACGAAGTGCTGGACGAGCTTCTGGTGGAAGCCTTTGCCGTAGTCCGCGAAGCCGGACGCCGTGTGCTCAACATGCGCCACTTCGACGTGCAGCTGATCGGCGGCATGGTGCTGCACCAGGGCAAGATCGCCGAAATGAAGACCGGCGAAGGTAAAACGCTGGTCGCGACCCTGCCGGTGTATCTGAACGCACTCAGCGGACGCGGCGTGCACGTCGTCACGGTCAACGACTATCTGGCCAAACGCGACTCCGAGTGGATGGGCAAGCTCTACCGCTTCCTCGGCCTGACCGTCGGCGTCATCGTGCACGATCTCGACGACGAGGAGCGCCGCGAAGCCTACGCCGCCGACGTCACCTACGGCACCAACAACGAGTTCGGCTTCGACTATCTGCGCGACAACATGAAGTTCGATCTTAACGATTGCGTGCAGCGCGGACACAATTTCGCCATCGTCGACGAAGTCGATTCCATCCTGATCGACGAAGCCCGCACTCCGCTGATCATTTCCGGTGCCAGCGAAGAGTCTACCGACAAATATGCCCGGGTGAATCGCATCATTCCCAAGCTCGAAAAGGGCGAGGAAATTGATACCGCTCCCGGCGAACCTAAAGAGCTTACCGGCGACTTCGTCGTCGACGAAAAACACCGGAGCATCACCGTCACCGACGACGGCTGGGAAAAAGTCGAGCAGCTTCTCGGCATCGGCAACATCGCCGACCCTGAAAACTGGGACCTGAAACATCACGTCGATACGGCAGTCAAGGCCCACGCCCTGTACAAGCGCGATGTCGAGTACGTGGTGAAGGACGGCGAAGTCATCATCGTCGACGAGTTCACCGGACGCCTGATGCCCGGCCGCCGCTGGTCCGATGGCCTGCACCAGGCGGTCGAGGCCAAGGAAAACGTCAAGATCGAGCGCGAAAACCAGACCCTGGCCACCATCACCTTCCAGAACTATTTCCGCATGTACAAGAAGCTGGCCGGCATGACCGGAACGGCGGAAACGGAAGCGGCAGAATTCGACAAGATTTACAACCTCGAAGTCATGGTGATTCCGACCAACAAGATCATGTTGCGGCAAGAGAATCCCGACGTCGTCTATCGCACCGAGAAAGAAAAATACTTCGCGGCCTCCGACGAAATCCAGAAGCTGTACGACACCGGACAGCCCGGTGCTGGTCGGCACCACGTCGATCGAAAAGTCAGAGCGGCTTTCCGAGCTGCTGAAGAAAAAAGGGATCAAGCACGTCGTGCTGAATGCCAAGTATCACGAGCGCGAAGCCGAGATCGTCGCCCAGGCCGGACGCAAGGGCATGGTCACCATCGCCACCAACATGGCCGGCCGCGGCACTGACATTCTGCTCGGCGGCAATCCTGAATTCATGGCCAAGCAGGAGTGCGTGAAGAAGGGAATTGCGCAACCTCTGCGTGCTGCCCAGGGCAAGATTCAGATCGATGTTGACGAGACCAAGAGCACGGTCTGGTACTACGCCGGAAATGAGTACGTTGTCCCCACCGACCAGTGGACCGAAATTTTCAATCGCTACAAGGTTCAGACCGATAAAGAGCACGACGAAGTTATCGGCTGTCGGCGGCCTGCATATTTTCGGCACCGAGCGTCACGAGGCCCGCCGCATCGACAACCAGCTTCGCGGACGCGCCGGCCGTCAGGGCGATCCCGGCTCCTCGCGCTTCTATCTCTCGCTCGAAGACGACCTGATGCGCATCTTCGCCAAGGAATGGGTTTCCAACCTGCTGCAGCGGCTGGGCATGGAAGAAGGCATTCCCATCGAATCGAGGCTGATCACGCGCCGTATCGAGACTGCGCAACAGGCGGTCGAAGCCCAGAACTTCGAAGCCCGCAAACATCTGCTTGAGTACGACGACGTCATGAACAAGCAGCGCGAGGCCGTCTATGGCTTGCGCCGCCAGCTGCTCGAGGGTGTCGATCAGAAAGAACTGATCCTCGAGGATTACGTCTCCGGCATCCTCAGCGATCTGATGGACCAGTTCTGCGGCGGTCAAAGTCCATCCCGACAATTGGGATATCAAGGGTCTGAAAGATGCGATCTTCACCCGCTTCGGCGTCGATATCCTCGCGGAAGGGATCAAGCCCGAGTCACTTGAACCGGCAGGAACTCGGCGATGCCATCTTCGAGAAACTGAAAGAGCGCTACGACGCGAAAGAAAAGCTGATTGGTCCCGACGCCATGCGCTACCACGAGCGCATGATCATGCTCAGCGTCCTCGATTCGCAGTGGAAAGACCACCTGCGCGACATGGACCACCTGAAAGAGGGCATCGGCCTGCGCGGCTACGGACAGCACGATCCGCTGGTCGAGTACAAGCGCGAGTCCTTCGACATGTTCGAAGCCATGATGCACGCGCTTCCAGGAAGAGACCGTCCGCTATCTCTACCTGATGCAGATTTTGGAACGGCCCGCCGCGACCGCCTGAGGCTCAACCGCACGGTCGCCGGCTCTGACGGCAACGGCAGCCATCCACCGCGAAACGTCGCGACATCGGTCGACGAACTAGAAGAATCTTTCCAGCGCAGGAAGAAGCGCGAACTGGAACAGGCCCGCATGGCCGGCGCTGGCGAGGCGCAGACGGTACAGCAGGTAGTACGCGGCGCCGCTAAGGTCGGCCGCAACGATCCCTGCCCCTGCGGCTCCGGCAAGAAATACAAGAAGTGCTGCGGCGCCCAAGGGTAAATCCTTGTCATCCTGCGCGTAGTCGAAGGACCCCTACCAGCTTAACGGTTTAATCCGTGAAGATCTGCGCAAATCCGTGGCCTCTGTCGAATTTCTACGGCGCCGGCTTCGCCAGCACAAACGATTTCACCACAATATTATTGGGCTGCACACCGACCGGGATCATGGTCAGCAGGGAATACGGTCTAGGCTCGAGTTTAGTGGGTTCACGCTTCTGAATTACCGTCACGTCCCCAGATTGCGAATCCAACACCAGTAAATAATTTTCGCTCCGCGAGAGCGCCAGTCCATCGGGATGGCTGCCTACCGGCAGCGTCGCGATCAGTTTGCCGATTTCAATGTCATAGACTGCGATCGTGTTCGAACCGAAGTTGCTCACGTACAACAATGTGTTGTCGCTGGTTACCAGGCCGCGCGCGGGATGTGTGCCAATCAGGTAGCTGCCGCCCACTTCGTTAGTGGACGTCTCAATAATCGAAAAGCTGTCGGAATCGAAGTTTGTGACTACCAATTCGCCGCCGTCGGGTTTTAACGCCAGATCCGCCGGGGTCTTGCCGACATCCAGCAGCGCCAGCAGCTTATCGGCCTTCAAGTCGATGGCTGCGACCTGAGCAGAGCCTGCGCAGGCCACGAAGGCTTTACTGCTGTCGGGAAGGATGGCGATGTCTTCCGGCTGATCGCAAACCGGAATCGCGCTTCGCACTTTGAGTTGTATCGCGTCAATCAGTGAGATCGTGTGGTCTCCCCGATTGCTGACGACTACGGTCGAACCGTCAGGCGAAACCCGCGCCAGTCCAGGCGATGCGCCGACTCGGATATTGCCCAGTACCAGGCGCTTGTCGAGATCCAGTATTGAGACATTCGCGGACTTTGAATTCGCGACATACGCCCGTTTGCCGTCCGCCGACACATCGATGAAGTAGGGAGCGGCATGCACGCCGATTGTCGCCACCACTTCGTTGCGTTCCGCATCAATCACACTGACGCTGTTTGACTGGGTGTTGACGACGTAGACTTCGTTCTTCTTCCCGTTGGAGGCGATGCCCGTCGGTTCAGTGCCGACGTGAATGGTCTTGGCAGGTTGAAAGGTGCGCAGGTCAATCACTGAGACGGTATTACTTTTACCGTTGGTGACGTACGCATATTCGCGATAGGCGGGCCCGTAGGTGGGCAGCTGGCGTTCGCTGAAATACCACCATCCCAGACCGCCCACGACGGTAAGTGCGACAACGAGGAGAAGAAATTTTCTCAAGCTACTGGGCTGACCGCCGATCGCACGCCGGATTGCGCCGATAAGGCCTCAGTTGCTCTGGGATGATTACCGATCGCCGGCACCATCCGTCCCACCACGGGCGCGATCTGCCGCACCTGCTTCATCAGTTCGTCGAACTGCTCGGGGTAAAGGGACTGGATCCCGTCGGACATCGCGCGGTCGGGTTCGTGGTGGACTTCGACGATCAACCCATCGGCGCCCACGGCAATCGCGGCTCTCGACAACGGCGTGACTTTGTTCCGTTTTCCTGTTCCGTGGCTGGGATCGACCACGATGGGCAAATGGCTGAGTCTTTGCACAGCAGGCACGATGCTGAGGTCGAGCGTGTTGCGGGTGTGGTCCGCGAATGTTCGAACGCCGCGCTCGCACAGGATCACTTTGTAATTGCCTTCGCTCATCACGTACTCGGCCGCCATCAGAAATTCTTCCAGCGTGGCCGACATGCCACGCTTCAGCAGAACAGGTATCCGCGCCCGGCCTGCGCGCTTGAGCAATGAGTAATTCTGCATGTTGCGGGCGCCGATCTGGATCACGTCCGCGTACTTTTCGACCAGGTCCATCGACTCGTTGTCGATGGCTTCGGTGACAATCTTCATGCCGAATCTGTCGCGGACCTCGGCCATGATCTGCAGTCCTTGTTCGCCCAGACCCTGGAAAGAATACGGAGAAGTGCGCGGCTTGTAGGCGCCTCCACGGAAAAATTGCGCGCCAGCGCGGAAAACCAATTCGGCTACCGCCATGGTCTGCTCGCGATTTTCGATCGCGCAAGGGCCGGCGATGACGGCAAGTCCGGGTCCACCAAAGGTCGCGTCCGTGCCGGGGAAGGAGATGACAGTGTTTTCCTGCTTAACGTCGCGGCTCACCAGTTTGTAGGGCTTGCTGACGCGAATCAGTTCCTGTACGCCCGGCATCTCGTCGAGCGTTCCGGGTTCAACTTCGCCGCGGTTCCCCGTGATTCCAATGGCGGTGCGCTGCGCACCTGGCATGGAGTGTGCGCGGTATCCCAGATCTTCAATCTTTTGACAAACGGAACGGATCTGCTCCTCGGTTGCCTGCGCCTTCATCACGACTAACATGGCTTGTCCTCGCTGATGTTCGGTTCGCCTTGAGTTTATCGTTGTTCCCTTTGCACCGCAAATGGAGCAGGCTTGAGGAGAGCATCCGTCTGAACAAGTCTTCCACCACCGGCGTCATCCTGAGGGACTCTTGGTCGCGAAGGATCTTGCGCGGGTCACCACAAAACTAGCCATGCTATCGTCCGCTTCACGCTGGATCCTTCGCAGGCTCAGGGTGACATCGCATCTGATCACGTGGCAAACTGACCTCGTGCCGCGCTCCATTGCTGACGAACAAGACATCCTGAAATTATCGCGAAAGCGCACACCCAAGCTGACTTCGCGGCGCATCGGAATTCATACTTCGAGCGCGGGAGGGGTACATAACGCCGCCGAACGCGCGTATCGCCTGGGATGCAACACCCTGCAGATATTCTCCTCCAGTCCACGGCAGTGGGCTCCTTATGAATTGAACCGTCCGCATTGCGACGAGATGAAGCGGCTGCGCGATCAGTATGACCTGAAGCCTCTGGTGATTCATACCAACTATCTGGTGAATCTGGCAGGTGTGAATGAATTGTTTTTGAAAAAATCTATCGAGGCGTTTCGCGGCGAAATCGAACGCGCCATGGCTTTGTGCGCCGAATACCTGGTGCTCCATCCGGGTTCATTTCGCGGTTCTGATCGGGAGCAGGGACTGATGCGCACAGCTGCTGCCATCGCGGCCTCTGCGCAGGGCCTAGATTTGGCGAAGACTGGTCTCACCATCCTGATCGAAAACACTGCTGGAGCGGAATACTCGCTCGGCGGCAGCTTCGAACAGGTGGCCGAGGTTCTGGAATATCTGCGAGACGTGGTCCCGGTCGGTGCCTGCATCGACACCTGCCACACTCACGTCGCCGGATATGACATTGTTAGCCCTCAAGGGATGCAGGACACGCTGCAGCGCCTGGACGAGACAGTCGGCCTCAAGAACGTTCCCGTTTGGCACTGCAATGACGCCAAAGCCGCCCGCGGATCGAAGCTCGATCGGCATCAGCATATCGGCAAGGGCAGCATCGGGCTGGAGCCATTCCGCCGTTTGTTGAACGATCCACAGCTGGCGCACGCCGCCTTCATCGCGGAAACACCCATTGACGAACCCGGCGACGACTTCAGAAATGTGGCGGCCTTAAGAAAGCTGGTTAGGAAGTAGACTGGTATTGGTTTTCGCCAGGAGGTTTTTCAGATGAGCTGGGCCCGTAAATTTTCCAAACCCTTCCGGGTAGATCACGGCAAGAAGTTTCGCCTGAAGGACCACGATCCCGCCGACACCGGAAAGCTGCACTCGCAGGAGCATGCCGAAGAACTGCTGGCCAAAGGCGTAGCCAAGATGGCGGAACTGCAAGACAAGCTTTACGCCCAGGACCGCTGGGGTCTGCTCCTCATCTTTCAAGCCATGGATGCCGCCGGAAAAGATGGCGCCATCAAGCACGTAATGTCGGGTGTCAATCCCCAGGGTTGCGAGGTTTATTCCTTCAAGACTCCCTCGACTGAGGAATTGGACCACGACTACCTCTGGCGCAACATGAAATGCCTGCCCGAGCGCGGACGCATCGGTATCTTCAACCGGTCGTACTACGAAGAAGTGCTGGTGGTGCGGGTGCATCCCGAGATCCTGGCTAACGAAAGAATGCCACCCTCCCTGGTGACAAAAAATATCTGGGAAGAGCGGTTCCAGGACATTTGTGCCTTCGAGCGCTATCTGTCCCGCAACGGCCTGGTCATTCGCAAGTTCTTTCTGAACGTGTCGAAGAAGGAACAAAAGAAGCGTTTCCTGGACCGCTTGGATCAACCCGAGAAGAACTGGAAATTCTCCACCGCCGACCTGCACGAGCGCGAGTGCTGGGACGACTATATGACCGCCTACGAAGAGACGATCGCCCACACTTCGACGCCGCACGCTCCCTGGTTCGTGATCCCCGCGGACAACAAATGGTTCACCCGCCTGGCCGTCGCCGCCGCTATTGTCGACACGCTGGATGACCTGAACCTGGCCTATCCCAAAGTGGATGCGCAGAAGAAGAAAGAGCTGGAGGCAGCTCGAAAAATGCTGACGGACAAGAGTCGTTGATAGCCGACCCTCCTCGGGCAACATCCCCGGGTCTGTTCGAATGCTAGAATCAGAAACACTTCCTCACCCTGAGTACAACTAAGCCGTTGCGCCGTTGGGTCATAGTCCGACCCGGCATTGGGAGCCGTGAACATCCGGACCCGACCTGGCCCAAATGCCGTCACCCTGTGATGATCGGTTTCGGCGTTTTTGGCCGTGATCCAAGCTGGTTTCGATCCCGGTCCATTTCGGCCACAGGATGGAGTTTGAGGAAACGGGGACCTTTTTCTTGCCGCGGAGGATGTAACCCAATGAAAACGAAAATCATTTGGGCAAGTGTCGCAATTCTTTCTGCCGTTCCACTCTGGGCTCAACAGGCTGACAGTAGCGCGTCGTCGAACAACCCGCCGGATGTGGCGGCCCTCCAGCAACAGATCAGGGATTTGCAGGACCGCCTGATTGCGGTCGAAGGCGAGGTGCGTATGCTGAAGAGTGCACAGCCGTCGGCACCTTCAGCTGCGCCAGCCGGAGCGGGAGCGACGCCGTCCGCAACACCGCCTCCGGAAGTTGCAGTTGCCGCCGTTACCGCGACCCCGGATCAAAGCATCACATTGGGAGGGGCGGGTGGCTCCGCGGCCAAGGCGCTCAATCCGGACATCAGCGTGATTGGGGACTTCATTGGTGCTGCGGGTACGGGGACCGTGCCACCTCTGGCCCAGCAGACGCCATTTCCGGCCATGCAGATGCATGAGTCAGAAGTCGGGCTGCAATCGATTATTGATCCCTACGCCCGCGGAGACTTTTTTATCTCGTTTGGGGAAGAGGGCGTGGCACTGGAAGAGGGCTACATTACTTTCACCGCGCTGCCCAAGAGTTTCGTCGTGAAAGTGGGGAAGATGCGGTCTGCCTTCGGCAAGGTCAATACCATGCATAACCATGTCCTGCCGTGGGTCGATCGTCCGCTGGCTACCACCAACCTGGTCGGCGGAGAGGACGGCATTGACGATGCGGGCGTGTCCATTCAACGCATCATTCCGGCTCCGAAGGGAATTTTCCTCGAAGCCACTGGCCAGGTTTTTCGCGGCGATTCAGGCGAAGGCCCGCAAAGCGTATTCAAGTCCTGGAAGAGAAGCGACGTGAGCACGGTGGCGCATTTGCGGAGCTACAAGGACATTAGCGAGTCCACCAATGTTGACATCGGTCTTTCGTATGCCCGCGGCTATAATGATGCTGGCCCGGATTTTCTCACCAACCTGTACGGCGTGGACGCTACGGTGCGATGGAAGCCCTTGCGCCGCTCCATTTACCACTCTTTTATCGGACGCAGCGAGTTGTTCTGGAGCCAGCGCCAGCAGTTTCCGGTGGAGCAAAAAGCATTTGGCCTTTATGCCTCCGCTGATTATCAACTGGGGCGGCGCTGGTTTCTCGGGGGACGCTTCGACCGTTCCGGGCGCAGTCAGTTCGGCAACCTTACGGACCAGGGCGGTTCAGCGGTGCTGACCTACTGGCCGAGCGAGTTCAGCCAGTTGCGCGGTCAATACCGGTACACCAATTACGCGGAGGGCAGAAGCGCGAACGAGTTGCTGCTGCAATTGATTTTCTCGCTGGGTGCGCACGGCGCACACCCGTTCTGACGACACAAGTTTCCCGGAGGATGGCATGAAGAAGATGAAATCTCGGTGGCTGGCCCTGGTGGGCGTCGCCTTTCTGATGGCGGCCGTTCTGGCAGTCCCGGCCCAGGCCAAGAAGCTGAACGTGATTACCGCTACCACCGACATCGCCGCCCTGGCTCAGGAAGTGGGCGGCGACCACATCAGCGTGGAATCGATCGCCAAGGGCTATCAGGACCCCCACTTTGTCGAAGCCAAGCCCAGCTTCCTGCTGAAACTTCGCCAGGCAGATTTGCTCATTGTCGTGGGATTGCAATTGGAAATCGGCTGGCTGCCTCCGCTGATCACGCAGAGCGGCAACGCCCGGGTCCAGGTAGGCGCGAACGGCTATCTGGACGCCTCACAGTTTGCCGAGATTCAGGATATTCCAACCGGCACCGTGACCCGCGCCATGGGGGACGTTCATCCTCTCGGCAACCCGCATTACTGGCTCGATCCTGACAACGGCCGCCGCATCGCCAAAGGTATCGCCACCAAACTAAGCGAACTCGATCCCCCAAGCGCCAGCTATTTCCAGGAAAGGTATCAGGATTTCGACAAGCGGCTCAGCGCGGCCGAGCAGCAGTGGGATGCGGAAATGAAACCCTTTCACGGACGCAAGGTGGTGACCTACCACAATTCGTTTCCCAACTTCGCCAAGCACTTTGGGCTGAATGTTATCGGCTATGTGGAACCTCGTCCGGGAATTCCGCCGACCCCCAGCCACACCATCGAACTGATCGGATTGATGAAGCGCGAGAACTGCAAGATCATTCTGGTCGAACCATACTTTGACCTGAAAACACCGAATTCCATCGCTCGTGAGACCGGCGGAAAAGTAGTGCAATACTTGCCGTCCGTGGGCGGAGAAAAAGATGTCACCGATTACTTCAAGTTGTTCGATTACGATATCGGTCTGTTGACGCAAGCCTTCCAGGCAACACAGTAGGAGTCGTCGTTCGTCGGTCGTCTGTCGTCAGCAAGATGGCGTCGGCATCATCCGCGATTGCAGGCGAGTTTGCTGACGACTAAAGACTGACGGCCGAAGCCTGATTCCCAAGGAGCGACATGGAAATTCTGCCGTTTTTATTGTGGCCGTTTATCGCCAGCCTTATTCTGACCGGAATACACGCTTATCTGGGCGTGCATGTGGTGGAACGCGGCGTGATTTTCGTTGACTTGGCCCTGGCTCAGATTGCTGCCCTGGGGGCAACGATCGCCATTCTGGTTGGAATGGATGCACACGGACGCGGCGCCTACTGGCTGAGTCTGGCCTTCACCTTTGTGGGCGCCGCCATTTTTGCCTTCGCACGCTCCCGGCGCGGCCACATTCCGCAGGAAGCCTTTATCGGCATTGCCTATGCCGTGGCCTCCGCTACGGCCATTCTGGCCATGAGCAAAGCGACTGGCGAAACCGAACACCTCAAAGACATGCTGGTCGGCAACATTCTGGCCGTCGATAAGCATGAGGTCATCAAGACTGCTGTGCTCTACGGCGTGGTTGGCCTGTTTCACTATATCTTTCGTCACAAGTTTCTCGTCATTTCGTCCCACCCAGCCGAAGCTGAGGCCAAGGGGATGAATATCCGTTTCTGGGACTTTCTCTTTTATGCCTCCTTCGGTTTCGTGGTCACATCCTCGGTGGCGATCGCTGGGGTATTGCTGGTTTTCTGCTACCTGATCGTACCGTCAGTGGGGGCCATGCTTTTCGCCGATCGGGTAGGTCCTCGCCTGGCCATTGGCTGGACCATGGGGACCCTGGTCTCCGGTCTCGGAGTTTACTTCTCGGTGCTGGGAGACCTTCCCACAGGTGCCACCATTGTCTGTACCTTTGGCGGAGTGCTGGTGCTCATGTTTTTTGTTCATGTGCTCTTCTTCCACGGTCACAAGGCCAAGGCCATGGAAGGAACCTCTACGCTGCCCAATCCCAAGGAAGCAGCGACTCAGCGCTCGCACTGACACTGCGGTAAGACTGGTTACCCCCTGTTACTTCTGTGCCATCGGCATGGCACCAGTGGTTCATTGACCTAGTGGTGTTCCGAGGTTAACTTGGACTCGTACGGTGCGGCTTGTCGTACTCCCCCAAAGGCGAAAGAGCATCTAACAATTTGGGGTGATCTATGAAGATCGTCTACGTTTGTTATGCGGCCCTCGGTTTCGCAGTAGCCCGTTGGATCTTTCAGCGAGAAGCAGTTGCGGTGGTAGATCCGGTTACACGCTTTCGTACCTCTGGCCTGCTGTAAGATCGTTGACCCGAGTGGCGTGGGGCGCCCCGTTGCGTGCCGCTTCGCTCCGCACGCCTTTTTCTCTGCAGAAGTTTGTCGCCGAACCTGCCGCTATCCGCAAGGTAAACTCCAAAACGCTAAGTCGTTGTCTCTTCTATGTCTTTCGCGCAGCTTATATCACGGTTTAAGGGGTATTCGGCGGTTGCAACGAGTGGGGCGCGTCAGACGGTCAAAACGAGCCGTCGGTACCGCGTGACCTCGCTGGAAACCGCTGTGGTGGCTCATTGCGTCGGAAGCCGGGGAAGAGTACCATCCCCAAGCCAGAGGTTCAAATCGCGGAAATTCCGCTCGGATACGACCATCGCTTGAATTCCAGAATGCACATCATGATGCACCCGCTTGGCTTACGAAAGAGATCGCTTCGGAGGAAAGACCTGTATGACCCGAAGCTCACGGATTTTGGGGATTACGCTCTTGTTTGTTCCGCTGCTGTTGTGCGCCACCCTCGCCTCGGCGCAGCAGTGCCCATCGACTGACGCTACTCTCCCGGCGAATCCAATCGCGTATCCCATGCAGTCCGACCAGTATGCCGTCCAGTACCAGATCGACGGCGGAAGCTGGACGACCGCTTACGTCTACGTTAGCTACTACGGCAAGACGAACGCCTCTCCGACTCGTGGTGATGCCCCCTACGTCAAGGGCACCACGTCCATGTCGTTCGTAAGTATTCCCGCGCAAAAAAATGCCCTGGTTCAGATCCGCGTAACCAAGCTGTTAACCGGCCCCTTCCTGCCTGGCGATCATGTTTCCGTGCGGCCGACCCCGAAATTGGTGGAGGTCCAGACCCAGAAAGACGGCACGGTGGAACTCTCTACTGTGACCAGATCCAATTTCAACGGAGACCAGTTCATCCTGATGTGGAATCGCGGCACGGACGGCGGCGGCGTGGAAGGGCTGGCCTTCTTCCTCAACCCGCCTTACACGGAGCCGGCGGGCGCGAACGTGAAGGTGGTGAACTCGTGGTCGGACCTTCAAGGTCAAGACCTCTCCGGTTACAACACACTGGATTTTGAATCCCCAACGGCCGTGCCGGTCGCGATCGCGCTCGGAGGAGACGGCACTTTGGCATATAAGGTGCCGGCCAATATCCCCAATATCTTTCTCGGAACCAATGCGTGGGTGCAGGGAAAGTTCCACTTTGCCGTGGATGGCGTGACCATCTACGGTCCGGGTGTGCTCGACGGCAGCCGGTTTAACTATCTCAATCGTGATTGCCTGAACCAGGCCGGCAACCCCACCGAGGATGGCCTGTACTCCCTGAGCACCGATCTGAATGGGCTCAATCATTTTGTCGTCGACGGGATCGTCATCTCAGACCAGAATCACGCCGCGAATGACCCCTTCTTTCGCAGTACCGTGAATAACGTAAAGACCCTCGGTTGGAATAGTAATAACGCCGCTCTGAGGCTCAATGACTCGACCACCGCGTCCAACCTGTTTCTCCGCTCCAGTGACGATTCCCTGATGGTTTGGGGCTCTCCCGTTACGGTGACCAACGCCACGGTCTGGCAGGGGTACAACGGCGGCGTTGTAAGCCTCGGGTGGTCGAACAACTCGGTGGGCGATCAAAACGTGATTGATGGACTCTGGGTTTTGAAGACGGAATGGCAAAAGCCGACCGCCCAAACTTGGAACGCCCTGTCGCAGCCGGGACCTCCGAATCCGCTGAATGCTCAAAATAACGGGGTTTTCGTATCACTGATGATTCCGTCCACCATGTACGGCAAGCACAGTCCGCCGGTGTTCAGAAACATCTTTGTGGAAGATCCGCCGCAGGTGCTCTTCAGCCTGAAGATCGATCCGTCGGTGAACTGTCCAGTAGGTGTTTGCATGGCCTCGTTTTTTCAGCAACAGAGCCTGGTGAATCTCACGATTGAGAACTTGTACTCGCCACAATCGATCATCGAAAACTCAATTGGATTCGAGACACTTCCACCCGGCTATATCGCGAATGCGAGCGATACGACGAGCGGCTTTCCAAATGGATACACCTTGCAAGGGAAAATGAATATTAACTTGACCAATGTATGGATCAAGCTGCCGAGTGGATTCATCTTTCCGCTTACGAACAGCTTTGACGCCAAGTGGGTGGGCAAAATCTCGACCAACGGCGCCGGAGTGAACGTGAAGTACGGCCTGGGACCACTGTTTTTCTAGTGACGTCTTCCTTCTGATCGGGGCGCGCTGATTCAACCGCGGATCTCCTGCGCCCCAGAGTTCTACGACTTTAGTTTGTCCCTGCCTTGTCGTTCCTGCCTTGTCCCCTGAGTACAATTTTGTCAGGACAATCGTTCGCTAGTTATCAATTGAATGCGGGTACGCGACGGTAACTAACCGTGTGTCGCTCCTTGCGGCACAATGGTCAGGGAACTGGTTTCTCATGCTTTTTATGATTCGTAAATTTGCCCTGCCGCTGGCACTCGTAGTGGGCGTCTTTATGCCAGTCTGCGGAGTGGCGCAATCCGATGGCGGAGAACCGTCCTTGGGGGACCTGGCGCGACAAATCCGAAAAGCCAAGGCAGCACCTCAGCCGACGGCGCAGCCAGAACACACCGTGATCGACAACGACAATCTCCATCAGGTGATGGACGAAGTGCAGAATCGCAAGCTCGACGGCAAACTGCTGTTCGGTATCGATAGCGTGACCAAGAAATTTCAGGTCTCATCTCCGGACGTTACCTGCGACCTCTCGTTCAGTGGATCCGCCACATCTTTGCTGTCGGACCCTTACTCGCCGCAGGACCTACCCGAGAGCGACCTCGCGAAGCTCGATGGGCCCGCGACGATCACAGGAGATAACCTCCAAGTATCCGTGCACAACGGCACCAGCTGGAATATCAAGGAAATCACGGTAGGCCTGACCATCGTCCGCAGCCCCGAGGCAAACACGGCAAGGCGCGGTGGAGCGCGATTGATAACGGCCGCCGAAACGACGACGCTACTCTCGGAGAAACATCCGGACTCAACCGTTCTTTACCATCTCAAAGGTTCGGCTGCGCCATTGAGCACGACAGTGTTCCACGAGACGCTAGGGAGTGCGCCGGGTCAGGACCAGGAATGGCACTGGGCGATCGTGCAGGCTAAAGGGATTCCCGTGCAGAAGACGCCGGCGGCGCCAGTTCAGTAAGTCTCGTCAATAACATTTGACTTGAGCCACATCTTCGGTCTTTCCACTCTTTAAACTGCGATACGCGGCATCCAGAATCTCCTGATTTTGCCAGCCTTGTTCACCGGGCACAGGGAATGGTGCTTTCCCCGCGACCGCATCGGCGAACGCGTCGACTTGCCTGGCGTAAGCCATGCGGTTCGAAACCTGATCGGTCTCGACCACGGAACCGCTGCGCCGCAATTCCAGTGTGATGGGCCGTTCAACGTTGAGCACGTCATCACCGCGCAGCACCCCGGTCTCTCCAACCAGTTCGAGAGGCGTGCGGTATTCGGTGCGGAAGGAAACTGCCACGGTCGCCAGAGTGCCTCGGGAAAACTCCAGCGTAAGCAGGGCAGCCGACTCGACAGCATCATGCCCGAGGTCGTACCGTCCACGAGCGCTGACCCGAACAACTTCATCCTGCAGGATGTAGCGCAGAGCATCTACGGCGTGAACGCCCACATCGGCAATGGGTCCGCCGCCAGCCACGGTGGGATCGTTGATCCATGCGCGCGGATGACCGGTCCCCGCAGGAAAGGAAAACTCCGAACGCGCGAAGACGACTCTGCCAATCTGTCCTGAGGCAACGCGCTCCCGCAACCGCGCCGCGCTGTCCTCGAACCGGAACACTTGGGCGACACCCAACAGCAATCCAGCGCTGCGAGCCGCGTCGACCATCTGGCGGCACTCACCGGCATTCATTCCCATGGGCTTTTCGCATAGTACTGGCTTGCCGCAACGTATGGCCAGCAGTACATCAGCCAGGTGACAGGAATTGGGAGTGGTGACGAGAACGGCATCGACTTCTGATGATCGGCACATTTCCTCGGCCGAATCGAATGCTAGAGGGATGTTGAACTTCCTGGCAGAATCGCGCGCCTTCTCCATGCTTCGTCGAGACAACGCCGTCACACGACAGTTCTGCGCCAGCGCGAATCCCGGCATAAGCCGCTTCACCGCGTGCAAACCGAACCCGAGAATGCCGAATCGAATCAAGATGAACCTGCACGTGTGGTCGCGGGCGACTCGCCCGCGGCTTTTGAACCTGATTTTTACATTGCTTCTGTCGATTGTGAAATGTGGTCGCCCAGCAAAAGTCTTCGCCGCTCTTCCACACGCGGGCGAGTCCCCGCGGCCAGACAACCACGCTACTTGGCGAATACCAGCGCTGTGGGCGCCAGATCAAGAGTCGTGACGATTGTATTGCTCGGAAGACCGCCGGTGTCGGTGTTGATCACAAACTTGGTGATGTTCTTGGAAGACTGGTTGCACACGTAGAGAAACTTGTCCGCCGGATCGACGGTGGCGGCTACCGGCCGGGTACCCGCGGCGAACGGTGACTTATCGAGAGCTGTGGCCACGCCCGTGCCCGTATCGATCGCATACGCAGAAACATTGTTCGAGCTGATGTTGGTTACATACAAAACTTTTCCCGTCGGATCGAGCGTGACCGCGATCGGGCTGGTGCCGGTGGCGAACGGCGAATCCAGGGTCAATGTCAGAGCGCCGCTGGTGGAGTCAATGGTCATGCCCGACACGGTGTTGGAAATGAAATTCGCTACGTAGAGAAAGTGTTCAGTGGGGTCCACCACCATGGAACTGGGTCCGTTGCCCACGGTGAACGGCGATCCTGGCACCGAAGTCAGGCTACCCGTCCCTGAAGTAACCGAGTAGGCGAACACCAGCGGCAAGTTTGAACTGGCCACGTAGAGAAATTTTCCCGACGGCGTCACGGTGAGGGCTGCGGGCCGGTTCCCGGTGGCGAATGGAGACCCAGCGGCCTCGGTCAAAGTGCCATCGCTCGAGCTGACCGTGTAGACCGAGACGGAATTTGCTGTCTGATTGGCGATGAAAAGCAGGTCGCCGCCCGTGCTTAGCGCAATCGCTGAAGGGTTCAACCCTGCGGGAGTGCGTGGCATAACTTCAGCGAGTTCGCCGGTGTCGTGGTTGATCTTGAACAGGGAAACGTCGCTGCTGCCCTGGTTCGCGGCGTAGATGTAATTTCCCGAGGGATGCATCGCGATCGCAATCGGGGATGTGCCTCCCGGAAACGGGGAACCCAGCACACGAGTGAGATTGCCGGAGTTGGTATCGACGCGATAAGCAGCAATCGCGTTCGCCTCAGGTACGGCAATATAGGCGTTGCGTCCCGCGGAACCGCTGCCGCCTCCACTGCTGCCGCTGCCGCCGCAACTAGCCAACCAGGCTAGGGCAAAAATTGTGGCCAGCAGTCCCGCCCGTCTGTTCACTATCATCAAATTCCTTCCGAGAAATTACAGGTCATGCTTCGCGCAATCGCAAAACTATGGCGTCGCTAAAGGCGACCGGTGACCCTTCTTCTTCAGCGCACCCCAGCGATACACCAGACCTGTCGAAAACCGATAGTTGTTTTGCGTCTCCGAGAACAAAGTCGTGTGGATGTAATCCACCTGAAACACCCTGACGGCGAAACGGCGCGTGAGATCGTAGTCCATGCCTCCGCCTAGGGCGACGGCCCGGGCAGTGTCTTCTTCACCGGGGGTTCCCACCTGCACTAGAGAGCGGGCGTCCCCGATCATCACATGGGCGAAAAACATCGCCTTGCCCTTGGGATAAAGAAACTGGGGACCGACGGTGATATCGCGAAAGTTCACGTTGGATCCGTATTGTCCGCTCAGCTCCGCCACCACTCCGAACCCGCGAATAAGATTGAAGGCGGGTGCAAAGGTGTATCCATTGAGGCCTGACGGGTTGGAGAAGCCAAAGGACGGGCTATCAAAGCGCGTATAGGAGTATCCCCCGAACACCTGCACCCGTGGCGTGTCCCCTCCGCCCTGGGCCTGTGCGGAACTGGCAGCACCAAACATCAGAAAGACCATGAGAGCAATGGCGCCCATGGCTGGAATCTTTTCCAGTTGGTTACAGCATTTCAGACGAAACAAGAGGGTAGCCACGGGCGGGGAGGCTTTCATGGGCTGTTTCTGGAGTTCTCCTGGACGTATGAACCTGAGCAGCGCAAGTTCAATAAACCCAACTTCATACGAAAGTTTCGCTATAAACCTCTAAGTCTAAAAGAGGTTGGATGCGGGCAAGTCCCACAAAAGATACGGCGGACGCTTATTTCACCGCCATGGCCCCGACTAGGGACTCGAAAATCTTGAACCCTTCCGTGCCCCCCAGTTCCGGTTCGCTCGACCGCTCCGGATGCGGCATCATCCCCAGCACATTCCGGCCCGGACTGCAGATTCCAGCGATATTTTCCAGAGATCCGTTGGGATTGGATTCCGGCGTAATCGCGCCGGAAGGGGAGCAGTAACGGAACACTATCTGTTGGTTGCGCTTCAACTCGGCGAGAGTTGCTTCGTCACAGAAATAGTTGCCTTCCATATGGCCGATCGGGATGGTCAGCACTTCGCCCTGTTGGCAAGCGCTGGTAAAGGGAGTTTCCACGTTCTCGACCCTCACCTGCACCGGTTTGCAGACGTATTTCAACCCGACATTCCGCATCAGCGCACCCGGCAACAGGCCGGACTCGCACAAGATCTGGAAGCCGTTACAGATTCCGAGGACCAATCCGCCGCCATCGGCGAATTTCTTCACCGATTCCATCACGGGAGAGAACTTGGCGATGGCGCCAGTGCGCAGGTAGTCGCCATAAGAAAATCCGCCAGGGACGATGATGGCATCGCAATTCTGCAGATCGTGCGAGTCATGCCACAGGAATGTGACCGGCTGTTTAGCCACATTCTGGATCGTCCAATACGCATCATGGTCACAGTTGGAGCCTGGGAAAATGATGACGCCAAATTTCATCTGTAATTTCCTCGAAGAGGAGGTTCGCATGAAAGTTTAACACGAAGAAAACGCCGCCCGTAGTGCTCAGAAGCATGCCACGGGCGGCGGGGAGGACAGAGTCGGTACAGAGATGTTCTCAATACATGTCATCCGGAGGCGGAGGGGGAGGGAGTGGCGGCAGAGGACCCGCCCCTTCGGTTTGAACAGAAAAGCCGGGCCCGCCGCCCGGCGGCAATACCTTGCGGAAGAATACCCGGTCGCCGCCCCCGGCGATTCCCATGCCTTGTCCTTGAATCGATTTCAGCTGACGCCACTGATCAAGGGACAGCACTTTGCGCAGATCAAGATTCATCATGGTGAATTCACGTTCCAGCTTGCCTCGCGCCTCCAGCACCTGGTTGACCTGTGCCTCAACCTGGCCTTCGTTCGGTACATCGGCATCCAGCAACGTCTGCAGTTTGAGATCCTGCTTTTCCATGTCCGCGCCGTAGTCAATCAGCTTTACTTTGTGGTCATAAAAGGTCTGATCGAGTTGGCCGATCTGTCCATCGCTGAGTTGAAGTTTCTTGGCGATGTCCGAGTTCTGCCACCATTTTCCCAGTTCGCCACGGTACACCATGGTGACTCTGCTTCCCGGGGTTGAGACGACTTTTGTCGCCGTCTGGTTTTGCGCCGCCAGAGACAGCGACACGAACACAAACAATGCGAAAAATACCGGATACCTAGTTTTCATGAGTTGGCTCCTTCTTTCGAACTGGGGGATGTACGGCGGCCATGTCCTGAACCATTTCCTCGGCGAGGAGTGCGGCGGGGTCCAGCGCCGCCGGTCCATCATTGTTCACTGCGCGTTCTACTTGTAACAGCAGCTCGTGGTCGGGATCGACCTGCGCCTCTCGAGGCAGTGTTGCCGGAGCACGGTTCAGAATCAATCCTGCCAACAGAACAATCGCTGCCAGGGCCGAACCTGCCAGCACCGGAGACCAGCGGGCCAATCGATCCTGTGCCCGGAACTGCGGAGTCGAGATACGCGACCACACGGCCTGACGCTGCTTCTGCCAGAATTCTTCGGAATGCTCGGTCGAAGCGCGGCCCCAGTCGGGCAATGACTCCAGCGTCGCCCGCAGTGCCTGCCGGTCACTCTCGATGGTGAGGTCCATCAATTCGTCGTCGCTCAGATGTCGAATTATTTCCATTGCTGCTCCTTCATCTCGCGCAACTTTCCGGTAGCTCGCGACAGTTGCGCTTTCACCGAACCCACTTTTAACTGTAAGAGGTCCGCGATCTGGGCCAGCGGCATCTCCTCCTCGTAGCGAAGAAAGAAAATCGCACGTTGTTGTGGAGAGAGGGAAGACAAAGCGTTCCACACCGCTTCCAGTTCCTCTCGTGCCAGAAGCATACGTTCTGCTGAGGGCTCTTGTGCCGGGAACTGACGAGTTTCCACGCCATTGGGTTCCCTGTCATCGAGGCCCACCAGCCTCTTCCAGAACGAAGCTCGGCGGTTGCGGGCGTGGTCCCGCACCAGGTTGACCGCGATGCGCAGGATCCAGGTCTCGATCCGGCATTCGCCCCGGAAGTTGGCGCGTTTCTGATATGCGCGCAGAAAGCATTCCTGGGTGAGGGTGTCAGCCGTGTCGGCGTCCCGAACCAGCAGAAAGATCACCCGGTACACGCGCCTCTGGTGCCGGCGCATAATCTCATCGAACCTTTCGATCGAGACTTCTTCGGCTTTGTCGGTTGCGGCAGAACTCAAAGCTGTTGTCAGAACCGTGTCCACGCGTCTGCTCTCTGGAAGAACGTGCTGTCAGTATGGACGGACTACATCAGACATGGTTTACAGCGGACGCAAATTCCCGCTCAAGGATCCTTCCGGGCTATCATGCCACCGGACGGAAGCATCTTAGCCAGTATGGATTTGGGAGACCACTTTCGAGTCACCGGCGGCGCGCTGAAAAACTGGTTCGTCGCGCAGTTGCTGGACTCATTTGCGGTCGGCCTTCTCTGGCTGATCGGTCTGCTCATTCTCAAAGTGCCGGGGGCTCCGCTGTGGGCGCTGTTGGGCGCGGCGTTCCAGTTTGTGCCGCAAATCGGAGCGGTGCTCGGCGTCATCGGTCCCGCGCTGACTGCCATGTTCAAGTGGGGAGACTGGGAGCATCCGCTTTACGTCCTGATGCTGTATGCGGTGATCGCCATCGTGGACGGCTTCGTGCTTCAGCCCTACATCATGAAGCGGACAGCGCGAGTCCCGATCTGGGCTTCGATTCTGGCCCCGATTGTCCTGGGAATGATCATTCCATTCTGGGGTGTGCTGCTGGCTCCGCCGTTACTGGCGGTACTCTACGCGTACAAGGCTCGACAAGCCCGGGCGCAGAATCCCATGCTATAATTTTTGTTCGCCGGTATTCATTTGAGGCAATCCGTTGATCTCCTCGACGGGCCAGTTCCGCGCCATAAAAGACTATTAGATACGAGGTATTCCCATGTCCGGCCATTCAAAATGGGCCACAATCAAGCACAAAAAAGGCGCACTGGACGCCAAGCGGGGAAAGATTTTTACCCGCCTGATCAAGGAAATCTCCATCGCTGCCAAGAATGGCGGAGATCCCGACACCAACCCGCGCCTGCGCGGCGCCATCCTGGCGGCCAAGGCTGAGAACATGCCCGCCGACAACATCAAGCGGGCCATCCTGCGCGGCACAGGTGAACTCCCCGGCGCAACTTATGAAGAGTTCTCGCTTGAAGGCTACGGTCCTGGTGGTGTGGCGATCCTGCTCGATATCAATACCGACAATCGCAATCGCACGGTCAGCGAAATCCGTCATGCCTTCGGCAAGAACGGCGGGAATATGGCCTCAGCCGGTGCGGTCGCGTACATGTTCCACAAGAAGGGCGACATCGTCATCCCCAAATCGGCGGCCACAGTAGACGATCTGATGAACATCATCATCGAGGCGGGCGGCGAAGATGAACCGATTGATGATGGCGAAAACTGGGAAATCCTGACTGCTCCTTCCGCCTATGAAGGCATGCTCGAAGCGGTTAAGAAGGCCGGCATTACGCCCGTTTCATCCAGTGTGACGATGGTCCCTGATACCTACACCAAGCTGGAAGGCGCGGCCGCGACCCAGATGATCCGGTTGATGGAAGCGCTCGAAGAACACGATGACGTACAGAACCTCCACTCCAATTTCGATATTGATGAGAAGCTGTTGGAAGAAGTAGCAGGCTAGGCCTTTGTAGCGCCGTCGTACCGCCGACCCTCCGATCGGCCAGAAGTCGGCGCTACCTCATTCGACCTTCGTTTCCGATCCTCTATCTCCCATTCCATACTTTTCAACACCGCTGTGGATAATTCTGTGGGAAAGCCGTCAACAACACTGTTAAGTTGTTTGTTGCGAGTAGTTTCTGCACCTTGCACTGCTTGCGGAGCTAGTTTTGAAAATCCGGCTCGATAAATTGCTTCTGGAACGCGGCCTGACCACTTCCCGGGAGCGTGCCCAAGCCTTGATCCTCGCCGGTAAAGTTCTGGTCGACGGTCAGAAAATCGAAAAAGCCGGAGCCGGCGTAGAAGGCTCCGCCGACATCCGCCTGCTCGGCGAAGATCTCAAGTACGTCAGCCGCGGCGGTCTCAAACTGGAGGAGGCGCTCAAGCACTGGAGGATCGATGTCGTCGGCAAAATCTGTCTCGACATCGGGACTTCAACCGGAGGATTTACCGATTGTCTTCTCCAGCGCGGATCTGCGCGCGTGATCGCAGTCGATACCGGTCACGGACAGATCGATTTCCGCCTGCGGCAGGATGCTCGCGTCCGCTTGCTGGAAAAGACCAATGCCCGCTATCTCACATCCGAACAGGTTGGGGAAGTTGCCGATGTGGTAGTAATGGATGTGTCGTTCATCTCGGCAACGCTCGTCCTGCCCGCAGTTATCGCCGCAGCATTTCCTCCGCCGGATAAACGCCGTGGCCGGCAAATCATCGTTTTGGTTAAACCGCAATTCGAAGCTGGACGGGAACAGGTAGGGAAGGGCGGCATCGTCCGCGATCCGCTGGTGCAGCAGGCTGCGGTTGAGAAAGTCCGTCACGCATTACTGGCATTGGGTTGCACTCAGACCGATGTGATCGAGTCTCCGATACTGGGGGGCGAAGGAAATCGCGAGTTCCTGGTGTACGGCCAATTCTGAGGGAAGTCCTTTGATGGCGGGTCAGTTTTGAAAGGGCCGTCTTTCAGCGATGGCGTAATGCTGAGCTTGCGAAGCATCTGGCGTGAAGCGGCTAGGTACTCGAGGCGATGCGCGCAAGATCCTTCGGGACTAAAGTCCCTCAGGATGACGCCGGTGGAGATTAGGGACCACAACGCTTTTCCCACAAATTTCTGTACAATTCGATTCTCACCATGGCTACCTGGAACGCGGCATCCACAAACAAAATCGCCGGAATCATGTCCAAGCCAGGCAAGGCTGAACTGGCGGAGATTGTCCCGCCTCTCCTGGCATGGTTTCGAGCGCACCAGTACCAAATAGTGGTCGATCCTGAAACGGCGCCTTACGCTCCGGGGCTGGAAGTCCTGTCGCGCGACGCAATGGGTTCGCGTCCTTTGACCTTTGTTGTGGTTTTGGGAGGAGACGGCACGCTGTTATCCGGGGCCAGGGCAGTATCCAAAGCTGGTATTCCCGTGCTCGGCATCAACCTCGGTTCGCTGGGATTTCTTACTGAAGTTCCCCTGGAAAATCTTTATGCCACACTGGAAGGGATTGAGCAGAGCTGCTGCAATCTCGATGTCCGTTCGATGGTGCACTGCGACGTCTTTCGAAAAGACGCCGGCATCGGCAGTTTCGACGCGCTCAACGATGTGGTGGTAGGCAAGGGCACGATCGCCCGTCTGAATCATTGTGATGTGTACATCGACCACGTCTTTGTATCCAGTTATCAGGCTGACAGTCTGATTGTGTCGACCGCCACGGGTTCGACTGCCTACTCGCTTGCAGCCGGCGGGCCCATCCTGATGCCTTCCGTGGATGCTTTCGTCGTCACTCCCGTTTCCGCGCACTCGCTCACGCACCGTCCGCTGGTGGTTCGCGATACTTCGGTAATAGAAATCGTGGTCAAAACCGGAGAGGATGAAGCCTACCTGAGTATCGACGGGCAGATCGGCATGCCAATGCTCGACGGAGACCGTGTGCTATGCCGCAAGTCGGAGCATCAGGTCAAGCTCCTGCACATCCAGGGAACGTTCTTCGACGTGCTCCGGGCCAAGCTGAAATGGGGCCAGCGTTAAAGAGATGTAGGCGCGAGCGCCCCGCTCGTGCGCAGTCATTCGTGACGCTGCCGCACGAGCGAGATGCTCGCGCGCCCACATGGTTGTTGAAGTTCCTACGCCGATGCTGCTTCGGCAAAACCGAGCTCGGGACGCGGCACGCGGCGTTGACGCACCGGGGTTTCCTGCCGTATTTCCTGGACATCGGCCAGAGTCTCGACCGGCTTCCCAGTGTCTGCCAGGAATTCACGGATGCGCAGCTTCGCCTTGTGCAACTGCGACTTGGAATTTCCCACCGAACATTTCAGGATTTTCGCAATCTCCTGATGCTCGTATCCGTCGACTTCGTGAAGCAGGAAAATCGTGCGATAACCGGCAGGAAGGTCCTTTATCGCACGGGTCAGAGTGATTCGATCCACCGATCCGGAGAGGCGGCCATCGCGGCTTCCATACTCGCGGCGCACCATCTTTGCATCGTGGCTCGAAGGTTCGTCGAGAGAAATCTGTTTCAGGGCCTTCTTGCGGAAGTGCATCAGCACGGTGTTCACCGCAATGCGATATAGCCAAGTGGACAGCGCCGAATTTCCTTTAAACGTATTGAGCTTGCGGAACACTTGCAGGAACGCATCCTGGGTCAGGTCCTCGGCTTGCGCGGTGTTGTTCGTCATGCGCAGGCACACCGAGTAAATCCGCGCCTTGTGAGCATGAAACAGAGTGGCGAACGCTTCCGAGTCACCTTGTTGGGCACGCTTCACCAATTCAAGGTCCGTCGCAGTTCGGACTGCGGCGTTGGCATCCTGGCTCACTGCTTCAGTAGAAATATTCTGGTTCATCACGGCGTTTCCTCCTGAGATTGATCCGCTCACAGTTGCGTTCATAACGAGGTCAAGAGTAGGTGCAGATGCGATCAGGGTCTATCCGGTGCACCCTGTAGGGGTTTTAGTACTTTGCTGTACGGGGATCAGGGAACCCTTAGACGTCCAAGAAAGCAGTAATGGGTTACCCAACCACCAACGCAAGTAGCTGGTTAGAGGTTCGCGTGCGCAGGCATTTCCTCCCGCTGCAAGCACTCAGTTCTGTTTTCAGTGGCGCGTCGATCGACGGTGATCGACTAGACGAAGATTGACGAGACGAAGATTAGCTAGACGAAGATCAATAAACGAAGATCACTCAAGTGTCGATGGAAGCACCTGCACGATGTTGTTGCGAACCGCGTACAACACCAGATCACTCACCGAATGGAGTTGCAGCTTCCGCATAATATTCGAACGATGAGTTTCTGCTGTCTTGACGCTAAGTCCCAGCGCGACAGCGACTTCTTTCGTGCTTTTGCCTTCGGCCAGCAATTGCACGACTTCGCGTTCGCGGGGTGTGAGCCGGTCGCGGCCCAGTGAAACTGCGGCAGCCTGAGTACCACCCTTTAGATATCCGTCCAAGACCATGGCTGCAACTTTGGAAGTGAAGTATGTCTTATCGCGGCGCAGTGCCTCGACCGCCACGACCAGATCGCGGGCTGCGTCCGATTTGAGCAGGAAGCCGCGAGCGCCGGCATTCAGTACGTCGCGCACCACCTGGTCGGAATCGTGGAAAGTCAAAATCAGCACCTTCGCCCGTGGATCGTCCTTCATGATCTGCCGGGTGGCTTCCAGGCCGTTCAGGCCCGGCATGCCGATGTCGAGAATGATGGCGTCCGGCTTCAGTTCACGGACTTTGTCGACCGCTTCGCGGCCGTCAGCTGCCTCACCGCAAATCTGGTAGTTAGGGTCTGCTTGTAACAGCGCGCACAAACCTTTACGAACTACTTCGTGATCATCCGCTATGAATATTCGGAACGCCATAACCTACCTCCGCAGAATTCCAGACTGAGCGTACCGACTGCCATCGCGTGGAGACACTTCCGGTAACGGCGATAGTATAAGCATCAGGGTTGCCAAACCACCTAATCCCACCATTTGCAATGCTTTAGCTGTACGCGGAAACGTCGATTCGTGTAAATCTTACTGATGTCGCGTCTTCTTTCGTGAACTTTTACGTCATGTCCGCGAAGATTCGTGAGGGCGCTCCGAAGTAGGAGTCAATTCGCAAGCTGCCTGGTGACGTTACTGAACCAAAAGTGTGAGTGCTTCGGCATCATCAGAAGTCTAATCAGAAACCCTTAGCCCGGATATACAGTATCTCCTGTATTTTGTCGGGAGTTCCTTAGGACCGTCTGGTCATTCCGCGGAGTCGTTTCGCAGCGAACGCAAGTCAATTCCAAGTTGCTCCGCTTTTTTGTAGAGATGACTGCGCTCGAGTCCCAATGCTTTCGCCGCGTTGGTGACGTGGAAGTGGCTTCGTTTCAGTTCGCCCAGAATGACTTCGCGCTCGAATCCGAGCACTCGCTCGGCGAGAGTTCCCGATCCGCTCACCGTCGTTGGGGCTGCGAGAGTGTGAGGTAGAGCCATCTTGACCGTCTCGGACGTAACTTCACCCTCAGTCGCGAGAAGCATCAGTCGCTCCACTGCGTTACGCAGTTCGCGTACGTTACCTGGCCACGAATGCTGCTGCAGGTCCTCGATCGCGCCAGGAGTGAACGGAACCGCCTTCCAATTGTTTTGGGCGCAAACCTGTTGCGCGAAGTGTTGCACCAGCACTGGAATATCCTCTTTACGTTCGCGCAGCGGCGGCAGCACGATAGGGAAGACATACACCCGGTGAAACAGATCCTGCCGGAACTTGCCTTCGCGGACCAGCGTCTCCAGATTGTGGTGAGTCGCCACCACGACGCGAACATCCACTTTAGTCGGCGTGTCCGCGCCGATGCGCTCGACTTCACCTTCTTCCAGCACGCGCAGCAGCTTGGCTTGCATGGGCAGAGGCATGTCCCCGATTTCGTCGAGGAAGATTGTCCCTCGCTCCGCCTGCTCGAACTTGCCGACGTGTCGCCCGGCGGCGCCAGTGAACGATCCCTTCTCGTGACCAAACAGTTCTGACTCAATCAACTCCGCCGGCACCGCCGCACAATTCAACGTGACGAACGGACCAGCAGCTCTAGGGCTGTGCTCGTGCAGGGTGCGTGCGACCAATTCCTTGCCCGTACCGGTTTCGCCAAGAATGCAAACGCGGGTCTCGCTGGCGGCTACACGCTCAATCTGGGCCATCAGCTTCTTCATGGTCTCGCCGGTCCAAACAATCTCGTGCTTCCCTAGTCGCTGGCGAAGCTGGCGGTTTTCGGATTCCAGGCGCTGCAGCTTGAGAGCGTTCTCCACGGTGAGCAGCAACTTCTCCGTCGAGATAGGTTTCTCCAGAAAGTCGAGCGCGCCCAATCGCGTCGCTCGCACTGCCATGTCGATGTGTGCCTGGCCTGACATCATCACGACGGGGGTCGCAACGCCTTGGGATTTCAACTCTTCAAGCAGAGAAAGCCCGTCTTTGCCGGGCATGACGACATCTGAGAGGATCAAATCGAAAGGTCGGGAACGCGCTAGTTCCAGGGCCTTGGCAGCATTGTCACAGACTGTTGCCTCGTGACCGGCGAGGCGAAAAGCCCGCGACAGCGAAGCCAGGGTATTGGCCTCGTCATCGACGATCAGCAGGTGCGCATTCTGTGGCACTGATGTCTCCTTATCCCGCGGCGGTCAGCTTGTCCCGATTGCCCGGCAGCTCGATCATAAATGTTGTGCCGCGTCCGGGCTCGCTGCGCACATTGATTCTCCCGCCATGATCGCTGATGATCGATTGCACGATGGCCAGTCCAAGGCCGGTGCCGTGCGCCTTGCTGGTGTAGTAAGGCGTGAACAGTCGTTCGCACTCTTCCGCGGTCAGGCCGGCGCCAGTGTCGGCAATCTCAATCAGAATCCGGTCACCGTTCTGCCGCGTGCGCAGAGTGAGGGTACCGCCTTGGGGCATTGCATCCAGAGCGTTCAGCGCCAGGTTGGAAAAAGCGCGGTGGAGCAGTTCGGGATCGGCGGCAATTGTTTGCAACCCTTCGGCCAGCTCAAGGTTGCAAGTGACAGGGGCATGGTCGGGAGACTGCAGTTGCGCCTGCAGCAGACGGGCCACATTCCGCACCACCTCATTGATGTCCACTCGCTGAAATTGTGGTTGTGGCATGCGGGAGAATTCGCTGAAGCGGGAGATGATGGTTTTCAGGTTCGAGATCTCGGCCAGTAGCGTGGCGGAACTCTCACGGAAAACTTCGTCGAACTGTTCGGGGTCTTCTTCGGAATTCTGCTCCCGCGATCGAACCAGGTTCTCCACAGTCAATTGCAAGGGGAAGAGGGGATTCTTGAGCTCATGCGCCAGCCGTCGCGCCAGTTCTCGCCATGCCGCGACGCGTTCGGCCTGCACCAGTCGCTCCCTCTGTTCGAGAAGCTCTCCCGTCATGCTGTTAAACGATTCAGCCAGCGCGCCCAGTTCATCCGATGATGCCACTGGAACGCGAGTGTTCCAGTTTCCAGCCGCGACTTCTTGCGCCGCCGCTGCCAGTTGTTCAACCGGACGCGTTACTCGAGACGCTGCCCATCCGCTGAACAGGATGGCCAGAATGATGCCGACAGTTCCCGCCAGCAAAGCCGCCGACCGGATGCGATTGCGCAACTCAACATAAGGACGTCGAGCGTTACCCACCAGCAGAACGCCCAACAACTGGTTGTCCTGACCATTCAGCGGAATCGCGTGCACGCTCTCATCATCCGCCGCATTGCCCGACCAATGAATCAGCGCAGTGGCCTCCTGGCGCTGCTGCTGGACTTGCGCAATCAGCGGCGCCAGAAAGTTCGGTTGCTGCACGCCACCAGCGGGCGCTACCAGAAGCGCCGGCGAAAAACCCTTCGCTAGGTTGGGATAGAGCAGAGCCCGCATTCCTGCGAGGAGCTCCAGACTTCCAATGAAATCTTTGTCCAGGCGCCGGCCGCCGATCACGTAAAGAGGATTGTCACCAACCGGCACTTGCCGTATCGCAGACAGGCTGAGTGCTGCGCCATCCGGAAGCTCTTCCTGCCGGAGAAACGCGGCCTTGGGTGGCGGTCCGCCGGGCAGGGAACTTTCCTTATAACCGAATTTCGCTGGCCACTGTGCCGAAGAGAGAATGGTGCCGCGACTGTCCACGAACTCGAGGAAGTCCAGTTGCTGGTTGTCCGCTAGAGCCTTCGCTTCGTTAACGTAAGCGCTGTAGTCTGCCGGACCGCGATTCACAGCAAGGGCCATGCGCGTTACCGCCTCATCACCAGCGATGGTTTCGACGCGGTGTGCCACATCTTCGCCCCGGCGGTTGAACTCGCGGCGGAATTGTGCGATCAGTGCAGCCGTCTGATCTTCATTGGCCCGCTCAAAAGCTCGCCGGGTCACACTGGATACGATCCACGTGACCGCGCCCACGGAAAGAAAAACCGTCAACGCGAACACCAGCGAGAGTTTGCGGCGAAGACTCACGGTTTCTCCAGTTCCAGCCAGACGTTCTCCAGATGCCAGCCGCCATCCGGATCTTCCTGCCAGCCCTTGACTGTCGCACTCAAGGCAACCGCCGTTCTTAAATGTAATAGAGGGATCACGCGCTGTGATTGCAGCAATGCGCTCTCAGCCGCGTAAAGACTGCTTGCTGGATCGGTACCAAAGTTCGGCTGGGGCAACCCCAGCTTGCCCGCCAGCTCGCTCAGTGATACTCGCGCATCGAGCGACGGCAACGCCATGCGAACCAGTCGCAGGTCCGCAGTCGCGTTGTTTGTAGTTTGCAGCGTAAGCCCGGCGTCACGTGCATTCAGCGCTATTCTCTCAGCGATGACCCGCGCAAGAGAATCCGACGCATCGAAGCCCAGCGTCCACGACGGCGCGGCTCGCACTTCGCTTCGAAGCTGGCGCGCCCGCTGAAGGTCGGCAGCGGCAGGGAAGAGAAAAGCATAGCCGGTCATCCAATCGGGAAGGAACGTTGCGGTGGGTACGCCTCCGCCCTGAAGCAGAACGTCATTCATCGCCGCGCGATCAATGGCGAACGAAAGAACTTGGCGCAATTGTCCTTCTTCCGGGGACTGCTTGTCGCGGCTGAATGCCAGCGCCATCCATTCAGCGAGAGCCGAGTTCTCAAGCCGTCGTCCTTCCAGTTGCGCGCGCCGCGTCTGTTCCGGCGCGACCTCGACGATGTCAGCTTTACCCAGATCGAGTGCGATCATCTGATCGCGGAAGCCTTTGCCCATTTCAATCTCGATGGAGTCCAGGAATGCGCGGCTACCCCAGTATTCGTCGCGAGCGGTCAATGTGAGCTTCTTGCTCGGGTCCCACGCGCTGATCGCGAATGACCCGCTGCCCGAAAGCTTACCGGCGCTCCGTTTGGCAATTCCGTAACGAGGCAATGCCAGCGCCGCAGGCAGGTTGGAAGTCGGGGCCTCGCACTCAATGACGACCGCTTCTCCGGCGGAAAAAACCTTCCAGTTTGGGTTTGCAACTCTGAGAGATGCCGCCACGGCATCGGGAGTCACAGCCGTGCCGTCATGAAATGAGACTCCGCGGCGGACGATAAACTGCCAGCGTTGATCTCCCGGGTCGGCTCGCCATGAAGATGACAATCCAGGTTGAGCCTGTCCGCGCCCATCCAGCGTGACCAGCGTGTCAAAGATCAAACGCGAGATGCTGGATAGCGGAAGCGTTCCCAACTGTCCCAAGTCAACAGGATCGAGCGAAGCGGGAGCTTCTCGTATGGCAACGCGAAGCGTTCCTCCGTAGTGCGGACGCGTGCTTGCCGGTGAGGCCGTGGCGAGGAGCAAAGAAAAACTAACGGCCGCAAGTAAGAGTAAGCCGGAACGCTTCATATCTCCCCGTTTCCAGATTGTGTACAACCGCTACGGCGCTCGCTCCGCCGGATTCCATCCACAAGGCAGTGATGGCGCCATTCCATTCGAGAACCGGGCTCACGGGCATCAGTTCGCGGCCGATGATTTCAAATGCGCGTGTCCACTCGCTGCGGCCATCGCCATTTCCGGTGGCCAGAATTTGCCAGCCCGATCCGCACCCGCTGCGAACGGTCGCCATGTCGCTGCCCCATGCCAGCTTGTCCACCACCTGGTCCGTAGAACCGTCGAGCAAATGTACCTGCCCATTCACGGTAGCGACCAACCACCACGTGCTTTGCTCCCGTGGTACAGGCGCCGCCGAATAAAATGCCGGCGCTGTCGTCAGTTTTCCCACCGCTGGAGACAGTACGCCGCCGAAGTAGTTGCGCGTGGAAGTGTAGGGAGCACTGAGGCTAGAGAAATCCGTCGCGAGCGGCCAAGGCTCGTCGCTGTCGCTACAAGTCATCGACGGAGGCGCACTCGCAGTGCTGCGGCAATGAACACCGGGAAGATAAACATCGAAAAGGCGATCTTTGTCTTTATCTTTTCCCAGAATCAGCCTTCCCCGCAAATCTCGCGGCCACGGTTGCGAGTGGGTAACGGGTAGCGATTGCTCCGGCTGCCATCGCCCATCCTGAGAGCGGTAGGACGTCACGCCATTCGCATCAAGCACCAACATCCGCGGTGGATTGCCGTCGATGACTGCCACGTCCAGAACGCGCTCTTGCTGCGACCACAAGGACGTTTTATGGAGAACCAGCGCTGTCACCGTAGGTTCGATGGATAAAGGAGCAGTCCGAGGCAGGGAAACCATGGCGACTGAAGTTGGGTTCGAGCCCTGTCGAATCTCGGCAATCCACAAATAGCTCTGCAGATTTTCCGAGAGACTCACGCGCAAGTTGACCGACGCCTGGTCCGCGCCGACGAAACGTACACCCTGGACCGCGAGTTGAGTGAGAAGGTTGCGGCGGATGTCGTCCGTTGTGGCCGCACTGAGCGACGACCGGTTGACCACTTCCACGGTCATTGTCTTCGGTCCTGTAGCCGACACAATCTTTCCGGCTAGCTGCTCTTCGGCTCCAGCAAAGTTCTGCGTCTTACCCGGCACCGAAAGGAAAGCAAGAACACAGACAAGGGTGACCAGTCGCGAGGTTGAAGTGAATGACGAAACCATGCCCAGGATGTCGGAACGAGATGCGCGAATTATATGCTGCACGGTGCAGGCTCCTCGTTTTGCCCTTGGGTACTGTCTGGGTTCGTCGTGAACACGTTGCAATCGACACCTTCGCGCCTCTCCAGTCTCCAATTTTCTGGCCCCTAATGAGTTTGACCAGATCAAGACCACAAAGGTTCCACGTGCGTTTCCGGTGTCTAGCGCTGGGTCGCGGTTCTGGGTTGAGGCGCGCGCTGAGTAAACAGTGCGCAAAGCACTTTGCCGAAAAGCAGTTCTTCCACCATGATTGCCACCGCCAGCGAGAACGCCAGACCTCCGATTACTGCCACGGTCGTGAATACGAGTTCCATAATTTCCTCCCCTTCGGACAGACACGATGTAGCGGGCAAGTGGCCATTCGTATCTGATTGAATTAATAAATACTTAGATTGCTGGGAAGGTTGGCAAACGTGGTAGCTCGACCACGGTCGTGTCAGAGCTGACACAGCCCGGTGCGGGAGGGACACTACTGTCCGTCGCCTTTGATCCTGAATTGCCTTCTTCGAAGAATACGAAGCAGCTTCACTCCTCCAACCAAGTAAAACTAAGAGTCGGCGGACAAGAGTGTCCGCCCCGCACACGGCTTTTCGGTTAACATGCGGAGCGCAGTGAATATCGTCAAGTCAACCCGCAAGTATGAGGCTTGGCTGGCTTCACACACCCCGATCGTAAAAACTGATCTTCGCTTGAAGCATCAGCGCATGGCGGAATCGGCCTTCCCCTTCTTGCGTGCCACGTTCTATCGCTGGATGCAGGTTTGGCCGGAGATGTGTCCGGACCTGGTGAAAGCTCCACACGTACTGGGTGTGGGTGATTTACACGTTGAGAATTTCGGCACATGGCGTGACGTCGAAGGCCGGCTTGTGTGGGGCGTAAATGATTTCGACGAGGCCGCCATGGTGCCCTACACCAACGATCTGGTCAGGTTGGCTGCCAGCGCTCTTCTGGCCATCGCCGAAGGACATCTGTCTTTGAAGGCCAAGGATGCCTGTGCTGTGATCCTCGACGCCTACCGCAAGTCACTCGCAGAAGGCGGATCGCCGTTCGTGCTGGAGGAAGAACACGGTTGGCTGCGACAGATCGCTCTAGGCGAACTACGCAATCCGGTCCTGTTTTGGCAGAAGATGGAAAACTTGCCTCGATTCAAGGGAGAAATTCCAGCCAGTGCGCACGATGCTCTGGAACATCTGTTGCCCGAGAAGGGTTTGGAATATCGCATCGCACGGCGGGTTGCCGGCCTGGGCAGCCTCGGGCCCGTTCGACTGGTTGCGCTGGCGGATTGCAACGGCGGCAAGGTAGCTCGCGAAGCCAAAGCTCTTGCTCCATCCGCCGTTTACTGGACGCGAGGCACCGACCAAACTGACCTCCTCTACCAGGTCGTCGTCAATCGCGCGGTGCGCTCTGCCGATCCGTTCGTGCAGATGCGCGGGCGCTGGATTGTTCGCCGCCTGTCTCCCCATTGCTGTCGCATCGAGTTGAGCGTTCTGCCCAAAGGACGCGACGAACTCCGTTTGCTATCCGCCATGGGATGGGAAACCGCGAACATCCACCAGGGTAGCCGCTTCGCAGTGAAACCGATTCGCCAACATCTCAACCATCTGAAGCCAGGCTGGCTATTGGCAGCGGCGAAGCGCATGGCTGATGCAGTCACCGGAGACTGGCGTACGTGGACGAAATCAACTGTGTCGTAGAGAGCCTCTCAACCAGAGAGGACACGGAGACACAGAGGAATCAAAGAATCCAGGAATTTCTCGGTGTCCTCCGTGGTTAACCGAATTTTTCAGTTTAGAATTTCGGTTCTGGAGAGACCGCACACATCGTGATCCCCTGTTCTCCATCCTGTGCCTCGATTGAATCGGCGTTTGCCTCTCGTCCAATCTCCTGACGCAGGGCGCGGAGCAGCGCGTCCACAATGACCTTGATCGTCTGCGGATTTTCGGTCAGCAGTCTTTCCACGCTTTCGCGGTGAACCGAGAGCTCTCCAATGCGGCGGGCGCCGCTGAGATCAATCACTGAGTTTGGGCGGGAAACATGCCTCCAGGCCGACGCTCCCAAAGCGGTTCGGGCGAACGGATAGTCCAGCCTTCCTGTCGTCATCCAAAGAACTGCCAGTTCCTCGGCATGAGCGAGGCCGCAGGCGACCTGTATGCCCTCGCGGGAGGCCATATCCTCGTTCCAGTGCAGAATCGTGAGCTTGTCTTCCCACGAGTTTTCCGCGAGCAGGACGCGAGGCTCATTGCCTGATGGCTCTTCGCCGCAGATCGCGCATCGAGAAGCCTTGGAAGAATTCATAAGGTGCCTTTCAACTCCACGCGGCCGCTCTTTGTTCCTGGCGGCACGTGCGTCAGATGCAAGGCAGGCGAAAGAGTATTCCTGACGGGAAGCGGAACTGTCACCATTCCCCGTCTGCGTTGAAAGGTCAGGGTGAGAAGAGAGGAACAGTCGTCGCACAGCCAGTAGCGCTCCATCCGGCGCGCGCTGCGGTCTTTACGAATGGTGGTTGAGCTGTTGTGCGGAACTGCAAGAGGATGATCGATCTCGATCAGAAAGAGCTTTCCGTTGTTGAGGCTCCGGAAAGGTCTGGGACACGTTGGATTAGCGCATTTGTGGAGCATTGAGGGTCTCCTGGGCTGGACCTTAAGCCTGGTGAGCTGGTTGCCACTTATCATGCACGCCGCATGCCGCAACCTAAACATGAGGGATGTAGCGTAACTGGCTGAATAAGTTGAGCTCCCTCTCCGGAATAATCTCAGGACCCTGCCGATTCGAGGTCATGTGTGCCGATAGGCCGTCACATTCCGTTCAAGCCATTTGTCTGGATTGCCCACCCCCTAACCCAAGAGTAAGATTGGCCAACGGCGGCCCGGCAGGGGTGTCCCCATCCCCGGGACGCTGTTTTTCTTAATTCTTGAACCTCGACTCTTTTATGGCGGAGCGTCAGCCATCTCTGGCGAGTTCTACCCAACCACAGGATTCCCTGTGTGGCACTGTGGTCGGGCGCTTCCGCATCGTGGACCGGCTCGGCCAGGGCGGGATGGGCGAGGTTTATCGCGCCGAAGACACCAAGCTTAAACGCCCAGTCGCTCTCAAGCGTCTCGCTCCTTCGTTGCGGGCCGACTCTCTGTATCGTCATCGCTTCCTGGAAGAAGCAGAACGTGCGTCTCGCTTCGGCGACGCTCACGTGGCCTCTGTTTATGACGTGTTTGAAGAACATGGCGAGATCTTTCTCATTCTGGAATATGTAGAAGGGGAGAACCTGCGCCAGCGCCTGCGGCAGCCCTTATCGCTGGACGAGTTCTTCACCATCGCCACCCAGTGCGCGGAAGCACTGGTATCGGCGCATCGCCAAGGGATCGTTCACTGCGACATCAAGCCGGAAAACATCATGCTCACGCCCACCGGCAACGTAAAAATTCTGGATTTTGGAGTCGCCAAGCATTTGCCGCGCTCCGACCAGAGTTCGACCGTCGATCGTTCGGGAACTTTCGCGGGCACTCCTGCTTACATGTCTCCCGAGGTGTTACTGGAGCAGGCGCCGGACGGCCGCGCCGACATTTTTTCTCTGGGCGTCGTCTTCTACGAAGTCCTGACCGGTCAGCACCCTTTCATGGCTGGTAGTTTCGTCGCGACCACCGATCGCATCCGCGGTGAGACTCCGGCATCGATTCGCATTTTCAATCGTTCGGTCTCTCGCGATTTGGAAGCGTTGGTCAACAAGGCGATGGCAAAGGATGCGGGACAGCGCTATGCCAGCGCTCAGGATCTGTTGGACGCTCTGCACCAGGTTCGCAGTGGTCTGACAACTTCAGGATTGGCGCAGGTTGTGCCTCAGCGTGTCGAGGGCCGTCCGAAAAGACGGATTTGGCCCTGGGCGGCGGGCGTGGTCGGAGCCGCATTGCTTGCCGGAGTTTTTTATTGGCAGGCGAAGTCAGGCCGAAGGATCGACCAGATCAGCGAATTTTCCACGCCGGTACAACTGGCGGTCCTGCCCTTCTCGCCAATGGCGGACGACCCGAGCAGCCGCGCATTCTGCAACGGTCTGACCGAAACGGTCACGGCCAAGCTCACGCAGCTGACGGATAGCTATCCTCTGCAAGTGGTTCCGACCAGCGAGGTCCGGGCCGAAGGTGTGTCTAGCGTAGAGCAGGCTCGAAAGAATTTCGGCGTCGGACTGGTACTCGAGGGAAGCCTGCACAACTCGGGCAACAAAGTACGCGTGACCTACACCCTGGTGGATGCGAAGACCAATCGCCAACTGCACGCCGAGACGGTTGACGCCGACGTCAGCGATGCCTTCGCTGTCGAGGACCGTGTCGTTGACGGCACCCTGCACATGCTGGGCTTGGCCATCAAGAGCAACGATCGTGTAGTCCTTGCTGCACACGGGACGGGAGATCCATCGGCCTATGACCAGTATCTCCGTGGCCGCGGATACTTGCTCGACTATCACAAGCACGAGAACATCGACAGCGCGATTTCCGCCTTCAATCGCGCCCTCACTCTTGACCCAAGATATGCCGAGGCCTACGCCGCGCTCGGCAAAGCCTACTGGCTGGGCTACGACGAAGGGCAGGGAACCAGCGAGTGGATGGATAAAGCCAGATCAGCTTGCGATCAGGCAGTGAGTATGTCCCCGAACCTGGCGGAAGGTTATACCTGTCTGGGAAATGTCTACCGAACGACCGGACAGTACGAGAAAGCGGTTGCTCAATTCCAGAGAGCAACGACACTTGATCCCACCAGTGACGAAACCTTTCGCGGCCTGGCCGACGTTTATCAAAAGCTGAACAAGCCAGGCGAGGCCGAAGCCACATTCCGCAAAGCCATCAGTCTGCGTCCGCAGTATTGGGCGAGTTACAGCTGGCTGGGTGTTTTCTACTGGGAGCAGTTGCACTATGAGGATGCTGCAAAAATGTTCCAGGAAGTCACCACTCTGGCGCCGGACAATTCCCGCGGCTACTCCGACCTCGGCGCGATGTATGTCCTGCTGGGACGGTATTCGGAGGCAATCGAAGTATTGCAGAAATCCTTATCGATCCGCCCCACCGTCGAAGTCTATGACAACCTGGGCAACGCATATTTCCTCATGCGGAAGTACGACGAGGCTGCCCGCAATTTCGAAGAAGGGCTGAAGTTCGAAAAGACCAGCTGGCTCAGTTGGGGCAATCTGGGAGATGCGTACTACCTGGTTCCGGACAAGCGGCAGAACGCCATGGATTCCTACCGTGAGGCGATCCGTCTCGCCGACGAAGAGCTGCGAGTAAATCCTCGGGACAGTCGCATCTGGGCATTCCGGGCGACCTATCTGGCCATGATCGATAGGAAGCAGGACGCGCTGGCTTCCTTGCAGAAGGCAGAGGCGCTCGCGCCGGCAAGTCCAAAAGTAGAATTTCGAGGGGCCCTGGTCTACAACCATTTCGGGGACAAGGATCGCACTATCCAGTGTCTGCGCAAGGCTTTAGGCGCCGGTCTGTCGGCGAGTGAAATCACCACAATCCCGGACTTCGATCATTTACGCGGAGACCCCGCATTTCAGGCTATACTACGCGGCGCTAAGCAGTAAGGGGGCGCTTAGACACCTTTTCAGGTAATGGAGGTAACCATGCCCGCACGAAGAGAACCAGCTTTGGTCCGAGTGAACATTTTCGACGAGTGCGATGTAGATTGCGAAGCCGTCAACGTAAGCACAGTGGCAGGAGACGAGGTCGAGTGGCGCTCGACGGGCGACGCCTTTGTGGTGAAGTTCGAGGAAGGCAGTTCGCCCTTTGAGCAATGCCAATACGAAGTTCCAGCAGGAGGTTGCGTCAGCTCAGGACCGGTCAAACGGGGTACGCCATACGCCACCTTTCACTACACGATTCAGAGCCGGGCAAACCTGGCAATGAGTGCGGATCCGGACGTAAACGTAAAGCGCTGACGTAAAACGCTGAGTCACCCGCGGAGAGAAGCTCTTCGGAAAGACGACCGGCCCTACGGCCCTTCGACGTAGATGATCTGGGTGTGTTCTGTCTACTTCCCCTCACTCACCCATGACCTTCACAATCACCCGCTTATCCCGTTGTCCGTCGAACTCGGCGTAGAAGATCCGCTGCCAGGTTCCCAGATCAAGTTTGCCCGCAGTGATCGGCACAATGACTTCGTGATGGATTAGCAGCGCTTTCAGATGCGAATCGCCGTTGTCTTCGCCGGTGTCGTGATGTTTGTAGTCCTTGCGGAACGGCGCCAGCGTTTCCAGCCATTGATCGATGTCTTTGATCAGCCCGCTCTCGTTGTCATTCACATAGACGCCAGCCGTGATGTGCATCGCTGAAACCAGCACCATCCCTTCCTTCACCTTGCTTTTGTTGACAATCTCCTCGACCTGCGGCGTAATGTGCACGTAAGCGCGATGAGAGCGGGTATGAAACTTCAAGTATTCCGTCAGACACTTCATGGTTCGTCCCTTCGAATAATTTGTTAAACCGTTCCAGTTTCGCAGATAATGCTCTGGAAATCAGTTTCCCGGAGGGTTGGTAGTGGGTCGGTTTCACGATACGATCCACAAAACCCAATAAACCACAAAGGACACGAAGGATCACGAAGGCTTTAGGCTTAGGGGTTTTCTTCGTGTACCTTCGTGTCCTTGGTGGTTCATGCTTTCAAACTGACCCACCACCCGGAGGTTAGGTGGCTAGTTCTGACGGCGAACTGCAAGAGCTGCGCCGGCTGGTGGCCGAACTCACTGCTCGCGTATTTCGCCTTGAGCGCGCACTGAACTTGCAACCCGGGGTTGCCGTCGAAGCCCCGGCCACTGCAAAAGCATCCCCACCTGCACTCGAACCAAAGTCCGCTCCGCCGGCGCCGACCGCCCCGGCGATTCTTGCGTCGCCCCAAATCTCATCGGCAAAGCAGGCGAGCCCCGATCTTGAATCCCGCATCGGTTCCCACTGGCTGAACCGTATCGGCATCACGGCAGTCTTGATCGGCGTTTCCTACTTCCTGAAATTTGCTTTCGACAACAACTGGATCGGACCCTCCGGACGGGTCGCCATCGGACTTCTGGCCGGGATCGCCGTCGTGGGCTGGAGCGAGGTCTTTCGCCGCCGCGGATATCGCGTCTTTTCTTATTCCTTGAAGGCGGTCGGGATCGGAGTCCTTTATCTCTCGCTGTACGCCGCGTTTCAGGTTTACAACCTCGTGCCGGGCAGCGTCGCCTTCATGATGATGTTTGCGGTGACTGCCGCCACGGCAGTCATGGCTTGGACCCAGGATGCGGAAATTCTTGCTGCATTTGCCTTAATCGGAGGCTTCAGCACACCCCTGCTGCTCTCCACCGGCCAGAACCGTGAAGTCGCGCTGTTCGCTTACGTCGCCATTCTGGACTTGGGGGCGTTGGCACTGCTGGTCCTGAAGCCGTGGCGACGCCTGCTAGTCCTGAGCTACGTAGGCACGATGTCGCTTTACGTCGGCTGGTACTCGAGTTTCTACGATTTGACGCAATTACGGATGACTGTCGGCTTTGCCACCCTGTTCTTCGCCATCTTTGCCGTGGCCCCGATGGTGGCGCGTCCGGCGGAGAAGGGAAGGTGGTCGGATCTCGTCCCTCCCCTGATCGCCGTGGTGAATGCGGCAGGCTATTTTCTGCAAATCTACGTCATGTTCGAGGAGATCGGAACCAAGGACACGGCATGGTTCGCCTTGGCTCTGGCCGCGCTCTACATCTTCCTCAGCCGCAAGTCGCGTGTCCGTGCGGCAAGTGCAGAAACGGCGAAAACTGTGGATCTCTTGCACCTGGCGCTGGCTATCGGATTTATCACGGTCGCAATTCCTATTCGCCTCGACGCTCATTGGGTCACCATGGGATGGTTCGTCGAAGCGGCCGTGCTGTTGTGGGTAGCCGACCGTATTCATTCCGAACTGCTCAACGCATTTGTGATCGGCGCGCTGGCCCTCGGTGTAGGCCGCTTGCTCCTGATCGATAATTTCTATATCACCACTCCGATCTTTAACACGCGGATGGCAACGTACGCGACTGCTATCGCAGTGCTAGGCGCGGTCGCTTGGTTCGGCAGCCGCCGAAAAGATGAAGCCGGACACACAGCCGCGATGATTTCCGTAATCGCCTTGAATGCGCTGGCTCTGATTGCGTTGAGTCGCGAAGTTGCCGACTACTACTCGCAGGAGCTGACGAATCTGCGTCCTCAGGGGCAATGGAATTCGTCCGCCTGGACAAACTGGAATCATGTGAAAATCGCCCGCGACTTCACCTACTCGGCTCTGTGGATGTCCTACGGCGCCATGCTGATGGCCATCGGTTTCTGGCGGCGTTCGGCATTCGTACGCTGGCAAGCGCTGGCGTTGATCGCCTTCACCATCGGCAAAGTCTTTCTGTACGACGTGTCGGAACTGGACCGCGGATACCGCATCGTAAGCTTCATCGTGCTGGGAGTCTTGCTACTGGCGATTTCATTTGTGTACCAACGAGACTGGCTCAAGCTCTCTGGCGCGCATTCTGAAACAGGTCCTGCCAGAACATGAGATCCCTCGCCGTCGCATTCGCGTTGACTGTGGCGCTCAGTGACGTCGTCCACGAGCCTTCGATCTCTTATTTCACCAACGTCCGTGACATTCATACGGTTCAGGCGAGTCCCCAGAATTACTTCATCGTCGACGAAGAAATGTGGATGCGCGCACGACCCGACCTGGCCGATCTCCGGATTTACGACGGTGAATCCCAGGTGCAATACGCCCTCAGTGAACAACGAGGAGGCACTTTTACGCACGAGGACCCGGCGAGACTCCTCAATCTGGGCAGCGCCGCCGGTCACACCGAGTTTGACCTCGACCTGGGACAGATCCCCGAGTACGACCGAATCCGCTTGCAGCTCGACGCGAAGGACTTCGTAATAACCGCATCGGTAGCAGGCAGCAATGAGGCCGCCTCGAAGACTGTGACCCAGCTGCCGCCTTCCACTCTCTATGACTTCACCCGTGAAGAACTGGGATCGAATGTAGTGCTGAAGCTGCCGCCTTCAAGCTTCCGTACCCTCCACGTCAAATTGTCGACCGGCATCACTCCAGCCCAGGTCAAAGGCGCGTCAGTTTACAACCTGCAGGAAACCACGGCCGCCTGGACTAGCGTGGGATCGTGCGGGGTGCCCTCTCAAGTCGGACGGACCACCGTCATCGTGTGCAATTCGTCCGCGAAAGTCCCAGTAGACCGGATTCGTTTTCACGTCGATCCCAAGCAGTTGAACTTCCGTAGGGCCGTCATGTTTTCGGATGCCAACGACAACCATTACGGAACAGGTAGTGACATCACACGAGTGCGGATCAATCGCGCCGGCACGACAGTCGTCTCGGAAGAGCTGGATGTTCCAGTTGGCGGACAGACTTCCGGCCAGCTGAAGGTCACGGTAGACAACGGAGATAATCCGCCGCTAGCGATTTCAGTCGTCGAATTACTCTCGCTCGAGCGCCGCGTATATTTCGATGCGCAAGGTAAGTCGCAGCTAAAGCTTTACTACGGCGACGACAAACTTGAAGCTCCAGTCTACGACTACGCGAAGTTCTTCAAGGCTGATCCAGCTGCGGCCAAAGCCGAGTTAGGGCCTGGCGCGCACAACGAAGCATACGCGAGTCGCCCGGACGAACGCCCGTGGTCAGAGCGGCACAAAGCAGTCATGTGGCTGGCAATGATTCTGGCGGTGATTGTGCTGGCGGTGCTGGCAATCCGGGGATTGAAATCAGAATCCACGGGAGCCTGAAGTTATTGCCAATGAAGAGTCTCGGACCCACTCATGTTTAGGCAATTCGTTGTATTAACCTTTCTTCTCTCGTCAGTAGCTTTTCCCAGCGAAAGACCACCACTGATCCAGCGCAGAGTGCTGTTCGGTAATCCCGAACGCATGCTGCCGCAAGTCTCGCCGGACGGCAAGATGCTGGCCTGGATCATGCCGAGTCACAACGTCCTCAATGTCTGGGTTCGAGGTATTAGCCAGCCTGCGGCATCCGCGCGTCCTTTAACGCGCGACCCCAAACGTGGGATTCGCCAGTTCCTTTGGCAGGAAGACAGCCAGCACCTTATCTACTTGCAGGACCACGATGGCGATGAAAACTGGCACCTCTTTCAGGTGTCGGTCCGTGGGGATGGAACTGGGGCTCGCGATTTGACGCCGGGTCAGCTGCAGGCGCGAGTCATCGCGCAATCTGCAGAGTTTCCGGACCAATTGGTCATCGCGCTCAACCAACGCGACGCCCGTTTTCACGACGCCTATCTGCTGGACCTCAAGTCGGGACAGCGAACGCTACTCGCGGAAAACCCTGGCGACGTCGAGTACTACATAGCCGATCACCACCTGCGGGTCAGGGCCGCTCTGGCGAGATTGCCGGACAGCGGAGCGGAAATCCGGGTCCGCGATGATGAGCAATCACCATGGCATCGGCTGACCGGTTGGGGGCCAGATGACGTTGACGGGGAATTGCTAGCGTTCAGTGCCGATGACCGCGATGTCTGGTACACATCAAGCGCCAAAGCTGATATTGGCCAGTTGCTCGCCACGGACGTTCGCTCTGCTGCGACCCGTGTACTGGCGGAAGACAGGGAAAGGCAGTTTGACGCGGGAAAGATTCTGGTTCATCCCGCCACCCACGAACTACAGGCCACGCAATTCAACCGCGATCACAATGAGTGGGAGGCTTTTGGCCCGGACCTGGCCGCCGACTTTGAAGTCCTGCGAAAAGCGCATCGGGGCGATTTCGAAATTGTGAGTCGTGACCACAGCGATAGTGTCTGGACCGTCGCCTATACCGTAGATGATGGCCCGACCGCGTTTTATCTGTATTCGCGCCTGAAAAAGAAGGCGGACTTGCTCTTTGTCGACCGTCCGGAACTGGAGCGGTACAAGCTTGCGCAGATGCGTCCCGTGACGTTCAAAGCCAGTGACGGACTCTCGCTGCATGCGTACCTGACATTGCCCGCAGTGCCAGAAAGCGAACAACGCAAATTTCCCTTGATCGTCTATCCCCACGGTGGCCCCTACGACCGCGATCATTGGGGATACGATGACACTGTGCAGTTGTTCGCCAATCGTGGATACGCCGTTCTTCAGATTAATTTTCGGGGATCGACTGGTTACGGCAAGAAGGTACTTCAAGCTGGTTTCCGCGAACGTGGCGGGAAAATGAGTACCGACCTACTTGATGGAAAACGCTGGGCCATCGAACAAGGTTTTGCTGACCCAGGCAAAACGTGTATTTACGGCGAAAGCTACGGCGGATATGCGGTTCTGATTGCCGTGGCATTTACGCCCGATGAGTTTGTGTGTGGGGCCGAGTCTTACGGTGCGTCGAACCTCGTGAGTTTGCTGAAATCGTTTCCGCCTTACTGGACCCTCTATCGACTGCAATGGGAGCGCCGGGTGGGAAAGCTCGAGGAAGAGGAATTTCTCAAATCACGTTCAGCATTGTTCAAGGTGCAGCAGATCAAGGCTCCGTTGCTGATTGGACAAGGAATGAACGATCCCAGAGTTGTGAAAGCCGAGAGCGATCAGATGGTCGAAGCTCTCCGCAAAGCAGGAAAGGACGTACAGTACATCGTATTTCCCGACGAGGGTCACGGCTTCGTCCGTCCTGAAAATCGCGAAAAGTGGTTTGCAGCGACGGAAGCGTTTCTGGCTAAACACCTTGGAGGCACCGCAGAGCCGCTGTCTCATCAGGAGAGTAGAGATTCCAGGTAAAAGCCTGAGAGCGATTCGACGATCTACCGCATCGACTCTTCAACTTCAGAAATCCAGTCAGGTCTCTTGAGCACTTCACGCGGCTTGGGGCCATCCGCCGCGCCCACGATGCCGTCGCGCTCCATCAGATCGATCAAGTGGGCAGCGCGTCCATAACCAATTCGCAATCGACGCTGCAGCAGGGAAGTCGAGGCTTTGCCGAACTCGATCACCAGGCGAACTGCGTCGTTGTAGAGCGGATCGTTCTCCTCTTCACCCACTTCGCCCGAAGAACCGCCTTCGCCCGGTCCATGTTCGTCTTTCGGAGCCTGCAGGAATTTCTCTTCGTACTCGGCCAGGCCCTGAGCTCGCCAGAACTCGACCACCGCTGCGATTTCCTTTTCGGTGACGAAGGGTGCGTGCAATCGATGCAGCCGAGATGACCCGGACGGCAGGTAGAGCATGTCGCCCTTGCCCAGAAGAGCCTCAGCGCCGTTGGAGTCGAGAATAGTGCGTGAATCAACCTTGGTGGCCACACGGAACGAGATGCGGGCAGGGAAGTTGGCTTTGATCAGTCCGGTAATCACATCGACCGACGGACGCTGCGTTGCCAGCACCAGGTGAATGCCTACCGCTCGGGCCATCTGGGCCAGGCGCGTGACCGACTCTTCCACATTACCCGAGTCCAGCATCATCAGGTCGGCCAACTCGTCGATGATGATAACGATATAGGGCAACGGCCGGTCTTCGGAATCGTCGCCAAACAGGCTACGCGTGCCTTCGTCATCGAACAGCTTGTTGTACTGCTCCATGTTGCGCACGCCTTTTTCAGCAAGCAGTTTCAGGCGGCGTTCCATCTCGCGAACCGCGTTCCGCAGTGCATTGGCAGCCAGCTTAGGTTCGGTAATGATCGGCGTAAAAAGATGTGGCACGCCTTCATAATTGCCCAGCTCCAGACGCTTCGGATCCACCAGGATCAACCGCACCTGATCGGGCGTGGCCTTGTACAAGATGGACATGATCATGGCGTTGATGGCCACGCTCTTGCCCGCGCCGGTCGAACCCGCAATCAAAAGGTGAGGCATGCCCGCGAGATCGGCGGTGACGATCCGTCCGTTGATGTCCTTGCCCAGAGCCAGCGTAAGCTTTGATTTGGTGCCGATGAACTCGGAAGATTCAATGTTCTCGCGCAGCCAAATAATCTCGCGCTCACGATTGGGAACCTGAATCCCGACGGTCGACTTGCCCGCCATACGCTCCACCAGAATGCTTTCCGCTTTGAGCGCCAGGCACAGGTCGTCGGTGAGATTAGTGATGCGGCTGTATTTGATCCCAGCTTCAGGCTTGTATTCGAACGTCGTGACCACCGGCCCGGGATTGATCTGGGTCACCTGCCCGTGAACATCAAATTCCGAATATTTCTCCGTAAGCACCTGCGCGGTCAACTTTAGTTCGTCAGCATCGACGGCCTGTTGCCCGTCGGGACGATTCAGCAAGCTGCTCGGAGGAAGCTTGAAGCCGCCAGCCGCGATCCGCGGCATGGTGGTCTTGGGCTTGCTTCCGGTGTCGGCCCGCTCCGTGACTTCAACATCCGGAACAATTGCGGCGGGAACATTTCGTGGCGCCGGTACCTCGTGCGGACGCTCCTCACCGCGTTCAGCCACCGTCATGCGGTCAATTCCAGTGACTCTCACTGCCTCGGGCACATACGCCGGAGACTGAGTGACTGGTGGACGCGCAGGAACCAGTTGCGCCGTGATCGTTGGACGGGTCGCCCGCCGCTTCTCCAGCTCCTTCTGCATCCTCTTTTTCGCCCGGTCGTCCTGCCAATCCTTGTAACGGTTCCAGAGCGCGACAACAAATGCGAAACGGGTAGGCGCCCAGACTTGCAGGGCAGAGAAAGAGAACGCGGTAGTCATGTAAAGCGCTACCGCCAGAACCGTTGCGCAAACAATATATGCGCCGGCCAAATTCAAGTAATGGATGAGGACATCGCCGACGATCCGTCCGGCTAACCCTTCCATAGGAATCACGCCTACCCAGCGCACGTGTCCAGGCATGAGGGCCAGCAAGGCAGGGACAAACACCAGCAGCCACACCGCTCCCAGAGATTTCGCGACCGGAGAAACGATCTTGCGCGACCGGAACCAGCGCGAGCCCAACGCCAGCAAAAATACAGGAACCAGAAATGCGCCAATCCCCAAAGCTTGCAGCATCAGGTCGGAGACAATCGCTCCCACCAGTCCAACCCAGTTGCGCGCGGATTGCGACCCGGTCAATACGGATGCGCTGTTGAACGAAGGATCAAGCGGAGAATAGGAGGCCAGGGCCAGGAATAAAAGCAGTCCCGAGATGCAGAGCACGAATCCGATCAGCTCATTGAGCCGCCGGTTGTTCGTGGGAGCGAAAATCTGTGAGAAAAACTTCATGGGCATGTTTTGTCAGACTGACGGAACCGCCGTCAGTCCAAGCCAGAGCCCAACAATTATGACAAGAGTAGAGCAGCCCAACAATGACGGAATTCAGCAACAGTATCGAGTTGGTTTCCTCTGTCAGGTGAAATGTAGGCGCGAGCGTCCCGCTCGTGCGGCGGTGGCAAGTGTTTTGCTCGTCTGGCCAAGAACATCCGCTCAAAAAGAGCTTGGACGGGGCACCCTCCTGGACCGGTATCTAGCCCGCAAGTCTTGCCGCAAACGCCAGCACCAGAATTCCCACCACAATCCGATACACCGCAAACGGCGCGAACCCATGCTTCCGTACCCAGGCAATGAACCAAGCCACTGCCGCGTAGGCCACCAGAAATGAAACCACAAAGCCAATCGCGAGCACGACCCATCCGTGAGAATCAATCTGCGCTACCCCAATCGGGTTCGCGCCCTTGCCGCGCAGCGATTTGAGCAAGTCGTATCCTGTCGCCGCAACCATGGTCGGAATCGAAAGAAAAAACGAAAACTCCAGAGCTGACGCCCGCGACATTCCGACCACCTGTCCTGCAGCGATCGTTGCCATCGACCGCGACGTCCCGGGAAACACCGCCGACAGAATCTGGCACGCCCCAATCCAGATCGCCTGGCCCAGGCTCATGGCTTCCATCTTCCAGGTGTGAATGCGGCCGCCGGGGGCGCTCGGCCCCGCGATTTCTGCGTCTGCATTCATGATGTCGACGACCCACATCACAACGCCACCGACCAGCAACGACATTCCCATGATGTACAGACTCTCGAGATGTTTGCCGATGATCTTGGTCAAAAGAAACGCAGGAATTGCGGTAGTAAGAAAGGCAACCGCAGTCAATCCGAGGGGGTGGGTCAGCGCATTGCGGTCGCCGTTTTCTCCCTGCGGAAACGTCGAAAGAAATTTCATAATCCTCTCCCGGAAAAAGACAGGCAGACAGAGAATCGCTCCCAACTGAATCACGATGGTATACATCTTCCAATAGCCGTCCGATAAGCTGAGGTGAAAAAGCGCCTCGGCAATTCGCAAATGCGCGGTCGAGCTGACGGGCAGAAATTCCGTGAGTCCCTCAATGATTCCTAACACTACGGACAGCAGGTAATCGTTCAAGCTTCCTCCCGAGAGTGGGACAAACATTATCGCAGAAGGCGCAACGGTGCCCGCAATGGCATCGGCGATTGCTGTGGAAATGAGGAAAGGCAACGAGACTTAGTGCGGAGTCTCGGATTTCATAATTTCGGCGTAGGGTATACGCGAGAACGTTCCAAGCTTGTAATCGGTTAACCACACGGAATCATGACCAAAACGAAGCGAGTCGCCGCCCGCCCCGACCCATTGGCGGAATATCTTGTTGGTCTTTCCATCGATCGCAGTGAGTGGGACCCCGAACACCGTGGTCCAAACAAAGCCCCCACCCCATGCGATGTCGCCACCGTGGCCCGGAATGCCGACTGCGATGGTCGCTGTTGCTTTTCTGCTTTGCGCATCGACACGCGTAACACTTCCATCGCCTTGGTTCAAACTCCAGATGGAGCCTCCGCCAACTGCAAGAAACCTGGGCTTGGGGCCGACGGGCACCGTGGTCAGCACGGTACCCGATGATGCATCGATGGCTGTCACGATATTGGTAATGCCGCCGGTGATCCAGACCGTGCCATCTCCAGACGTGCTTCCGTCAAACACAGGATTGTAAGAACCCGGCGCAATTGAAATTGTCTGGCGGATCTTGTTCGACACGGGGTCAATCCGGACGAGCGTTCCGGCATCATCGGTCACGATCCAGACGCTGTCACGGCTTGCAACAATTCCGCCTTCTGGGCCCGCCGGTCCAATGAGAAGCGTGGCTGTGATCCGGTTGGTTGCGGGATCAACCCGCACCATCGAGTTTGGCTTGCCGCATAACGGCACCCACAGACTGCCAAAGCCAAATGTCAGACCGGCGCAGGGATCGCCGGGCACGGTCACGACGGCAACTTCCTTGTTTGTTTTGGGATCGATCCGGTGGACTGAAGGGGGTTCCGAGCTGGCTACCCAAACGGCATCGTCAGTGATCTGCACCCAGTCCGCGTCCGTGCCAATTTTGAATGTCGCGTCGGATTTGAGGGAAGTGAAAGGAACCTGAAATTCCTTCACTCCGGGCCGTGTGATCTTCCCGCTGGCGGCCGAGTCTTGCGCTAATCCCCTCGGGACCGAAATCATTACGCCCGCGAACGCGAGCGCGAACACGAAGAAGACTGCGGCTGTCCCGACTATGCGGCGACGGCTTCTACCTGTCACTGGGTCGCGTTTCCGTAAGTCGGGATACCTTGATCGATCAGGTAGAGCAATCGCTGGGCGCGTGACGACCAGTCCTCTGACGCAGTCTGCGAAGCCGCCTTCTGCGCAAGTGCGATCGCACGGTTGCGCGCATCGTCGGACTTTTTCGGTTCTTCTTCCGTCTTGTAAATCTCGATCAGAGCCGACCATCGCCATGCGGCGTCGTATAACGCCTCGGCAGCCGCCGGAGACTGAGGATGCTCCGTGGCGTACTTCTCGTACATCTCCGATTCTTTCACCGGACACTTCGAACTACCTTGCCAGTCGCCGCACAGCTTGTTGTCGATCAAATGGAAAGCGGCCAGGTCGGCCCACTTGGAGCCGGGAAATTTCTTGATGACCTCTTTCATGTATTTCTCTTCCATGCCTTCGCGCAAGTAAGACTCGCGCTCGCGGGCCGACGGCCGGGACGATACATCCGATTTTTCCAGCTGCCAGCGGATATCGGCGGAGCGGTACATGGCCTCTCCCGCCAGCGGCGAAGTAGGAAAATAGTCGGCTACAGAGTAGTAAAGCCGCATGGCGTCCTGCGCAGCGCCGTTACGCCCATGCCTGCGGCTCGCCTGATCTTCCGAGTCCACCGCCTCGCCAAACAAGACTTTGTCGCCGTTCGGAGTCGAGGCCCGAACTACACCTTTATCGAGCACCCAGCCCGTTACGGTCCGTTCCTCTGTGAGATTGGCTTCAACGTGGACCCACTCGCGGCTGGTTTCGAGGACAATGATTTCGCGTCCCCGATCCATTTCCGCCAGCTTCGCGGAACTGGTGTCTGGCGAGAGATAGATCTGTGCCACGCGTACGACAGCGCCGCGCTCGTAGGTGGCAGCGGCCGAGGGAACGGTAGAAGCAAGCGCTAGAAGAAAACAGAGGGCTAGATAAGCTTTGGACAAAGTGTCGCCCCTGCCGGTTGGCGTCATGCTCGCTCGCTCCTCAGCTCCGCCAGTGTCTCCGCCTCAATATTTCCGCCGCTGATCACGGCAACGTTCACGGTTGTCTTGGGCAACTCGTCCCGATGGAACAAGAACGCAGCCACTGCCACCGCCCCGCTCGGCTCCGCCAACGTCTTCGGATCGGCAGCCAGCATCCGGGTCGCCTTTCGGATTTCGGCCTCGCTCACAGTCACAATATCGTCGACATATCGACGAATGTGTTCAAAGTTGAGCGCCCCGATACTCTGGGTCCGCAACCCGTCGGCGAGCGTCCGCGTCGTTTCTTCCGCCGGAGAATGCACAATCTTGCCGGACCGCAAGCTGGCCTGCGCATCCGCCGCCAGTTCCGGCTCCGCGCCAATAACCTTCACGGACGGCCTGCTGAGCTTGATCGCTGTTGCGATTCCGCTGAGCATTCCGCCTCCGCCGACGGGCGCGATCACGGTCCCTACTTCCGGTAAGTCTTCCAGAATTTCCAGTCCCATGGTGCCTTGACCCGCGATGATCATTTCGTCGTTGTAAGGCGGCACGATCACGTATCCATGCAGTGCAGCCAGTTCTTCGGCTTTGGCTTGCCGCTCCGAACTCGCCGGGCCCACCAGTATGATCTCCGCGCCCAGTGCAAGGGTTGCCTCGCGTTTGACAGCAGGCGCATTTCCCGGCATCACGATGACAGCTTTCAGCCCCAGTGCCCGCGCGGCATAGGCCACGCCCTGGGCATGATTGCCGCTGGAATAGGTGATGACGCCGCGGCTACGCTCTTTCTCCGGGAGGGAGGCGACTTTGTTGTAGGCGCCCCGCAGTTTGAAAGATCCGATAGGCTGCAGGTTTTCCGGTTTGAGATAAAGCTGACGACTGTCGTTAAGGTCGGCTGACTCGTGGAGATGCGACGGAATCAGCTGGGTGCGAACCGCAACGCCGCGCAAGCGAGATTGTGCTTCGCGAATGTCGTTGAGAGTGACGATGGGAGTGTCTCCACTGTCATCCTCCGCTATAGGATGACAACTTCTAGATTTCCAAAATCACCGGCATGACCAGCGGACGCTTCTGTGTCTGCTTCGAAATATAGCGCTTTAGATCAGTGCGAATCTTTTCCTTGATCACGCCGTAATCGCCCTTTTCTTCCGCACTCGAAAGTTCCAGCGTCTGCATTACGATCTGCCGCGCCCCATCGACGAATCCATCTTCTCCCGGGGAGAATCCGCGCGTCACAATCTCGGGCGAAGTTTCGACCTTACCCGTCAGCTTGTTGATGGCAATAATCGGTAGCACGATGCCGTCCTCGCTCAGGTGACGCCGGTCTTTGACGATCAGGTCTTCCACAACGTCGGTACGCGATCCAGAGTCGATGCAGACCCTGCCCACATTTACCCGGCCAGCCTTGCGCGCTCCCAGTTCATCGAACTCGAGAATGTCGCCACTCTCGATCAGCATCACGTTTCCGACCGAGCCCTTCATCGCGGCTGCCATCTCTGCGTGCAGCTTCAACTGCCGGTACTCGCCGTGGATGGGGATGAAATACTTTGGCTTTACCAGGTTGATGATCAGCTTCAATTCTTCCTGGCTGGCGTGTCCGCTGACGTGTACCGGCGGCGACGAACCATCGTCGTAAATCACATGCGCCTCGCGCCGGAAGAGGTGATCGATCATGCGATAGATGGCTTTCTCGTTGCCCGGAATGATCCGCGACGAGAGCATGACCGTGTCGCCCTTTTCGATCTTGGCGTGTTTGTGATTATCCACCGCCGCGCGTGAAAGCGCCGACATGGGCTCGCCCTGGGTTCCGCTAATCAGTACGCAGACCTTTTCCGGCGGAAAGTTCTTCATCTCGCCGGGATGGATCAGTAGGCCCTCGGGAATCTCGATGTAACCCAGATCCTCCGCAATCTCAGCAGAATTGTTCATCGAGCGCCCGGCAAATGCCACTTTGCGTCCGTGCTGCCAGGCCATCTCGACCGCCAGCTTGATGCGGTGGATCGAAGACGAAAAACATGAAATGAACAGGCGCTTCTTGGTGTGCGCGAATACTTCGTCAAACTTCCGTCGCACGGCGCGTTCACTCGGCGTGTAACCCTGGCGCTCGACGTTGGTCGAGTCCTGAAACAGCGCCAGCACGCCGGTCTTGCCATACTCGGCAAATGCATGCAGATCAAATAAGCGGTTGTCAGTAGGCGTAGGGTCGACTTTGAAATCGCCGGTATGAATAATCACTCCCAGCGGCGTGTGGACGGCCAGAGCCACGCAATCCACCAGGCTATGCGTAACCTGAATAGGATTGATAGTGAATGGTCCGATTTTGAAACTTTCGCCCGCGCGGATTTCCCGCAGGTCGGCGTCGTCGAGCAATCCGTGCTCTTCGAGCTTGTCTTCGACGTAGGCCAGGGTGAACTCGGTACCCCACACCGGTACGTTCAGCTCGCTGAGAATCCAAGGCAGCGCGCCGATGTGGTCCTCGTGACCATGAGTAAGAACGATGCCTTTGACCTTCTGGCGATTCTCGGTCAGGTAGGAGATATCGGGAACAACAATGTCGACGCCCAGCAATTCGGCCTCGGGAAACATCAGGCCGCCGTCGATGACGATAATATCGTCACCCCAACGAACGGCCATGCAGTTCATTCCGAACTCGCCCAGGCCTCCGAGGGGTACGATGTGCAATTTTCCAGTTGGCATGCGGTGCATTGATCGTAGCACAAGCAATGTAGACGCGAGCTACCACGCTCGTGTGGCAGCACCCAGGTGATTCTGCACGAGCGAGGGCGCTCGCGCCACACGCCACCGTAATCTTCCCAGCAGCCGTCATCTGCGATAAGGTTGAACTACATGGTTGAGCAGGAGCGCAAAACATGGCTGCGACGGCGGGTCGAAGACGGCTTGCGCCGCGGCTTTCACGGCGCCTACGAAACCGTCAAGGTCGATCCCAACAAGTTCTTGCTGCAAGTGCGCGCCGCCTACGGTCTTCCGATCACCAATTTTCAGGGCGTATATTCCGTAGACGTCGAACACCTCGACGATCTGGCGCACCGCGTCATTCGCAGCGGGATGAAAGTCGCCGCCGCCGAAGGCGCCGGATTCGGACTCGGCGGTCTGATGACCATCATCCCAGACATGGGAATCCTGTCAGCTGTGACCTTGCGCACCATTCAGAAGCTCAGCCTGATCTACGGCTTCGAATTCAACACCGAAGAAGAGACCGCGGAGCTATGGATTGCCGCCGCCACCGCCGCCGGTGTCGACATCAGCCGCGAGCTGCTTGAGAAGGAAGTAGTCAGCCGGTTCGTCCCACGCGTCATCCAGCGCATTGCCGCACAGGCCAGCAGGGAAGTCGTGGAGAAGTGGGCGGGACGAATCATGCCTCTCGCGAGCTCGATCATCGGCGCGGGCTTGAATTACTACTTCGTTCGCGCATGGGGAGAACGCGCCCGCTCGCACTTCCGCAAACGCCACATGGAAATTCGCAGCCGGAAGGACGACAGAAAGCTGATCGTAGTGACCGACTCGCCGAAGGCCTTGCCGTCGTGAGAGTTTCTTCGCAAAGAAAAACCAACCATGGGAATCTTCAACTGCACCGCAATTCTCTTTGACCTCGACGGAGTCCTCGTGGACTCCACTGGCTCTGTCACCCGCCAGTGGCGCCGGTGGGCGGAAGATAACAACATCGATCCGCAGAAAGTATTGGATATCGCGCACGGAGTCCGCACCATTGAAATCGTGAGACGACTTGCCCCGCATCTCGACGCGGAAGCGGAAGCACTCATGCTCGAAAAGCGCGAGGCGGACGATCAGGAAGGCGTCTCGGTCATGTCCGGCGCCGCGGACTTGCTCGCGTCCATTCCCGAAGGACACTGGTGTGTGGTCACGTCCGGCACTCGTTATCTGGCGACGGCACGACTGAAGCTTGGCAATCTGCCCATTCCGAACGTGCTGGTCTCAGCGGACGACGTGTCAAAGGGCAAGCCCGATCCGCAACCCTACCGGATGGGAGCCAAGTTGCTGGGGATGAATCCCGCTGAGTGCCTGGTTATCGAAGACGCTCCCGCCGGCATTCGCGCCGCCCACGCAGGAGGAATGAAAGCGGTCGGAATCACGAGCACATATCCGGCGTCAGGTTTGCAGGAAGCCGACGCAGTGATAGAGAAATTGGGGCAGATCAAAGTAGAAAGCGTCGTCGGCAAACTGAAAGTTCTTGTCGGTCAAATCAGTGGCAGCTAAACCAGTATCACTTAATCGGACAAGGGGTCTAACGCAACCATTCTTCCAGCTCAATTCCGCGATCGGTTTTTTCGTCGCGATACTTCACAATCACCGGTGTGTAGAGCGAAAGATTCCACTCCGCCGCGTGTCCTTTCTTCACCGCTCGTGATCCGGGGACTACCACGGCGTTTTCCGGCACTTCCAGAGGCTTTTCGCTTGTTGCCTTGTAGACCTCGCCGCGTACGATGTCGTAGAGCGGCGTCGACCGGGTCAGGATCGTGCCCGCTCCCAGCACCGCTCGACTCCGCACCAGTGTCCCTTCATAAACGCCGCAATTGCCGCCTACCAGTACATCATCTTCGATGATGACCGGCGCGGCGTTGACTGGCTCGAGCACGCCGCCAATCTGCGCGGCCGCACTCAAGTGCACCCGTTTGCCGATCTGCGCGCACGAGCCGACGAGTGCGTGCGAATCCACCATCGTGCCTTCGTCCACGTAGGCGCCGACATTGATGAACATGGGGGGCATGCAGATCACCGAAGGCGCGACATAAGCTCCCTCACGCACCGACGACCCTCCCGGAACGACACGGACCTTATCAGCTAGGGAAAACTGGCGGGCAGGGAAAGTGTCCTTGTCAACGAAGGAAAGCGCGGCGTCTCCCATCGAGGTGAGTTCACCGAGCCGGAAGCCCAGCAGAATGCCCTGTTTCACCCAGGCGTTTACCTTCCAGTCGCCGTCGATCTTTTCGGCGGCCCGGATCTCGCCCTTAGTTAGTTGTTCACGGAACTCGAGGAACGTTTTGCGTGCGTCAGGATTCTGTTCCACCTCGCCCAGCGTGGCCAGGCGTTCAATCGCAGCTTGCAGTGAGGACATGAGTAGGGAAGTATAAAAGAAAGGGTTTCAGATTGCAGATTTTAGATTTCAGATTGCAAGGCGATGGAGCTTTCGTTCGGCAAGCAAAAATCTAAGCGTTTTCAATCTGAAATCCAAAATCTGAGATCTGAAATCAAATGCACTTGCACTCGCTACGAATCAGCACGCCGGCCATGTGCTGCGATGCCTCGCGCGCTTCGCTGAGCGTTGGATATGGTCCATGCCAGCGGGCATGGTTGGCATCGTGACCCGCCGGACGTCCCTTGCCATGGTTGCACTGGCTGCAAGCGGAGCGATGCAGCACGATCTTGTGCGGCCCAGCCAGCCAGTTCTCGTAGACGTAGAAATCCGCGGCCTCGGCGACCGGCGCAGCGGGCTTGCTGATTAACCCCACATCGGCCGCGATCTTCTGCAACTTGGACCGCATATCGCGACGCATGGGCAGCATGGGCAGCCGGTAGATTTCTTCAATCCTTCCCATCATTGCGAGCACGGCCTTTACCGGCAGAGGGTTGGACTCGATGAAATTCCCCAGCATCAGCGGCAGAAAGTTCCGGTGAATGCGACGGGCCGTCTCCCAATCGTTCGCCAGCGCCGCGCGAGTCATCTCCGCCATCTCCCGAGGAATTTCGTTCGATGCCACCGAAATTATGCCCACGCCTCCGAGCGCAATCAGGGGGAGGGTAACGGCGTCGTCGCCCGACAGCACCGCAAAAGTTTCCGGAACTGCATTGCAGACTTCAGCCATCTGCGTGATATTGCCGCTCGCTTCCTTCACTCCGGCAATATTTGGAACTTCGGCGAGCCGCGCCAGCGTTCCCGGTTCGATGTTCGCGCCCGTGCGTCCCGGGACGTTGTAAAGAATGATGGGCTTGTCCACCGCTTCAGCGATGGCGCGGAAGTGCCGGTACTGTCCTTCCTGCGTCGGTTTGTTGTAGTAAGGCGATGCCGTGAGGATGCCATTGACCCCAGGCAGCGCAGCCAGTTCCTTGGCCTTGTTGACCGCGTCCTGGGTCGAATTCGAAGTTGCGCCGCCCAGGATGGGCACACGCCCCGCCACTACTTCGACCGTAACATGGATGACCTGCAACCATTCATCATGCGAAAGTGTCGGAGTTTCGCCAGTGGTGCCGCAAGGAACCAGAAAGTCGATTCCCGATTCCACCTGCCACGCGACCAGGTTTCGCAGGGCAGACTCGTCGATGGAGCCATCCTGTCGAAACGGAGTGACCAAAGCCGTACCGCAGCCACGGAATTGCATGAGATAAAGATAACGCTAATCAGGGGTGTGGGAAACTGCTGAGTTCTCACGTAGGGGCGGGTGCCCCACCCGCCCAGCCGAGCAAAGCTCGGTTTTTTAGGTCTCTCTCCAGATATCCTTAAAATCAAAAAAACCCTTCTTACCCGCAAGCCATTCCGCCGCCCGTACCGCGCCCTCGGCGAATCCCCGGCGCGACTTGGAGTCGTGGCACAGATAAATAGTGTCGTTCGACGAGTCCAGCACGATCTCGTGCATGCCCACCACGTCGCCTTCGCGGAATGACGTGATTTCCAGTTCCTTGTCTGAGGCATCGCGAATGATCTTCTGCAGAGTCACGGCCGTCCCCGAAGGCGCGTCTTTCTTCTCCGCATGATGGCGTTCGAAGATCTGTCCGGAATAATGATGCTGCAGAATTCCTGCCGCGGTCCGGGCAGCCTCGAAAAGCAGGTTGATGCCGATCGAAAAGTTCGCACCATACAGGAACCCCGTGCCTTTCTTCTCGACCATCTCGCGCACTGTGTCGAGATCGCTGTACCATCCGGTAGTCCCTACGAGCATGTCTTTGCCCGCCTTGACGCAGGCCTCGATATTTCCCATGACGGCCTGAGGCGTAGTGAAATCCACTACGACATCCATCTGGCGTAGTTTCTCGGCGGCCAGTGCGGACGCGTTCGGATTTTCCGCAGCGCACAGCAGCGTGATGTCGTGGCCGCGTTCGCGTGCGATTTCAGCCACCAGAGATCCGGTTTTGCCACGCCCTAGGATCAACAGATTCAAGATGTTCCTTCTAAACTTGTTGAGTTATGAGTAATACCTGCAAGTCGAAAGGCCCGTTCCTAGCGCCACTTGCCAAAACTATCGACTAGTAATTTTGGTCCTGAGCAGGCCTCGGAACTCCCCGATTTGTTCTGCTAACATCACTCTCTTTGGGATTAATGCATATCTATGCCGATCGAAGAATAACAAAAATGTTGTTCCTGTTTCCTTGTGCTTAGTATAGGCATTCCAGTCCAAACGTGATTCACCCGTGGGGAAAGTTACGACGGACCCGCTGTTATCAAAAACGTAGACAATTTCCCCCTGCGAGGACGGGTTGCTCTTAAGACTTCTCCGAATCCGAACTCGAGGGACTTCGTACACGGCGATTCCAATCCCTGCCGATACTACCAACCATATCCATCCAGCCAAGGCTAAGTCGTGGTCGATTAGGAATACCCCTACAAGAAAAAGAAGAGCGAGTAACAACAAGAACAAGAACATCATCCAACTCGGCATCGACGAAGCCCGCAAGGCGTTCAAGCCATCTTCCTCGGTGAGTTTGAATCTAATTTCCATCATCCAGACTTCTAGCGATCGTGATACTTGGGTGCCCCCTATGCAAATACTTCCGGATCCAAATCCGAGAAGAACGTCTTGTGAAGCCGCCGAACCACTTCGGTTACAACGTCTTCTTCCACTACAAACGTCAGATTGATCTCCGAAGCACCCTGCGAAATCATGCGGATCTTGACGTCCGCTAATTCGCCAAACACGCGTGCTGCGATGCCCGGAGTGTCCCGCAAATTCTCGCCTACCAGGCATACGATCGCCTTTCGGCCCTCATATTTCACATCTGCCAGTTTGGCCAGGTCTGCAGCCAGCGGCGGAATCGACTCGTTCGAATCCACAGTGAGGGACACGCTTACTTCTGACGTGGAGACCACATCCACGGCGACGCGATGCCTGTCAAAGGCGGCAAAAATCGCGTTGAGAAAGCCATGGGCCAGCTGCATGCGCGGAGCCGCTACATCCACAATGGTGATGCGCTTCTTTACTGCAATCGCCTTAAAGGAATTCCGGCACTGGGGCGCACGCGCGGTTATGCGCGTGCCTTCACAAGTAGGATTTTGGGAATTCAGAATGTAGACCGGAATATTTTTCTGCACCGCAGGCAGCACCGTCGCCGGGTGCAGAACCTTCGCCCCGAAGTAGGCGAGCTCCGCGGCCTCATCAAAGCTGATCACCTTGATGCGCCGGGCGTCGGGGCTCATGCGCGGGTCGGTCGTCATCATGCCGTCGACATCGGTCCATATCTCAATGCGTTCGGCGTCCAGTCCAGCGCCGGCGATAGCGGCCGAGTAGTCTGAGCCGCCACGGCCGATGGTCGTGGTAATGCCGGCCTTCGAGGCTCCGATGAAGCCTCCCATGACCGGTACTTTGCCGGACGCCACCAGGGGCGCGACTTTCGACTGCAAACGCTGGTTGGTCTCTTCAAACTGCGGGACCGCCCGCATGTGTGCGCTATCGGTCACCAGCCAATCGCGGGAATCCACCAGCGCGGAGGGCATATCCATCGCCGAAAAGGCAGCCGCAACAATTTTGCTCGAGAGTATTTCTCCAAATGCGGAAACGTAGTCGGTAGTGCGCGGCGTGAGTTCACCCACGGCCGAGATGCCACGCAGCAATTCTTCCAACGTCTCAAAATCAGCGCCCAGGTCGCCATGAAACTGCGTGAACAACGCCGTTCCTAAAAGTTCTCCGGCGGTGTTGTAGTGGCGTTCCTGTAAGGCGCGGCAGAGTTTCAGGGCGGTCTTGCGGTCGCCCGCTCCGGCAGCGCGCGCCATCGCCAGGAGTTGGTCGGTCACCTTTGCCATGGCGCTGACCACCACCACCGGCTTTTGCCCAAGACGGCCTTTGACGATCGCGCCCGCACGCTCGATCTCCTTGGCGTCCTGCACAGAGGTGCCGCCGAACTTCATGACGATCATTGAGGTAGATTCCTCTGGCAGTGAGAAAGCAGCGGACTGCGACAAAGCAGGGTGGAGCAGCGCTTTAGCGCTGTATTGAAAATCAGCGGATCGAAATGGGCTTTAGCCCCTGCGGTTCTTAGGAACAATTCACCCTCAGCGGCTGAAGCCGCCACCGGAACTAGCACCTCGAATGCAGGGCTGAAACCTGCTCCACCCCTGCGGCGCAACTCACCCGAGGTAGCCCTGCACCTTCAGCAATTCGGCATTCAACAATGCGGCCCCTGCCGCTCCGCGAATCGTATTATGCGAGAGCACAGTGAACTTCCAGTCCAGCACGCTACACGGACGCAGCCGTCCCACCGTAGTCGTCATGCCTTTGCCCGAATCCACATCCAGACGAGGCTGCGGACGATCGCTCGAAGTCAAATATTGCACCGGCTGTTCCGGCGCGCTGGGCAGCTTCATCTCCTGCGGCAGACTGCGAAACTTGGTCCAGACTTCGATAATCTCTTCCGCCTTCGCCTTCTTTTTCAGCTTGATCGACACGGACTCCGTGTGTCCGTCCTCAACCGCGACCCGGTTGCACTGCGCGCTCATGCCGAACGACCCCATGACGATCCCCGAGCCATTCAGCTTGCCCAGCAGCTTGCGGGTTTCCTCTTCCATCTTTTCTTCTTCTTTGGAGATGTAAGGAATCACGTTGCCCAGAATGTCGAGCGAAGCTACACCGGGATATCCCGCGCCGCTGACGGCTTGCATGGTGACCGCCATCACTGTCTCCAGGCCGAACGCATCTTGGAGTGGCGCGAGTGCGATAACTAGGCCAATCGCCGAACAGTTTGGATTCGTCACTACAAACCCGCCTGACTTCTTGCGCCACGCCTGGCATTCGAGCAGCTTCACATGCTCATGATTTACTTCAGGAATGACCAGCGGCACATCGCTTTGCATGCGCAGCGCGCTGGAATTGGTGATCACGGCGTGTCCGGCGTCGGCGAAGCGAGGCTCCATCTCAGCCGCAATTGAGGCATCGAGAGCGGCAAAAATAACTTTGGGCGCTCCCTGTGGAGTAGCAGGCGCAACTTTCATACCCGCAACTTTGAAGGGAATGGCGGTCTTCAATTTCCAGCGCGCAGCCTCCGCATACGGACGGCCTTCCGATCGGTCCGAGGCTGCCAGCCAAGCCACCTCGAACCATGGATGGTGCTCCAGCATCTGCACAAAGCGCTGCCCGACAATGCCAGTAGCGCCCAGAATTCCTACAGGGATTTTCGCAGTCATAGTGGTTTATTGAGATTTTACAACAGTGGTGACTCGCGCTCTCGCGAGGAAGACGAAACTGTTATCTGACCAGTGTCAGTGTCTAGAACTCACTCTTCTAGCTACTACCTTTGGCTGTTCGCGAACCCAGCTCTTTGGTGCTCGTCGGTGTCTAGGCTCGGAGCCAGAAGCTAGAAGCGAGTAACTAGAAGCACGGGACTACTTTCCCGGAAGGATTTCCCCGCCAAACGAGTATTCATTCAGCGGTCCAAAGCGCTTCTTCTCCGCATAGAGGAGCCACCGCCGCCACACAATGCGCAGGCTGGCCATGATGGGGATGGAGAGATAAATCCCAAGGACCCCGGCGATCTCGCCGCCCGCCAGCACGCCAAAGATGGCCGCCAGCGGATGCAGTTCCATGCTCTTGCCCATGACCCGAGGCGAAATCACGTAGTCCTGCACCAACCGCCAGGCACCGAGAAAAGCCAGCAGGATGGGCCAGTGCGGATAGCTCAAAAGCATGGCTACGCCAAAAATAACTGCTGCAGCCACCAGCGGGCCGACCACCGGAATGAATTCCATCATTCCTCCCGCTGTGCCCAGCACCAGCGCATAGGGAACCCGAGTCAGTTCCATGAATGCGATGTAGGCAATGAACGAGAAGGCGGCCAGGGTCAACTGGGCGCGGATGAACTGAGCCAGCATCTGGTTAAGGTCTCCCAGCACGCCCTCCAGGAACTCCCGCTGTGGACGCGAATGCACGAACGAAGTCATGACTTCGCCGAAAGCCCGTCCGTCTTTGAGAAAGAATGCCGCCAGAATCGGCACCACGATGATGAGCCAGGCTTGCTTGGCAACGTCCGCCACGCGCAAGCCGGCGCGCTGGGCAAGGTCAAGAAGATCGTTGCGATGATTGGCCAGGAAGCTCGACAGTTGCGCCCGGGTGTGTACGCTCCAACCTTGCTCTTTTCCAATCTGTTCCGCAATCTGACCGGAACTGACGGTTTCCAGCAGCTTGGGCAAAGATTCGCTCAGTCGCTGTCCCTGGCGCGCGATCTGCGGCCCTACGAAAAAGAAGAAGGTGACCAGCAGGGTGACCAGCAGCAGGTAAATCACGCCAATCGCGCGTCCTCGGCCTTTTACCCATTTCTCGACTCGTGAGACAGCGGGATCCACCAGGTAGGCAAAGAAAATCGCAAACAGGAAGGCAATGAGGGTGCGCCGTGCGATATAGAGGAAGCCGAGCGCCAGCGCGAATAACAGCACCGTGAACAGGACCCGAGACGTACGTGCGTCAATCAAGGACATGGGTAATGGACATGGGTCCTGGAAAAGATCAGTGCCTAGTCCCGCAATACTTCCGTGTTATCGCTGGGCACCAGAATCCGTAACAGCTTGAATTGCTCGTCAAACCACATTGACCACTCTCCCGCATCGCTCTTGAGGACAAAATGGTTCAACTCCTGTTCCGCACCGTGTACCGGAATCTTGTCCTTCCCGATGAACGAAATGCTGACCAGCAAGGAAGAACGTTGATGCGGGTTGACCACTCCAAACTTCACTTGCTGGTTCGGCGGACAAGTTACGTGTCCTTTGTCCTGGTGGCAGCCTGTCGCCAGATACTTCCATACCAGGATTTCTCGATGCACGAAGAAGTAGTCGTCCAGAATGCTGGTTGAAATCGGAAGCAGGAATGGGTGCTCTTCCTCTTTGTCCTGCGGATTGTTGGTCGAGCGCTCCACCAGAAGGTTATCGTTAGGCACGAGAACGGCGTGCGCTTTTCCTGGGATCGTCTCTTTCCACTCGTATTTTTTCAGGTCGCCATTCAGGGCGAGTTCCAACTCTGAAGTCTGCGCCGCCGGTTCAACGCCCGGTTCGCTCTTGAACTCTGAAGTCGCCACACTGCCGATATTGTTCTGCTGGATGGAGAATTTCTCGGTGGCGATCCTGTGTCCGTTCATGAAGACTCCAAAGGAGCCCGTGTCCACGGTCTGACCCGCCTGTTCTTTCTCTTTGTCTTTCGCAGGACCTGCCATCGCCGATGAGATCAGCAAGAGGCACACGATTCCAAACATCAGTACCGGTCTGACCTTCACGTTCCCGTTCCTCCGAGTCACTCTCAGATTCTCCCTACCGAAGTCCCAGGCTGGCCACTGCTTCGGCAGCCACTTCTTCCACGCTCTTACCTGCCGTTTCGATGCGTACCGCAGCCTTCAAATAGAATGCCCTGCGGCTCTCATATAACCGGCGGAACTCATCCAGGTCCCTGCGCAGTGGACGGTCTAACTGCTGTTCCTGACACCGGCGAAAAAGTTCTTCGACTGGAGCGTCCAGGAAAATCGTCGCTATCCCGGCTTGGTCGAGCAGGGCAGCGTTGTTCTGCTGCGCGAAAGCGCCGCCGCCCAGCGCAAGCACTTTGACGGAAGCACCCATTTCCTCCACCGCGGAACGCAATACAGCGTGCTCTAACTGGCGAAACGCGCTTTCGCCGGACTCCCGAAAAATCTGCTCAATGGACCTTTGTTCGCGCGTTTGGATGCGCTCGTCCAGATCTTCGAAGGGCCAGCCGAGCCTGCTGCTCAAGGCCGCGCCCACGGTGCTCTTTCCGGCGCCCATGAAGCCCACCAGAACCACCGCCCTCGCTCTGGAGACAGACGCAGATTTCGTGGTCTCGGACGGTCCGCCCGGTCGAGTGCTCATGTGTGGCGGAAATCTGCGGAGCAAGTCCAACTGCCCCGCCAGCCTCTCACTGTTGCTTGGTTTTTAGCGTGTCGTTTTTAACGACTTGAGGTGGATTCTACCACTGAAGGAAAACAACCGGACCGAAGATGCGGCCTTGTTCATCGTACCTGCGAAGGCACTCCCTGCCTTCACCACGAAGGGAGTGTGTTTGGGCTCCAGCAGAAAGTCATTCTCCACTTTGCCGCGGACCGAACGTGCGGTCACGTCAATCGAAGCATCATTGGGCGCGCTGGCCTCAATGTCTCCACTGTGGCTGGTCAGCATATATTCGCCGCTGTTGGCGAAGTCGCCCTCATAGCGGATCTTTCCACTGGTCGAATTCACCTGCACCAGCGGACCATTCACTGAGTTCAACACCACATCGCCGCCCACAGATGTCACTTCCACGTGTCCGTTGCGGATGTTCGTAAGCGCCACTGAACCGTTCAAAGTCCGTACATGCACGTGGGCATCGCTGATGTCGCGTACTTCCACGCTGGCCTGGCTGCCTTCAAGACTTACGTCTCCGTGCAGGCCTTCTGCATGGAGCACCCCGGTGGACGATCGCAGCGTAACGCTGGCGTCAGCCGGAACTGATACTTCGTAATCCACGCGGCCGATGTCGGCGTTGGCGTCAGACAAAAGATGGGTGAGAACGTCGACGCGGTTTCCACTCTGGGTATGGTCGATCTCGATCTGGTCGGAATGCAGCACGGCATTCACGATGACCTGGGTGCCTGCGCCCCCCTTCACCGTGATCGGCCCATACTGGTTTGTGATCGAAATCACCGAGCCTGGAGCTACAGTGAAACGAAATTCCTTTCGAGACTCAGCCGAGGCGCAAATTGCTGCGGCCAGAATCACCATTGAAACCAGTTGTGTGCGCTGCGCTCTCGCCATAATTGTTCCTCTCTTAGTCCGGCTGCGACCTCCGGCTTGCGACCAAGAGCTTTCCTTCTTGCACGCCAATCGCCTTATACCATGGACGAACCGGTTACGGCATCGACCGGTCTAACGCCATTTCGTAAACCGCCGCCCGTTGCTCATAGGCGTCCATAACAATCTGTTGCGCTTCCTCGTCATTGGGATCGGCTTGTGCCGATTCCTCGGCGTCGTGGATGTATGCATTCACGTTCTGCAGGTTGGAAGCATACTGCTTCTGCGCCGCCGGCGAACGCGAAGCTAGCGCGTCCAGCAATTGCCGGTCTTCATCGGTTACGCTGAGCGGGGTGATGGGCACTTTGGGGGCAACATTAGCAACCGCCGGACCTACGGATGGAAAAGATGTCTGGACCGATCCGCGCTGGTAAACTACGACGCCCGTGGCAATCACCGCTGCCGCCGCGACCGGCGCTAGCCAGCCGATGCTCCAACGGCGGGGGACAGAAGGAACCAGGGTTGGTCTGAGCTGAGGCTCGTGGATGATGCCTTCCTGCCGCAATGCAATTTCGATCGACGCCCAAACCCGCGGACTGGGCTCGGCCGTTTCTTGAAGCTGCCGAGCCTCGTTCGCAATCAGGTCCAGTTCGGCAACCAGATCTGAACACACGGGGCAGGACTTCAAATGCGATTCCTGCTCGGCGGTTCTGCCGCTGTCAAATACTTCCGGCAAAATTTCCAGAAACTCTGCGCAATTCATACGTCATCTCCCCAAGACCTTCCTTGATCGCTCATTACGGCTTGGCGGCCTTTTCGGCTCTGCTCGTTTTGAGCGACTCGCGCAACTTCATGCGCGCCTTGTGTAGCTGAGATTTGCTGTTGCCGATGGAACATCCCACCATGGCGGCAATCTCGTTGTGCTCGTAGCCCTCTACATCGTGCAGCACAAAAATTCTTCTGTAACCCGGCGGCAGCGCATCCACAGCCCGTTGCAATCTCAGCCTGTCGATCGAACCAGAGAGTACAGGGTCCTGCGCGCCCAGTTCTTTCTTTGGAGCCTCTTCCTCGTTTTCCTGCGTTTCATCCAGCGGAACTACGGGGAGACTCTTTTTGCGCAACTGCATCAGGACAACGTTTACCGCCATCCGGTGCAGCCAGGTGGAAAAAGCTGATTCGCCACGAAAAGTGGCAATCTTGCGAAATAACTGCAGAAAAGCTTCCTGCGTCAGATCTTCCGCTTCCGCTGTGTTAGCCGTCATGCGGAGACACAGCGAATAAACTCGCCTTCGATGCAAACCGTACAGAAACTGAAACGCCTCTGCATCGCCCAGCTTGGCTCGTTCAATCGCCTGCGCTTCGGATAGCTTGTCGCCCTGTAGTTGCTTCGCGTCCGTCAAGTCGCCTTTTCCGGCCGCACTTATTCAGATGCGGCGTAACTATCTTTTCGTTGTACTGCTTGCAGAGGGTTCGGGCTTTGCCGGGGTGTTCCGGCGCAGCCTATTGGTTTCTTCGCCTGCCCGCCCGTCCCTGATGACGTTGGTAACCAATAGCAGCCTATCGGGCAGGGTAAACCACGTCAACTATGGTTCTTGGTAGCCTTTTGCCTATGATTCTTGGAATTCGTCGAGAAGGTCGTCAAATAACCTCCTCCATTTGGGGGTTGGGGCTTGCACCTACTAGGCATTTGCGATCGGCCCAGCAAGCCATCCCTCAGGTCTTTTCCCGATTACGGCGGACCTTGCACACGCGAGATATTCCGATTTAATGGGAGCTGCCCGAGAATTGAGACCTCGCGCGGTCACTGCGTAAACGACCGACGCCCGGAGGGCCCTTATGAAAATCGTTCTTCTGACGGCTGCAATCTTATTGGCATCTCTCGCTCAAGCCAAAGAGCCGAAAGTTCATCATTCCGGCACATTGCTGCAGATGGACTCGGTAGAGTGCGGGGTCGACGAAAACAGTGGCAAGAGTTTTGTTGGCGAAATGGTCGGCACCGATTCTGCCCACAAGAAAACTCATGCGCTCCTGTGCCAGGAATACCTGCTGCAGAGCGACACCGTGTTGTATCGCATTCGTCCGCGGGATGAAAAGCACCCGGTCCTTTTACCGGTAGGGCAAAATGCGCAGTTCCGAATTCAGAAGGACAAGATGCTGTTGCAAGTGGAAGATGGTGACGAGAAGGAGCGCGAGTACACGGTGGTCTCGATGACCCCGCGGCAAGAACGGAAGTCAGGTGATAACAGCGCCTCTCTAAAGTAATCACCCTACATATCTTGACGTTGCGATGCGGACTGTTAGAGGTCCGCATCTTTATTTCTCAACAAAATAAAATTAATAGTGTGAGTGCGTCGCTCACCGGATTCGGCCATCAGCGCCCAACCCCACGACGTGCGAAACGCATCTTAACGCTTGCTCAACCCTCCTGCACCGCTCTGCAGTAGTCGCCCCCTTTACCGTCTTGATTGAGGAACGGGTGTGTGAGCCAGTGAAGTAAATCCTAGGAGGAAGTACAAAGTGATGAAACGCATTATTTTTTTGCTCGTCCTAAGTTGTGGTCTGGCGCTACCGTCCGCAGTCATGGCCCAAAGTTCAGATTCAGATCATGTCGAGGTTGGAGTTTTCGCGGACTACTTGAACCTCAGCACGACCGATCCTCATATTAACTTCATCGGTGTCGGCGGCCGGGCTGCATTTAATGTTCACCCCAACGTCCAGCTCGAAGGCGAAATGTCTTACGACTTCGAACGCAACTACACCAGCGTATTTACCAATGGAGTGACTTCGCAGTTCGTCCAAACCCGCCTGCGACCACTCACCGCATTGTTCGGACCCAAATTCCAGACCAGCTCCGGGCCATTTCGCGCTTACGTGACCGGCAAACTGGGTTTTGTTAATTTCAGTGTCTCCGACCAAAACGCCCCGTCAGGTTTCGTTGGAGCTCTCGGTGGAGTGCAGACCGGCGACACTCGTTTCGCCATGTATCCCGGCGGAGGTGTCGAGGGTTTCTGGGGACCGTTCGGACTGCGGCTCGAGGCCGGCGACGAGATTTACTTCGACAATGGTACTCACAACAACCTGAAGGTTACCTTCGGACCTGCGATCCGCTTCTAGGGTTTCGGAGCTTAATCAGAAACGGCAGCCGCTTGTGGTTGCCGTTTTATTTTTCGCTGCATTGCCAGGGTAGTGACGGCTGAGTTCCCTTACGGAGCGGTCTCGGCCTCCGCCACCCCGACGTACTTGTCCGCAGCGCCGTAGTAGAACAAATAGCGATTGTTCTTTCTCGCCATCCCTTCCACAAACACGACGTTGCGAACCTGACCGACCTTCTCCCAATCCGTCTCCGGAAAAAAGACAGGCTCTTCGGATCGCCACAACACCTTGCGCGGATCGCGGCGATCGAACACTGCAATGGCCGTGCGATAGACCAGGTGATCATCAGCTGCGTTGTAAATCAAAATGATTCCGTCTTTGGTCACGATCGGAGGCGGCCCGGGCTCAACCACCCGTGAATCAAACTGTCCGGCGCGGCGGGGAAGGACAGGCGTGTCGGTAGCCTCCGTCCAATGGATCAAATCTGAAGAATAGGCGAGACCCATCTGGTCCGTCTTGTCTGCGCTGGTGCCCAGAAAATACATCCAGTATTTACCGTCGATCTTTTCTGGCACGATGGCACCGGACTTCGTCCAACCCACGTTCCAGTGGCCTTTGTAAGTCGGCAAAATCACGCCCTGCCGCTGCCAGTGCAGCAAATCCTTCGATGTCGCCAGGCAGAGCTGGGCATCTTTCTTGTTGTAGCCGGTGTACGTCAGATAAAAGGTGTCGCCGAATTTCACTAGGCGGGGATCTTCCACGCCACCATCTTTCTCATACTCAGCTTCCGGAGAGAGCACAGGCACAGGGTGGCGATTGAAGTGAAGTCCATCGACGCTTTCGGCGTAACCCAGGCGAGAGACCCCGGCGCGGTCCTGCGCGCGGTAAAGCATTACGAATTTGCCACGATGAAGGATGACCGCAGGGTTAAAAGTTCCAGCCGCCTCCCATCCCTCACCACGTGGAAAAATGATGGGATCACTCGACACTCGCGTCCACGGACCAGGAGGGTGCCCCGTCCAAGCTCCGCTTGGGCGGGCTTTTGTGGCCGCCGTGCCCAGCATCCCGGCAAAAAGTAGGCCGGAAGCGAACAGAATAAGCAGGACGAATGAGTAGTGGTGCCGTGTGAAAATCCGAGAAGAATTGTCATTCCGAAGCGCGGCGTTCTCGCGCGAGGAATCTGCTATTTCGCCGCCTGCGGCAAGCAGATTCCTTGCCAATATACCTGCCTTCGGAATGACAAGAGGTGGGGTTACGTTTTTGCGCAAGTCACACCACGACTGACGAGCAAGTAGGGTATCCTGTAACTATGTATACCGCTGATGTACTACGAAACGTCGTCGCCCTGCGAAGCGAAATTGCCAGCCTTCGCGATATGAATGATCGTTATGCCTCCCAGGAAGATCCCGCTCCGGTCGCTTCGCGCGCCAATGCGGGCCGCCGCACGCGCCTTCAGGAAATCGTGCGAGAACTTGCGGCCATCGCCAAGGACCAGCGTCCCTGACGGCCGAGTGGTCAATGCTGTAACGCTTCGATCTCATCGGTCTTGCCCAGATATTCGTACCTGAGCAGCGCGATGGGGACATTTCCGTTCTTCCAAACAAAGTCATGAAACTGGCGCAGGTTAAATTTGTCGCCCTGTTCCAGGCGCGCCTCCGCCAGTAATTTCATGATCTGCAACTTGCCCGTCTGATACGAGATTCCCACCCCAGGCACCGACGCGTAGAATGTCGCGTCTTCCATCGCCGTCGCGCGATCGAGTGGCACCGTCTTCACGAAATAGTCGGCCGCCTGCTCGATGGTGAATTCTCCGGTGGAGAGCTTCACATCGACCTCCACCCGCAGCGCGCGAAAACGCATAAAGTTATAAATGATCTCGCGGCTGCGCGGGCTGTCGTCGAACAGACCAGCTTGCAGCATCATCTCTTCGGCATAAAATCCGATGCCTTCGTTGGCGCCAGAGTCGTAGTAATGACGCCGGATCGGGTCTTCATTCGTCCACGACATTACTTTTTGGAAATAATGTCCCGGCATACCTTCGTGCACGATGATCCCGCGCGGATCACGTGCTGTCGAAAGATCGAAATATCCCCGGTCAGGCGAAGGTGTCTTGATGTAACTGGTGGCGTTGTCGTTCAACCGTGCGGGACCCGTCAGATCGTCAGCCACTCCAAAAGCCGCGAGCGGTGCCAGATACGAAGGGTAGGGAAGATTGTGATACTGCTTTACCCAGGAAGGAACAGTCAGAATATTCCTGTCTTCGAGGAAATTCCGAATCTCCTGTTCCTGCTTCGCCTCACGCGCAATCTGCGATGCCTGGTCTTGCGCCAGAGCCAACTGCGGCAGTTTCGAATTGCGATTTCTCTCATAGCTCTCGAAAGCGACCGCTCGTTCCCACTCCTGATGCCCCTTCGCGACCAACTGCTCGGGCGCATACGGAACCAGCGCGACGTGTTTCAGAAAGAAGATATAGTTGTCGCGTCCGACAGCAACATTCTTCGACATGGTCGGCAATCTCTGCTGCAACCATTCGCGATAGTCTTCCAGCGCACGAATTGCGGCCTCGACCGCAGGATCAAGTTGAGCGCCGCTTGCCGCAGTGAGATGCGGTTTCAATTCACGCGCCATTTCTTCCAGCCGGGGACGACTGTCTTTCAATTGCTGAATCGACAACTGGGCCAGCGGTCCAGCTGGATCTTTCAAATTTGACTCACCATCGGCAATAATTTGCGGAATCGCCTGCACCCGTCGAACGATGTCAGCGCTGCGCGCTTCATCGAAGGGCGGTGGCTGCGTGAGACTCACAAACAGCGAAGCCAGCGTCTGGTCGAGATAAAACCATGGATTGCGCTGCCATCCGCGCACGTGATCCAATTCCCAACGCGCCCGTGCGATGGCGGAACCGACCAGTAAATAATCCACAGTTTCAGTGCGCGAGCGGTCCCTGTGGCCCAGTTCCTGGTGGCGCTTTTCGAACCCAGCCAGTTCGTCGCGTCGTTTTGCCACGGTAGATGGCGACCAGTCTGCTTTCCACCCGGCCGGGCGGTCGAGCCTGGGGATATCGTCAAAAGAAAATGGCTGTTCGCCGGAACGCCACTCCCAAAAATCAGCGGATAGTTGCTGCAGGCCGTCGATGGGTTGAGCCGGCGCTTGTTGGGCGACCGCAGATGGAATCAACAGCAAAAGGCCGATCAGCGGGACTATTGTGACTGCAGTTCGTCGATTCATCGCGTGTTTCCGGGTATCCAGTTCCATTTCGTAGTCTGTTACAGAATTCGGCACAGTTCAGGCCGATCATATTCCCATCTCGGGGTCATCCTGAGCGCAGCGAAGGATCTCGCGCGCATCGCTACAACTGCCCGACGAGTTTTATGTCCGCTCCACTCCAGATCCTTCGCTATGCTCAGGATGACGCAGCATCGAAAATGTAATGCCTCGGTATGCAACCGCTATGCGCGTTTGCCCGCCGGAGCAGGGAACTGCATCGACCGCACCACGCCGTCGCCTTCCTTCACAAAGACTAGTTGGTTAGCCTTGATGTCTTTCAACGTATCCACAATTCCGCTGGGCCAGCGAATTTCAAGCAACTGCACCTTGTCGGCTTTCCCTAGCCCGAAATGAACCCGCAGATCGTTCTGCGAAAAATAGCTTCCACCGCTGCGCACTTCATCAATCTGGGAGTGAGGTTTGCTTTCACCCGCAGCCTGGGTCACGCACCGCAACCGTGCGCCGATGCCGCTGCGATTCGATTTGGTGCCAATCGTCCGCACTTTGATCCAGTTGTTCCCCGGTGCCTGGTCACACCGCAAAAGCTGCGGAAAATCATTCACCGGATTAATCACCAGATCAATGTCGCCGTCGTTGTCGAAGTCTCCGAAGGCGCATCCTCTCGAAGCCACCGGAATTGAAATTCCCGGACCAGCCTGCATCGAGACATCTTCAAACCGCCCCGTCCGCAGGTTGCGATAAAGCAATTTGCGCTGCGGATATCCCGCCTCGGTCTTCAATTGCTCAACTTCGGGATATACGTGGCCGTTGCAGATCAAAATGTCTGGCCAGCCATCGTTGTCCATGTCAAAAAAGCCGCAGCCCCATCCCAGGTATTGCGTGTGCGCGCCCAGGCCCGCTGTGAAAGTCGCATCTTCAAAATTGCCGTCCCCCAGATTGTGATAAAGCGAAGGCGTGTCGCCGGCAAAGTTTGTTTTTACGATGTCCAGGTTCCCGTCCATATCGTAGTCCGCTGCCGACACTCCCATGCCGGCCTGCGGCTTTCCGTCTGGACTGAGAGCGCAACCGGCTTCCATCGCGATATCTACAAACTTTCCGTTTTTCTTGTTCTGGTAAAGCGCGCTGGCGGTGGAGTCGTTCGCAACGTAAATGTCGGGCCAGCCATCGTTGTCAAAATCTGCCGTCAGGACTCCGAGCCCGAAGGTCCCATTGGCCTGCAGAATGCCCGAGGCTTCGGAGACATCGCTGAACGTGCCATTCCCGTTATTGTGATAAAGGATGTTCTTCCCACCCTTGAGCCCAGGCGGTCCGCAAGCCACCATCACACTCTTGTACAGACACGGCCCCGATTCCGGCACGGGCGCGGTAGCCAGATCGAGATCGATATAGTTCGCGACAAACAGATCGAGCTTGCCGTCGCGATCGTAATCCACAAACGCGCAGCCGGTGTTCCAGCGCTTGCCATCACCTGCGACGCCTGCCTTCTCGCTTACATCGGAAAACGTGCCGTCGCCATTGTTGTGGTAGAGAACGTTCTTTCCAAAATAAGAGACGAAGAGATCTTCGAATCCGTCATTGTCGTAGTCGCCGACGCAGACGCCCTGTCCCCAGCCGGAATGGGCCACGCCAGCCTTGGCCGTGACATCGGTGAAAGTTCCGTCGCGATTGTTCTTGAATAGATGAGAAGTCGGTTCCTGTCCGGCAGGGAAGCCCTCCAGGCGCCAACCATTGACCAGAAAAATATCCAGCCAGCCGTCGTTGTCGTAGTCGTAAAAAGCGACGCCGCAGCCGGTGGTCTCCAGCAGATATTTGTTCTTATGTTCGCCGCCGTAGATGGTCTTTGCGTTGAGCCCGGACTCGCGCGCCACGTTGATAAAACTCAGCCCCAGGCCAGCTATCTGTGGAGGCTCCTCCGCATTTGCGAAAAACGCTCCTCGCCCCCGCGGACGAGCCAGCTTCAAAACGCTATCCAGAGAAAGCACCACCGCCGACTTGCTCAGAGACTGTAGAAATCTGCGGCGTGAAGAAGGCAAAAGGTTGGAACCTTCCTGAAGTCAGCTCGTGCAAGGATTCGTCCTTACTCTATTAACTGCCCCGCGACTTTGCAAGGCGGAGGTCATGGGAACCGATAAACCACGGAGGACACAGAAGACACGGAGAATCGAAGGCCTGGTTTACCTCTGTGTCCTCCGAATGCTCTGTGGTTCAAGGGTTTTGACTGACTATGGACCCGGCAACGTT
>CAVUGT010000021.1:0-114047 GCA_963741105.1 Terriglobia bacterium
CGCCATTTATGCTGCCCCGAAAGTCCGAAAGCGTCTGGTCGCCGTTATACTCGACGAGGTCTTAGAAAGCGGCGCTGATGAGAACCTTCATCGTCCTGTTCCTGAGCATCGCCACGGCGACCGCCACGCTCTGCGCTGATGATCGGGCGCTAGAGGTCAATCAGCTTTTTGCGATGTTCGACAAACCGGGCTCGCCCGGATGCTCAGTCGGCGTAATCCGCGCTGGGGACTTCGTTTACAAAAAGTCCTTCGGTTACGCGAGCCTAGAACTCGGCGTCCCGCTCACACCTGCGTCGGTCTTCTACATGGGCTCGGTGTCGAAGCAATTCACTGCTGCCAGCGTCGTACTTGCCGCCGAACAGGGCCATCTCTCACTCGATGACGACGTCCGCAAGTACCTCCCCGAGCTGCCCGACTACGGCCGTCGCATCACGCTTCGCCAGATGCTCCATCAAACCAGCGGGTTTCGCGACTTTCTCGACCTCGTGTTCATTTCTGGGCGCAATGCCGCAGACCTCGCCTCGCCGGCCGAGATTCTCAAGCTCATCGCGCGCCAGCGAGGCCTTAATAATGTCCCCGGTGACGAGTGGGTTTACAGCAATTCTAATTACTTCCTGCTCGGCGAAGTCGTCCGGCGCGCTACCAGGAAATCACTGGCGGACTTCGCTGCCGAAAACATCTTTAGGCCGCTCGGGATGACGCACACACTCTTCTACGAAGACAACACGCTGGTGGTCCCAAACCGCGTCGCTGCTTACGATCCCGGTGATGAGGGCAACTTCCTGGTGGATTGGTCCACCAGCTATGACATCGTCGGCGGCGGCGGCCTTATGAGCAGTGTCGATGACCTACTCTTCTGGGATCGGAACTTCTATTCCAACAAGCTCGGTAAAGGAACGTTGCCAATCGAGCTGCAAAGGCATGGCGTCCTCAACAACGGCAACCAAATCGATTACGCCCTGGGCCTATCGCTGGGCGATTACCGTGGTCTTCCAATCGTCGAGCACAGTGGAGCGTTGTTCGGGTACCACTCTGCATTCCTGCGTTTTCCGCAGCAGAGATTCAGCGTGATCGTGCTTTGTAACCTCGCCACCGCGGACCCCGAAGCTCTTACCCGCAAAATCGCTGACCTGTACCTGGCACCCGACTTCAAGCCGACAAGAAACACACTCACCGCGGCCTCAGATCTGCCCGATCCGGCCGCATTCGCCGGCACCTACCTCGATCCGCACTCGAAGACTATCTATACGTTCACCGCTGACCACGGCAATCTCATGGGATGGGGAGCGGCTTTGCAGCGGATTGACGCCGAAAGATTCTACGACCTCGGCAGCAACGTCATCACCTTCGAGAAGGTCAACGGTACGATGCGCTGCTCACTTGCCATTACCGGCGAGGTGTATTTCTCCGGCGACAAGCTACAGTCCGTCCATCTCAGCGAAGCGGAGCTAGCCAGGTTCGCCGGCAGGTACCACTCGGATGAGCTCGATGTGATCTACACGTTGTCGGTTGAAAAGGGAGGGCTGACGGTCAAGGAGGGCGAAAAGCCGCCGGTCATCTTCGACCCCGCGACCCCAAACGAGTTCTACTCCAGGGACTTTCGCGCTTTGGTTTTCCAGCCCGATGTTGACCGGCGCATCTCCGGCTTCAACCTGTTTACGCAAGCGGCTCGTGGGATCATGTTCGATAGGGTGAACTGAGCAGTCTGCTCGCAGAGACGAAAGACGAGTAACGACTGATAATTGTTGTAAACAGGCGTTTACACTCAGAGCCCGGTTGTTGGTGTAATGGGAGCAACTTCTAACGGTCCGTTGAATATCGATGTCGCGGTTCGCGGCCTGGGTTCAGGGTTAGCAGTAGATAACGTGCCACTGTCAACTAGCTGTCTAAACGCAGATCAGAAACCTCACGCCTGATCTCTTTCAGCCTGTCTTGTCTCCGCTGGTATTCCACGCGCTCCTCACGGGTTTGGTTTGGATCCCGTTGCCAATATATTGTGTCGGCGAAATGGATCGAATCCATCTCCTTCTCTAAGGCGGCAATCTTGGCTTCGTTCATGGCCCTACCCCATTTCGGCCCGTCGTGGCCAATTTTTAGGGCATTAATCTCGATGCAGTAAACGGTACGCTTAAAGAGTTTGTTGCATCAAGGAATCATTTCAAGATACGCATCGCCCGTTCAGAGCTTCCAGTTCTGAGTTGCGCCCGGAACAGAGACCATACGGCTTATGAGGAAACCTACAAAATGACGCTCAGAACGGAGTGGCAGCCGGTTCGTATGCAAGACCGACTTGTCCGTAGGCCGATTCTACGACAGAAATGTGGGTGGCCCGGCGACCGTTGGTGTAAACAGGCGCTTACACTCATAGACCCGCGTATATGCGAATGCTACGTGCCCGGGGGTGGGGGTGGGGAACTAACTCGCTTCCTCTCTCTAACCCCGCCCTCACATTGACTTGCCGGTGAGCGCAGCCTACCATCGGGAAATCATTTTGGAGCTTTCTGGCTGATGCAGGGCGAAACCATCTCCCACTACCGGATCCTGCACCAGCTCGGCGGCGGTGGCATGGGTGTGGTCTACGAAGCCGAGGACATCAATCTCGGCCGCCACGTCGCGCTCAAGTTCCTGCCTGGAGAGCTGGAAAAAGACCCTCTGGCCCTGGAGCGCTTTCAACGTGAAGCCCGGGCGGCCTCGGCCCTGAACCATCCCAACATCTGCACCATCTATGAAATCGGCCAGACTGACGGCCGTTTCTTTATCGCGATGGAGCTGATGGAGGGCCAGACCCTCAAGCAGCGCATCGGCAAGCAGCCGCTCGAGATGGATGTCCTGACCGAACTCGCCATCCAAATCGCGGACGCACTCGATGCCGCCCACTCCAAGGGCATTATTCATCGCGACATCAAGCCCGCCAACATCTTCATCACCAATCGCAATCAGGCCAAGGTGCTGGATTTCGGACTGGCGAAACAGACCCTTAAAGCGGAAGCCGTCATGGGCGGGATCACTGCTGGATTGAAAGAGACTGTCGATGAAGAACTGCTCACCAGTCCCGGCTCGACCGTCGGAACCGTCGCCTACATGTCTCCCGAGCAGGCCCGTGGCAAGGACCTCGACACCCGCACCGACCTGTTCTCGTTTGGCGCGGTGCTCTACGAGATGTCGACCGGCGCACTGCCCTTTAGGGGCGACACTTCTCCCGTAATTTTCGAAGCCATTCTGAACCGTGCTCCGGTGCTGCCGGTGCGGTTGAATCCCGACGTGCCACTGCAACTGGAAGAGATCATCACCAAGTTGCTGGAGAAAGACCGAGACCTGCGCTACCAGAGCGCCGCCGAAGTGCGGGCTGACCTGAAGCGTTTGAAACGCGACACTGAATCAGGATTGATCTCTGCAGCCACGAGTTCCGCCACGCTGCGTGCCGCACGTGAAAAAAAGCCTGGCCGCTTGTGGAACCTGATCGTGATGGCCATCGTCGTCATCGCCGTAATCGGTTTGGCGATGACGGTCTTTCTGCGCCGGACGCGCGCCGTCATGACCGACCGCGACGAAATTCTGGTCACGGATTTTGTGAATACCACCGCCGACCCGGTTTTCGATGGCACCCTCAAAAAGGCCCTGGCCGTGGATCTCGGGCAGTCTCCGTACCTGAACGTCTTCCCGGACCAGAAAGTACGGCAGACACTGCAATTTATGGGACGCGCGCCCGACGAGCGCATTACCGGCGAGGTGGGACGCGAAATCTGCCAGCGCGCCGGGATCAAAGCCATGCTCAATGGCTCGATCGCGAATCTGGGCAGCCAGTATGTGATCACGCTGGATGCGGTCAACGCGGGGACGGGAGAATCCCTGGCCCGCGAAGAAGTGCAGTCCTCGAGCAAGGAAGGGGTCCTGAATTCGTTGCATCAGGCCGGCTCCAGTCTGCGCAAGAAGCTGGGAGAGTCGCTGGCCTCGGTGCAGAGATACGACAAGCCGCTCTCGGAGGCAACGACGTCATCGCTGGAGGCGCTCAAGGCCTTCAGTCTGGCCGACATCAAGCACCAGATGTTCGACGAGCTGACCGCTCTGCCGCTCTACCAGCACGCTGCCGAACTGGACCCCAATTTCGCTATGGCCTACGCCCGCATGGGAACTATCTACAGCAACCTGGGGCAAAGCGAACTGTCCGAAGCCAACCGGCAAAAAGCGTTTGAGCTTCGCGACCGCGCCAGTGAACATGAAAAGCTCTACATCATGTCGCACTATTACGTCGATTCCGGGCAGCTCGACAAAGGCATCACCGCTCTCGAACTGTACAAGCAGACCTATCCCCGGGATATGACTCCCTACAACAATCTTGCGGTGGTCTACAACCAGATGGGACAGTTCGAGAATGCGCTGGACAATGCACGCAAGGCGGTACAACTCGATCCCGATAGCACCAGCGGATATTCGAACGTGGGTTTTGCCTACGGAGGGTTGAATCGCCTGGATGAGGCGAAAGCGACCTTCAAGGAAGCGCTGCAACACAAAGCGGGCGGGACTGTGGCTCATTCTTCGCTGGCCATGATCGCCTGGCTGCAAGGCGACAGGGATGGCGTGGAGCACGAGCTCGATGCCATGAAGAACGATCCCCAGGGCGAGTTCCAGGTGACCGGACTTCGGGCGGCGATGGCCGCCTACTCCGGGCAGGGGAAAGTGGCGCGAAGCTTCGGACAGAAGCAGCGGGAAGCCGCCGAACGCCTGGGCTTCAAGGAAGCGGCGGCCAGCGAATATTCGCAGGAAGCGTTCATGGAAGCGACTTTCCTGAGCAAGGCCCGTGCGCTTGACGATGTTACTCAAGCCCTCAAACTGTCGCAGTCACCCAACGTGGTGCTCAACTGCGCGGCGGCTCTGGCCGTGGTTGGCGAAAATGCGCGGGCTGCCAAGCTTGCCGACGATGTCGCGCAAAAGCGTCCCTATGACACGCTGGTGCAATTCGTCGAGGTGCCGTTGGTCAAAGCGCAGATTGAGCTGAACCAAGGCAACCCGGCGAAAGCCATCGATCTGCTCGACAGCGCACTGGTTTACGCACGCGCCAATACGGGCGTCCTCTACGTGCGCGGAAACGCATATCTCAAGGCCGGACGTGGCGGCGACGCCGTCCAGGCATTTCAGCGTCTACTCGACTTGAAAAACATAATCAACATAGATCCCACCGTGGCCCTCGCCAGAGTTGGCCTGGCTCGTGCCTACGTCATGGCTGGAGACAAGGCCCGCGCCCGCGTGGCCTACCAGGACTTCTTCGCCCTGTGGAAGGACGCTGATTCCGATGTCCCCATCTTGCGCGAAGTCAAAGCGGAATACGCCAAGCTCCAATAAAGCCTGCAGGGTGGGGGCACCCGCGCTCTTTCAATCTTTCCCGTGGGGATGTTCTTTAGGCTAGGCGGAACGCTTATCTTTCTTCTTGAGGGGCAAAACTTTGGAATCCTGCCGCTGTACTGGAATTCTTGCCGGAGCCTTGGCCGAATGCCGGAAGATGGGCTGGAAATGACGCCGCATGCAGACATGGCACCGCACCAGGCGAAGCAGAAACAATACCGACATCTTCTGCCACAAAGTCGTGGACGAGGATGCGTAAATCTTTGAACACCCGCAATAGGGACAATTTTTAAGGCTGATTTTCCGCATTTCGTTCTAAACACACCTAGTCGTGCGCAGTTAGATGCATTTGAGCGCTCGGCGGATTGAAGAATGCGAAATGAGTAGTACACCCATTTTTAGCGTGTACTTAGGGCCGGAAAATGATTGTCGCCATTTGACCTTGTAAACCAACCAGTCAGCCTTGTTTCAAGCTCGTCTCGAGCCACGGTAATCGCTCCGCAATGGTCGGCATTGGGGACCTCCCAAAGATTCACGGAGGAATTTCGCGCCCGAATCCGGTAGGAGTGCCGCACCGGGATATTGCTGTCGATCTGTCCATGAATCAGAAATACCGGCACCTTGGTCCCAGCAACGATGTCTTCCGGTGAAGCCTGTTCCAAGTCCAACTTGTATTTCCATCGGGCATATTGGAAAGCGATTTCGACAACTGGTCGAAGGAGAGTTCGCCCCAGCCACGGACCGGTGTGAAAAGCTTGCCCAACCCGGTCAAATCCAATTTCTCGCAAGTTTGAAAAAGGAGATTCGGCGCCGACGGCGCAGAAATTCGGCTCCGTCTTCAGAGACTCGAGAATCTGCGCCGCACCCATGGATTCACCAAAGCCGAAAATACATTGAGGGTGTTGATTCGCGCTCAGCCATTCGAACCACCGCCGGATATCGTCACCTTCCAACAAGCCATAGGTTGCGAATTCTCCACCGCTTGTGCCATGTGCACGGGCATCAGGCATCAAGACGCTGTAGCCACGATCAAGAAGAAACTGTGCGTATCCGGTCATCCCAACACGGTTGTCGCTCACTCCGTGAAGCAGAACCACCGCATCATTCGGACCAGGTTTGTCGGTCTGCAACTCAATGCTCCAGGCACGCAGTACAACGCCGTCGCCCGCCGTGATGGCCACGTCATCGAAGCGGGCGTGGTACCCTTGGCTCATTTTTCTGGCCTCCGCGACTGCCTCCGGCGATAAGAGACGACGTCCCGGATGCAGAGTACCTTCGGCCAGGAATATCCCAGAGATGACACAGAAAGAGGTGTAACCGAAAAGGAGCAAATAAATCGTAGAGGCAGGAAAGCGACGAATTGCCATACCACTCATCGATACGCCGCAGTTGCTCGCTTTGTTCCACTTTCTCGCCTTAACTGTGCACTCCGCAGGTCACAATATTGCGAAAAGATATCCGTTAGATCCCTGATTTTGGAGCTCTCGCGCCCCTACCTCATTGCATCATTAGCCAGATATTGAGGTATAACCTCCTTTCGTACATCCTTCGCTAGTCGATGCTCATCTGAAAACCCGGTCTAAGATGAAACACGAAAATATCGTTTGGAATCCCGGCACTGAAAATTGGTTCTGTCAAAAATGCGGTCGGACCTCCGACCGGCTGACCGTCCAAGAGGCGCAGACGGAATTGGATCAGCACGAATGCAATCTTCCGGCGTCGGAGATTTCGGGAGCTGCGCCTGGGACCGAAACCATACGGCTCATCAGGAAGCCCTACAAAATGACAATCAGAAAAGAACGGAGCGGCAGCCGATTCGTTGCTCGAACCGACGAAGGCAAGTCCACAATTGAATTGGAGCTGTTTCACGATACAGTACCGGCCCTGAAGACTCTCTCCGTAGGATTTGAACTGCTCGGCGGAACTACGCTGGAACAAGCGAAAAAGCTCGTGGACGCAATGAACGAGAGAATCGTTGGCATCGTTGTGATCCCAAGAGAGTAGAAGCCCGATCTCGCCAAGAGCCGGCGATCCCCACTACCAGCGCGGTATTTGAGAGCGACTCCGGTGACGTCAGTAATCAGGGTTTGGGCGCGAAACTGAAGCAATCCAGCGTATTGGCCCTAGTATGTTGCAAGGGTGGCGATACGCAGGATGGCGACACGGGTCGGCACATTTCTGGATCGATATGAGATTGACGCCAAGCTTGGACAAGGCGCCATGGGAGTTGTCTATCGCGCCCGCGACCCGAAACTGCAGCGAACCGTTGCTATCAAGACCGTTTCACTCTCAGCGCTGGACCCCGAGGCGGAACAGGAATTTCGCAAGCGCTTCGTCATTGAAGCTCAAGCCGCAGGCCAACTTTCGCATCCTGGCATTGTGACGATCTTCGATGTGAGAGAAGAGCCGGAACCTTTTCTGGTAATGGAGTACGTCGAAGGGCAATCTCTTCAGCAACTGATTAGCCGGGAAAGTCGAACACTTCCCCTCAGTACCACTCTTCGGCTGGTGCAAGAGGTTGCGGAAGCCCTTCACTACGCGCATCTTCAGGGAGTTGTGCACCGCGATATCAAGCCGGCAAACATACTCGTGACCCCCAATGGCCATCCGAAAATTGCCGACTTCGGCGTAGCGAAGTTGAACCAGACCGATGTGACCTTGCCCGGCCAGGTGTTTGGAAGCCCGGCATTCATGGCCCCGGAGCAATTGACCGAAGAGGGGTCGGATGCCCGGTCCGATTTGTTTTCTCTGGGAGTGATTCTCTACTACATGCTTACGGGGCACCGGCCTTTTCAGGGAAATAGCACCACCACTGTGTGCTTCAAGTTGGTCAATCATGAGCCGGTTCCCGTGTCGGCGTTTGAAGCGAAATTCTCTCCTCAACTCGACAAGATTGTTTCGCAGGCGATGGCGAAAGATCCGGCGCAGCGATACCAATCCGGCATGGCGATGGCTGCTGACATACAGGCCCTGCGGGAAAGGAGCGGGTTCCTTCACGGAGGCGTAGCACCCGTCAAGACATTAGGGCTGCCGGCCCCCGCTTCACTCGCGATTCCGAACCAAGGGGTGCAAAGCAAGGAGGCGCAAAGAAAGCGGTCAAGACTCTCCAGCACGTTCCTTGTGCCTGGCATTTTTGCCGTCGTCCTGGCCGGGTTCGCCATCTGGGGGACGCATGCCGCCTTGCGTGACACACCTTATCCGTTCGAGACCGAAGCTGTGATGGTGCCACCACCGCCGGTTCAAAACAGAGACGGTGACATCAAAGCCAGCAGCCTGGATGGAGTTGCGAACCGGACGGCGAGTAAGAAGAATGGCAACGACCCTAAGGCGAAAAAAGCAATCGTCGCAGCCGCCGCCCCAAAGCCGGAACTCGCTACCAACGCAATGTTGCAGATTGAAGTCGAGCATCACTTTGCCGACGCGTTAGCCTCGGTTTGGCTGGACAATCGTTTGATCTACACCAAAGCATTGCATGGCGAAAAACAAAGGCGCGCATTACTGTTCAAGCAAGTGAACGGGCAGCAATTTGATGTGATCAAAGTCCCGTCCGGAATCCATCAGCTGCGAGTGCGAGTCCACTCTGATACCGATGCCTACGATCAGTCGAAAATGATTGCGGACGCTTCCATACAGAGCGCCAGCATCCTCCGGATAACCTGCGGTCAAAAAGGCGCAGGACTGCAATTGACCCTGCAAAAAGCAGCCAATCAATAAAAGCCGGGTGCCCCATCCTTGCGTTCTTTGCAAGGGTGGGACTCCACGGATGCTTGTAGCGTGGGCTTATCTGATCGAGTCCAAGACCACCTTCTCGCCAACAACGCAAGGAAGTGGGGCACCCTCCGGGTTCTCTACTGCAGCACCACAACCAACACGCGCCCATCGGAGTGATAGCCGCCGCCGGTGGCGTTTTTCGCGCCTTGCACCGGGTCTTTCGGAAGGTAGTAGTAGAGGTTCTTCACTTTGCCGGATGCTTGCAGGGTCTGGCCGATATTGTCGCGTTCGCCGTCGATCGCTGGATCGATCTTGTGGGTGACTTTTCCGTTGCGTTGATCTTTTTCGAATCCGATGTCGTGGGTGCCCGCTCCCGCCCACACGGTTTGTCCGTTCCAGGTCGCCGGAGCTTTCCAGATTCGGAAGTGGTGACGGCTGGCTACGACGGAATACGCCTGTGCCAATTCATATCCGTAATCCTGCTTGCGCCCGAACAGGTAGAGTTGGCTCATCGGCATCTGCAGGTAGTCTTTCTTTTGGTACGTCTCCAGCACCGCTTTGAGGACTGCCTCTTTGTTGTCGGTGTCGGCGATGCGCCAGCTGGCTGCATCCAGAGCGTCCTTGACCTGTTGCTCGGAGCCCACCAGGACGAAGTTCACCATGTCTCCCTGATTTTGGAACTCGTCGTTGACCCGTCGCGGCAGGCTTTCGACATCCTTTTGCAACCCGGAATCCAGCGTACCGGAAGAAACCTTCAGCGCTACCGGGGCAGTAGTGGACTCAGCGGGTGTGGAGTTGGGAGTGACCACGTCATTTCCCGTAGGCGCCGCCGCTGAAGAAGTTGGGGATGTGGCTGCGCCGTTGCCAAATTGTCCAGCGAGAAAAACCTGGGCCGCTGTGGCCAGTTTTGACTTGATGTCCTGCGCCGGCGCTGTTTTTGCAGTTTCCGAGGATGCCGCGGCAGGCTGGGACGCGCCGGCAGAAGTCGTAGAGGAAGGCGTAGTAGCAGGTGCAGCATTCGAAGTCAGCGAGTTGCCGGTCACCGGTGCCGGAGTGGCCCCGGAAGTGATATTGACCTTGACGGCGAAATTCCCGCTGCAAGGCGGAGCGCCCGCCGCATTCACGCCCAGGAAGAGATGCCCCGGTGTTTCCGCTTTGAGTTGCTTGCTGCTGCCGATCAGAACTGGCACGCCCTGTACTTGCAGCCTGGCAATAAGGGCCCCGGCAGGAGCAGAAATCACGGGAAGGCCTGTGCTGGCGGCGCCACTCACTCCAGCGGGATCGCAACTATCCCCGGCATTTGCGCGGAATTGCAGAACGTCGCCAGCTTGCAGGTCGACTCCAGTATCAGTCCAGGGTTGTGCGGTCGAGATGGTGTAGGAGAAGTCTCTTCCGGCAGTAGCAATTTGGAACTGTGCCGACGCTGGCGCGGAGAGCGCTACCGCGACGAAAACGCATCCGACAGCCTTGAGGGAAAGGGACTTCATAGGCAGACTCCGGTCGGACGCTCGAAAGCATCCGCCGGAGAATTTTATCTCTTTATCAAGGATGGAGTCGACTTAGGTGAAGGTAGCGCCGGCGTCCCGCCGGCTGTCGGGTGGGCGTCCCGCCCACCCCATCAGACGGTTCGGAGTCCGGCGCTACAACCACAAAAAGACTACCGGGAGAGTGCTGGCTCGAGTTGGCCGGACTTCAGGCTCTCGTAGCGCTTGTTGATTTCGTCCCAGTTGACTACGTTCCACCACGCGCCCAGATATTCCGGACGCCGATTGTTGTATTTGAGGTAGTAGGCGTGCTCCCAGACATCGTTGCCGAAGATGGGGAACAGGCCTTGAGAGATCGGACTGTCCTGGTTGGGCGTGCTGAGAATCTGCACTTCGCCACCCTTTTTGCCCGCTAGCCAAACCCATCCGCTGCCGAACTGTTTGACTCCGGCATCGTTGAATTTGGTCTGGAAATCCTTGAAGCTGCCGAACGATTTCTGGATCGCCTCGGCGATCGGGCCGCTAGGATCGCCGCCGCCCTTGGGCTTCATGATCTTCCAGAACATGCTGTGGTTGACGTGCCCGCCGCCGTTGTTTCGAACCGCGCCGCGGATGTCTTCCGGCAGAGCATTCAGATCGCGAATCAGGTCTTCCGCGCTCTTCGATTGCAGGTTGGGATGCTTCTCCAGCGCCGCATTCAGGTTCTTCACATACGCCGCATGATGCATGTCATGGTGCAGCTTCATGGTTGCGGCGTCGATGGTGGGTTCAAGGGCGGAATAATCGTAGGGTAAGGGGGGTAATTCAAATGCCATATATTTTCTCCTCTATAACAGTCTCAGATGATGGTATCGCGACTGGCGATTCAGCGGGAAATCTCTTTGTTTTTCGATGCGTTTCAGGCTAATTGACGGAATCAGGCTGAGTAGGGATGGTGGCGCTCAGGAAGGAGTTGCTTGTGGAAAAACGACGAATGGCCAATATCAGGGCACGCGCTTGCTCAGTGCACTCTGCAATTGCTGGGCATCGCTGGCGTAGCTCAACGCGGTTTGTACATCCACGGTGTCGGCGCGGACCAGTCTTTCCAGCTCTGCGTCGAAGTGCTGCATGCCTTCCACAGCGCCGTTCTTTACCGCCTCAAGCAGATTTTCGCCTGAGGAGTCTTCACATTCCAGATACTGACGGGTGCGGTTGGTATTTTTGAAAACTTCCAGGATCGCCACCCGGCCGCCATCCTTCTTGGGGATGAGCTGCTGCGAAATTACATAGCGCAGGGTCTTGGCCAGCCGGCCGCGCAGCGATGCCTGTTCCGTGGGTGGAAAGGCCGACACGATACGCTCCAGCGTCTTAAACACGCTGGGCGCGTTCAGGCTGGACAGGACCAGATGGCCAGTCTCGGCGGCTTCCAGAACCATTTCCATGGTTTCACGATCGCGCATTTCACCCACCACGATCACTTTCGGGGCTTGCCGCAACGCTGCTCTTAACGCCAGCGCAAAGTTTGGCGTATCGCTGTGCAGTTCGCGTTGATGGATGGTCGATTTCTTATGATTGTGCAAGAACTCAATGGGATCTTCGATGGTGATGATGTGCGACGTCTGTTTCTCGTTGATGCGGTCCAGCAGGGCTGCCAGAGTTGAAGATTTTCCCGATCCGCGCGGGCCTGTGACCAGGACAATGCCATCTCGCAGGTTGGCGATTTCGCCCAGTTGTACCGGCAGTCCGAGGCTGGAAAACTCCGGAATCTTGGTCGGTATTACGCGCATGACCACGGCGCAACTGCCGCGCTGGATAAAAACGTTGACTCGAAAGCGGGCCACACCGGGCAATCCGAAAGAGATATCGCACGAGCCCTGCTCGCGCAGCATATTGATCGCCTGCTTGTTGTCGCCGATCAGATCGGATGCGATGCGGCGGGTATCGTCTGCGCTCAACAGTCGCAATCCCGGACCCTGCACCGGGATCAACTGCCCATACACTTCCACCTGCGGCGGACGGCCGGGAGAAAAAATCAGGTCGCTCACTTTTTCGGTCGCACCCAACATCGCCGTCAGCAGGGCGTGCGTGCCGGAGATGCCCGAATTCAACGCGGAATCGAGTGTGATCTTGAGCGGTGCTGTGCCAGGGGCTGCCATTGTGTTTTGCGCCTAATCATTCACTCTAGCGAAAACCCAGACAGCGTCCTACGAAGAACGACACGAACATAGACCTTCGTAATGTAGGGCCGCCCCACACCGGCAGTGGCAGCTGAAAAAAAGGGCGGCCAGTTCGGCCGCCCTTCTCGACAACCAACGATCTGCTATTTCTTCGGAGGAGCCTTTTTCTTGGCTCCGTAACTGGTCTCGATGCTGCTTCCGATGTATTGCAGCATACTCTTGGCGCCATCGGCGAAAGGCCCGGTGGGTTGCAGTTCAAGATACTTGTTCAGTGCTTCCGCCGTACCCGGCGCCGGAATCACTTTGCCTGTCTTGTCGGTGGTGGCCTTGTTGATCAGATTTACGCCCTTTTGGTAGTAAGACTCGGCCTTGTTGGGATCGGCTGCAATCGACTTATCGAATGCCGCATTGGCCTCGTCCACCTTCCCACTATTGGTCAGCACCGCACCCTGGTTGTAGTAGTACTGCGCGGCTCCCGCAGGATTGAGTGTTGCCGCCTGGTCGTACGATTTCACGGACTCATCGAGCTGACCGGTGCGAGCTTCGGCCTGTCCCAGATTGTTGTAATAGGCCGCCAGGTTCTTGGGATCGTCAGGCTTCGGAGTCGCTCCCATGACCTGCTTCTTCAGTTCAATGGCTTTCTGATAGTTGGTGACAGCGTCGCCATAACGCTTCGCCTTCTCTGCGGTATCGGTCTGTTTACCGGCCGCGCCAAGATTGGCGTCACCGAGTCGCGCCCAGAGCAGGTCCCGGCTTGGGTCCATTTGGGTGGCTTGGTTCAGAGTGGTAACCGCGGTTTCAAAATCGCCGCCCTGCATGGCCTGGTTGGCAATGGCCAGCCTCTCGTTCAGTGCCTTTACCGTATCGGTCTCTTTCGAAGCTTTGGCTTGCTGCTCCTGCATCTGCTTTAACTGCTCGGGATTGATGCCTTTCTGTGCGGCGGCCTCGACCTGGACCTTCTTCAAATCAAAGTCGAGCACGGCTTCGTCCGCGCCCACGGGAAAACCACTGACCTGATCCAATTGCTTCCCGTCCTGGGTGAGGGTGACTTTGTACTTGCCGGGCTCAATGCCCAAGGAGAAGTACTCGCCCTTCTTGTTGGTCTTCAGATTGTATTTTCGTCCGTTATCGGTGTTGTTCCACTCGAGGTTGGCGCCGACGATGGGGGTTCCGTCCAGATTCTTGCAGACGCCCTTCACTGTCCCTGTGGCTTGGGCGAACGCCGGAGGTAAACACAGCGTAGTCAGGGTCGCCACCACCAGCATTGCCATCAGCAAACGTTGCTTCATTTTTTTGGCCTCCCGGCTCACACAACGGATTAATTTTGGATGTCACAGGCCGGCTTCCCGGCCAGCCCGAGCTAAACTTTTTCCGCCAGCGCCGCATACGGAATCGGGTCGGCGCTGCCTGCATCCCGAAAGGCCCGCAGGCGCAAAACGCAGCTGTCACAGACTCCGCAGGCGCTATCCTCACGGCTGTAGCACGACCAAGTTAAATCCAAGGGCGCGCCCAGTTCAAGGCCCAGCCGCACGATTTCCGATTTCCGCATCTGGATCAGGGGCGTAACAATTTCGATCCGGCCGTCCTTCGTACCCAGCCTGATCACCTCATTGAAAGCGCGATAGTACGCTGGACGACAATCCGGATACCCCGAACTGTCCTGCTCCACCGCGCCAATGTAGATCTGACTCGCTCCCAGTACCTCCGCCCAACTCACCGCCACCGACAAGAAGTGGGCGTTGCGGAAAGGCACATAGGTTACCGGAATATCGCTGTCCGATGGCATGCGATTCGGGGACGTCGATGTCGCGGTCAGTCAGGGCCGATCCGCCGATGGCCGAGAGCGCTTCATTCCTCACGAGCAGACGATCTCGAATCCCTAGCCGGTCGCAGATAGCCAAAAAAGCCCTGCGCTCGCGTTCTTCCGTGCGCTGTCCGTAGCTGACATGCACGGCAGCAGCGTCATGATCTCGCGCCGCCAGGGCCGCGCATACACAGGAATCCATCCCGCCGCTCAACAGGACAACCGCGCGTTTTGACTCTCTGGCCATCAGTCAGTTAGATGTTGCTTTCGCCTGAATCGCAATGCCGGCCTAAGTTGTTGAAAATAAGCCAGTACGGAAGAGATTTCAGATTGCAGATTCTAGATCGCAGATTGAAAACCAGTCAGCTCGGGCGTTCAATCTGAAATCATCAATCTGAAATCTGCAATCCCTAGACCCCTTTCATCGCCGGGTCCCAGATGAACTTATGCAATTGCAACCCCAGTCGTGCCGGCACCCCATCCGCCAGCATCCAGTCCGCGAGTTCCTGCGGATCTAACAGGCAATAGGACGCGTCCCGGCCCCCGCTGGCTTCCGTGCTGAAAGCAGGTGAGAATAGCACCGCCTTCACCCGCCGGTCTAGATGGTGCTGCGCCACGAAGTCGCGGGCAAATTCGTAGTCACCGCGGTTGCTCAACACAAACTTCACTTCATCTTCGGCAGTCAGGCATTCGAGGTTTTCGATGTGAAAAGTATCAGCCTCGCCCGAGTGGGGGCACTTCACGTCCACGATCTTGATGACCTTAGCCGGCACCCGCTCCAGCGGACGCTCGCCGCTCGTTTCCAGCAGAACGGTATAACCAGCATCCAAAAGACGCTGCATCAGGGGCACAACTTCACGTTCCTGAAGCATAGGTTCGCCGCCGGTGACCTCCACGAGTCCGCCCGCGGGACTCAGCCGCGTGACTTCGTTCATTACTTCATCCAGTGTCTGGCGATGCCCCCCGGTGAATGTGTACTCGCTGTCACACCACGAACACCTCAAGTTGCATCCTGTCAATCTTACAAAGATGCAAGGAAGCCCCGCGTGCGTGGACTCGCCCTGAATCGATTTGTATATCTCTGTGATTTGCATGGCTTTTGGTAGCGCCGGCGTCTCGCCGGCCCGATGGCGGGCGGGACGCCCGCGGATACCCGCTGCTAAGGTTCCGAATACGTCGCAGTCGTTATATCAGTCTCAAATACCGTGACATTCTTCACCCGTACCCGGCCATGCGTCACGCGATCCAGATTCACATTGGTCTCATCATAAAAATACTTCGCCAGATTTTCCGCCGAGGGATTCAACACCTTGAACGGCTCCAGGTCATTGATCATCTGATGGTCCAGCCGGTCGATGACCGGTTTCATCGCTTCTTTCAATTCACGGAAATCGAGCAGCAGCCCGGCCTTGTCCAGCTCTTTACCCGCGAGAGTGACCCGCACCTTGTAGTTGTGCCCGTGCGGGTTCTCGCACTTTCCCTTGTAGTTGCGCAGGTAGTGTCCCGCGGCAAACGAATCTTCGACCGTAACTTCGTACATGGATCCCCTCAGCGGGCGGCGCGAATACGGACCGCACCACGGCGCATGATCTAACCTTCTATTTTACCCCGACAAGGGGATGCTGTAGGCCGATCTGCCCGATTTTCGGCGACCAGGGGATTAGAGCGATCTCGTTTGGAATTCGAAAGAGTTGGTGAGACTATTGCATCAGAAAGTGGAAGAGGTAGCAGCATGAAATACCGAATTGCGATGTGGGTGAGCGCGGGATTTATCATTGCGAGTTGCTGGGCACTTTATGCCTTCGCAACCACCCCTCCAGCGATGACTTCCGCCGACCCGATTCTCACGCTCATACAACTTACCTGCCCAGTCGTGTTTGCCAGCATCCATTTCCACTTTGCCCTTGGGTTGTATTGGTCTCTTCTTGCGAATGCCGCTACCTACGGTGTCATTGGTCTGATCGTGGAGACTCTTCGCCGACAACTACATTACGCAGAATAATTCAGAACAGTTTTGCTGCCCCAACAGCTAACCCACTCCAAAGAAATCTTCCACCTGCTTGAGATCCGTCGTTCGTCGATATGGCGGAAGGCTCTCCACAAATACCTTCCCGTACTGCTTCTTCAAAATGCGATTGTCGAGCAGCACCAGCAGTCCGCGATCATGCAGCGACCGGATCAATCGTCCAAACCCCTGTTTCAGCGTAATCACCGCCGCCGGCACCTGATACTGAAAGAACGCGTTGCCACCGTCAGCGTCAATGGACTTCACTCGCGCTGCTACTACTGGATCGCTGGGCACCGCAAATGGCAGGCGGTCGATGATCACACAACTGAGTTGCTCGCCCTGCACGTCCACCCCCTGCCAGAAGGACGAAGTCGCGAACAACACCGCATGCGGCGTCAGCCGGAATTCTTCGAGCAGGGCACTTTTGGGGGCATCGCCCTGCAACAGCATGGGAAATTCCAGTTCGCCCAACAGTCGCTGGTAGACGTCGTTCATCTGCGCGTAGCTAGTGAACAGTACAAACGCCCTTCCTCGGCTGACTTCGAGCAGCCGCCGGATGCGGTCTGCGGCCTTCGCGGTGAATTGCGGCGTGCGCGGATCGGGGAGGTCGGGCGGCACATAGAACAAAGCCTGGTTCTGATAGTCGAAATGCGAAGGCAGCACGGTTTCGCGGGCATGCTCCAGTCCCAGGCGTTGACGCATATAGTCGAAGCTTCCGCCGACCGCCAGCGTTGCCGAGGTCAGCACCGCGCACTCCAGTTTGTCGAACAGGCAAGATTTCAGAATGGGGGCCACGTCGATGGGAGTGGCTTGAAGGAAAACATTTTGCTTCTCGCGTCCACCGCGCCGGCGCTCGATCCAGAACACCGTGTTGCGGTCTTCCGATTCCATCAGGAATCCCAGCTGCACCTGTAACTCCTGCGTGCGCCGGGCGAAGTTGAAAACTTCCTCGGGCTTGGACGGCAGGTTTTCCAGCTCCGAACCCAGGCGAGTCAGCGCCTGCTGCAATCCCAGAAACTCGTCGCCGTTTTCTTCCATGAACTCGCGCCGGCTCTCGAAGGCGAAACGTCCGTCGCCCTGGGGCAACAGCGCGAAGAAGAATAGCGCGCGCTCGCGCAAGCTTTTCAGTGCGCCTGAGAGCGATGCGGACAACATGTGATTGCGTTGCAGCGACACTTCGATGTCGCGGCACAACTCTTCAAAGCGTCCATTGCTCACGGACACGCCGAAATAGCTTCCCGCCACATCTTCAAGCTCATGAGCTTCGTCGAAAATCACCGCCCCGGCTTCAGGGAGAATTCCGGCATCAGGCGCGTATTCCGACTGTTGTTTGATCGATAGATCCGCAAAGAACAAATGGTGGTTGACGATGATGATGTCGCTCTCCATCGCCTTGCGATGCATCTCGGTGATGAAACAGCGTTCCCATGCGCTGCATTTCTGTCCCAGGCAGGTGTCGGAGCGGGCGTCGATCTTGTGCCAGAGCGCGCTGGCCTCGGGCAGAGACGCCAGTTCTGCTCGATCTCCGGTGTTCGTCACCTTCTCCCAGGCAGCGATGGCGCGGTAGTGCTCGATCTCTTCCAGTCCGCTGAGTACGGGTTGGTCGGTGAGGTCGTAGAGCTTCTTGCGGCACAAATAGTTGTTCCGCCCCTTCATGTAACAGACATTGAGTTTGCCTTCGCCGTTGGGAAAAAGCGCCTGTTCGAGAAAAGGGATATCCTTGTTGAAGAGTTGTTCCTGCAGATTCTTTGTTCCCGTGGAAATGATCACACGCTTTCCCGACCGGATGACCGGGACCAGGTAGGCCAGCGTCTTGCCCGTACCGGTGCCGGCTTCGACGATCAAGTGCCGCCGTTCCTCCAGCGCCTGCTCGACTGCTTGCGCCATCTGCAGTTGTCCCCGGCGAAATTCGTACGCAGGGTGGGTACGCGAAAGCACTCCGCCCGGCGCGAAAAACTGGTGCAGCGAAACCTCGCGTTTGTTGGTGTTGGGCGTGGAATGAGAAGCGGGAGCCACAGAATCACTATAATAGCGCTTGTGTGGGGACGGGTCGGAGCCTGCCCTGAGCGAAGTCGAAGGGGCCCGTCTGGGCTGCGGCGGTTTTTGCCGCAGCGGCTGAGAACTTCTGAACCGAGCCTTGCTCGGCCTGCACGGGTCGAAGACCCTCGCCCACACAGTCCGTAGCCAACTTATGCCCCATCCAACTTTGAACTCTCCCTCGGCCGCGGCCGCGACCGGAATGCCAACCGTCGCTATCGTGGGCCGCCCGAATGTCGGCAAGTCCACGCTGTTCAATCGATTGGTGGGCTCGCGTCGTGCCATCGTCGGCGACGAACCCGGCATCACGCGCGACCGCCTCTACGGCGACGCCGAATGGCGCGGACGCCACCTGCGTATCGTCGATACCGGCGGCATTCTTCCGGAAGACAAAGATTTCATCCCGGCAGAAATTTTTCGCCAGGCCAAAGTCGCACTCGAGGAAGCCGATGCCGTCATCATGGTTGTGGACGGCCGCACGGAAATGGCCTCACCTGATATTGAGTTGTCGCGGCAGCTGATCCGTTCGGGCAAGCCTCTGTTTCTGGCGGTCAACAAAGTTGACACCGACAAGCAGCAGACTCTCACCGACGAATTTCATCGCCTCGGAATCCGCAAGCTTTTTCCCATCTCCGCGGAAAATGCGCGGGGCCTGGATGATTTGCTGGATGCCGTACTGGAAGTACTGCCTATTCGCAACCAATTAACCACGGAGGAAACTGAGGACACGGAGGAAAACCTCGAAGCCCCTGAGTCGGTGTCTCACGAAACTAAGGTTGCGATCATCGGGCATCCCAACGTGGGCAAGTCGACATTGCTGAACCGGCTGACCGGCGCCGATCGATCCATCGTATCGCCCATCCCCGGCACCACGCGCGACGCTGTTGATGAGATCGTCGAACGCGATGGCAAGCGGTTCCGTTTCATCGATACCGCGGGCATCCGCCGCAAGGGCAAGACGCACCTCATGGCGGAAAAGCTTTCTGTCGTGATGGCGCGCAAGCACCTCGAAGCAGCCGACATCGCTCTTCTGGTAATTGATGCAACCGAAGGCGTGAGCCAGTTAGACGCCGCCATCGCCGGATACGCCCACGAGAGCGGGCGCTCGATGATCATCATCGTCAACAAGTGGGACCTGGTTCTCAGCGGCAAGGAGCGGACCGGACGCCAGACCAAAGCCTCGCGCATGCAGGAGAACAAGCGCCCTGCCGATCGCATCGCGTACGAAGAAAGAGTGCGGAACGCGCTGAAATTCCTCAGCTACGCGCCGATTCTCTTCGTCTCCGCTTCAACCGGCAAAGGCACCGAGAAGATATTCCCCACGCTGGAAGAAGTGGCCCGCGAGCGCCGCAAGCGTGTTGGCACCGGTGAAATGAACCGCTTCCTCAAGCACGTCGATTTCGAACGCGCATCGGTTCCTGCCCGGCAGCGAGTCAGGATTTTTTACATGACGCAGGCCGGGGTCGGGCCGCCGACTTTCGTGATCTTCACCGATCGAAAAGTAAAGTTGCACTTTGCTTACCAGCGCTTCCTGGAAAACCAGATTCGCGAGGCTTTCGGATTTCTCGGCACTCCGATCTGGATCAAGAACCGTGCCCGGGATTGATGAACATATGAAGCATCTATAGCGGGATCGTGTGGTCACGGGCGACCCGCCCGCGACCACATGGCTTGATAAATTCCGCGAATCGGAAACGGTTCTTTCGAACTCTGATACTTTTAATCTCTTTTCAATGACCCAATTGCCAACAACATACACTCAGAGCCAGCACCGTCTCGCCGTAATCGTGGCCTTCGCGCTGGTTTATTTTTTCTGGGGATCGACTTATCTTGGCATCGATATCGCGGTCGAGCACATTCCTCCTGCCTTGATGTGCGGCATACGCTTCCTGATCGCCGGTGTTTTCATGCTGGCATTCTGTGCCCTGCGTGGCCGAAAAGTTCTCTACCCGCCCGCGCGCCTCCTCCAGACCGCGGTGGTGGGCGTGCTGCTGCTCATGGGCGGCAACCTGACGCTTTCGTACGCCGAAAAGTATGTCGCCTCCGGACTGGCGGCATTGATCATCGCCGTGACCCCACTCTGGTTTCTGGTTCTCGACTCCCTGCTGCTGGGCGATCATCACATCGCGGTGCGCGGCAAGGTCGGGCTAGGTCTGGGAGTGGCGGGGTTGCTGGTGTTGTTGTGGCCCGATCTCTCGTCCACCAGCGCTCTGGGGCGAGTTCAGTTCTGGGCTTCGATCAGCCTATTGGGCGGATCATTCAGCTGGGCTCTCGGTTCGGTGCTGGCCAAGAAATGGAAGTCGAGCGACGTCGATCCCTTCTCGGCCACGGCGTGGCAGATGATCGCCGCCGGCGTGGCGAATTTTCTGGCGGCGCTCGCGCTGGGAGACTTTTCACGAGCCGTGTGGACGGTACGTGGAGTCAGCGCCATGCTTTACCTCGTTGTTTTCGGATCATGGGTTGGCTACACCGCCTACATCTGGCTGCTGAATCACGTCCCCACATCAAAAGTTTCGACGTATGCCTACGTCAATCCGGTGGTCGCGGTTTTTCTGGGATGGCTGGTTCTGCACGAACGGGTGAGCGGATACATTGTGGCGGGCAGCGCGATAGTCGTGGCCTCCGTGGCCCTCGTGACCAGTGCGCCCGTGACATTGAAAACCGTTGCCGAGGAAATGCCACCGGTCGAGTCAATGGGAGACTAGCTAAATCGCGTACGATAAGTAGCGTCGCAATGAAGCGCCGGCGCTACAAGACCTTGGAGATTTCATGCCGTCATGTGTTCGCTGCGGTCGCGAAGTGCCGTCCTCGCCGGGAGAGGTGAGTCCTCTCTGCCGCGATTGCCGCGCCGACGTAGGTCTCATCGTTCCTTCGCAGGAAACAGTGTCGCCTCCGCCGGTCAGAGTCAGCTCACCGTTTCTTCTCACTCAAGTGATCGTCGGCATCAATGTGCTGGTCTTTATTGGCATGTCGCTTACGGGTGTGTCGCCCTTATCGCCCAGGCCCGTGCAACTCGTGATGTGGGGAGCGAACTTCGCGCCTTTGTCCCTGGGATCGCAGCCCTGGAGAATGCTCGCCTCGAATTACGTGCACATCGGAATCATCCACATTTTTTTCAATATGTGGTGCTTGTGGAACCTGGGCCGGCTGGCCGAGCGCATCTTCGATCGCTGGAGCTACATGCTGGTTTATACCGCCAGTGGAATTGCCGGCAGCCTGGCCAGCCTCTGGTGGCATCCGCAGGGGATCGGAGCGGGAGCGTCCGGCGCCATCTTCGGATTGGCCGGTGGACTCATCGCCGTGTTGTACCTGGGAAAGCTTCCGATCGGAAGAGAAGCGCTGAAACCGACGCTTAGAAGTCTTCTCATGTTCGCCGCCTACAACCTCTTCTTCGGCCTTGTGCCTGGTATCGACAACGCTGCTCATTTTGGAGGACTGCTGGCTGGTCTGGCTATCGGTGCGGTGCTGGCGGGAACTGTTACGGAGCCCCCGGACATCCGGGCCCGCCGCCGCAACTATGTGATGGTGGCGACGATCTTGTTGCTCCTCGCGGCCAACAGCTATCTCAGGCAGCGATACGTAAAGCCGGAAGCCATCCAGCAGTCATCCCTGGCTGTGAACTTGTAGCGCTACCTACCTACTGCGAAGCCTTTTCTTCTTCAACATCGTCGTCACTGACCAGGTCCGCCGCATGTCCGCGTATCGAGTAAGTGGTCTTTTGATCTTCATCCGGTTCAAAAGTCACGCGCACCGGCCCTCGCTCCCAAACCGGCGCGGGACACTCCGAATCCGGCGCGTCATCTCCTCCAGCCTCGCCCAGAGGCTTTTTCAGAACAGGCTTGCGGCGTCCCACCTGGAATACGATGGCGAAGAGTTTCTTGCCGAGGCCGGCGGAACAAGGGCACACGACACATCCCCCGCAATCCCGTTCCAGAACGGGAATCAACTGAATATGGGGAGCGTCGCGGCAGGGGGAAATCGTTTACAATAACCGCTGTTGGTCCCTTCCGGACGATGAGCCCGCCCCAAAAACTCCCGACAACCATTCCTTCGCGACCCGTGTCTTACAAAGACATGGGGGAAATGTCTACCCGGCGCCCTCCACCGCGCATTCTGGTCGTCGACGACAATCAGGACATCATGGCCCTGATGCAGGAACTGCTGATCAACCACGGCTACAACGTGGTCGCTGTCCCCGACGCTCTGCACGCCGAAATTGAGATCCGCCGTCATCCGCCCGACCTGATTCTTTCCGATGTTGTAATGCCGGGTAAATCAGGCTACGAATTGTGCCGGGAAGTGAAAGAGAATCCCTCGACCCGCTTGATCCCGTTCGTCCTCATTACCGGACTGACCGATCGCCAGGACCGGGTGCTGGGCATCGAATCGGGAGCGGATGATTTTCTGCACAAGCCGATTTTCCCCGAAGAACTATTTGCCCGGGTCAAGTCGCTGCTCAAGCTCAAGGAATTTACTGACGAACTGGAGACTGCGGAATCAGTTCTGTGCACTCTCGGATTGAGCGTTGAAAGCCGCGATCCTTATACCGAAGGCCACTGCGAGCGTCTGGCACGCCACGCCAGCGATCTCGGACGTCACCTCGGGCTCGACCAGGAGTCCATCGTGGCCCTCCGCCGCGGCGGATATCTGCACGATCTGGGCAAGATCGCCGTGCCCGATGAAATCCTGAAAAAAGGTACAAATCTCACTCCGGAAGAGTGGGTCATCATGAAGCGGCATCCCGCCACCGGGGAGGCTATCTGCCAGCCGCTGAAATCGCTGCGTCTGGTGCTGCCGATTATTCGGAGCCATCACGAACACTCCGACGGCAGCGGCTATCCCGACGGTTTGCACGGACGAGAGATTCCGCTGCTGGCCCGAGTGCTGCAGGTAGTGGACGTGTACGATGCTCTCCGCACAGCGCGCCCCTACAAACTAGCCCTCACCCACGAGCAAGCTGCGACCACGATGCGCGAAGAAGCCCGCTCCGGATACTGGGACGAGCAACTCACCCACGAATTTCTCTCCATGCTGAAAAAACAACAACAAGTAGCGTAGATGTTTTTACGTAGGCCCGGACCCCTCGTCCGGGGGGGCGAGCAAAGCTCGCCCGTGTCCAGCCTGATGTAGGCACGAGCGTCCCGCTCGTGCGAAAGTCACAGACCACGTGGTACGTGCCAAGGTCGCACGAACGGGGACGCTCGCTCTTACATTTGCGAGGCCGCGGCGGCGCGGGTCTCCAGCTTGGCCAGCGGCACCACCGCCACTCCGTTCCCCTCGTCGTAGTCGACCGTTAGTTCGGAGGCGCAATCACTGCACAGCCAGAAAAACTCAATATGGGACCCAGCCTTGGTAGTTTGCGGAAGCGAAGAGCTGACAGGAATGTCGTTGCCGACATTCAGGCGGAACAATTTTCCCTGGTGCAGATAGAGAAAAGTTGCCGTACAGCCCGGGTTGGCGCATTTGGAGAGCATCTCTGCCTCCTCTCGGGCGAAACAATGGTATTTATCGGATCGTACTCCCGATCAGGCGGGACGTAGCCACACCCGGCGAAAAACCTTGTGGAAATCTCCCACTGACTCTACTTCGGCAACGGGGATGGAATGATTAGCTGGCTTTCTGTCCGGCCGTTTTCGCCCGCTCCCGGATGGCTTCTGCAACCTTCTGTCCCATGGCCGAGGTGCTGAGAACGCTTTCTCCCGCCCGGGCCAGATCCTTGGTTCGTGCCCCTGCCGTCAGCACCGCACCCACGGCAGCTTCCACGCTCGCGGCTTCGCTTTCCAGCTTGAACGAGTAGCGCAAGAGCATTGCCGCCGACCAAATTGCGCCCAGCGGATTGGCAATGCCTTGTCCGGCGATATCCGGAGCCGAGCCGTGTACCGGCTCATAGAGACCGACAGTTCCACCGATGCTGGCCGAGCCCAGCATTCCCAGCGATCCCACGACCGCGCCTGCCTGGTCCGAAAGAATGTCGCCGAACATGTTTTCCGTCAGCACCACATCGAAATCCGCGGGACGCGCCACCAGCGCCATGGCCGCCGAATCCACATACGCATGGCTCAGCTTGACGTCGGGATACTGCTGCGCCACTCGCGTCACCACCTCTCGCCACAGGCGCGAGCAATCCAGAACATTTGCCTTGTCGACCGAAGTGAGCTTGCGGCGGCGCGTCCTCGCCAGCTCGAAACCCACATGCGCAATGCGCTCGATCTCAGCCTCGCCGTAGCGCATGGTGTCGATCGCCACGCGATCGCCGGGAGCGCCTTGCGTGTTGCGCGGCTCGCCAAAGTAAATGCCACCCAGCAGTTCGCGCACGATCATGACATCAGTGCCGCGCACGACTTCGGCCCGCAGCGGGGATGTGTCTTCCAGTGCTGCAAGACAAATCGCCGGGCGAAGATTGGCGAACACACCCAATCCCCGGCGCAACCGCAGCAGCCCGCTCTCCGGCCGCAGATGACTGGGAAAACTATCGAACGAGGGACCGCCAACCGCTCCAAGTAACACCGCCCCGGAAGCCAGGCACGCCTGCAACGTGTCCGCGGGTAAAGGGTCTTTGCTGGAAAGCAGTGCTGCGCCCCCAACCGCCTTGCGCGTGATGCTGAGTTGATGGCTGAAAACTTCAGCGATGGTCTCGAGGACGCGGATGGCTTCGTCAGTGACTTCTGGTCCGACGCCGTCGCCGGGCAGAGCGGTGATATTGAGGAGCATGGGTTGTTATTGTATGGCAAAACCAAGTAGCGCCGGCGTCCCGCCCACCTCTTCGGGTCGGCGAGGCGCCGGCGCTACATTGAGAAAGGACTGTCTCCGCTTAGGATGACAACTGGGTTAAGACTGGCTGGTCGGAATCCGCTCCCTGCGCCCGGTATGAAGTCTTACCCAGGGTCTCCTGAATCAACTCGAGCAGGTGATGTTCCTCCACATGCTTGATCTTGTCCGCGAGAACCACGAACCTGCGATAGATCTCGTCCAGCTCCCGGCGATTGAACTGGAAGCCCAACTGTTCGCAACGCAGACCTAGGGCATGACGTCCGGAATGTTTCCCCAGCACCAGTTTGGAATCCGGAACGCCCACTGACTGCGGTGTCATGATCTCGTAAGTCAGGGGATTCTTGAGCATCCCGTCCTGATGAATACCGGCTTCATGCGCAAAGGCATTGCGGCCCGTAATCGCTTTGTTGGGCTGCACCGGCACGCTTGTGATTTCGCTCAGCATCTGGCTGGCCGGGAACAATTGTTCACTGACGATCCCGGTCTCATATGCATACCGGTCTGGGCGAACCCGCATGGTCATCACGATTTCTTCTAGAGAAGCGTTGCCCGCCCGTTCTCCGATTCCGTTGATGGTGCATTCCACCTGACGTACACCCGCGGCGATTGCGGCCAGCGAATTCGCGACCGCCAGTCCCAGATCATTGTGGCAGTGCGCCGAGATGGTCACATTCTCGATGCCGCGCACGTTCTGTCGAATGCCCTGGATCAGTTCGCCGAACTCGGCCGGCATGCTGTAGCCCACAGTGTCGGGGATATTCAAAGTCGTAGCGCCGGCCTCGACCACCGCGTTCAGCACTTCATAAAGGAATTCGTGCTCGGTGCGGGTTGCGTCCTCGGGAGAAAACTCGACATCCGCGCATAGTGATTTTGCCAGGCGGACTGAATCCCGGGCCTGTTCCAGGCACTGTTGCCGCGAAATCTTGAGCTTGTATTGCAGGTGAATGTCAGACGTTGCCAGGAAGACGTGAATGCGGGGCCGCGCGGCGCCTTTCAGTGCTTGCCAGGCTCGTTCGATGTCGGGCGCGCATGCCCGGGCCAGGCCCGCGATGATAGGACGCCGGATCGTGGCTGCAATCGCCTGCACGGCGGCAAAGTCGCCTTCGGACGCAATAGGGAAGCCGGCCTCGATGACATCCACGCCCAGGCGGTCGAGTTGGTGAGCCAGACGCAGCTTTTCCTGCACGTTCATGCTGCACCCTGGCGACTGCTCGCCGTCGCGCAGGGTCGTGTCGAATACCTTTATCCGTGCTCGTTCCATGCCGAGGTCCTCCTGCAGGTACAAGCCACATGCTACGTGGACGACGCAGCAAAGAAAAACTTATAATTCTTACGATAGTATTATCATAACTTACTATATAAGATATGCTAATAGTAAATGCAGTTTAGTTGAGGAAGGTAACAATGGATCTGGGACAGCTGGAGGTGTTTCTGGCGGTGGCGCGGGAAGGGAAGTTCTCCCGTGCGGCGGAAAAGCTGCATCGCACCCAGTCGGCGGTCAGCCAGTCGATCCACAAGCTGGAAGAAGAACTGGGTGAGCCCTTGTTCGACCGCTCATCGCGTGACGGTTTGCTTACCGACGCCGGACGCGTCCTGCAGGAGTATGCCGAGCGGCTCATCAATCTTCGTGACGATGCCACAGGCGCGCTGGGAGAACTGCGTGAGTTGCAACGCGGCAAGCTGAGTATTGCCGCCAACGAGTTCACCGCCCTTTATCTGTTGCCCGTGCTTGCCGAGTTTCGGCGGCTGCATCCCATGATCCGCATCGCAGTGCAACGCTCTCTGGGCAGCCACATTCCCGGCGACGTACTTCGTCACAACTCTGAACTCGGCGTCCTCACTTATGATCCGCAAGAGCCGCAACTGCATTCCATTGTTGCTTACCTCGACGAATTACTTTTCGTGGTGCCTCCGAGGCACCCACTCGCCGGAGAGAAACAGGTCAGCATCCGGCAACTGGGTGCCGAGTCGTTCGTCGCCCACATTGTTTCGTCGCCGTATCGCGACAAAGTGATTCAGGCATTCAAGCGCCACAAGACACCCCTGCACATGGACATAGAGTTGCCCACGTTACAGGCGATCAAGCGCTTCGTGGCTATGGGCAACGGCGTAGCTCTCCTGCCCGCAATCAGTGTCGAAAACGAACTGGCCCGAGGCGAACTGGTCCACATTCCGGTGCGCGAACTGCGCCTGCACCGGAAGTTGCGGCTGGTCTGTCGCGAGGCCGCAAGCCTCTCGCATGCGGCGCGTGCGTTCCTGAAAGTAGCGGAGGCCTTCTCACTGGAGCGCCGCGGCCCATATCGTTTCCAGCGTGAATGATGTCCCAGTGTAGGCGCGAGCGTCCCGCTCGTGCGGCAGCGCCACGAACTCCGCCGCAGAGCGAGGACACTCGCGCCTACACAACCATGGCTGATGACGTCACATCTAATTAGCAATGAAATCCATCATTGTTTTCATTCTTCTTCTATTGCCCGCAGCGGCCATGGCCCAGATCCCTACTCGCGGCAACGTCTTCGTCGGATACTCCTACGGCAGCGCTGACTTTTCTTCCAACGGACGCAACAGTCTGAACGGGTGGAACGGATCTCTCGAAGGCAAAGTCCTTCCCTGGGTCGGGTTCGTGGCAGATTTTAGCGGCCTCTACGGCTCGCAGAATATTCCTGCTATTTCCGCCTTCAACGTTGATACGAGCATGAACACCGTGGTCCTCGGGCCGCGAGTTTCAGTCCCGTGGGAAAATTCACACCGTTCGCCGAGGCCCTGTTCGGAGCATCCCACATCCACGACAGTGCCGCGGGATTTTCCGACACAGATACTTCCTTCGCCACGGCTCTCGGCGGAGGAATCGATTACCGGCTGATTCACGGAATCGGTTTGCGCGTGGAAGGCGACATGCTGCAGACCCGTTTCTTCAGCAACACGCAAAACAATTTCCGTTTATCGACAGGAATTGTTTTGCATTTCTGAAGAGCGGGGAAGGTCCAGGGACCTATAGCACTCAGCCGACGTTCTGGTACTCAGGCTCTTCCAGGAGGTCGGAGTCCTCCGCAGGTTCGGCCTGCGCAACCTCAGTCTCAACCGCTGTCCGATCGTTCGCCAACTCGCGATATTCGTGGATTTGAACTCCTTCGCAATCGATCGTCAGGTAGGTTGGCGGAAAATCTGTCCAGCTGCCGGAGTTGTAATAAGCCACGCCATCGCGTTCGATGCGCAGCGCCTGGTGAGTGTGCCCGCAGAACACGCGCTCTGCATGGCGCATGCGCGCGTGCAGGATCGCGCCTTCTGCCACTTTCGAGGAAAGTCGCAACCACCGCGCGTTCAAGCGGTCAAGAAATCTCGAGAAGGCTTTCCCTTTGAAGTCGAGTTTCTGTAATTGCAGGTGCAGCAGCGTCCCCACGGTGCTCAGCAGCAGATTATTGACCGCAAAGCGGTCGAACTGGTGGCCGTGGATCGCAATATGACTGTGCCCCTCAAACTCCCACTCGTACTCTTCGTAAACCTTCACGCCAACCAGATGCGACATGATGTTGCTCAGTCCGCGATCGTGATTGCCCTCGACCCAGACCACTTCAATTCCACGCTTGGGATTGGAAAGTTTGCGGATGTAGCTGAGGAACTTCCAGTGCGGTTTGGTCAGGCGGCCAAAGTTGAGGTCGGAAAAAATGTCTCCCAGCAGGATCAGTCGGCGGAAACGGTTCTCCCTCAGCATGCGCGTGGCCTGCTCCGCGCGGCTTATCTCCGAGCCCAGATGCAGGTCAGAGAGGATGAGCGTGTCATAGACGGCGGAACTCATCACTTAAAGTTGTAGCAAGCGAATGTTACGGGAAGATGAAAATTGCACAATAAATAGTGCAGTAGTAACCGCGAACCACGTAGGGGCAGATGTCCTCATCTGCCCAGTCGAGAGAAGCTCGACAAGGGTCTTGCAGGCGCTAAAAATCAGCGGAGCCTGGCTCCGCCGGGCAGATGAGGACATCTGCCCCTACGCAGTTCGGGGTTACTTCGCGGCCGGAGGCACATACTCTTTCGGCGGGGCGGCACCTTCGCCGAAGAAGTATTGCTCCATTTGCTTGACGATCGCGGTCTGGTCTTCGCGACGGGCGGGATTGAGCCGATATTCGTTCAGCAACATCTTGCAGAATTCCGTCCAGCCCTTCCAAGCCTCAAGGGAGACGTTGTCGTAGACCTTCTGGCCCAACTCCGTGTCGAACGGAGGCTCATCCAGCCCGGGCAATTCTTTTTTTAGTTTGACGCAGAAGACGGTGTGTTCAGCCATGAAATTCCTCGCAATCCGTGTAAGAAAATTATCTCACAAGGTGGAGCATCGAGCCGGAATGCGCCTTGGATTACGACAACCCCGATTTAAGATCTGATTATTTGTTGCGCTGGCTCATGGCGAGGCGCGTCGCCGCCACGTGAGCTGCAGTCGTTTTTACGTAGCGGAAGAATCTGACTTGTCCGCGTTCTTTCCAATACTGGGCGTCGTAAGCATCGACGCCTGGCCCGCTACTCAATCGGCTGAAGAAGGTGCGTTGCGCCGGATTGACCACGATACCCACATGACCAGGCCAAACCACCAGGTCTCCGGGTTGTGGGTGCTTCATTCGCCGAAAGTCGTCAGTTCCGTCGTAAAGATCCGAAGAACTCGCGTACGGATAGGGAAACCCAGCCTGGAGATAGATGGCGTGCACCAGGTGCGAACAATCAGGCTGGCGAGTCGCATGGGTGCGGGCGTCAAGTGCGGCGGTAATAAGCGACAGCCCATCGTCCTTGCTGAGGACAGCCGCATGCCGGTTTGCAGACTCGCGCCGAACTTGCGAAACGGCATCCGGATTCGGAGTCGGCTGAACCTGCGCCTGCGCAGATGACGCTCTGAGTGCAAGTCCGCACAGAGTCAGCACCTCGACCGTTAACGGGGTAAATCGCATGGCTGGTATTCTGATGCGGAATCGGGGTATGGCGGCAGGTTACGCTGGTACTAGGACATCCGCCGCGATCGTCGAACCTACACGTCGCACAAGTCCACAGCCTGCCGCAGCGACGTAAACGGATCGCGCGTCGGCACGAACTCATGCGCCACGTAGCCCTGGAAATTGGTGGCGGCAATGCCTCGCATCACCCCATCCCACTGCACTTCCTGAGTGCCATCGAGTTCATGCCGTCCGGGGACGCCTCCCGTATGGAAGTGAGCCAGCCACTGGATATTCTTCTGAATAGTGGCGACCAGGTCTCCTTCCATGATTTGCATATGGTAGATATCGTAGAGCAGCTTCACGTTCGGCGAGTTCACTGCCTGCACTACCTGTAATCCCCAGGCGGAGTGATCGCACATGTAGTCTTTGTGGTCCACCTTGCTGTTCAGCAGTTCCAGGCAGATCATGACGCCGTTGTCTTCGGCGATTTTCTTCACGCGGTTCAGCCCGGCGATTGTGTTCTTCGCGCCTTCTTCATCCGACATGCCGGCGCGGTTTCCGGAGAATGTGATGATGTTCGGCACTTTGGCCTTGGCCGCCAGCGGAATGTTTTTGCGGAAACCTTCCTCAATCGCGGCATGGTTCTCAACCCGGTTCATGGCACTCGTCAATTCGCCGCCCCCTCCGTAAGCCATGCTACACACCAGGCCATAACGCCCCGGAACCTCGTATTCCTCCGGCTTGAGCAGGTCCATGCCCTTGCATCCAATCTGGGCGGCATAGATGCAGAGCTGGTCCAGCGGAGTGTCCTTGTAACACCAGCGCGACACTGACTGCTTGATCTGGCCCTTGCGCTGCACCGGAGCGGTCTGCTGCGACCATGCCATGGATGAGACAGAAGCTGCGGCTGCTCCCGAGATAGCGCCTTTGAGGATGGTGCGCCGCGATAGTTTGTCCGCCAATGATTTAGCCATAGACCGCAGAGTGTACATCCGAACCGAAAAAATGGGGAGAGGGAATGATGAAACGAATGACGGTCATGGTCAACTTGGGGAAACATGAACCACAAAGCACACGAAGGTCCACGAAGGAAGGCCCAGCATGAAAGCTTTCGTGATACTTCGTGTCCTTCGTGATTCACGGGTTTTGCGGATGGCACCGTGAAACTGACCTACTACCGGGGTGACCCGACCGTTGCACTCGCTCGCGCGGGAGAATAGACTTCGTTTTCGTTCCGCGCTTAACCGGGTTTTGAGACTGGCTCACTGGAGGGTTTTCGTTTGATGATGCGTTCGATCACAGGTTTATCAGTATTCAAACTCAGAAAGCTCTTACCAGTCACGGTCGCTATGCTTATCAGTTGCCTTCTTGTGGTGGCCCAAACTGTACCGGCACAAAAGAAGACGCCGCAACCCAAAACTGCACAAAGCAAGACAGCACAAACGAATCCCGCACGAACCAAGCCGACCCAGGTGTCGTACCCAGCTGCCCTGTCTGACAAAGGCAAAGCCTTGTTCAGCCAGAACTGTTCTTTCTGTCATGGCCGCGACGCCGGTGGCGGCGAGACCGGGCCCGACCTCATGGATTCAGAACTGGTCACCACCGACGTACGCGGAAACAAGATCGGACCGTTCGTCCGCGTCGGGCGCCCCGAGAATGGCATGCCCGCATTCAAACTTTCCCCGCAAGAGGTCGCTGAGCTCGCTGCTTTCCTTCATAACCAGAAGAAGAAATCCGAAACGCGGCCCGGCGGACGGCGGGGCGTTTCGGTCAGCGATCTTCAGACCGGCAACGTCGAGGCGGGCAAACAATATTTCAATGGCGCAGGGACCTGCTCGACCTGCCACTCCCCGACCGGCGATCTGGCTGGCGTTGCCCGGCGTTATCGCGGCCTGCAACTGGAGAGGCGGATGCTCTTCCCGCACAACGCACCTGCAACCGTTTCCGTTACTCTTCCGTCCGGTCAGAGCGTCTCCGGCAAACTTGCCTTCAAAGATGAGTTCACCATCGGCCTCACCGACGATGCGGGATGGTATCAGTCCTGGCCGGCGAGCCAGGTCAAGTACACGATCAATGCCCCCGCCGAAGCCCACGCCGAGTTACTGAGCAAGTACACCGACGACGACGTACACAACCTGATGGCTTACCTGCAAACCCTGCGTTAGGAGCGAACCGGATTGCGATCCCTAAATTATTTTCATAAAGCTCTTCATCTTCTCGTGTTCGTGCTGACCTCACTGACTGCCGGCCGTCTGTCGGCGCAGGGCCTCGATCCCGCGACCCTGGCACACCCGCCTGCCAACAATTGGCCAACCTATCACGGAGACTATTCCGGCCAGCGCCATAGTCCTCTGACGCAGATCACTCCGCAGAATGTTTCGTCACTGGGACTGGCGTGGGCGTTCCAGACCGGTCAGGAAGCGAAACTGAAATCGTCGCCTCTTCTGGTCAACGGCATCCTGTACTTCACTGTGCCGGACAACGTGTGGGCAGTCGATGCACGTTCCGGACACCAGCTCTGGCGCTACACCTATCCGCCCAACAAGGGCCTTCTGCTCGGACAGCGCGGCGTCGCGATGTACAAAGGCTGGCTGTACTTCGTCAGTCCAGACGCCCACCTGGTTTCACTGGACGCAAAAACCGGCAAAGTTCGCTGGAACGTCGTGATTGCCGACAACGATAAGGGATACTGGTCCAGCGGGGCACCCCTCGTCGTGCGCGATCACGTGATCGTCGGCGTCGGCGGTGACATGGACAACCTGCCCGGACTGCTGCGTTCCGTCGATCCCGAAACCGGCAAGACGCAGTGGCAATGGGACAGCACGCCGCCGCTCGGCACTCCCAACGCAACCACGGGCGGCATGACGTGGATGACCGGCACCTACGATCCGGAGCTGAACCTGCTCTACTGGGGAACCGGCAATCCAACGCCGGTGCTGACCGGCAAGACGCGGCCCGGCGACAATCTCTACACCTGCAGCATCGTGGCCCTCAACGCGGACACCGGAAAACTTGCCTGGGCTTTTCAACCCTCGCCGCACGACACCCACGACTGGGACGCGGTCGAGGTTCCAGTGCTGGTCGATGCCGACTTCGACGGCCAGCCGCGAAAGATGCTGATGCAGGCCTCGCGCAACGGCTACTTCTTCGTGCTCGACCGGACCAACGGAAAGAACCTGCTCACCGTCCCTTTCGGACCAGTGAACTGGGCCCTCGGCATCGATGAACAGGGCCGCCCGATTCCCGATCCAGCCAAAGAGCCGGCGCCGGACGGTCGCCTGATCGCTCCCGACGAAGGCGGCCTCACCAACTATCGCTCGCCAAGTTTCGATCCCAAGACCGGACTGTTCATCGTCTCCGCACACCCTGCCTGGTCGATCTACTTTGCCAAACCCGCCGACGGCACCTACGGCTGGGCTGGCGCGGACTATGACGTCTGGAGCAAAGGGGTCATCGAAGCCATCGACTACCAGACCGGCAAGATTCGCTGGAGCCACGATATCGGTGACGATGCTTTCGCAGGCATCCTCACCACAGAATCAGGACTGACTTTCACCGGAGACATCACCGGCAACGTCCTTGCCCTCGACACCAGCAACGGCAAGACGCTATGGCACGCCGGCACCAGTCTCCGCATGGAAACTTCTCCCATTACCTATGAACTGGATAAACGGCAATACGTGCTGACCGGCAGCGGCAGCGTGTGGTTTGCCTGGGCATTACCCGAGAGTGCGCAGTAGATTGAAGGGCGGGACGAAGTGGTGGGCCCTCTAGGATTTGAACCTAGGACCAATGGATTATGAGTCCACTGCTCTAACCGCTGAGCTAAGGGCCCGTTGAGGCGTAAACAGACCAACAGTTTCGCATAGCCCGCCGACAACCACCAACTCCGTGTGTAGGGCGGGCACCCACGCCCGCCGCCTTTGACTTTGATCTGGCTCTAGATGCCCCGTGGTCACATGGCCTTCCGCATATACAAAAGTCAACTGCGGCGGGCGAGGGCGCCCGCCCCACACAATCCTTGAATTTCTCTAGTCGAAGTGCCGATATATCGGCGTTGAAAACGCTTGCTGATACGCGGCTTTGGGGCCAATTCTACAGGCCGAGTAGTAAGACTTTCGTTACTTTCGTACCGGCGACTTGGAACATGAGAAACGGCTAAACTGAGGCGCTGGATTGCTCCGTTCAAAATCGAATTCAAACATAATTGTTAATGCATAGACAAACTGAAACTGTCCTGGCGCGCGTCAGCAAACAGCTCTCGCACCTCGAAAAGCGGGATGGAGAGTTGTGGATGATCGTGTCTCTGGCCGGCCTGCTGGTCGGCGCCGGGCTTTGCGCTGTGCTTTTTCCTGCGGCCTTTCTGAAGGAAGGCAATATTCACTTCGAGATCACGGTATCGCGTCCTCTGGTACTTGGTCTGGTGGTTCTGCTGACTCTGCTGAACACGTATCTGGTTACCCGTCGCGTCGAACTTCGTCGCCTCCGTGAAGAATTGATTTCGCGGACCATTCAGCAGGAGCTGGTGCAGCAGCAATCCTTCACTGACCCGCTCACCGAGATCTACAACCGCCAGTCACTTGAAGAAATGGCGGGACGCTTCATGAGCCAGGCGCGGCGCTCGCGCAAGGCGCTCACCCTGATGCTGATCGATGTCGATCAGTTCAAGGACGTGAACACCCGCTTCGGCCATCTGACCGGCGATGTCGTGCTGGCCAATACCGCGGCACTTCTGAAGCACTCCGTTCGCGGCTCGGACGCGGTGTTCCGCTACGGTGGAGATGAGTTCCTGATCATTCTGGCCGACACTTCATGCGTCGATGCCCGCCACGTGGTCGACAGAATACGAACTGGCCTGGCGGAGTGGAACCGCGCCGGACACGTTGAAAACTATGAGTTGAGCCTGAGCATCGGAGTTGCAGAGTGGACGGAAGGAAAGACTCTGGACAATCTGCTCGACGGCGCCGACCACCAGATGTACGCCGCCAAAGCCGACCGCAAGCTAACCAAAGGCAAAGCAGCCGGAGCCTAGCGATCCTGATGTAGGCGCGAGTGTCCCGCTCGTGCTGCAGTGAGATTAACCCCGTAGTAAAAACCAATGCACGCGTAGACCCAGCACGAGCGAGGACGCTCGCGCCTACATCTACCCATTACATCAGCAGTTCATTGGCACGCTGCACGATCGGATGCTGCATCTCCTGCAGTTCGTTCTTTACGAGGTTTAATCCGTAGACGCACTGCTCGAAGTTGCGCGAGAGGTTGGCGAAAAGCGGGGCGACCTTGGCGTACTCGAAGTGCTCAAACTTGGAAACGATGTAGTAACTCTCTTTGCCGGCCTTGATCCAGTCCACGAAATTTTCCAGACGGTTGCGCCGCAGGCGAAAGTGATTGATGCTTTCGGGAAACATGCCAGTAAAGAAAAGAGTGTAGTCGCCAATGTGTTTACGGACCTGACGTTCCCGATCGAAAGAAGGCGCGGGTCCGAATACGGGATTTGATTCGACCAACATGTCGCCGACATCGGTAAGAGGTTTTCCTTCGGCGTTGCGGATCCCGAACAATTCTTCGGCATCGCAAAACTCGGCCAGCAGGTGGGCGACGTAATTCACGATCTGGGGATCGCGCAGTCCAATTTCCTCGGCGTAATGCCGGCCCACGAGTTCGACAAACAACTGCTGCAAGGGATGCGATTCCGGAATCATTCTGGAACTCACCTCCTCCGACTCAAGATCCCGAGTGACACGGGATTTACAGCGCTACATCGTCATTCCGTCTACTAAACCTCAGCTTGATAGGCAAAGGCAAGTGACTTTTGTAAGTCCGTCAAATCGATATTTCCTATTCACTTAGAATCCGGCGAAGTGCGAAAGGTTTCTCTCCGAAACTGCTGGCAGACTGCTGCCTTGGCTGCTAATTGTCTTCGCGTCAATCCGGCTACAATGACTTACGGAGGCAAAATGCAACGAACCAATATTTCGAGCGGCGCCCAGTGGGAACCCATCGTCGGTTACTCTCGTGCGGTCAAAGTCGGCTCTTACGTACATGTTTCGGGCACAACGGCCACGGGCCCCGATGGCAAAATCGTCGGTATAGGCGACGCTCGCGCCCAGACCATTCAGACCTTAAAGAACATCGAATCGGCCCTGGCGAAGGCGGGCGCAACTATGAAGGATGTGGTACGCACGCGAATCTTTGTGATCAACATCGGCGAGTGGGAAAAAATCGGCAAAGCCCACGGAGAGTTCTTCAGCGAGATTCGTCCTGCGACGTCGATGGTGCAAGTCAGCGCCCTGATAACCCCGGAAATGCTGGTCGAGATTGAAGCCGACGCCGTCATCGGCTGAAGGTCCCCAAGAAAAGCTCAAGGGTGCCCCGTCCAAGCTCTGCTTGGGCGGGGGTTTTGATTTCTGTCACAAACTCGACCGACCGGAAATGACTTGAAGCCCTGGTTATCCCGTAAATAAAAAGTCCCGCCCAAGCAGAGCTTGGACGGGGCACCCTCAAGATGTATCATGCCCACCCGAACCCCAACCGAGGTGGACATGCGCTCTCTGCTCAACCTGATTGTTGCGATCGCTCTGGTCTCATCCGCTTTTTCTCAGACCACACCGCAGCCCGCCGTAACGGTCATTCGCGCCGGCACACTGATCGACGGCAAATCCGATCAGCCTCGCCACGACCAGATCATAGTGATTCGCGGCAATCGCATTGAAAGCGTCTCCGACGCTGCCGCCGCAAAGATTCCTGCCGGCGCAACCACCATCGACCTCTCGCACGCGACGGTTTTGCCAGGCCTGATCGATTCACATACGCACGTGTTTCTCCAGGGAGAAGACCCGGCGCAAGGAGGTTACGACGCCAACATCCTGAAATATCCCTTAGCGTTCCGCGCGGCGCGAGCTACGGTCGCCGCCCGGCGCGCGCTGGAGCAGGGGTTCACCACGCTGCGCGACCTCGAAACCGAAGGCGCAGGCTACGGCGATGTTGGAATCAAGGAGGCAATCGACGGCGGATACATCCCCGGTCCGCGAATGCTCGTGGTCACGCGCGCGATTTCGAGCACGGGCGGCTACAACCTCGAGGGGTACGCGCCTGAACTCGACATGCCCAAGGGCGCGCAACTGATCGACGGCCCGGTTGGGGCCCGCAAGGCGACCCGCGAGCAGCTTGATCACGGCGCCGACTGGATCAAGGTTTACATGACTCATCGGTCCTGGGTGGGAAAGAAGGGTGAACTAGTCTCCCAACCGACGCTGACAGTCGAAGAACTGAAAGCCATTGTGGACGAAGCCCACGGTTGGGGCAAGAAAGTCGCCTGCCATGCCTACAACGGCATCGGACTACAACGCGCCCTCGACGGCGGCTGCGACTCACTCGAGCATGGCCTCGAAATCACCGACGCCCAGATCGCGCAGATGGTGAAACAAGGCACGTGGTATTGCGCGACACTTGCCGCCTATTACCACGACTGGGCCCCGGCCGATACGCCCGCCGGTCAGCGCGATCGTCAGCGGGTAGCGACGCACGGAGTCTCATTTCAGAAAGCACTGAAGGCTGGAGTGAAAATCGTCTTCGGCACCGACATGGGCGGCATCCTCTGGACCGAACCGATGGCCCAGGAGTTCCCCCGCATGGCCGAGTTCGGCATGTCGCCAATCGAAATCATCAAGAGTGCAACATCACGCGCCGCCGAGATGCTGGATATGACAGGCCAGATCGGGGTTGTAGCGCCTGGAGCCTTCGCCGACGTCGTGGCGGTCAGCGGCGATCCGCTGCGCGATATCAATGCGCTGGGATCCGTGACATTCGTGATGAAAGACGGCGGAGTATTCAAGAACGAAAACAAATGAGGGGTGACCGCAACGGTTTCCTTTGCGTCCTTTGCGGAATCTCTTGGCGAACTTTGCGGTTCAAGACTTTAGGACGCCGGACGGCCAGGGTCAAATCCCTTTACCGCAACGGACGCCAAGAGATTCCGCAAGGGACGCAAAGAAGTCTAAATTCAGCTCCCGCCTGCTGAATCTCCTTGACACGGCGATTGCGCAAGTCATAATGCGGAATTCTCAGTGATCGTCATCCCGGTCCGAAGCAAGGAGGGGACATGAACGTTCTGCAACTTTGCGATTCCGACGTCGCTTCGGTGCGAGTCGAGGTGAGCGCGGCGGACGCGATCCGCCTGATGCTTGACCGTCATGTTGGTGCTGTAGGCGTAATCGACAACGAAGGCAGGGTCGCAGGCATCTTTTCCGAGCGCGACGTCTTGCGCAAGCTGTCCCTCACCGGACGCAATCCCGAGGTCACACCGGTGCGGGAGTTGATGACCACTCCCGTCGAACTGGCGACCGTTTCCACTCGGCCAGGTGAAGCCCTCGCCATCATGCTGGAACGCCACTTCCGCCATCTGCCTGTAGTAGACAACTCCGGCCGCCTGTTAGGTATGCTTTCGATCCGCAACCTGCTGGAGCAGCGTATCGACGATCTCAGCCACGAACTGGACTCGCTCGAGCAATACGTCACCAACGACGGGCCGGGCGGCTAGACCTGATCTGCGGGTAAAATACAAAGCTTGATGCCCAAAATATCTGCCGCCCTACCTAAAACCATTGCGGTCATCCGCATCATCACGTCTGCCTTCTTTCTGGTTTTCAGTGAGTACAAGATTTTCGGCCCGGAGTTTGCTCATGGCGGATTCCAGCAATATCTCCAGGGCTTTATTCAGAACGGCGCTGTCAGTTTCTACCAGCCGATTCTGGCCAATCTGGTGCTTCCGCACGCGGTGTTTTTCGGATATCTGGTAGGGGTGGTCGAACTCTTTATCGGAGTCTGCCTGCTGGTGGGATTCTGGGTTCGGCCCGCGTCCGTGCTGGGCGCTCTGCACATGCTGAGCCTTACGCTCGCCACCTGGTGGGAGCCCGGACCAGGAGTCCCGGTGTGGCGGTACTTCGGCGCCGAACTCGACCATCTGCCGCTCCTGTTTTTATTCATCATCTTTTTTGTGGCCGATGCCGGCCAAGAATGGGGTCTGGACGGATACCGCTCTCAATAAGCCGCCAGGGGTCGATCGATTTCCGCAATTTTTCAAAAGCGCAGTGACCGCACCGATCCAACATTAATTAAAAAAGAACTACGCAAGAGGAACCGATGAAGAAGTCAGTCAGAAGAGTTTTGTTCGCAGTCATGCTCACGGCATTTGTGTTGGCAGGGTTTGCCGCCGCCCAGGAGTCTGCCGCAAAGTCCACAGGCAGAGTCATTGTTCACGCGGGAAAGCTACTCGATGTCCGCAGTGGTAAGATGCTCACCGACCAGGCCATCGTGATCGAAGGTGGCAAAATCACCAGCGTCGGTTCTCTTACACAAACCAAACGTTCCGGGGATGATCACCTGGTCGATCTCTCAAATGCCACCGTCCTGCCGGGTCTGACCGATGCCCACACTCACCTGACCGGCAATCCGCAGGATGTCGGACCCCAGGCTCTCTCCATTTCGATTCCGCGTGCGACTCTGACCGGCGCCCGCAATGCGCGCATCACGCTGGAGGCTGGCTTCACCACGGTCCGCAACGTAGGCGCAGACGGATACGGCGACGTGGCGCTGCGCGATGCCATCAACGCCGGAGACGTCCCCGGCCCGCGCATGCTGGTAAGCGGTCCTCCGCTCGGAATTACCGGCGGGCATTGCGACGAAAACCTGTTGCCCTTTGAATATCACTACTCGGCAGAGGGAGTCGCCGACGGAGTCGAAGGCGTGCAGCACAAGGTTCGCGAGGTCATCAAATACGGCGCCGACGTGGTCAAGATCTGCGCCACCGGTGGCGTGCTTTCCCACGGAGACAATCCCCAAGCTTCGGCCTACACGCTCGAAGAGCTGAAGGCGATCGTGACGGACGCCCACCGTCTGGGACGGAAGGTCGCGGCACACGCGCACGGCGCGCAGGGCATTCTCTGGGCTTCGCAGGCCGGCGTAGATTCGATCGAGCATGGCTCCTACATCGATGATGCCGCCATCGCCGAAATGAAAAAGAACGGCACCTACCTGGTGCCGACGCTATATCTGGCGGACTGGTTCCTGGACAACGCTGAGCGACTGCACGTCCCTCCGGAGTTGATCGCAAAGGGCAAGGAAGTAATGCCGGCAGCGCGCAAGAACATCGCTCACGCCTTCAGCAGCGGAGTGAAAGTGGCTTTCGGCACCGACGCCGCCGTCTATCCCCACGGACTGAACGCCCACGAGTTTGCCGTCATGGTGAAACTGGGGTTGACGCCGCTGCAATCGATCCAGGCAGCTACCATCAACGCCGCCGACCTGTTGGGATGGTCCGACAAGATCGGCGCAGTGGAGTCCGGAAAATGGGCAGACATCATCGCCGTGGATGGCGATCCCCTTCAAGATGTGACCACACTCGAGCGCGTGAAGTTCGTGATGAAGGGCGGAGAAGTGGTGAAGAACGAATACGGGAAGTGACACGGTGTCTGTTCACTGCGTCCGCTGCTCCGCTTCTTCTCGAATGTGCCTCAGGACGCGCATGTGAATTTTGTGAATGATTGCGTCTGACCACAGGCGCCAATATGCCGCCGGCCAGAGGCTGTGCCGATACCAGGTTGTGCCTTCGAGTCGAGTCCCTCCGTTCGGTAGCGGGGTCAGCAGAAATTGTCCGCCATTCGAGACCAGGAATCCGTGCAGGTGCGGAGGTTCGACGTGGGAATATGGCGTCCATTCCTCCATAGGCGCCGGGTTTGAGGTCACCGAAAACTTTAACTTGCGTGGCTCATCCCAAACCTGGATGGGCTCGACAAACGCTCCCGTAGAGAACACGCAATGCCGCTCCGCGCCCACCCCGGCTCCCTGTATCGCGGCCCTGATTGGATAGGCGATTCCAGCGCGAAACATCCACTCTGTTGGCGGAGGAATTTCGGAAAAAGAAACCACTTGCTTCCAAACTTGTTCGGGCGAGGCCTGGATGTCAATGGTCGTGCGAACCACGTAAACGGGAGGCTCTGGCGCGGCAACGTGTTCCATCCACTGAACTCCGGGAACAAAAATGAACAGTAGGCAAAGAAAGGATGGAGCGCCGTTAGGGAACCTTCTACGCCGCTGCACCAGGTACCCGAAAGCGCCCCCGAAGGCAGCGAGCGGCAGGGCGATGGGCAGCGCCATCAGGAGACAGAACATGCCCTCAACCGCCAGCCCGAGCAGCCCTGCGCCCAGGAGTGTGACGGACAAGCAGGCCACTCCCACGCAACCCCCGAGGTTTCGCGGCTGACGCACTCCGTAGATCAGCGCAGCAGCGAACCCCATGGTGAACGGCAGGGCCACGAATAGACCCCAACCAAAGTTCCTCAACAATTCTTCGCCGATCACAGCCAGTCCCAATCCCGCCAGCAGGGTGAACAACAGAGCAAGGGCGGCGCTGCCCAGCGCACTCTCCGGAAAGTTGCGCGCCAGGAATGTGCTCTTCGGCGTCGCCGTCTCTCGCTTCGGGAGCTCAGCATTTCTCCCAGGGACCAGACACAGGAGGAGAAAAAACGGCAGATTCAAAAAAGGAACAAAAAACAAGACCACGAGCGAGGGCGGCAGGTTCGCGCTTCGCAGTCGCTTAGCGGTGAGCGACACACCGACCCAGACGAACGGAAGCGCCAGGGCTACCATAATGGCGAGAAACACCGCGTCCGTACCGCCGAGCGTGGTAATGCGCACCACGTCGCGGACAGGCACCCAATAATTGAACAATGTCCACGGCCGATGAAAGAAGTAAGCGGCGACGAATCGATCCAGATTGTGTTTCAACGCGAACCCGAGCAACCCGATGAGAGCATAAGGCCCGCGGTCTATCGTTCCGCTTGCACGCCAGAGATCTCCAAATGTGATTTTCATAAAGCCTCGCAACTCGCATCCGCCGCAGCCGCCGGACAACTCCTGCGCTGCGCCATCCATCGATATCCAGCCCGCATAGCGAATCTGATTCCAGGAAGTCGGGACAGCCACAACAGTGGGCGTGCCCACCAGAACTCGCGTGCTACGGCGAGCATCGCATCGGGACCGCAACAGAGAGTCCCGTCGTCAGAGAGAAACCGGAAGGCAGACAGCAACTCCTCCCGTGAAAGGCCGAGCAACGCTCCCACTCGCGGGTCCTGCAAAGGGGCCACAGCCAGGCCGCGACGGCCCATCGGACCGACCAGTCTCTTTGCAATCGAAGTACAGAAGTCGCACTCGAGGTCGAAAAAGAGCCAGCCGCGAGCGTGCCGCCCTTTGCCATCCGTCATTTCCGATACCAGTGAAATCATGGCAGCCTAGTTTCATCCCTGGCTTTTCGGTTTTCCCACGAGCGACCTCATTTTTCCGCGAAGACGTGTGATTCCCCTGATTGTGCCGGCAGGCATGTGCATCAGTTCGTCAAACAAACCCGTGGTGGCCGTAAGAAATTCCAGCATGTCGTCAAGTCGCTCGCGCGTGTAGGCGCTGCCGGAGCCGCTCTTTTTCAATTCGGCTACGCACTCTTGCAGTACGCGTAATGTCGGGTCGATCTCCCGGCGTTTTCGCTCTTCGGCCACGATCCGGAAAATCTCCCAAACGTCCTTGATCGATTCGAAGTGATCTCGGCGGTCGCCCAGAACGTGCACCACACGGACGATTCCCCAACCCTGTAGTTCTCGGAGGCTATTGCTCACGTTCGAACGCGCCACCGCCAGGGTGGTGGCGATTTCTTCAGCATGGAGAGGTTTAGGGGAAATGAACAACAGCGAGTGAACCTGGGCAACCGTCCGGTTGATGCCCCAGCGGGTCCCCATCTCTCCCCAGTGCAGGATGAATTTCTGTTCTACGGGTGTAACGGCCATTGTATGGGTTCCGTTGTCTGTTATTTCTGTTACAACAGAAATAACAGAATAAAGAGGAGTTTGTCAAGAGGACGTGCTTGCCGGCCGGATTCGAGAAGTGAAGGGGGAACAGTACAAATACCAAAGGCCGGCTTCTCAGCCGGCCTTCACTTAAAACAAAAAGCAGAAACTACTTCTTGGGTGCGATGGCGTCCTTGGTTGCTTTCGCGACGCGGAACTTCACGACGGTCTTGGCCTTGATCTGGATGGGTTCACCAGTCTGAGGATTGCGTCCCATGCGGGCCTTGCGATGAGCCTTTACCAGGCGGCCCAGTCCAGGGATCACGAAGATGCCGTTCTTTTTTGTTTCCTTAACGGCGATGTCAGTAAGGTTTTCGAGAAATGCAGCTGCGGTCTTGTTGTTGGTCTCGAGCTTTTCCGCCAGCAGGCGTACAAGTTGCGTCTTGGTCAAACCTGAAGCCATGAAGCCTCCTCTGAGTTCTCTGAAATTTTCCAGCGATGAGCGCTATCTTATACCAGCATTCTGTGGAAAAAGTGCTGTTTCAGCCGCATTTTATGCGGATTCCTTCCTAGATAACACCGAAAAAACCACCAAAAATCATATTCCGGCGCGTGTCGGCTTCCCAAAATGGCCCATTTACCGCTGGCGTAACGACCCCAGACCCATGGCGTTCTCAATATTCCCTTGCCGCGCGAATGTCATAATAGTTCCGGAGACTAATTTCGTGAGCTGTGCGATTTGCGAAAAGCGTAAGGAGAAGCGCTTCTGTCCGGCCATTCACGGCCGTATCTGTCCGCAATGCTGTGGCGAGCAGCGCGAGGTCACGCTCGACTGTCCCAGCGACTGCGTGTACCTGTTGCAGGCGCGCGAGCATGAAAAGCCGCGCAGCCTCGCCGACCTGAATCCGGCGGACCTGTTCGTCCAGGTGGAAGTCGAAGACCAGTTTCTTTACCAGCACGAGCACCTGATCATGGGGCTGACATTTGCTCTGTCCAAGAGCGTGCGCGCCGACCGCAGCTTGAACGACACCGACCTGATCGCTGCTCTCACCTCGCTCGCCAAAACCTGGGAGACGCTGGTCAATTCAGGATTGCACTACGAGAGTCCGATCACCAGTGCTTCTCAACATGCAGTTGCAGCGGAAGTGCAGAACATGATCAAGGAATATCGCGAGGCTGAGCAGAAGCACACAGGACACGCACGACTACGCGACTCCGAAGTGCTGCGTGCCCTTGTCTTCATCGTCCGCATGGCTTACGCCCGTACCTCGGGACGACCCAAATCGCGCGCCTTTGTCGACTTCGTCGCATCCCAGTTTCCAGAAAAATCCTCGAGCATCGCGGCCCCAGAAGATGCTGGCAGCCGGCTAATCACACCCTGAAAAAGCGTGTCACGGATTCTCACGGATAAATCTAAAGATAGGTAAATCCAACTAAGGGTTGATCCAGACAAGAAATAGAAATATCCGTGCCGATCCGTGTAAATCCGTGGCCTAGGTTTTGCGCAGAAGTTTCACCGCCTGTCCCGCCGGCAATGCGTCTCTCAATTCACGCACGGTCTTTTTGAATACCGGATGCCACGCCTCAGGCGCAATTTCTGCCAGCGGTTCGAGGACGAATCGACGCTCGTGCATCGCCGGATGCGGGATGGTCAGCCCCTTGGCTTCGACGATCGAGTTCCCAAAGAGCAAAATGTCGATATCGATGTTGCGCGGGCCTTTTTTTTGCAGGCGTCTTCGTCCCATTTTTCGCTCAATGGCAAGAACCCCGCTCAGTAGTTGCCGCGGCATTTTTTCCGTGTTCAGTCGGAGCGCACAATTCAAAAACCAGGGTTGGCTGGTGAGTTCGACTGGTTCGGTCTCGTAAAAAGATGAGACTGCCACTATTTCGCCAAGGCTTCCCAGATTCTGGATCGCCGTATTCAAATTCGCAGCCCGGTCACCAAGGTTCGAACCAAGCGACAGATAGACCGATTTAGGCATGTCAGCGAGTCGGATTTCCAACCTCCTGAAAAGTAAGGTGTGGCAGGACTTAAGGTTGCGAACTCTCGTACTCAACGAACGCGTGTTACCCGCTCACCTTCGTTACTTTCGAAGGTTCGAACCGCAGCCTACCATGGAATCTCTATGCCGTTGGAGTCGCTGCTGCTTAGCCGGGACCCGGAGATCATTCGCGTCCTGCAGCCCGCCCTGGAAAAGCTTTCCATTGATGTGGAAGTCTGTCGTGGAGTCGGTTCCGGGCAAGAGATTCTGCGCACCGAGAAGTTCGACGCCATTATTGTCGATTGCGATGACTTGAAAGGAGCGGTGGAGATCCTCGAAGGCTTACGCAAAAGCGCCAGCAACAGGAATTCCGTCACTTTTGCCATCCTGAATGGAAGCACGACCACGCAGCAAGCCTTCCGGATGGGAGCAAATTTCGTACTGCAGAAACCAGTTTCGGCCCTGAATGCCATGTGCTGCTTCAGTGCCGCAGTCAATTTCATGCTGCGCGAACGGCGGTGCTATTTCCGGCATCCGATGGAATCGTCGGCCACACTCGCCTTCAACGAAGGACAGAAACAGAAAGTTTCGCTGACCAACCTAAGCGAGGGAGGCATGGCCATTTTTTTCCGCGGCCCGTTGCCCAAGGGCAGCGTCTCCACGGTGTCATTCAAGTTGCCCGGGACTGCCAGCGCGCTTGAGACCAAAGTCCAGATTGCCTGGATTGACGACGCCGGCCGGGCCGGTCTTCGCTTCATAGAAATACCCAAAGAATCGCGGGCCCAACTGGACGCATGGCTGGCCGAGCAATGCGAGAAGATGGACCAGCAAGCCCACTGATCGGTTCTTCTATAGCTCCCACCCTTGGTCGTAATTCCCAGTGTATCCACCTTGTGACTTGCGCAATTTCGCCCCGCCTATCACGCTGGAAGAGAAAAATTTCACTCGAGGTCTTATGCTGTCGATTCACACGAGAATTGATCGCGCCCAAAGATTGGTGCGCATGCTGGAACGGGACGCGCCATTACTGGCAGTCCGCGTCGCCGAGTTGACCCCGGAGCATCAACAGTCAGCCAAAAGTTACGCTGCCCAACTGACGGCGCACGCCCGCGCCGAACTGCAGAAGCTGCTCGAAGAAGGCTCATACTGGGACCCCAACGACACCACCCCACACCCCGCAGACTAACAAGTGATCACCAGAAAACCACGTGGAGACAGCCGCCCTCGGCTGTCTGGCGGAGCGAGGCTCCGCAAAGTTGTGGTATGGGCAAATAGTTGGAGTGCGACTCCGGCGAGCTCTGCTCGCCCGGACAGCCCAGGCGGCTGTCCCCACGCAATCATCTAGATTGCCGGCTGGGCGACTGCCTGCACTAACGGCGCCACTTCCTCGGATTCCTCTTCCACCGTGGTTTCTTCCCACAGGGTTCGGTCACGCAGGATTCGCGATACCAGGGCGGTATGCATGGCGTGTCCTGCGCGGTCGGCGACTACATTGCCCAGAATCTGTTTGCCCAGCAGCGCCAGATCGCCGATCAGGTCAAGAATCTTGTGCCGCACAAATTCATCGGGAAAACGCAGCGGCGGGTTCATCACTCCATCGCGAGTCAGCACAATCGCGTTTTCCGGCGACGCGCCGCGAATCAGGCCCTGTTGCCGCATGGCATCCGCTTCATGGAGAAAGCCAAACGTGCGCGCCGCGGCGATCTCGGTACGATAATTTCCGTCCGACAGATCGACCTTGAAAGTTTCCTTGCCGATCAAGGGATGAGGGAAGTTGATGGCATACGAAACCGAATATGTTTCGGCCGGATACACCGCTATAAACTTGTCCCCCTCCCGCACCTCAAGCTCACGGCGGATGCGTAGGTAGGTCCGAGGCCGTCGCTGCTTACGCACGCCGGCGTTGCGTATGGCATCGACAAACGGCAATGCGCTGCCGTCGAGAATGGGCAGCTCCAGGTTGTCCAGTTCGACGATAGCGTTGTCGATGCCGCAGCCAATTAACGCCGATAGAAGATGTTCGGTGGTGGAAATCAGTACGCCCTTCTTCATCAGACTGGTGGCGTAACTGACCCGGGCCACGTTGCGGCTGACGGCCTCAAGTTCGAAGCCATCCAGATCGGTCCGGCGGAAGATGACGCCTGACCCGGCGGGCGCGGGCAGGATTCGCAAGTTCACGGGCGCGCCGCTATGCAGCCCTACTCCACTGCACTCGATTGGTGTTCGTATTGTCTGTTCGTTTATCAAACCGGGGTTCGGCTGTCTTGTTTGATGATGAATTTACCCCGTGCGGCGGGAGTTCGACTGTGGCTATCTAGCCACAGTAATTGATCACGGGAACCTTGGAGTTGTTGTTATGCTTATGATTATACAGCGCTTACGCGACGGCTCTGATTGTGGCGGGAACCAAGGTATTACTGCCTAGGTGAGTGGTAGTTGTTCTGTCCCGGTAGCTAGGGCAGACCGAAGTCACGGTTTCTTAACCAGTGACGCCGCTGCCGGGTCGAACTGGGAATCACTGATTCCTTGGTTGTAGCTGACTTTGGTCATGAAGCGTTGGCTGGACATGTCGCCGTTGTAAAACCGCGTGATGGTGTGCGGCGTCATAATGCCTTGCACTTCCCGGTAGTTGTCGTAAACCTCGTCTTCGATGTTGCGTTCCTTGTCCGTGGTATCTCGCCAGGAGAAGGTCTTCTTCACCGGCAAATGGTCGTCGATGTTCACGTAAAGGGTCACGCCCTCGTTGTGCGCGTTCATGACCGTGACCTGTTCGACCGGCTTTTCTTCAGCTACCGTTTGCCCTTCGTAGAACAATGCTACTCCCGGCTCCAGAAGCCACTTTCTCAGGACCCAATCCAGGGAGAAATGACGGCGCCGCAGGTAGTCGGTCAGATCTTTAGGGTCCTGCGGATGCGGACCCTTGAACGTGACTTCATATCCTTTGTCCCCCTGATACACGTAGACCACATCACGCTGCTTGGTGAGTTCAATGCGGTCTTTGTCGGGAAACTTGTAGAAGCGCCAGAAGACAACGCCTAGACTGCTGGGACGTCCATGATAAAAGCTGTAAGTGCGGCCCTCCTGGCTGGTGTCCTGAATATTCATATAGGCCGATCCACCCAAAGCCTTGATGGTTTGGCCCAGGACGACCCTGGCCCTGCGGGCGTTCTCCTGATCTACCGGTATCGACTGGGATGGCGGCGCCATTTCGGTCTGCGCCAGGGCGGTTGCGGCCAATAGAAGAATCGTCAGGAACTTCATCATTCAGAAAAGTTAGATGCAAGGAATCGCAAAATGTGTAGGGGCGGACAAGAGTGTCCGCCCCTACACATTCATTTCAAAGCTACCCGACCAGTACTGCTCCGCCGTTCACGTTGAAGACTTCTCCCGTGATGAAGCCGGCATATTCCGAGCACAGAAAGAGGATAGGCCCGGCGATCTCCTCAGGCTTGCCGGCACGCCCCACCGGGATCCCGGCAAAGATTCGGGCGCTGGTCTTGGGATCGTTCAGCGCCGGAGCCGACATATCCGTATCGACCCAACCCGGTGCCACCGTGTTGACGTAGATCGCATCCCGCGCCAACTCCGTGGAAAGTCCTTTCACCATGCTGATGAGGGCGCCTTTGGTGGCGGCGTAGTCGCAGTGAAACGCTTCGCCACGTTGTCCGGCCGTGGAACTGACCAGCACGATATGTCCGGCAGACCCGCCTGACTTGCCCTGCTTTTTCATCTGGGCGACGGAGTGCTTGATCAGCGCAAATACGCTGTCCAGGTTAATGGCCATGGTGCTGCGCCATTGCGCGTCCGACATCTTTTCGATGGGCGCGTCCTCTGGGGGCCACACGCCGTGATTGGCCACCAGGATATCCAGCCGGCCGAAGCGCTTCACCGCTTCCGCGACGAGTTGCTGGGCTGTTTCCGTACCCGACAGATTGCAGGCGACGGCAGCGCAATTTTCCTGTCCGAGTTCTTTCACCAGCTGTTCGGACGGAGCCTTGGCCTTTTCATAGTTGAACAACACGCGCGCGCCTGCAGCCACAAACAAGCGGACCGCCGCCGCTCCAATGCCGCGTGAACCGCCAGTGATTAGAGCAACCTTGCCAGAGAGAGAGAGAGGGATAGACATGCAGAGATAGTTTCCCGTGTAAGCCAGGAATTGGCAAGTGGCGGGAGAATGCAGGCGCGAGCGCCTGGCTCATGCGGCAGAGGAAAGGACGTAGAGGGTTGAACTTTCCCTGCAGCCGCAGGGAAGGGAATAGGGGTGCTGCGAATACTTCAGGCCGGTCGCAAGCGACCGTCCCGACTTCGCAGCATGACAGGGTCTAAAGAGATTTTGCCAAAGGTAACGACCAAGGACCAACGACGCCCTTATAAAGCTCAGCTACCCCAACTCGTAGCCCGCTCCGACCTGAGTTCGCGAATCAGAATACGCACCAGCATTCCGTCAAAGCGCGTTCCGCTCAATTTTTCAAGTTCGAGCAGCGCCTGTTCGCTGATTTTGGCAGCTGCGAATGAACTCTCGCTGGTCATGCTCACGTACGCGTCGGTGATGGCGATGATGCGCGCCCACAACGGAATCTTCTCCCCGCGCAAGCCGTCCAAATAGCCGCCACCATCGAAGGATTCGTGATGGTGCTGCACCGCATCCCGTAATTTCTTGCCTTCAGGCAGGATGGCCATGATCTCACCGCCGACCTCGACGTGCATCTTCAACTGGTAGAACTCGCTCTCGGTCAGCGGCCCGGGTTTGTTCAGGATTCGTTCGGGGACGAACAGCTTGCCCACGTCATGAACCCGCGCTGCGTAGACCAGATCGCTGACGTCCTCTGGAGACAGGCCCAGCGAGCGCGCGATGATCTCGCTGTAACGCGCCACCATCACCCCGTGTCCAGTGTTGTTCAGTTCGCGCGCCTCGGCGGCATTCGTCAAGGTCTCAATCGCTTCCCGCAGAATCTGGGCAGAGTGAGCTTCCTCTCCGCACATCTTCTTGAGCGTAGTGATCAGTTCATCGACGTGCTCGGGACCTGTATGCTCGCGCTGCAGGAATCCTTCGATATATCCCGAGATCATCTGGCGGCGCACCGCGGCGGTCTCGCCCCCCGACAACTCTTCCGCGGTGGACACCTTGTCGCCGCCCGCCTTCTTCGAGATATACATGCCTGCATCGGCGACGCGAATAATGTCTTCCATGGAAAAACCGTGCACCGGAAAGCTAGCCACTCCGAAGCTGCCAGTGATGTGATGCTCGGACAGCATCGGGTCTTGTGCCATCCATAGCCGCAGGCGTTCGGCCAGAATTTGCGCCTGCTCCACGCCAGTTTCCGGCATTAGAATGATGAACTCGTCGCCTCCGTAGCGCGCCACCACGTTCGACTGCCGGCACTTCTGTTCGAGCAATCGTCCCACACGGGTCAGCACCAGATCGCCTTCCAGATGCCCTTTGCTGTCGTTTACTTCCTTGAATTTGTCCAGGTCCATCAGCACCACCGAGATGGGACGTCCGGAGCGCGACGCGCGTTTCAGCTCCGAACCCAACGCTTCAAAGAAGAAGCGACGGGTCTTGATGAGTGTGAGCCCGTCCGTGATGGATTGCTGCTGCAGCTTCTGGAAGACGAAGGTATTGTGCAGAGCCGTTGCCAGCAGATCGGCCAGCGTGTTCAGGATGAGCCGGTCGGCGGGCTTGAAGGCGTCCTCCTTGTGGCTCTCTACATTGAGGACGCCGAGAAAGTTGTCGCCATAAGCGATCGGGATGCACAGCACCGAGCGCGCCCCCGGCATTACTCCCAGCAGCGGAGCTTCGCTCGTAGTCTGAACCAGCGCGGCCTCCCCGCTCCTCGCCACCTTGCCAAGAATTCCCACCCCCAGCGGGATGCGCTTACCCAATGCCTCGGCCGTAATGCCTGCCTCGGCCTTAATCTCGATCTCCTTGGTCGAGTAGTCGAGAATGCCGATGCCGATGTGGTCGAAGCTGAAATTCTTCTGGATGTGGCCAACGATGGCGGCCAGCATCTGCTCGGAGTCTTCGCTCGAAATTGCCGTCTTCGAAATATTGTTCAGGAAAGCCAGTTGGCGCGAGCGCCGCTGCTCCTCGGCAAACAGGCGGGCGTTTTCTACCGCGACCGAAACCTGTCCTGCCGCGGTCTGCATCACTTCCAGGTCGCGTGGTTCGAACACGTACTCGCGGTCCGTGTTCAGCGCCGCCATCACTCCCGCCGGTTTGCCTCCCAGCAGAATGGGCGCGCCGCAGAAGCATTTTGCCGGCCGCGGCGGCAGGTAGGTGACGCCCAGCCGTTCCCGCGCTTTCTCCAGGTCCGACCGGATCAGCAACGGCTGTCCGCTCCGAATGATGAACTCGCTCAGGCCATTGGCAAGTTTGCGCGATCGCTTGGATAGAATCTCGCCTTTCTCCACCTCGATCTCGAAGCTGATCTCATCGCCTTCCTGGAACGCGATGTAGAAGTCACTGGTGTCGAAAATCTGTCCCAGTTCTTTTTGGACGGTGCGCAGAATCTCGTCCTGATCGAGGCGCGAACTGATGGCCTGCCCAATCTGAGTCAGTAACTCAAACTCTTTGGTGCGCCGCTGCGCATCGTGCATGACCACATAATTTTCCAGGGTCAAACCGATCTGAAGCGCCAGTCCAATCAGCAGGCGCAGGTTCGACGAACCAAACATCCGGCGCGCAGTGTGCGGAAACAGGATCACTCCGAAATTGTTTTCCCGCGTCTGCAGGCTGACCGCGGTGACGTTGTAAATCCGCTCCTCGGTCATCACCTCGCGAAATTGCAGAAAGCGGCCACCGGGAAATGCCGGCAGAGGTTCGGGAATCTCAGGCACGCTGCGCAGGGTGACGAATCCACCCCGGCGGTAAGCCAGTTCGCAGATGTACTCTCCTGCTCCACTCTTTTCCAACTTCCCCAGGAAGTCAGCAGAGAAACCGCGCTGCACCGACGGCAGTATCGCGCGCCAGCGCTCCGAGATACAGATGACCGCTCCTCCCGTGGGCAAGGGCGCGACCAGGCGATCCAGAATGCTTTGCATGCTGGGAGCCAGATCTTCAGCAGACAGCAGCCGCGTGGGATCCACGCCCAGAGTCGAGAAGGCGAGCGCATTTTCCTGTACGGCGCTGCGCTCGTTCTCCGCCAGCACCATCACCATCGCGATACCCAGCGCCAGTTGCGGAATGGGGCCCAGCAGATCGGACAACTGCAGATAAGAATTGCTGAATTGCTTGAACAGCGTGAGCACTGACCACAACGCCAGTGCCATCGCCAGCATGGTGAAAGCCAGCGAATTCTTGCGATGCGCGTAACGGTAAAAGAAGAACGAACAATAGAGCAGTACCAGGGCCACGCCCACTTCGAGACGAAGGCGCGGATCGGGAACCATTTCCGGATGAAACACCCGGCCTACCATTTGCTGGCTCAGATTCCACAGGCTCAGCGCGACTCCAGCCAGGCCCACAGCGACGTCGTACCAGCGCAGCCGGAACCGCTCGCGCATCAGGCGAGTCGATATGAAAATGCAGAGCGCCATGGCCACCAGCAGTAGCGAGGCCAGTAGCGACATCACAGCGGAGGGATTGCGGAACGTGCTCCAGGCATCCAGGGCATAGTGGAGCGTATACGCTCCCCACCCCAGTTGCCAGGCGCGGAAGTAGTCCTGCCGGGTTTGCTCGTAGAGGTAAGTGAAAACCAGAAAGAGCACTAGAGCAACGACGGCAGGCACAACGACCAGACTGATCGTGACGCTATTCATGGCGCGAAACAGCAAACCTCAGCCAGAGTGATAAACAGTTTCTAACTGTTCATGCTTTCACACGGGTTCGGCCAAAACAATAGTCTTGTGTTCAGGGCAAAAACCAGGGGCAGGAACGAAGTTCCTCTTCCGGATCAATGAGTTGGAACGAATCTCCGGCTCTGCAATCGCTTGACGCTACATTTCCTCAGCCCGTACCATCAGTACACGACCTTTCGTAATGTCCCCATCCAATAGTTCGTCCCCAAATACGCCAAATAGTCCTCGCGTCCGTTTCGCGCCCTCGCCCACCGGTTATCTCCACGTGGGTGGCGCGCGCACCGCACTCTTCAACTGGCTCTTCGCCCGCCATCACGGTGGCACGCTCGTCCTGCGTATTGAAGACACCGATCTGGAGCGCTCAACGACAGAGATGGTTGAAGGGATTTTGCAGGGCATGCGCTGGCTCGGACTCGATTGGGACGAAGGTCCCTACCATCAGACTCAGCGCATGGAAATGTATCGCCAGAGTGCGGCGAAGCTTTTGACTTCAGGACACGCCTACTACTGTTTCTGCACCAAACAGGAATTAGAGCAGCGACGTGCCGCGGCGAGTCAAGAAGGGCGTCCACCCCGCTATGAAGGTACCTGCCGAAAGATTTCTCGCGAGGAAGGCGCTCGTCGGCGCGCCGCTGGAGAAGCTGCAGCCGTTCGCTTCGCCATCCCCGACTCCGGCAGCACGGCGTTCGAGGACGCTGTCTTCGGCCGCGTGGAGTTCGCCAACAGCGAGTTGGAAGATTTCGTACTGCTGCGCTCCGATGGCGGCCCTACCTATCACCTGAGCGTAGTCACCGACGACGTGGACATGCGCATCACTCACATCATTCGCGGCGCCGATCACATCTCGAACACGCCCAAGCAGGTTCTGCTGTACCAGGCGCTGGGCGCAGCTTTGCCTGTATTCGCCCATGTGCCACTGATCCTCGGGCCGGACAAAACGCGTCTCAGCAAACGTCACGGCGCTACCAGTGTGATCGCCTATCGCGATGAAGGCATCGTCCCCGAAGCCTTCCGCAATTTCCTAGCGCTACTTGGATGGACGCCGCCCGGATCGGGAACCGACGGTGCGAGTGCGGAAATTCTCGGCGACCGCCAACTGATCGAACTCTTCGATCTGAACGGTATCTCGCACTCCAACGCCGTATTCGATCGCGTCAAGCTCGACTGGTTCAACACTGAATACATTCGCGCCTATCCCGCGGGAAAATTATTGCCTTTGATCCAGGAGGAATGGCACAAGGCAGGCCTTGAGCCCGCACACACCGACCCCGCATGGCTGCTCGCCACCATCAACCTGCTTAAGCCGCGGGCCCGCAGCCTGAAAGATTTCGCGACATCCTTTCGTGCATTCTTCACCGACACATTTCAGCCTGATCCCGCCGCTGTCGACAAATTCCTCAAGGACGAAAGAATCCGCGGTCTGCTGATGGAGTTGGGCGAACGCTACGCGGCATCGAGCGAGATTTTTACCGAAGCCGGAACCGAACAGCTCCTGCGCGATTTCGCGGCCGAAAAAGAAATGAAAGCCGGCGCCCTGATCAATGGCGCCCGCGTCGTACTCACCGGTCAGGGAGTCGCCCCCAGCCTGTTCGCGGTTATGATGGCCCTCGGCAAAGACCGCACGGTCGCCCGCCTGAAAGCCACACAAGGCCTGGCCGCGCAGGTGTAGGCGCGGGCGCCCTCGCTCGTGCGGCAGCGCCACGGACGTGAACTCTGTGACTGTTGCTCCCGGCCGCGCGGCAACGAAAACTATCTCCACGCGAGCTAACATCTTCCTCAGTGTCCATGCCACTCCCTTACGAACGGGACGCTCGCGCCCACATTTCAGTACCTTCGTTACTCAAATGAACACCCGCCGCTGTCATAATGGTGTATATGTGGCCCGTCATTTCCCTAAAGTTGGACGATCGGTGGCTCCCCAAGTCCGTCATCTGCCTGCGCGACTACAGCTTTGAGAAGTTTCTGAAAGACCTCATCGCCGGAATCACCGTCGGACTGGTGGCTTTGCCGCTCGCCATGGCATTTGCCATCGCATCGGGACTCACGCCACAGGCCGGAATCTACTGCGCGGTGGTCACGGGCTTTCTCATCTCTGCGCTGGGAGGCTCGAAGACTCAGATCGGCGGACCTACCGGAGCGTTCGTTGTGGTCGTCGCCGGGATCATTGCCGTTCACGGCATTGACGGACTGTTCATGTGCACTGTGATGGCGGGCGTCATCCTGATCGTTCTCGGCGCGACCGGAATGGGTACGGCTGTGAAATTTATTCCGCGGCCGGTGGTGATCGGTTTTACCAACGGTATCGCGGTTCTGATCGCGAGCACGCAGATCAAGGATTTCTTCGGCCTGCAACTGGGCAGGCTCCCCAGCGAATTCTGGTTGCGCATGAAGGCCCTTATCCATGCGGCTCCCACATTTTCCTTGACCGCTACGTTGCTGGCGGCGGGGACCGTGGCCGTCATGCTGGTTTGCCGCGCCCTCTCCAATAAGATTCCCGGAGCGATTATCGGCATGCTGGGCGCGACCGTCGTCACGTACTTGCTGAAGCTTCCGGTAGAAACGATTGGCACCCGCTTTGGCGGAATTCCCAGCGGCATGCCGCATTTTGCGATACCGCACTGGCATGCAAGCCTGGTTCACGGACTGCTCGGGCCCGCCTTCACCGTCGCCATGCTGGGAGCGATCGAGTCTCTGATGTCCGCGGTCGTGTCTGACCGCATGAGTAACGATCGCCACAACCCCAATGTCGAGCTCATTGGACAGGGAATCGCCAACGTTTTCTCTCCGATGTTTGGTGGTTTGCCGGCGACGGGCGCAATCGCTCGCACTGCAACCAATATCCGCTCCGGGGCGCAGTCGCCAGTTGCTGGCATGATCCACGCGCTCACTCTGCTGTGCGTTCTGCTTTTTGCCGCGCCTCTGGCCAGCTACATTCCCATGGCTGCGCTGGCGGGAATTCTGATGATCGTTTCCTACAACATGGGAGAATGGCGCGAAATCCCTCAGTTACTGCGCCTGACAAAGACGGACATCAGCGTGTGGCTGGTCACGTTTGGGCTGACCGTCTTTGCCGATCTTACGGTAGCCGTTGAAGCTGGAATGATTCTCGCGGCGCTGCTCTTCATCGCCCGCGTGGCGGAGACAACAACGGTCTCGCAGGTGACCGGCGACTACGTCGAAGATGGACGCCTGCACATTCTGCAGGACAAAGACATCCCCTACTACGCCACCATCTTCCGTATTCACGGACCGTTCCTATTTGGTGCCACTGACAAGATCGGAGCCGTGACGGAGAGAATGCATGAACTTCCGCCCATCATCATTATCCGCCTGCGGAACATGACGGCGATCGATGCGACTGGATTGTTTGCGCTGGAAGAGATCGCCAAACAACTGCACGCCACCAAACGCACGCTGATCCTATGCGGGGCACGCGAGCAACCGGCCAAAATGATTCATCAGGGAGAGTTTGAAGAAGTGGTGGGACGCGAAAACATTTGCGCCAATGTTCAGGATGCGTTGCGCCGGGCAGAAGCCGTGTTCGAGAAAATCGAAGTGGACGCCGTAGTGAAATAGTGTAGGCGCGAGCGCCCCGCTCGTGCATGCAGCGGCACAGACACTTCCGCAAACGAGCGAGGACGCTCGCGCCAAATCTAGCGGTTACGCGGCTTTGCTGGCTGCTCCTTCATCCTGAAGCATGGAACGAATCTGCTCCCTTAGTTCAGGCGAGTCCGCGTGCCCGTGAACCGTGCCCGCGTGCAGCACGGCCAGGCTGATAACTTCTTCTTCGGTTCCTGAGATGGCAATCGAGCAGGGTTTTTCCGCAGGGAATTGACGACAATCGATGACTTTCCGAGTTCCGGCCATATCTGCCTCCTGTTTGAAATTCGGCGGGATTATAGCCCCAGCTGATGGCGGCATTCAATGGGGCTACCGCCACAGACCAAGTGGGGACAGCCGCCTCGGCTTTCCAGACGAGCGCAGTTCGTCGATTGTCGTACTCGCATCATGATTGAGGGTTGTGAACCAAGGCTGCCGAGCTGCGCTCGGCCAAGACAGCCGAGGGCGGCTGTCCCCACGCGGTCTGAGGTTAATCTTCTGGGGCGGGTTCATTCTCGGCCGGCGCCAGGGGCAGTTGCGAAGCGCGGCCGAGCAATCCCCGCTCCTCGGGCGAGAATTCGTTTTTGAAGCGGTCTGACTCGATAACCTGTTGCCTCTGCTCGGGCGGCATGACGCTGAGGTCGCGGATCGCGGTCCGCACCTTCTGCCGACGGTCAGGTGGTAGATCTCTGAGTTGTGAGAACAACTGCCGAGCCTGCTGCTTCTGATCCGGGGTCAGGTGTTCCCAGGTCTCCATGCGTTGCAGAATGCGCTCTTGCTGCTGTGGCGGCAGGCTGCTGAAGCGCTGCAGGCGCTCCCGCAAAATCTGCTGTCGCACCGATGGAAGGCTGCGAAACTGTGGATCGTTTTCCAGCGCCTTCTGTTGCTGATCGGAGGGCAGATCTTTGTAGCGGCGCAACCACTGACCGGCATGATTGCCCTGCAATTGGGCCTGCTGCCGCGCTTCTTGCCGGGCCTGGCGCCTTGCCGCCAGCCGTTTCTGGGCATCACAAGGCGAAGCCACGGACGCTAGCATTAAAACGGCCGTCGCTGCGGTCATCGTGATGGACTTCAGTCCCGACACTGTCTTTCTCTTCTCTAGCCTTGAAGCTCGTAACTTTCGCGACCTGCAAAATCCTTACGGATTTGCGGTCACGTCCGGCTGCACGGCGAGATCATCGAGCACATCGAAGTCGGAATACAGATTCTGATTTTTCTCCAGCGCCTGCAGATCTCCTACTGCCGTGCCCGGTTCCGCCACCACTGCCACCGGGGACGACCCTTCGTTGTCTCCCCGCTCACCACTATTCATTCGAATAAGGCTTACACTCACCACCATCAGCAGGGCGAACGATGCCGCCAGCACCGGCCTGCGCAACCACCGCAGCCAGCCAACAGATTGTGTGGCGCTTTCTTCCCGCAGACGCGCACGCAGCCGGACATCGAAATACGGCGATGGTTCCGGCGCCTGCCACTCGTCCAGCAGAGACATGGTCTGACGGAATGCTTCGAGCTTGCCCGCACACTCGCTGCAGGATTCCAGATGGGCCTTGACCTCGGGCGTGGCTGTAATCAGCCCCGCCGCCAAATCCGGCATGACTTCGCGAGTTTCGTTGCACTTCATGACTTGCTTCCTTTAATCCGAACCTTACACAAACTCTTTGAGCTGTTCGCGCAGCGTCTCGTACGCGCGAAACAGCAACGACTTGGTAGCAGATTCGCTCAGCTTCAACACATCGGCAATCTGGCGATAATCCATCTGCTGATACTTGTGCATCAACACCGCGATCCGCTGCCGCTCCGGCAGGTCCTGCACCCGCTGCCGGATGGCCGCCAGGCGCTCCCGCTGCACCAGCGTTTCTTCGGCACTCGGCGTCCGGTCCGGAAGGTCCAGCGTGCGTCCGCTGTCCTCATCCGGTTCGTCCAGGCTGACCGTATTCTCCGGGCGCTCGTGCCGCGTATCGCGGGCATGATTCACCGCCAGGTTGGTCGCGATGCGATACAGCCACGTCGTAAACTTGGCGCTGGCCTCATAGCTTTCGCGCGAGCGGTACACCCGCAGGAAAACTTCCTGGGCCAGGTCCTCCGCGATGGCGTTGCTGTGCGCCATCCGGAACATGAAACTCACCATGGGGCGGCGATACTTCTGTACCAGGTACTCGAAAGCCGAATCATCCCCGGCTCTCACTTGCAGCATGATGTCGGCATCACTCCGGCCGCCGTCGGGCAGAGTGGCCTCGGCTTCAAATGGCGCTTGCTGTGTCCCGCTGGCCATAGCAAGCAACCCGCGATCCATGGCGATGCTGCTCACCTCAGATTCAACCCATAAGGGAGACGAAAGTTGCGTCTCAACCGCCTCCGAATCAGGCTCGGAAGTGCCTTCGGTACTGCGAGCTGAAGGTACTTTGGCGGGTCTAGGATCGCTCGGCATCGGGTACGTCCAACGGCCTTCACACCGCGGAGACCGCCGGACGGCCCCGGAAGTCGCGGCACAGTCAGGCTATCACGGTCGCTGAATACGGAAAACTGGTTCGTTTGCTAGAATATAGCGGTTCGGTTGGGCGCTTAACTCAGCGGTAGAGTGCCATCCTCACACGGTGGAAGTCGTAGGTTCAAATCCTACAGCGCCCACCATCTCATCCTAGAAATGAGATGGCCACCACAAGCCACTAGGGACGGACGCCCTCGTCCGTCTGGCGGAGCGAAGCTCCGCAGCCCTCATTTCCGTCCCACGCGTTGCAATGTAGCCCCCACGACGGCACCGCTACAAATTCGAACGCCGGAGTAGTTGTCAAGAACTTCGCGCGAATCGCCCGTACCCGAACACACTTCGAGACATGCCCTTCTTACTGACCTCGGTCACTTGGCGTACATCCTTTGCTGGGATAATCTGAATCCATATTCACAATGGCAGCGCCGGCCTCGGCCACCGGCCAATCATCAAACTGGCTTTCAACAGGAGAGTAGTAATGCGCAAGACCCCGGTCTGCCCTTTTCCTAAGAGCGTCTTTTTCTGCGTTTTTTCAATCCTGATCCTTGCTACCTTTGCCTCCGCGCAAGTCCGAAACCGCATTACTCGCAACCTTGCCGGCGATCAGTCCGTTGCGGTCATGGGCGCACATCCCATGGCACGGCCGGACCTCGATCAGGGCAGGGTCAGCGGCGGCATGCGCATTTCTCGCGCTGCCCTGGTTTTCCGGTTGGCGCCCGATCAACAGGGCGCGCTGGATAAATTGCTCGAGGAACAACAGGAACCCGACTCTCCGAACTATCACAAATGGCTGACGCCCGAGCAGTATGCGGCACGTTTTGGCATGAGTGATGCCGACCTGGCGAAAGTCTCGTCATGGCTGAAATCGCAAGGCTTGACGGTCAACGGTTTCTCCCGCGCCCGCACTCGCGTGTTTTTCAGCGGTACCGCGTCCCAGGTCGAGAATGTTTTCAGCACCGAACTGCACAACTACCAGGTGGATGGCCAAACTCGCTTCGCCAACGCCTCTGAAGTTTCCGTGCCCATGGCGCTTTCCGGGATGGTTCTGGGTGTTCGCGGCCTGGACAACTTTCGTCCCCGGCCGCGTGCACGCATAGCAAAACCCAACTTCACTTCGCATCAGACCGGCAATCATTTCCTGTCGCCCGGCGACTTTGCCACCATTTACAACGTCAAGCCGCTCTGGGATGCGGGTCTGGACGGAACCGGGGAGGCGATCGCTGTTGTAGGACAAACCCAGATCGACGTCTCGGACGTCGATGCTTTCCGCGCTGCCGCCGGTCTACCGCCAACCAATCTGCAGCTGGTTTCGGTGGACAACACCACCGGCTTTTCCTCCGGCGATGAAGTCGAAGCCGATCTCGACGTCGAGTGGTCGGGCGGAGTCGCCAAAAATGCAGCGATTCTCTACGTCTACGTCGGCAGCAATTCGGCCAACAACGTCTTCGACTCCATGGAATTTGCCATCGACCACAATCTGGCGCCGGTCATCAGCACCAGTTATGGGAATTGCGAAACCGCGCTAGGCACATTTACCGCGATCCTGCGATCGGATGCGCAACAAGCCAACAGCCAAGGCCAGACGATTACAGCCGCCGCGGGCGACTCGGGAGCAGCCGACTGTGAGTCTTCCTCGGCCGCCACCGCCACCCACGGGCTAGCCGTCGATTCTCCCGCCAGCGTTCCCGAGGTTACCGCGCTGGGCGGCAGTGAGTTCACCGGCGACGCAGCCGGAGTTGTAAGCGGAGCTGATGCCGGTGCGAACCCGCCATACTGGGGCGCGACCACTGGTGGTGCCGACAACATCAGTTCCGCCTTGACCTACATTCCTGAAACAACGTGGAATGACACTACGCAATCGATCGCCGCCAGCGGAGGCCTTTCCGCCACCGGCGGCGGAGTCAGCGCCAAATTTTCCAAGCCGGCATGGCAGAGCGCCCTGACCCCAGCCGACACCAAACGCGACGTTCCCGATGTGACCCTGAGCGCCTCGCCTTTCCACGACTCCACTCTCATCTGTTCGCAGGGCAGTTGCGTAACCGGTTTCCGCTTTACCGATGGTTCGCTGAATGTTGTCGGAGGAACGTCGGTGGGCGCGCCCGCCTTTTCCGGAATAGTCGCGATCCTGAACCAGGCCACGCAATCGAGCGGCTTGGGTAACATCAACCCCACGCTTTACGCTCTTGCGGTATCGCACCCTACAGCCTTCCACGACATCACCACGGGCAACAACATCGTGCCCTGTACTTCAGGTTCAACCAACTGCCCGGCCTCCGCACCCTTTCAGATCGGTTTCAGCGCAGGCACGGGCTATGACCTGGTTACCGGTCTGGGATCGGTCAATGCCAACGTGCTGGCCACCAACTGGCCGGGTTTTTCCGTTACTCCGGATTTTTCGATCGGAGCAACTCCGGTTGCGGTTTCAGCCCCGGGGCAGTCTGGCACTTCGACCGTCACGGTTTCGATGCTGAACGGTTTCAGCAACACGGTGACGCTGACCTGTTCCGGCTTACCGGTCGGTGCGAGCTGCGCTTTCGTACAAGGATCGCTGACTGCTACGGGAACATCCACCCTCACCGTCACCACCAATTCGAACACGCCCACCGGAACTTCAACCTTCACCGTGACCGGAACGGCAGGATCGACCGTCCACAACACGACGGTCAGTCTGACCGTGTCGACGCCCGGCTTCACGATTTCGGCCCCTGCACTGGCGCCGGCCTCAATCGCTGCAGGAGCATCGTCCACGTCCACGATCACCGTGGCTCCGACCGGTGGCTTTACTGGTACGGTGGCGCTTACCTGCGCCGTCACCGGTGGGGGCACTCCGGCTCCGACTTGCGCATTTAGTCTGAGTTCCGTGGCCAGCGCTTCCGGAGCGTCCACCCTGACGGTGAAGACTACCGCGTCGCGCAGCATTTCTGGCGCACTGCGGCCCCCGTCGTCGAGGCCAGGTCGCGGCGCGGGCTGGCTCGCCGCTAGCAGCGGTGCCTTATTCGCCGGCATCTTCCTCTTGGGTGTGCCACGTCGCCGTCGCCGCATCACCGGCCTTGGGATCATGCTTCTGGTATTCTTCGCCGCCGGAGTCGGATGCGGTGGAGGCAGCAGCAGTAGCGGCGGTTCCACGCAGTCTGGTGGCACGCCAGCAGGCACTTACACCGTCACAGTGACAGCAACAAGCGGCACAAACGTGCAAACGACAGCTCTCACCGTCACGGTGCAGTAGTGGATTGATGTAGGCGCGAGCGTCCTCGCTCGTGCGGACGCAGCCCAAACCCAACACGAGCGAGGGCGCTCGCGCCTACACTTTGAAATCAACCGCTGTGGTATTGCCGCCGCACACCAGCACGCCGACTTTCTCTCCCGCCTCCGGCTGGTATCGTCCCGACAGCAGCGCGGCGAAGGCTGCCGCACCTCCGGGTTCAGCTACCACTCGCAACACCTTCCATAGCGCCTTCTGCGCTTCCTGAATCGATTCGTCCGAAACCAGCACAACACTCTGCACGTGAGCCTGCGCAATGGGGAACATCAGTTCACCCACCCGCTTCGGAGCCAGCGAATCGGCGGCGATTCCTCCGGCTTCGGCATCGACGGGGTGTCCTGCTGCTAAGGCTCGAGTGAGAGTCGGCGCCGCCTCCGGTTCCACGCCGACAATCCGGATGCGCGAGCCATACCAGGCGGCAATGCCGCCAATGAGTCCGCCTCCCCCAACTGCCACAACAAGACTGTCGAGTTTCGGAGCCTGATCTTCGAACTCCAGTCCGACGCTGCCCTGACCGAGCAAGGTTTCGATCTGATCATAAGCATGCACGGCCAGTGCCCCGGATTGCGCGGCCCAGATCTCGCTGGCAGCCAGCGCATCGGCATAGCGCTCACCGGTCACAACGAGATCGGCTCCGTACTCCCTGATTCGTTGCAGCTTGGTTGGAGACGCTACTTCGGGAACAAAAATTCTGGCTGGTTTCTTCAGCTTCATCGCGGCGAAGGCGACCGCCGTGCCATGGTTTCCACCGGAAGCTGCGACCACGCCGGCGGCAGGAATATCCCGCATGAGCAAGTTAGTAAATGCGCCGCGAGCTTTGAAAGAACCTGAGTGCTGCAGGGACTCCAGTTTGAAAACCAGCGAGATCCCCGCGAGACCGAAGTCGGATCCGTCGACTTCAATGACGGGGGTTCGTCGAATATAAGGATGGATCGTCTCGTAGGTTCTGGCAATGCTGTCACGGCCAACCAGCGGCATGCCGCAATGATAAATGTAGGCGCGAGCAAATGTAGGCGCGAGCGCTCCGCTCGTGCGAAAGCCACCACCAACCACGCGGGACTGTCATCCCGACCGGAGCGCAGCGAAGCAAGCGAAGTGGAGGGACCTTGCGTCGGGTTCTCATTAGGAACCGCCGAGCCCGGCACGGCCGGGCGGACGAAGGCGTCCGCCCCTACACCTGCACCAGCGGGAGGCTCCCGCCTGCATTACGGCCTGAACTTTTCTCCCCGAACTGCCGATAAAGCCGTCGTGAACGCTCCTGCACCTGCACCCGATCCCCGCGCGGCCAAGGCCGCTCCTGCGCCCGGCTTACGTTTTGTGGCGCGCCAGCCGATCCTCACCAAGGATCAGAAGGTTTTTGGTTACGAGTTGCTCTTCCGCGACGGCATCGAGGATTACTTTTGTGCCAAAGACGAAGAGGCCGCCTCGAAAACCATGTTGGACAGCTCGTTGCTTATGGGACTTGACGTCCTCTGCAACGGCGCGCGCGCCTTCGTCAACTGCACTCGCGACATGCTGCTGAAGGACTACGTGACTTTGTTGCCTTCGAGCCTGACCGTGGTCGAGATCCTCGAAAATGTCGAGCCCGACGACCTGGTGATGGCTGCATGCCAGCGCCTGAAAGAAGCCGGCTACATGATCGCGCTCGATGACTTTACTGTGGGTGACAAGCGCGCGCCTTTGACGCAACTCGCCGACATTATCAAGGTCGACGTGCAAAACACGACTCCTGAGCAGCGTGCAGCCCTGATGAAGAGCTATGGCCCGGTGCGTTGCCGCATGCTGGCTGAGAAAGTAGAGACCCGCGAAGAATTTCTGGCTGCCCAGAAATTGGGTTTTGCCTACTTCCAGGGTTACTTCTTCCGCAAGCCGGAGACCATGAAGACCCAGGCGGTACAAGGCAACCGGCTGAATTACATAAAAATGTTGCAGGTTGTTTCCAAGCCCGAACTGGAGCCGCGGGAGATTGAAAACGCGATCAAGGGGGAAGCCTCGCTGTGCTACCGCCTGTTGCGCTACATGAATTCCGCGAGCTTCGGTTTCACCAACGACATCAAGTCAGTGCGGCACGCTCTCTCGATTCTGGGAGAACGCGAAGTCCGGCGCTGGGTGCGGCTGGTGGTCACGCTGGCCGCGGGACAGAACCGGCCGAGCGAACTCGTACTCTCCGCCATGGTTCGCGCCCGCTTCTGCGAACTGCTTTCACCCAAGATCAAACACGGCGAATCCGATTTGTTCCTGCTGGGATTGCTCTCGCTGATGGACGCGATTCTGGAACTTCCGATGTCCGATATGCTGGATAAAGTTTCGCTCGACCAGGAGACCAAGAAAGTTCTGCTGGGCGGGGACAGCTATTTGCGTCCGCTGTATCAGCTCATGCTGGCGCAGGAATCCGGCGACTGGAAGGCCAGCGGGGAACTGGCGCGCTCCATGAAGCTTCCGGAAAGCGAAGTGGCGGAGTCCTACTGGAAGTCGATGCAGTGGGCAAAAGAGATGAACGGTCAGTAGAGTTTTGACGACCGGGCAGAACCCATCACCACGAGAGACACGAAGTATCACGAAGGCTTCAATCCGAGGCTTTCCTTCGTGAACCTTCGTGTCCTTGGTGGTTCACGCTTTTCAAATTGACCCGTTACCCGCAAAGCTTCTCCAGTCCGATTCCGGCCTTGGTCTGCCATCGCACCGTTACTATTGTGCAAAACTACGCGACTTAGGACTTGCGCTTACTCAAGTCCGGGCGTTAACATCGTAGCTGTTTCCAGTGGCCATGCTCTCTAGCTGGCCTTCCGCGCCCCCTGGCTCCAAACGCCATACGGAAAAAGTCATTCACGCGTGAGTTTCAGCCGCACGGGGTTTTCGGCACTTGGTGCATGCCTGTGTCCGAAGCGAGGATTTACCAGAAAGCGATCATTGTTCAAAAGATCAGTGTTCAACGATCAGTGTTCAAGCAATCAGTATTCAATAGTCGGAAACAACTCAGCACGATCGGGTCCCCCTTGGGGCGGACCAAATGCCTAGTCCAAACGAGAACAATATGAATGCAGGTCCCGGACATCCCTCCGGTGGTGGAGGAGGGAGAAGCAAGCGGCGACGCGGACGTCGTCCGCCCAATCGCGGTGGCGCGCCGAATGGCCGCGATCGCCAACAACAGAGCGGCATCTACAGCGCTCCCATGGACCACAGCTATCGCGCTACTCTGGGCGGAGGCAACAACGGCTCAAGACCTGGACGCATGCGCCCCGGATTCGCGCCTGCCTACGCGCCTCTCGAGCCCGAACCGCTGCCCCAGGGCGACAACGGCAATTCGCGCATTTTTGCCTTCGTCGACGACCTGTTTTTCCAGGCCAAGATCCAGGAAACGGCGCGCAAGCTGAATGTGAAGGTCGAGTTCGTCAAGACGGAAAAAGACCTGCTGGATCACATGAAGCAGAATGGTGAAGAGAAGCCGTCGCTGATCATCTTCGACATGAACAACGCCAACGCCAAGCCTTTGACGCTGATTCCCAAACTCAAAACGAAATTGAAGAAGGGAACTTCGATCATCGGATTCCTGTCACACGTGCAGGGAGACTTGAAGATGAAGGCCCACGAAGTGGGATGCGACATGGTGCTGCCACGTTCAGCCTTCTCGCAGAACCTGCCTCAACTGCTGCGCCGTCACGGCGCCCCGGAAGCCGAAGCCACAAACTAGAGACCTCCAAGTACGCTGAGGGTGCCCCGCTCAAGCTCCGCTTGGGCGGGTTTTTTTCGTGCTCCCCAAACCTGTCATCCCGACCGGAGAAAGATCATCCGCTTCGCGGATGATCTTACGGAGTGGAGGGACCTTGTGTTTTCGCGGTCTACCCCGGCGGCCATTTCAAGTCCCGCCCGCCCAGCAGATGCACATGCAGATGAAAGACTGACTGGCCCGCTCCCGGCCCCACATTCAACACCGTGCGATAACCATCCTCAATCCCGCGCTCCCGGGCAACATTCGCAGCCGCCACATGGCAGAGTCCGACGATCTCCGCGTCTTCGGCGGACGCCTCTTTCAAGCCGCGAATATGTTTCTTGGGAACGACGAGAACATGTGTCGGAGCCTTCGGATCGATGTCCTCGAACGCGAGCGTATGTTCGTCTTCGTAAACTTTCTTGGCGGGAATTTCACCAGCAACGATGCGGCAAAATAAGCAATCTTTCATGGCACATCCAATTTGAGGATTTAAGCGTGACGATTGTATTAAAAATGTAGGTGCGAGCGTCCTCGCTCGTGCGAGCGCCACCACGGAGGACAGCCGTCCCCCGCTAAAACTGCCGGAATGCGTCGCTTCCTGCCGAAATCCCGGCTGGTCCGTACCTCCTCTGAGGAAAAAAGAGAAAAACTTTTCCTAAACGGGACGTCCCAACGGTAAATGCTTTCCTATTACGAAAGGGCGGTAACAAGTGCCAGATATTGCAATAAGCCATGCCATTTCATAGGGTTACACATTTGATTCGTCGATGGTAACAAACCGATTTTTTAATGTACGACAGGCCTTAAGTCCCTTAGTATCGGAGGATTACAAGCGCTGGCCAGAGTGTCTGAAGAACTTGGCAAGGCTCGTGCATCAATACAGGTATCCGAACCGGGGATGGGGACATTATCAGTGATTTCGAAGAAACGTTCTGCAGTATTGGGATTATTGGTCGCATTCGTTCTGACGGTACTTCCCGAGTTCGGGATGGCAGCCACGGTCAGCACCCGCTCCTTGACCGGAACCAAATCCAAGTCACAAAGAGTCAACGAGGCCCCGCCCGCCCGGAAGCGCATTTCCAAACTCTCGCGCAGCCGCGGTCGCACGGTTCGAACCGCGCGCGGTACGCGCCGACGCAGCCGTCGCCACTACGAGCGCTTTACCGCCAGCTCATTTACCGACAACAGCTATGACGGCGATGTCATCGCCGGCGAGGACCCGGTCGTTCGCCGCGCTGCCCTCGACGCCCTCGGCAACATGAACGGTACGGTACTCGCCATCGAGCCGACCAGTGGCCGCGTGCTGGCCATGGTCAACCAGCAGTTGGCTCTTTCGAGCGGTGCGCAACCCTGCTCGACCATCAAGCTTTCGGTCGCGCTGGCGGCATTGAGCGAAGACCTGATCACAAAAGACACCCAGATCGCCCTGGGACGCCGCAGTCGCATGAATCTCACGACTGCGCTGGCCCACTCGAACAACGCATACTTCGAGGCCCTGGGCCGCAAACTGGGATTCGAAAAAGTCAGCTTCTACGCCCACCAGTTCGGACTCGGTGAACTCGCCGGCTACAACATTGAAGGCGAACACCTCGGAACCTACCCGGAGCGAGAGATTTCGTCCAAGCTCGGCGGCGTAGGAAAGATGTGCTCCTTCGGAGAAGGTGTTTCCATGACGCCGCTGCAACTGGGCGCCATGGTGTCAGCCATTGCGAACGGCGGAACTCTGTATTACCTGCAGCATCCCAACACGCCGGACGAAGTCGCCAACTTTGAGCCGCGCGTGAAGCGCCACCTCGACATCGCTCCTCTGATTCCTGAAATCTCCGACGGCATGGCCGGCGCCGTAAGCTACGGCACAGCCCGCAGCCTGCGCGTCAATTTCAACGAAGAAGAGATTCTGGGAAAGACCGGCACCTGCTCCAAGGCCGGCACCCGTTACGGATGGTTCGCCTCCTACGCCAAGACCGACGTAGGACGCATCGTCGTCGTCGTCTTCCTGCAAGGCGGACGCCCCACCTTCGGACCGAAGGCCGCAGAAATCTCCGGCCGCATCTATCGCAGTCTCTACGACCACGATTTCTTCGCCACACATCCCACAGACACGGCGAACGTGAAACCGGTGGTCAGCACAGAACAGTAAAGTTTAGCGACTCCAGAGGGTGCCCCGTCCAAGCTCCGCTTGGGCGGGTTTTTTTCATGCACCTAAAAAACTTTGTCATCCCGACCGGAGAAAGGTCATCCGCGAAGCGGATGATATTGCGAAGTGGAGGGACCTTGCGTTTTGTTCCGACTACTCGCACTCCACCCCCGCCCAAGCCAAGCTTGGACCGGGCACCCTCGAGAGACGTGATGAGAATCAGCGTTGCATTTCAGGTAGGATAAAAATCTCACGAAGCTCCCAAGAGGCCCCTACATGTCCCTGCAACGCCGCAATTTTCTGAAGTCCATTGCAGGTGCCAGCTTGCTCGGCGCTGCGACACCGCTCATCCAGGCCGAAGAGCAAGTCGCGCGGGCCACTCGTGCCATGCCCACGCCGCGCATCAAGGACATCACCGTAATCGAATGCCAGCCCGCAGGCGTGCGCCTCACCGTCGTCAAAATCACCACCGACCAGGACGGACTCTACGGCTACGGCTGTGCGACGTTCACCCAACGCGCTGATCTGGTGAAACCGGCAGTCGAGAAATATCTGAAACCCTTCCTTCTGAACAAAACCACCGACCGCATCGAGGATATCTGGCAGTCCTGCTACGACAGCTCTTATTGGAAAAATGGTCCGGTCCTGAACAACGCCATCAGCGGCATCGATCAGGCCCTCTGGGACATCAAGGGCCGCCAGGCCGGCATGCCGGTCTATCAACTCGCCGGAGGCAAGTGCCGGGAGGCTGTCGACACCTACGCTCACGCCGACGGCGCCGAGTTCCAGGAAGTCGTCGACAGCGCGAAGCGCTACATGGAGCAAGGCTTCCGCCACGTTCGCGTTCAGGTGGGAGTGCCGGGAATGGCCGGATATGGCGCGCGCCGCAGTGGCGCCCCGCTGAAGGCGCTGCATGACAAGCCGCTATTCGAGCCGGCATACTACGCGCGCCGCGCGCTGAAGCTTCTGGAAATATGCCGCCAGGAACTGGGAGAAGAAATCGAGCTCCTGCACGACATGCACGAACGCATGCTGCCGAATCAGGCGGTCCAGTTCTGCAAGGACGCCGAAAAATTCAAAATGTTTTTTCTCGAAGACCCGCTCTCGCCCGAAGACCTCGGCTACTTCCGCCAAATCCGGCAGAACTGTGCAACGCCCATCGCCATGGGTGAACTCTTCAACAGTCCACACGAGTGGACGCCGCTGATCACCGAGCGCTTGATCGACTACATCCGCGTCCACGTTTCGCAGGCCGGCGGATTCACGCCCGCGCGCAAGATTGCAATCCTGGCCGAGCAGTTCGGCGTGAGAACGGCATGGCACGGACCGGGCGACGTCTCGCCAGTCGGACACATGGCGAATGTCACGCTCGACATCGTCAGCTACAACTTCGGTATCCAGGAATACTCCCCGTTCAACGACCGCACCCAGGAAATTTTTCACGGCTGCCCCGAAATGAAAGATCGATACCTCTGGGTCAGCGAAAAGCCAGGTTGGGGAATCGAGATCGACGAAAAAGCCGCCGCCAAGTCCCCGTTCACCAACGGCCCAGAAAATCTAAACGGAGGCTGGGGAGAGATCCGCAAGCGCGACGGCACGGTCATCAAGCAGTAGCACGGATCAGTGTCACAGACCATGTGGGGACAGGTCTCCGACCTGTCCAGGCCGAGCGTAGCTCGGCAGTTTTGCCATCAGGCCCGCATCCAACAAATCTTGTCATCCTGAGCCCCGCGTTTTTTGCTGGGCGAAGGACCTATGCATTTGCCGGCAGCGCCACGGATGCCGCCCAAACTGCACAGGTCCTTACGTTGGGAGTCCTCCGCTGCGCGGATGACTCCTCTGCCTCAGGATGACAAAGCATCAGAAATAGGTTAACCACGCATCGCTCCGCCGCTGCTTCAACGCCGCAAACCATCGGCAGAGTGGATAGAGCGCGATCACCACAGAAGCCCAGACCAGGTAAACAATCGGCAAAGAGTATCCCCATCCAGGTGGCGTTGTGACGGGAAATTTGTCGATCGTCGGAGACTCAAACATCCAGTGCACCTGTCCATAACGCGCGTAGCACACCGCAACCGCCAGCAGATGAATGAGCGGGAAGTGCAGCAGGTAATAAAACATCGGCACCTTGCCCAGAACCAGTGCCGGACGCAGGAATTGCGGCGTTCCCCCATCTACAGCCCAAAGAAAAAGCAACGCCGGACCGAGTGTCATCAGAAGAAATAGCAGTGACGGCGGATATTTGTTCGTGTTCAGAAACGAAAGCGCAGTGAAGGCCGCCGATTTTTGTGAGGTCCACCGAACGGGATCGCCGTAGATATTGATGGCACGCAGAATCACGAAGGCGGCAGTAACTCCGAGTCCCACGCGCAGCAGAAAATTCCTTCGACGCTCGGCTGTCCAGGAATAAATCTGCCCCAGGCCGTATCCCACCGCGGTAACTCCAACCCAGGGAATCAGCGTGTATGCCACAAACACGGCGTGCCCGGGAGGCGCCACAATGAAATTCAGCGAATGCAGGATGGTCCACACCGGGTTTGCGGACCGGATGGGATCAAGCAAATTGTGTCCCGCGATCATCACCATGCCGAATGCAGTGACCACCGGCGTAGGCAGATGAATCAGCCCTGAGAGCACGATCATCGCCCATCCCAGTGCCCACAGCACATCGAGAAACGTCAGGCGATAGTCAAAGTTAAACTGCAACCCGAGGCAGCGAAACAGCGTGACTTCCAGAAAGATCAGCCACAGGCCTCGCGTGAATAGAAATTGCGACAACTCACTCTTCGATTTCTTCCGCAGTGAAAGATAAGCGCCCGTGCCGGTGAGCAGAAAGAAAACCGGCGCGCAAAAATGCGTGATCCAGCGCGTGAAAAACAAAGGGATGTTGGTCTGAGTAGGATCGGTAGGACTGAAGCTGGTCTGGCCAAAAAAATCGCGAGTGTGATCCAGCGCCATCAGAATCATGATGACGCCTCGAACCACATCAACCGATTCCAGGCGAACGCGCTTAGGGACAACCGCTTCGCTGATCGTCACCGCAGGCGGACCATGTGTCACAGGCTGCCTCCCCGCTTTCATTAGACGACAGCCGCTAAAACAAGTTAGAGGGTGCCTCTCGAGTAAGAGTTCCGTGAAGGCTGGGCCATTTGCTCGGCTGTGATGGGAAGAACCGCTCCATCAAGCAGCTGGTGGCCGGATTTTCATCACCATAATATCCGCATCGTTGATTCCCACCGGACCTGCCTCTCCGCACAGATACCATCGAAAGCTGCTCCAGCGCCACTGTTCTGGCGAACACACCAAATCACGCTTCACCGGGTTGCGATGGATATAGCGAAGCTTCTCAATCCGCTTGTGCTCCGTGAATACATTGAAATCATAAAACCGCGCCTGCCAAAATCGATCTGGGTGAACTTGGGTGCCCCAGGTCTCGCCGGTTTTGCGAGACCTGGGAGCCGCCGCCACGACGCTCCCACCCGAACCTCGAATACTGCGCACAACGCCAAGCTTCAATGCCTGAATCGCCGTCGACATCGTCTCCCGCTGCGGCTCGCTTACCAATAAATGAACGTGTTCCGGCATCACGACATACCCCAACACTACGAACCGATAACGTCTACGAACCCGCTCGAGAATCGTCAGGAACAAATCACAGTAAGCCTGGTTTGTGAAAAGCGGAAGGCGGCGGTAACAACTGAAAGTCAGGAAGTGTAAGTCGTCAGCCCCATAAAACCGGTGCAGGCCCTCGGTCATGCATGGAGAGTAGGAAAATCGGAAGGATCTGTCTGTGACGAATGAACATCCAGAGTAGTCCCTCCCAGGTCTCGCAAAACCAGCGAGACCTGGGGCACCCGGCTGACAAGTAAAGACTACCTTCCCGCTTTCCTCTCGTCCTTCTCCACCACGCCGTCTTTGATGTAGATCACGCGGTGCGCGTATTCGGCGATGTCGTGTTCGTGGGTAACCAGGACGATCGTGTTGCCGTTGGCCTGAAGGCGATCCAGTAGGGCCATGATTTCGTTTCCGGTCTGGGAGTCGAGGTTGCCGGTGGGTTCGTCGGCGAGGATGATCGACGGACGATTTACCAGGGCGCGGGCGATGGCGACTCTCTGACGCTGTCCGCCGGAGAGCTCGTTGGGCTTGTGCATCATGCGGGATTCCATGCCGACCGATGCCAGAGCGTCTTTGGCGCGCTGCACACGCTCTTCGCCGGGGACACCGGCGTAGATCAGCGGCAGTTCGACGTTATGCAGCGCCGTGGCGCGGGCCAGAAGGTTGAATGTCTGGAAGACGAATCCAATTTCTTTGTTGCGGATGCGTGCCAGTTCGTCGTCATCCAGTTCGCTGACCAGTTGGCTATTCAGCCAGTAGTGTCCTTTGCTGGGCGTGTCGAGGCAGCCGATCAGGTTCATCAGCGTCGATTTGCCCGAGCCCGACGGTCCCATGATGGCGACGTATTCGTTGCGCTGGATGCGTATATTCACGCCGCGCAAGGCGTGTACCTGCTGCTCCGATCCCATGTCGTAGGTCTTCCACAGGTCTTCGGTGCAGATCATGCACGATTCGGGCGGCGCCGACACTACGGGTCGAGCGATGGTGATTACTTCTGCGGTTGCCATCTTTCTCTCCTGATCTTCTCGGGACAACGTTCCCGCTCCGATCTGTGGCTAACTGTTGGACGATTAACTGAGACAGTTGTTAGTCGTTTGTCGATGGTCTTTAGCTTTTGCTTTTTGGCCATTGACCAAAGGCCAACGGCTAACGACTAGCTTTGATCTTCTTCTTTCTTCGGCGCCGTATTATCTATTTTAATACTCGTTCCGGGCCGCAACGTGCGCAGCACTTTGTAGCTGCCCGTGACGATTTCGTCATCCGGTTTCAAACCACTCAGGACCTCGATATCGGCCGTGCCGGTGACGCCTGTCTGTATGGGCAGGAATTCGGCTTTGCCGTTGCGAATGATAAATACGCCCTGGATTTCTTCTTTGTCCCCGCCGTTAGAATTAGATGCCTCAGTCGATGGCGCAGCAGCCTGCACTTCGCTTTTCTCGCCGTCGGCGGCTTTCAAATCGGCTCGCGAACGGACCGTCAGGGCCTGAATCGGGATGGTCAGAGCCGCTTTCCGCGTGGCTGTCGTAACTTTTGCCGTCGCGGAAAGTCCGGGGCGAAGATTCTCTGGCGGATCTTGCAGAGTGACTACGACCTTGAAATCTTTTGCTTCCTGGCTGGCCGAAGTCTGCTGCGACGTCGACACGCCGGTGGAGCGGACGATCGCGTTGTTGCCGATTTCCGTGACTACCGCTTTGAAAGTCTTCTTCGGAATTGCGTCGATCGTGACTTCGGCAGGCTGGCCGAGGCGCACGTTGACGATGTCGGTTTCGTCAACCTTAACTTCGGCGGTAATAACCGACATGTCAGCCAAAGTCATCAGCGTGCTGCCCGGTGAATTCTGGATGCCGATTACCACCGTCTCACCTTCTCGTACCGGCAGGTTGGTGATCATGCCGTCGTAGGGGGCAGCGTAAGTGGTCTTTTGCAGAACATCGGCGGCGTGCGTCAGGTTCGCCTGGTTTTGCGCAATGTGGCGTTCGGAGGAGTCTTTCTGCGCCTTCGCTTGCGCTACCCGAGCCTGGGCCTGGGCCAGGCCGGCTTTGGCTGTCTGGAAGGCTGCCTTTTGGCTGTCGTACTCCGACTTGGCGATGAGGGCGTCTTTGAATAAACCTTGCGCCCGCGTCCAGTCCAATTCGGCGCGTTCGTAGTCGGATTGCGCGCGATTCAGGTCCGCTGCGGAAGTATTCAATGCAGCGTCGGCAGCGATCGCGTCCGTCCGGGCTGCTTCCAGTCCGGCTTGAGTCGCGTTTACGTCGGCCGAGGATTGCACGTTTTCCAGTTGCGCCAGCAATTGACCCTTCTTAACCCGGTCGCCTTCCTTCACGTAAAGCCGAACGATCTTGCCGAAAGCATTGGCGCCGATATTGACGTAAGTCTTGGGCCGAATCTCGCCCGACGCGCTGACAATCGAGGCCAAATCCTGCCGCTCGGCCTTTCCGGTCTGGACCGTTACGATGCCCTTACGGCTCTGATGAACGGCAATGCCGGTAATCGCCAGTACCGCGATGGCGATTCCGCTGCCGATAAGTATTTTTTTAAAAGTGCTCATTGTTTCCTTGCGAATCCAGACAGGCGCTACTTTTGTGAGTGGCGCTGCCGCTACGTCCGGAGCTAGCGACGTAACTGAGCACACGCCATCAGATACGCGAATGGAGCCCTAAAAGTTCCTGCGGAACCGACCATGTGCGGGTGCCGGACCCTGAACCAGGCAGAAGTCAGGCGGAAACCAGATACTAGCAACCCGATTATAGCTGGAGCGGGGTAGGGAATCTAAGAAAGCGACGATGCGACGTTACCGTTCCGGCCCTCCTGGCATCGTATTGGTTTGAGGTTTTTTGGCCAAGACGGGGGTTCAACCTCCTGACCACAAAGGGTGCTAACAAATGCCCCAAAAGGACTCGAAGGGAATATGTACGCTGGAGGGGCCTCGAACGGCCTCTCAGATGCCTGTTTTTACAATCTTTACAATCGCTTAGGGCCGGCGGGATACTCTTGCTTTGACGTGACCAAAGTCATAGAATAACGATCCAAGTAGTAGATGTCGTAAGGAGTGCCCCCATGTCCCGGGTAGGGTTTCTGAAACGCCTCTTCGCGGTCTTCGTTTTACCGGCAATCATTCTGACCTTGGTTTCATTTGCCTCCGCTCAGGAAGGAAAAGCGGACACTGCAGAGCCGTCCGCCGATGCAGCACCTGCCTCAGCAACACCTGCTTCCCAGGAAAAGACCGTTCCCGATGTTGATCCGCTGAAACGTCCTCTTACCGATAAGCAGAAAAAGCAAAATTCCAAATCTCTGAAAATAGAATTAAGCAAGACCTACAAGAAGTGGCTCGACGAAGACGTGCGCTGGATCATCACCGACGAAGAGCAGAAGGCCTTCAAACTTCTCTCCAACGACGAAGAGCGTGACCAGTTCATTGAAGCTTTCTGGCAACGCCGCGATCCCACTCCGGACACCATCGAAAACGAATTCAAGGAAGAGCACTACCGCCGCATGGCATACGCGAACGAGCACTTCGCCGCCGGCATCCCCGGCTGGAAGAGCGATCGCGGCCGAATTTATATTATGTACGGACCGGCGGATGAGATTGAGTCGCATCCTTCGGGCGGAAGCTATGAGCGTCCGATGGAAGAAGGCGGCGGCCAGACTTCCACCTTCCCATTTGAAGACTGGCGCTATCGCTATCTGGAAGATATCGGGCAGGAAATCATCATCGAGTTTGTCGACACCTGCATGTGCGGCGACTATCACATGACCATGGACCGGTCGGAGAAAGACGCGCTGCTATACACGCCCAATGCAGGACTGACCTTGTACGAACAGATGGGCATGTCGAGCAAGGCGGACCGCTTTACCGGCGGTGGCCTTGAGCGGTTGGGAACGGGCCCATTCAGCAACACGAATCAGACCAAGCAGTTCGATCGTCTGGAACAGTTCTACAAGCTGCAGAAACCGCCTGCCGTGAAGTTCAAGGACCTGGAAGAAGTAGTCAGCCACAAGATCAGCGTGAATCTGATGCCGTTCGATGTGCGTACTGACTTCGTGCGCGTCACCGGAGATACGGTGCTGGTTCCGATTACGATCCAGATCAAGAATCGCGACGTTACGTTCGTGAACAAAGACGGCGTGCAACGCGGTACGGTGAATATTTTCGGACGGGTCACGACGCTTACCGGAAAGATTGTCCAGACTTTCGAGGACACGGTGCAGGTCGACGTGCCGGCGGAATTGCTGCCCAAAGTTACAGAGAATTCGTCGGTGTACTGGAAGGCCCTGCCGCTGCGTCCGAATCTTTACCGGATCGATGTCGCAGTGAAAGACGTGAACGGCGACCGTTCCGGCCTGTGGAGCAGCCGCTTGCCGGTGCCGAGCTACGATGATGACAAGCTGTCGTCCTCTTCACTGATCGTGGCGGACACCATGCAGCCGGTTTCGACGAAAGAGATTGGCACTGGAATGTTTGTCATCGGCAATACCAAAGTCCGTCCGCGAGTGGCTTCCGCGAACGGCAAGCCGGTGGTCTTCAAGCGCAATCAGAAGGTTTATTTCTGGATGCAGGTTTACAATCTCGGAGTCGATGACAAAACGCACAAGCCGTCGGCTACGGTGCAGTACGACGTCATCAACACAGCGACCAACAAGGCCGTGATTCACACCGTGGAATCCACGGACCAAATGGGAAATATCGGCGACCAAGTGACCCTGGAAAAACCTCTTTCGGCCTCCAGTCTGGACCCCGGGGTCTATCGCATTCAAATCAAGGTGAATGACAACATTTCCAAGCAGACAGTGGATCCGTCGGCGACTTTTGCCGTCGAGTAAGCTGGGCTTGGCTTCCGCGAGGTGGTTGGATTGATGCTGGGTAGACTCGGGTTCAAGCTCGGGTTGTTATCGGTTGCGTTAGCGCTTCCGGTGATGGCGGCGGACCGCTCAGGCTCGATCTCCGGCTACGTGCGCAGCGCTTCCGGCGTTCCCCAGATGGGGGCGATGGTGGATGTGCTGGGTTCGGCTGCTCGCAGCCTGAAAGTGTTCACCGACGAGAACGGTTTCTATTCGGCTGCTGGCTTACTGCCTGGCGTTTACAGCATCAAGGCGTATTCGCCATCGTTCCTTCCCGCTTTGCGTGAGCGCGTCGGCTTGCGTCCAGGTACCAGCGTGATCGTCAATCTCAAGCTCAGTGGTCTGTTTGAAGCGATCCAGATGCCGCCGTTGCGTGGCCCGGCTGACGATGATGACTGGAAGTGGGTGCTGCGGTCGGCTTCGAATCGTCCTATCCTGAGAATGCTGGAGGATGGTTCGCTCGCCCCGGCGACTTCAGCGGAAGCAGTCGGAGAAAAGCACGACGTAAAAGGCACGCTGTCATTCGTCGCAGGTTCAGCCTCCGGCGGCTTCGGCAGCACGTCCGACATGAACACGGGTTTCTCGGTGGAGAGGTCGCTTTTCTCGTCGGGAACGATAGGCTTGCAGGGCAACGTCGGCTACAACGGCGGCTCGCAGCCCAATACCGTATTGCGGGCGTCCTATAGTCATGCTCTGGCGAACGGATCGAAGCCGGAGATGGCGTTTACTGTGCGCCGACTGGCGGCGCCGGGAATCAATGGATACGGGACCGCGCTGCAGGCGATGGCGCTTTCCGCCTCCGATGGATTCACGCTGGGAGACATCCTGGAACTGCGCTTCGGAAGCGAGTTACAGACGATTCAATTCCTGGGACGCGTCACGGCGTTTCGTCCATTCGGTTCAGCGGACATCCATCTCTCGCCCAATACCGTACTGGAGTATCGCTACGCGACTTCACAGTCGGACAACCGTGCGGAAAAGGGTTTTGACTCGGCGCCTGCTGATCTGAGTGAGTCCGGGCCCCGCGTGAGCATGGCGGGTTTCACCTCAACGATTGAGCGCGCTCATCATCACGAAGTTTCGCTGTCTCACCGCATGGGCAACACCAATCTGCAAATCGCCATGTATTCCGACCGCGTGGCGGACCCGGCTCTGACCGGCGTTGGAGACGTTTCCGCGGATGGCGGTGAAGTGCTGCCCGACTTCTACTCCGGGACCTTTACCTACCAGGGCAAAGACCTGGATGCCAAGGGCATGCGCGTGGTTTTGCAGCGCAAACTGGCATCTGACCTGACCGCGACCCTCGACTACGGTTACGGCGGAGTGCTCGATTTAAGCAGGTCGGATGTTGCCTTGCAGGACGCGCGTCGCGACACGTATATGCGCAACCGCCACACCGCGTCAGCCAAGTTCAGCGGGACGCTGCCCGGTATCAAGACTCACTGGATTACTTCTTATCGTTGGATCAGCGGTCAGGCGTTGACCCCTGTGGACATGTTCAATGAGTCCGCGGGTCAGTCTGATCCGTACCTCAACATTATCTTGCGCCAACCCATTCCCGGAACTGGGTTTCTGCCCGGCCACATGGATGCCGTGATTGACGTACGCAACCTTCTGGCCCAGGGATACGTTCCAGTCATTGGTCAGGACGGCCGCACGGTCTACCTGGTGCAATCGGCCCGAACCGTCCGCGGCGGCGTTGCGTTTACGTTCTAGCCCAGTCGTCGGTCTTCAGTCTTCAGTCGTCAGCCCAACAAGATCAAAGTCCGCGGGTGCCCCGTCCAAGCTCTGCTTGGGCGGGTCTTTTTCGTGGATCGGGGAACTCAAGGTCCCTCCACTCCGCAAGATCATCCGCTGCGCGGATGCGCTTGCTCCGGTCGGGATGACAGATTGTTTGGAGGGTGATGATTTAAGATCCGCATCCACCTCATCCGTAAGACAAATGATGTTGCAGCGGGTTATAATCGGCGGAATTTCCGGGGAGACAGGTTCAACAGATGTTTGGTCGTACTGCCACCAACCGCTTGCTTGGGCGTGAACCATTGGCAGTAAAAAGGAGAACACCCATGAGAGTGAGGATCATCCTCGCTTTTTTCGTTTTGGCGGCTACCTCGTTAATGGCCCAGACCTTCCGCGGCACCATCCTGGGGACCGTGACTGACCCGTCCGGAGCGGTTGTTCCGGGCGCCAAGGTCGTTGTCCGCAATGTGGCTACCGGTCTGGAGCGCACTACCCAGACCAGCGCGGACGGCAGCTATTCGGTCTCGGAATTGCCCATCGGGAGTTACTCCATCACGATCTCGCAGAGCGGCTTCCAGAGTTCTGTCACCACCGGAGTCGTAGTGGACGTGGCCAGCGAACGCCGTGTGGACGCCGAACTCAAGACTGGGCAGGTGGAGCAGACGGTGGAAGTCTCCGGCGAGGCCCTCGCCCAGACTGAAACCACCACCGCCGAGCTGGGCGGCACGCTGACCGCCAATACGATCGAGAACTTGCCGGTCAATGGACGCGACTACACCAAGCTCATCTATCTGAATCCCGGTGTGGCCGGTTCTCCCGATCAGATCAGCGATTCTCCTGGCTCCTACGGCACCTTTTCAATGAACGGTTCGCGCGGCCGATCGAACAACTTCCTGCTCGATGGCACCGATATGAATGATGGCTACCGGAACGATCCGGCCATCAATGAAGCGGGCGTGTTCGGTGATCCGGCGACCATTCTTCCCATCGACGCTGTGGCCGAACTTCGTACTCTCTCGAACTACGAAGCAGAGTACGGACGCAACAGCGGGGCGGTAGTGAATATCGTGACCAAGAGCGGTACCAACACCTGGCACGGTTCAGCGCTGGAATATTTCCGCAGCGGTAAACAGGGCGCGCGGAACTATTTCAACTTCGCTCCTGATCCGAAGAGCCCGTTCAACAACAACCAGTTCGGGGGTTCGCTGGGCGGGCCCATCGTGAAAAACAAGACGTTCTTTTACGCGAATTATGAAGGACAGCGGGAAAACGGTGCTCAGGCGGGCACAACCTGCGTTCCCGATCCTGCGGTGATTGCGGCTACGGAGGCGAGCATTGTTTCGGGCGGTGGGACAGTAAACCCGGTGAGTACGGCTCTGCTGGGGCTGAACCCGTGGCCCACTCCGAATATTTCGGGCGCTACCAGCGACACGGCAGGCTGCTCCACCAACAACGTCTCCACTTCCACCAGGTTCTTCAACCGGGTGGACAGCATGATCGCCAAGATTGATCAGAACTTCAACGCCAAGAACATGCTGACTGGGCGCTACTATTTTGGAGACAGCTCGCAGAGCTTTCCCTTCGCCCAGTTGGCAGGTGGACTTCTTCCCGGCTATAACACGCTCACGCCGACCCGGGTCCAACTGGTTTCAATCTCCTACGTAAAGGTCGTAAATTCCAACCAGGTAAATGAAGCTCGCCTGGGTTGGAACCGTTTTGCCGAAGGATTCTTTCCTGAGGACAAAGGTTTTCAGCCCTCTTCCATCGGATTGAATACGGGAGCGGGAGGCTATGATTCAGGCCTTCCTGCCATCGGCGTAGGCGGCTTCTCTCAGATCGGCGCGACCAGTTCGGTGCCACGTAATCGCGTGGACTCGAACTGGCATTTTATCGATAACTATTCCTGGAAGGCCGGACGCCACGACATAAAGCTCGGTTACGAATTCCGGCGCACAACCATTACCCACGTGATCGACCACAACTTCCGGGGCACTTTGTCTTTCGATGATCTCACTACATTCCTGGAAGGCACGCCGTCGGGCGGAGGACAAATTGCCGGCAATACCCTGCGGCACACTTTCGAAAACAGTCACGGATTCTACCTCCAGGACAGTTTTCGTCTTACACCTCGCCTGACCCTGAATTACGGATTGCGTTGGGATTATTTCGGCGTGGTAGGCGAGAAAGATAACTTGCTCTATCGCTTCGATCCCGCCAACGGAGGCACACTCACGGCGACCAGCGGCTCGAAGGGTCTCTACGACCCGGACTACAACAACTTCGCGCCGCGGCTGGCTTTTGCCTGGGACGTATTCGGCAAGGGCAGGTCGGTGATCCGAGGCGGATGGGGCATGTTCTACGATGCCTTCTCGCAGGATATTTTCCTCGGGCATCTTCCATGGAATTGCGTCTTCTGTCCCGGCCCCGCATATGTCGGAAGCGGCCCTGCCGGGCTGGCGTTCGGCAGCGCGACCGCCGGGCCGCTGGATCCGACTCAACCGGTCTATTCGGGCTTTGGTCCGAACCCGGACTTCTTCGTGGCCGATCCGCACATGCGGACGCCCTACGTGCAGAATTTCAATCTCAATTTCCAGCAGCAGGTTGGTCCCAAGGCTGTGTTTCAACTGGGCTACGTTGGCACCAAGGGAACCAAGCTGTTCCAGTTCCTGGACATCAACCAGCCCAGCCAGGCGCAGATCACCGCTTCGGATCTCGCCAACGGAGTCGGCTACCTGAGTGTTCCGCGGGTATTCGCGAATTTCCCCGAGTACTTGAACGAAGAGAAATCGTCGGCCAACTCGATCTATCACGCGCTGCAGACCAGTTTGCGCGTGAGCAACTGGCACGGGCTGACTTCGCAGGCAAACTTCGTGTGGTCGCACTCCATCGATACCGCCAGCGATCTGGAAGACTTTCTTCCCAACCAGGCGCAGCCGCAGAACAGCACGAATCCGGCGGGAGATCGGGGCAACTCGAGCTTCGATATCCGCAAGCGCTTTACCTGGAACTTCACGTATGACCTCCCCAAGTTCAGTGGGAACCTTTCAAAGCTGAAGAATGGCTGGGGAGTGGATGGTGTCCTGAATCTTCAGGATGGACAGCCCTGGCAGTTGAACTACGAGTTCCAGGGAGATTACTCGGGCTCGGGCGAAGGCTTTGACCGTCCGGATGTGATCGGGCAGATGCACTACAATTCCGGCAATCCGGCGCAGTATCTTGACCTGACCTCGTTTGCCGCGCCTTGCACCTGGCTGCCGGTTCCGCCTGATCCGGGTGGCAGCGAAGCCAACTGCACTCCGGGCACGCGGCACTTCGGAGATCTGGGGCGGAACTCCTTGGTTGGGCCCAGCTTCAAGGAATTTAACTTTTCGGTCTTCAAGAATACGGCGCTCAGCGAGCGGGTAGTGTTGCAGGTTCGCGCCGAGTTCTTCAATCTCTTCAACCATCCGAACTTTTCCAATCCGTCGATGCCGAACTTTATCGCTGACATTGGAACGCCGGACGCGGCCACGGGACGGCAGACTGGTTTCTATCAGATCACCGCAACCGGCGACGTAGGCATTGGCAATCCGTTCCTCGGCGGTGGCGGACCGCGCGGTATCCAGTTCGCGGCCAAGATTACGTTTTAGATTTGTGTAGACATTCTGGAAAAGGGTGCCCCGTCCAATCTCCGCTTGGGCGGGTTTTTTTATGGACCACAAGAAACTGTCATCCCGACCGGAGCGAAGCACAGCTTCGCGCAGTGGAGGGACCCTGTGTTTACTGAATCTCTGACGATCCACTCAAATCCCCGCCCAAGCAGAGCTTGGACAGGGCATCCTCGAGACCACAAACGAGCGTACGCCTCTGAACCTGCACAGTGACTTTCTAGCCTTCCTGCCACGGTGATAGCGTTTCCTTCAGACAACAAATTCTTAACCGATGCGCCGTGCCCACTACGTCTGTCTCTTGATCTGCGTCTGCCTGGTGTCGCCGTCCCTCGCCCACCACATTAAGGAGAGTGCGGCGAATACCATGCCAGTGACCACGTCTTCACCCAAGGCGCGGGAGCTATTCAATCGTGCGCTGATTGACTACGAGAATCTTTATCTCGAGCGGGCCAATATTGGATGGCGAGCGGCGGCCCAGGGCGATCCCAATTTCGCTCTGGCGTACGTTTTTATCGCCTACAACAGCAACGATCCTGCGGAAGCCAGTGCAGCAAGAGAGAAAGCCAAGCAATTGGCCGGCAAGACCACGCCGGGCGAACGCCTTTTGATTACGTGGATCACCAGCGTGAAGGAAAATAATTTTATCGCCGGCATCTCCGCCATGAACGACATGCTGGAGATGTTTCCCAAGGACAAACGCCTGGCCTACCTGGTGGGGGGCTGGCTGATGGGACAGAACAGCTATGAGCAGGCGCAGAAAAACCTGCTGAAGGCACTCGTCATCGACAAGAATTATCCTCCAGCCCTGAACGATCTTGCCTATTGCTACGCTTACAGCCGCGAGTATCCCAAAGCGTTCGAAGTGATGGAGCGTTACGTTGCGGTGCTTCCGACTCTGCCCAATCCCCAGGACTCGTACGCGGAGATTCTCCGTATGTCGGGCAACTTTGACGCTGCGGTCGAGCATTACCGGGCAGCGCTGAAAATCGATCCTGAGTTCGACTACTCGCAACTCGGCCTGGGAGATACGTACGCACTGATGGGCAACCAGACGCAGGCGCGCGCGGAGTATGACAAGGCAATCCGGATGGCGCACACGGATGCCGACCGGCTCTCCTATGCGTTGCAGAGTGCCACCACCTGGGCACGCGAGAATAATTTTACCGAGGCAGACAAGGCGTTCGCCGCGGTCGCGGATAAAGCTCACGCCACGGGCTTTGACCTAATGGAAGCGCAAGCGCATCGCATGATGAGCATGTATCAGACGGACGACGCGGAAGCTTTGAAGCATCTGGCATCGGCCGAAGAAGCCATCAATCACCCCACCAGCAATGTGTCGCAATCGGACCGCGAAGACGAGCGGGCAAGGATTTTGCGCTATCGTGCGGTTCGCGCCGATCACGCCGGCAACCAGGAACTTGCCGCGAACACTCTCAAGCAATTGGAAACCATTGCAGGCGGCACGCGCAGCGCAGTCGTGCAGAGTTCGTATCATGGGGCCGCGGGAGCACTGCTGATGAGCAAGCCGCAGATTCCCGACGCCACTCTTCATGAGGCCATCGGTCATCTTGAAGAAGACGAGGACAATCCTTATTCCCTGGAATTGCTTTCGCGGGCGTATGCGGCCAGTGGCGCGAGTGAGAAGCGGCATGAAGTTGAAGTGAAATTGCGCGCCAGCAATGCGCCTACCATGGAACAGGCGCTGGTAGTGCCGGCGGTGAGGGCTCGGCGTCCGGAAGGTCTGTAGGCGATCCTTATCCTGACGAAATGTGTGTTAGGCTCCACTTCTCATGACTGACCTCAAGCAAGAACGCCGCGCCGGAAAACGTGTCCAAGCGCGAGTGCCAGTCGCGATCAAAGGCAAGTCTGGGACTGTCGAGACTACCGGCTTCACCCGCGACTTGAATACGGGTGGGATTTTTCTCTACACCGATTCGCACATCGTTGCGGGAAGCGAGTTGGAGATGGTCCTGATTCTTCCGCCTGAACTGACTCATGGGGTCAAGCAGTGGGTATGCTGCCAGGCGTCGGTGGTTAGAGTCGAAGATGGCGAGCGCGCCGGAAATTTTGGCGTGGCCGCGAATATCCGCAGCATTGAGGTCCTGCCCGAAATACCCAGCTAAACAACTGACCAGTCGAGACTTGCACCATCTAGTGTACAGTCTCGGCGGCCGCACCTGGCGGTCGCGACTTCGTACGAAAGTTAAAAAAACCGCGAAATGTGAAGTTTTTAATGGCAATTGCATCAATCCTGGTGCAATAATGCGGGCCTTCGAATAGCTCTGGTTCGAGGAAATCCCTGATTGAGTCGATACAGGTTATAGAAGGTGCCGTTGCAGGCAGTTTCTTGATCTGGATCCACGATCTCAAGAATTCAGGTGGCGCAGTATGCTCGAAAAATTGTTTGCGGGTGTTTTGCGTGTGCTCACCCCGTTGGGGCCACGCTACATCAAGCCCTCCCTCGCACAGCGAATTTACCTGCTGTGGGTCTTCCGTCACTTCCAGATTCTGCCCCTGCAAGTGCTGACGAGCCGGCAACGCCGGATCATAGACGCGCTGTGTATGGAGCCGCGATTCGTTTCGCATATGAGTGCGGACGGAGGCGAAGCTCCCATCCTTGGCACCCTGGAACGCCGCCCGCCCATCACCGAAGCCAAGCGCCCGAGCGCGCGCGTATCGGATGCGGTTTCGCCGTTCGCCGCCGACTTGTCCCACGTAGAGCGCCGATCGTAATTAGAAACTCGAAAGCCAAAACTCGAAAGCCGAAACTCGCAAGCCAGAACTCGCGGGCCAAACTTCGTAAGCCAAACTTCTTAAGCCGAAACAAGGGGCGTCATCCTGAGGGACTTCAGTCCCGAAGGATCTTGCGCACCGCGGCTCAATTGCTGCCTGTTCTTGATATCCGCTCCACGCCGGATGCTTCGCAAGGTCAGGATGACGCCCCTTGCCGAGGGCAGAAATCCCGCAATTTAGCCACTGCCGGTACGCCACGGCGTTGGTGCGGCTGCAATCGCCTGTGTTATATTCGATGACGTATTTTGCAGTGATTTGATCATGTTGGTTCCGGCAAGCAGCTTCCCGGCTGCGGCATGAAGCCATCACCCGCGAGCCGATCGGCGGGTCCCAGGGCTGATACTCAATCCAGAAACGGGCGCGTAGCTCAATTGGCAGAGCAACTGACTCTTAATCAGTAGGTTGAAGGTTCGATTCCTTCCGCGCTCACCATCTTCAACAACTTAGCTAGTTCGGCAATCCACTTGGTAGCACGTTTGGTAGCAACTGTTTGCCTACCAGACCAAGCGCATCGCGAATTTCGCTCTGGTTCGCACGGTCGTACACTTCGGGCGCAAGCTCGACACGCTTGTGACCGACTGTTCCGCTTACGACCACCGGATGCACGCCTGCCTTGCGCATCTTCCTAATCAGCGTGTGCCGGAAGTCGTGAAAGCCGCCAATCTTGACCCCAACTGCCTTTGCAGCAGGATGCAGATACCGACGGCGGGCGTTGCCGGGATCGAGCGGTGTTCCTTTGCGCGATCGGAACACCCATTTGTGATTCCCGCCGAGAGTGCGGAGCCGACGAACAAGTTCGGCGTGCTCCGGCTGGTCGAGTGGCAACACTTGGATTTGGTCTTCCTCCAGTTCCTCCACGCAACCTTTGTAAATCACTCGGCGGATGTGGAGCACATTGTTGTCGTCAAGGTCGGTTGGCTTGATTCCAATCGCCTCTTCGATCCGGCGACCGCACAGACCCAAGAACAGCACCAGCGTTGAGTAGGGTTCTTTCAACCGCTGGATGATGCCAAGGGTCTGCGACGGCTCCAACTCCGTGCGTACCACCTTACGACCGCCAGTTTTCCGTGGCAACTTGATCCCGTCTAACCACCCGTTGGGGCGCTTAATGTAGCTGTTCCTCTCAGCCCACGCCAGCGTCATGGTGAGCACCAGCCGCATGCTCTTTAGCGAAGATCGACTGTACTTCGCCGCTTGCGAGTTCAACAGGTTCGTGATGTCCTCGCGTTGGATGCTGTCGATGCTGCGATCTTTCCAGTGGGGAAGAACGAGGGAGCGCAAGGCGTTGGAATAGTGATCCAGCGTTGGCTCGCTCATACCGGCTCCTTCACTCCGCTTCCACTTTTCGACCAGTTCGGAAAACTTCATCGAACTCGCGGTTTGGGAGATCGTATCGGGTTTGGTTATTTCAGCGATCTTCTCTCTTAGCTTGTCACGAGCGCTGACTTTCGTGGGCAGTTCTTGCAATGAACCGAGGGGAATGTTGATCGGGCGGCGTCCTTCAGGTGTGTCGAGTCTGTAGGTGCCGTACCACATCTTCTTCTTCCCTCGCAAATACACTCCTCCTCGCTGATACCGATTATTTGGCATAAGCCTCCTAGTCGGTTCCAGCGACTTCCGGGTGTCTACTCTACGCTTCAATTCGTCGGGATCAAAGCGTATCAGCCGCCCCTGTCGGCGGTGAGGGATCAGCGCCACCGCCAAGGCGGAGCGAATCGGTCCCAGTGAGGGAATCTGCCGTAGTTTGACGGTGATGGCATGCTTGCGACTCTCCGCCAACAACTCGCGGCGCGCTTGCTGGCGCAAGTACTGCATCATGTCCAGTTGCTGGTAGAGTCGTTCGGCTCGGCGACGGACGCCGGCTTCCTTGATCTTGCCCAGCCACTCGGCTCGATGACGGGTATAGTAGACGTCTCGGCCGGCACAGGGGATCGCCCAGCTGCGATAGACCGCTTTCAACCGACACATGACTCGGGTCAGATCTTTGACGATGGTCAGGTAGCTCCGGGCTAGCTCGCGCAGCATGCGCACGCCCGTCTCGCCATGGTAGACCGAGCTGAGCTTGTTCAGGTACAACAGTTCGGCCAACTTGTGGGCGTCGATACGATCACTTTTGTTTCCGTCTTTGAGCAGAGCATTTTTTCGCGGATTGCACACCACCAGCTTGGCCACATGCGGCTTCAGTAAATCGTACAGCCACGCGGCCCAAGTTCCTTCTTCGAAGGTGACCGATAAAGTTCCGCGCAACCCCGCAAAGAACTCCAGAATGGTCGCGGCTTTTGTTTCCAGGATGGATTCCATGACTAACTTGCCAGCGGAATCCAATACTGCCACCGAGATGGTTGCTTGATGAACGTCGAGCCCAATATACTTTTCGCTATTCATGGAGGGTGTTCCTTTCGTAGGGAATGATGCTTGCGCTCATAACCTACTCCTAAAGGGACGCCCTCTTATAATGCGTTATCGACATGTATGTGTGCCGTACTCTCAGCAGGTCAGAGAAGTGACTTATGACGACTCTGTTTGTTTACTGTTGCTTGCCGCCTGAGACCGCTCCCGAGTCGCGTGCGATCTGCAGCGTGTCGAGATATTGCTGGAACTTAACGGCCCGTCCTTCGCGGATTGTCCAGATGTGAGCGACCTGTGCTTTGAATTCCTCAGCTCTGCCGCGAAACCTGCCGTGATAGTAGCCGAGAACCACAACTCTTCCGCCCTCGCACTCAAAGATCTCGTCCACGGCGACGACGAGTTTGTCGAAACCAGCCGTTAATCGATCGAAAATGCCCGAACGAACGTCAGCTATCCCGTGGTAAGGGCTTCGGTCCGCAAACGGCGAATTGTCGGCCACGATCCAAACGATGTCGTTCGCCTAAATGTGACATCACTGCTTCGTAGTCACGTTCGCCTAAGGATACGTAGAGTTTTTCTATATCGGGGATGGTATTCATGCTCAAGAACATAACACTTTAGCTCCCTCTGCATACGGCAAACGCAACGTCTGTACATGCGGCAAGTGGGGCGGCAGCCTACCCGCGCAGGTTCTCGGTGTCACTGTCGAAATATCGCCATTACACGCATTATAAGAGGGCGTCCCTTTAGGAGTAGGTTATGAGCGCAAGCATCATTCCCTACGAAAGGAACACCCTCCATGAATAGCGAAAAGTATATTGGGCTCGACGTTCATCAAGCAACCATCTCGGTGGCAGTATTGGATTCCGCTGGCAAGTTAGTCATGGAATCCATCCTGGAAACAAAAGCCGCGACCATTCTGGAGTTCTTTGCGGGGTTGCGCGGAACTTTATCGGTCACCTTCGAAGAAGGAACTTGGGCCGCGTGGCTGTACGATTTACTGAAGCCGCATGTGGCCAAGCTGGTGGTGTGCAATCCGCGAAAAAATGCTCTGCTCAAAGACGGAAACAAAAGTGATCGTATCGACGCCCACAAGTTGGCCGAACTGTTGTACCTGAACAAGCTCAGCTCGGTCTACCATGGCGAGACGGGCGTGCGCATGCTGCGCGAGCTAGCCCGGAGCTACCTGACCATCGTCAAAGATCTGACCCGAGTCATGTGTCGGTTGAAAGCGGTCTATCGCAGCTGGGCGATCCCCTGTGCCGGCCGAGACGTCTACTATACCCGTCATCGAGCCGAGTGGCTGGGCAAGATCAAGGAAGCCGGCGTCCGTCGCCGAGCCGAACGACTCTACCAGCAACTGGACATGATGCAGTACTTGCGCCAGCAAGCGCGCCGCGAGTTGTTGGCGGAGAGTCGCAAGCATGCCATCACCGTCAAACTACGGCAGATTCCCTCACTGGGACCGATTCGCTCCGCCTTGGCGGTGGCGCTGATCCAGACCCCGCATCGTTTCCGCACTAAGCGACAGCTTTGGGCTTACAGCGGACTTGCTTTGGAAACCCGCACCAGTGCGGAATATTGCTATGTCAAAGGCGGACTGCGACGTTCTAAGAAACAGATCTCCATTCGCGGTCTGAACAAGGACCACAATCATGATCTGAAAGGCTTGTTCAAAGGTGCGGCCACCAGGGCCAGTGTACTGCCCGGCCCGTTCCAGGATTTCTACCAGAGATCACTGGCCAAAGGTATCAAGCCAACGATGGCGCGTCTCACGCTGGCGCGCAAGATTGCAGCCATCACGCTAACTCTATGGAAGAAGGGAGAAAACTTCGACGCTGACAAACTGAAATCGCAAGCCGCTTGAGCGGCTCACGGGAAGAGCCTTCCATCTCCGGTGATCTTTTTCTGGTGGTGGCCAGTTGGTTCTTGAGACGCTCGGGTTCGAGGGTGAGCATCATTATCGCCTGTAGGCGCACAGTGCCTGTGGCACTGAGCCTCTGTGTTAACCCTATGCCCTCTCGGATAACCCGAAAAAGCACTAGGCCTCGAGTCGCAGATAGAACCATGGTTGACACCGTACAACCACGAGTGCTTGCCAGTTTCAGAAACCGATCGGCGTTGTCGCTACTAATGAACATGCAGCTGCTGAGATGGAGCAAAGCAAAACCCGAAACCACAGGGCAAGACACAAGACTCGAGCGTCACTCCTATCTGACAAGGGACTGGATGCCGCGAACCATAACCCGCGCTTCCGGCGGAGGGAGAAGAATGTTCTTGACATCCCCTCTTATAGAACAGGCGATTACAACGGTTGTTGCTCCCGGGTTCCCCGTCATTCGCTCACTGACTCGATTTGCGATACAAACTCCGTGCCGCATTTCGGCTAAAGAGAATACGGGTCAATCTTCGAACGATGTATTCTTTTTGCCATGAGAGTTTTGATATCCGGTGCGGGAATTGCAGGTCCGACTCTGGCGTATTGGTTGGCCCATTACGGCTTTCAGCCGACAATCGTAGAAAAAGCACCTAGGCTACGCACCGCTGGTTACATTATTGACTTTTGGGGTCGAGGCTTCGACGTCGCCGATCGTATGGGATTGCTGCCCGAGATTCACCGCAAGGGATACGTAGTTCGGGATGTAAGGATTGTAGACCGCACCGGGAAAGGCATCGCGGGATTCCCCGCCGCGGCCGTTGCCCGACTTGCCGAGGGCCGTTACATCAGTCTTGCACGCGGAGACCTCTCCGCATGCATCTTCTCCGCGATTGAAGGCAAAGTAGAATCGATTTTCAACGACAGCATCGCTCGGATCGATCAGACGGCGCAAGGAGTCCGGGTCCGTTTCGAAACCGGAACCGTCCGTGATTTCGATTTGGTCATCGGGGCCGATGGGCTTCATTCTCAAGTGCGGGAACTCGCTTTTGGTCCGCAAAGCCGATTCGAAAAATACTTGGGATACAAGGTCGCTGCCTTCGAAGTACGTGGCTACAGACCAAGAGACGAACTGGTCTACGTGATGTACACGGAAGTGGGTCAGCAGGTAGGACGATTCGCGATGCGTGGAGACCGCACGATGTTTCTGTTTATATTTGCGGACGAGAAACCCGACGGGAACATCGACAACATTCAGTCTCAAAAAGCGCTCTTGCGAAAGCGATTCGGAAATAGCGGGTGGGAATGCCAGCAAATTCTGGACGCGCTCGACTCCACGAACGATCTCTATTTTGACCGGGTCAGTCAGATACGAATGGGTACTCAGACGGGATCCTGGACTCGCGGGCGAGTGGCTTTGCTCGGCGATGCAGCTTTCTGCGTATCGCTGCTCGCCGGGCAAGGCTCGGCATTGGCGATGGTGGGAGCCTACATGCTTGCGGGCGAGTTGCACCGTGCTGGCGGTGATTACGCGACGGCGCTTGCGCGATACCAGGATCGATACGAGTCTTTCGTTCTTAAGAAGCAGAAAGGGGCATTACGCTTTGCGGGCATATTTGCCCCAAAATCAAAATTCTCGATGTTCATTCACAATCAGGTGATGAACCTTTTGAAAATCCCGTTGGTCGCCGATCTTGCGGCGGGCCGTGAACTCGCCGATAATCTCACGCTTCCGGAATATTGAAACAGATTTCAGATTCAAACCCAGCGGCAGGAAGAGGTCCCTATCCCGAGTAGCAAGGGAGCGGGGAGCTATTTGACTCATATTTGACGAACAAACGACACAAAGTGTTTCGAGAACCTGTTTACAACAGTAGGCACCTTTCACTTCAACATCTTCTGCGTCAGCTTCCGGCGGCGTGCCTTGATATTGGAGGGAGAGGAGCATACATTCTAGAATCTGGCGCTGACTGCAGAACGGCCTGGCAATCTGCGGCAAAATATCCATCAACTCGAGCCAAATGACCGACCCTGCTGCAGTCGAGAATGCGGTTTATGACTTCGTCCTCGATCAGATCGAGACTGTGCCTCATCTCGAGGCGCTTCTGCTTCTCTGGAATAGCCGGCCTCAACCCTGGACTGTAGAGAACCTGGCCAAGCGGCTATACGTATCCACGAACATCGTCAACTCACTACTCGAGGACTTGAAGCGCCGTGGCTTGATCGTGTGCGTCCCGGGTTCCCCAGACGGATTTCGCTATGAACCCACGTCGATAGGCCAGGATCAATTGCTTTCAGCTCTTGATCTAACTTATCGCCGCGAGACTGTTCGTATTTCGACAATGATCCATTCAAAACCATCTTCTTCCGTGCGTGACTTTGCTCGAGCTTTCCGTTTCACGAAGGAGCGCGAGTGATGTTCGGAGCGATCGTTTACATTATCGGCACCCTTACAAGTGCAGCGTGCGCTGTACTATTGATGCGCGGCTACGTCCGGGGACGAAAGAAGCTTCTTCTTTGGAGCGGTCTTTGTTTCACGATATTGTCCATCTCAAATCTGCTCATTTTTGTCGACTTGGTGTTGTTCCCCGATGTTGACCTCTATCGTTACAGGCTCGGCAGCGCTAGCGTTGCTATGTTGCTCCTTCTGTATGGACTGATTTGGGAAAGCGAGTGATCATGGTCGAAGGATTTCTACTAGGCGTGATCGGTACGGCCTCCCTGGCAGCGGCTCTTTTCTTCCTGAGGTTCTGGAAACAAACGCACGACCGCCTGTTTCTCGCATTTGCGACCTTCTTCGCGATCGAAGCCATTAACCGAGTCGCTCTCTTGCGTGTGGAACATTCGAATGAAGGTAGCCCCTGGATCTATCTTTTTCGCCTTTTAGGTCTCTTGGTTTTGCTGGCAGCCATTCTGGAGAAGAACTACAAGCGAAGTGCCTGAAGGCTCTCGGAATACTGGAGTTCAATCGACGATAGAGTCTTCACCGCAGAAGGCGGGAGGGCTCCCACTTCAGAGAGCCGCCATCACCAGCCAATTACAGCAATTTTGTACACGAGCAGAATGACTACGGCCGTCAGCGCAATCCAGGCGGATAGCATATAGCGTCGGAAGAAGTAGAGGGTCACGCCTGCCCAGCAAGAGCAAGCAGCCAATAATGCGCCACCAACATACGGCGCGGCGACTGGGGCTGAGAAGCTCGTGCCAAGGACATGCCTGAGCCGGAAGAACTCACCTATTGTCCTTACCACGATGAGGAATTGAACCGTGATTCCTATCTGGGCCCAGCGTTCTCTAGTCACAGGGATATTCTAGCTGGGCGGGTAACGCATAGCGACAAATCGCCGTTAAACTCATCATTGAGTTACATTGCAGCAAGGGAATGCTGGACAGCGAAGCAGGTTCAAAAGATGAACTGAGTCAAAACCCACATAGTGTTCCACTCGTATGCCGGCATCGTGGTCGATTTCCCACGAATGTGGATAGGTCATCGAAACCTCCACACGTTCGATTCTCTCCGATTTTAATGTTCGATGAAAACATACGCAGGATTCTCGCAGTGATTTCCGTTGATGTGCGTCTTCCGACAGTCAACAAGAGGGACCTTGGCCGGGGCGTTCTTCAGGGAATCACTACTTCCAGCTCCGTTTTGGCTCCCATTGGACGGAAGGAACCGTCGGCGAGCGAAACCTCAATCGTGTGCTTTCCCGGAGCAAGGCCTTCAAAGACCAGCCGGTTGGCCATTGGCAAAATGTAGGGACCGCTATCCAGGCGATACTCCAGATGTCCCATATCTGAGCCGCCGCCTCGATAGGCGATGGGATCGGTCAGGGTGACATTTTTCACATCAACATCCACCACGGCAATTCTGCGGCTTGCATTCTTCTCCTTATCAGCCAGTTGTGCTCTAAGTTGCGGTCCCTTTTGTGAACCCTGCCATGAATTTTCCTGGGCCGCGGCAGGGAAGATCGAAAACAACACCAATAGCAAAATCATTGTTGCCGAACAAAGTGAGCGCATCATGATCCTCCTGTTTACAAATCGGGCTCCGATTATACTCCGGCTGGTCAGGATGACCCATGCGCGAGCGTTCCGTTCACGTGGTTTCTGCGGGCGCGTGAAAACGCCTTATGGCGGCACCGAGATTTTCGGACAATACGACGTCGTTGCACAACCTTCAGCCCGACGATTATGAGACAGCAGCTTTGGAGCTGGATCGATTCATGACGCCGGAGTAGGGCGGGAATCTAAGACGGCGGAACAGCCACTAGAGACCGAACGGAGCCCGAGAGGAAGGGTGGATGCCGATACTTGAAATGACTCTCCCTGCGAAAGAGGAGAAACATTATCAGAGTAACCACGAATCTGAGGCCGACCGATCGTTCGTCCGGCTACCGGGTGGGGTAACTTTAGGGGGGACATAATGCTCACCCCCTCATCGGATTGACCCCACGTCTCCACCACCTGTAATATCCGAGATCCACTCTTCGGTCGTCGGTCACCTTCGGGCCTTCTGGCGGTTGACTAGCGCCAGAACGCTACCTCGACAGGGTAAAAGTCTCGAATACATCGCATACCCGCGAATCTGACCATCGTTTAGGCACCGCTAGTCATCGCTGCCATTCAGTTTCCGTTTTCCGCACGACGTGTGTGTCTTGGGCGACCTATCGTTGGGTCACAAAACACAACAATCAACTCCAGGTTCGCGGCCTCTCCTCGCGTCCTTTCTGGTGCGGGGAGTTCGCGGCTTCCTTATTAATGTAATACCCAACTGCGTATCGATTTAATTGTTTTCCTACAAGAGTTTCCAGACAGAAATGATCACTTTGGAAGGCAGCCGTTGACCCCAGCCTATGAAGATGGATTGCATCAGCCACGCACAGCTTGGCACAGAACTCTCAAAACGAGGAGCAGTGCGGAAATAATAATCCGCCGGATTCACTTCGTGGCCTGAATTGAGTTGTGCCATTACTTCGGGTTGCCCTCGCCGAATGCCGCTGTTGATCACGTGAATCAAATCACCACTATGTGTCTGCAGTACGTAACGGGCGCTAATTTCAGCTACGCCGTCGGTCCGGATAAGCTGCTGGTCCGAGCCACCTGAGAGAATCTTTCCCTTCAGACCTGATCCCGTGAAAGTCCCACCGAGAATCGGAACGATGCGGCGGTTACCGTGTGGGGTCGTTCCCAGATCGATTGCTCGGCCAACTAAAACTTGCAACTCCAGGGCGAAAACGAGTCCAGGGGTTGTAGCCGACGTTGATTTGGCGGGCCTTGTGAGGCGATCTACGCTCGCCGAAGAATCTTTGCGGCCAATTAAAGCGTCTCGTCTCGACGTCGACATCGCGGTCCCCTTTCGTTAGCGTGCCTCCAGGTAGAGGCCTATGTGGAACAGCCCGGGAAGCAAGAAGAACGTTTACTTCGCACACTCAGAACGTATCCTGCCCTTCGCACACACCGACTTCCTTTCGCTGGGACAAAAGCCTTTCTCGCACAGTTGCTGTGACAAAGTCCGGCCACTACAAAAAGTCCCTTGCATGCGTCTGAAAGACGGCCTGCGTTGATCTCTCAGTGACCCGTATGGAGTCACGCTCGATGTCAACAGCGGCGACACCCTTGAAAGTCTCCGGTACGTCCATCAGAACAATCATGTATCGCCTTCTAGCGATACTCCTTGCCGACAGCCATATGTAGGTGGCTTCGTCGAACAGCTTTCCTTGTGCGACGGTCTCCCGTCGAGGGATGGGAAAAGGAGTGGTACTGAACTCAAACCCTCGACAGAATTCGCGACCATTCCACGGTACATGACTGCGGCTATAGGATTCTTCCCAGTTACCGACCCAAGGAAATTCAAGTCGATTGAAAAGATACAAAACCAACAGTCGCAGACGCGGATTGCAGGCTGCTATAAACGCGGTTTGAAGGGCGGGATCCAACAAATGCGCGGTGTAGTGACCGAATCGGCCCGTTTCAGTAGTGCGCAGATTTAGCGAGCCTCCTTTTTGTTTTGGTGCCTTGGGCCATCGAAACTCCGCATCTGGCTCGATCGACATTTGCTTGCTGAATGCTGCGGGGCAGACTTTGCTGCGTGTGGCTGGCATGTCAAAAAGAGTCACACCCGATTCCAAAAACGGTGGGCCAAATGTAACGTGGTGATTCCAGGAAATTGGTCGATCAAAAGTTGCCAGGTTGGTAGCAGTTTCTTCGCAATAGACAACGGGGTGAACGCGATCGAGAGAAATCACGCGCCGCAGCCGCATTTGAGCCTGCGGCAGATTCGCTTGATATGCAAGCGTTGGTGTCGATCGCTCAGAGGTCGGGTGTCTATGCCAGTCCACCACGGGAGCTTCACCGTGGGTGCTGTGGCCCGCGGCAATCTCTTCCGGAGACGGCGGACCAAAGTAGTCAAAGCTAATACTGTGCCCAGCAATGCCTGCCAACAGTCTGCCTTCAGGCGGCGGGCCATAGACTCGGGTGTGTTTGCCTCGTGTGTAGGTCGACGGGTCTATGGTTCTCCACGTCGGCTTCCACAAAGGATTGACCGCGCCATGCTTGCGGGAAACCAGTTCGTAAATATGTCCGCCACCTTCAAGGACGGAGACGTGACCCCATGCACTCTCGATGCGGAACCCAGGGCGCCCGTCCAGAATGTTCGAACGACGGATGACAGAAGAAGCGTGTTTTACCGACCGAGGCACAATTGGCCATTCCTCAAATTAGAGTGAAGGATTTATAGCAGGCTACCGTCGTCCACACAAAGACACGTTGAGTGTCACAAGACATCGAGCCTCGTGCCGGGCTCATAGCCGTGCCCTGGACGCCAGGTTCTTAGCCGGAAACCACGTCGTATTCGGTTCGATCCAACTTCTGGAGAAGTTCACGCGCGGGATCAAATATCCAATTGAGTAGCAAGCCTATAAAGAGCAAGCCTGCGAAACCAGTGGCCAGGATGAAACCATATTTTGGGCCACCGAAGGCGTCACTGATGGCGCCCATAGCCAATGGCCCCAAGGCGGCCGCTACACAGGTGAAAAACAGAATCACGCCGGAGACAGCGCCATGTTCAGGCTTTCGGAAGCAACTGATGCCCTTGGAGTTGATCGTGGGATAGATCACGGACATGAAAAGGCCCGACAACGGCAGAAGGAAAACCGCGGTTCCGATTCCGCCCAACATGCTGCCCATGAAGCAGGCGAAAATCGCGAGACTGAAAATGGTCACGACGGTGGTCCAGTTCAGGCGACCGAGTATCCAGGATCCGATGAATCTACCAGCGGCCCGCAGGATGAAGAAAATCGAAATCGCGTAAGCCGCCATGAAGGTTGCGGAGCCATGATAGGTGGCAAGCAGAGTCGGCATCCACACATAGACTGCGCACTCGACTGCGACATAGAGAAATATCGCCGCAGGAAAAACCGAGAGCATAGGGATTCTTCATCATGCCCAGGGTGCGTTTCAGATCAATCGGAGCTCTGTTGTTCGTGTGTCTGCGGGTACTTGACAAACGAACGCCGTCAACGATCAGGACTACGCAGATCGTCCCGGCAATGACGTATAGCCACTTCCACGAGGTACCCGCCGCGAGGAGGCGCGCGACAATGGCAGGTCCTATGATCGCGCCGACGGCAAAGAATCCTTCCACGGTATTCATGGTTGCAGTGTGTTCAGTGGTCGATCGCGTGATGTCCCCGATCAGAGCGAGCGCTCCGGTCTTGAAAATGCCGATTGCAGTGCCGGAAATCACCAGGAGAACCAGAAAGAATCGAAAGGACTGGCCGACAGAGAACAGGTAAGAATTGAGGGCGAACAGGACAAGTCCCAGGATGATCGTTTTCTTTCTGCCGAGTTTATCCGCGAGGTAGCCGAGGAAGATGCCCGCGAACGCGATGCCCGCCATGGTGGCGTAGTGGAAGGCACCCGCCACCGTCATGCTGAGGTGAAATTCTTTGATGACTTCAGGAATGATGACGCCCACCGAATCTGTCGTCATCGCGAACATCATGAACATGAGGAACGTGAGCCACTTGATGACCGTCAAACTTGGTTGAGCGCGCGGAACACTGTTCATCGACTCTCCTCAGAACCAGCGGGGTAGGGCTGCAAATCCCATGTTTTAATGACTTGTTCCTGTGCTGCATTGATTGTGGAGTAGGTAATCAACGCTCGTGGTGTGGCGAAATCCACGTCGAGCTTCGCCCACTGGCCATCGCTGTTCCAGGTGATCGCCAGGGCATGATGGGATGGAGCCTCAACTTGTGCCTGTCCCGCAAATGCAGGATGGGTATTGCGCAGGCGGATGAGATCGAGAAGTTGTCGTACGACGGGGTCCGCGAGAGCGCTTTGCAGTTCTGAGGGAGTGTAGTAGTGCCGATTAATGTCGCGACCCACCTGCGTGCGGGCCAAAAGCTCCATGTCATTCGTACCCGCAAGCAGTCCCACGTAATAGACTTGCGGAATACCAGGGACGAAGAATTGGATGGCGCGGGCAATCAGGTACTCGTTTCCACGGCGGCCCAGAGCATCGTAGAAAGTGCAATTCACCTGATAAAGATCAAGGTTGTTCGCCGCCGCACCCGTAGCCTGCCGGCTCTGGTCGTTGCTGCGAGAGTGGATCGTTTCTACCAGCTTGTCGATTTCGTCAGGAGCAAGGAGACCGGGTTCGCCTTGCTGGCCCGCGCCCACGTCTATGACGCCGATGCCATCGTGTGTATCGAGTACGGTGATGGAATTATGCGGTCGAATTGCGAGCCAATGGGCAAGCGATCTGGCATCGCGCGTATAAAACGAATGCAAGACGAGCGGCGGAAGCGCAAAGTCATAGACCCAATCGACCTGGCGCGCGATTTCCATCTGTTGCAAATGGTGGCTGTGAATTTCGACCAGGACTTCCATCCCGAGCCCATGGGCCTTCTGCGTGAGAGATTCAATAAAGCGAAAGGTCTCCGGAATCATGAAACAGCTCGTTCCGGGTTTCTTGATGGCGTAGCCGACTGCATCGAGCCGAATCAGGCGCACGCCGGCGTTTTGAAACCGGCCGAGGATGGCTCCCAAATACGCTTCGCCCTGGGGATGGGTCACGTCTATATCGATCTGCTGCGGAGTGAACGTAGTCCAGAGTAATCGTTTCTCGCCGGTTTCGAGGACGGCGCTTGTAAACGGCAGTCCGGGGCGTGGACGGTAGATTCGCAGGAGGTCCGCTTCGCTCGCACCCGCGGGAAAAATGCGATCGTAGGTGAGAAACATTCCTGCGAAAGGCGAGTCCGCACCCCGATGGGAGAAGTCCTTGAATTGTGGTGAGTCACTGGATATGTGGTTGACGATCAGATCCGCCACCAACTCATGCGTCTCGCCGAGGGCGCTCACGTCATTCCAGTCACCAAGGCGGGAGTCGACTTCTGTGTGATCTGCCGGGTCGAATCCAGCATCGGCTCCATCGATGGGATGAAAAAACGGAAGCAGGTGCACACCGCCGAAAATCCCGCCGAGGGAACCGTTGAGGAAAGTTCTCAGCTCGCTGAGATCGCCGGACAGACGATCAGCGTAAGTGACGAGTTGGACTCGATTTCTCAACGTCGCACACAACCGTGTGATTCGGGTCGGGGCAAGGAAAGGAACCTCCGACAAGTACCAAGGTGCAGCCTGAACACTTTTAGAGTCGTCCAACGCAGTATGTCAAGGACATTGCTCCATATTGATCCATAAGTTGTATATGGTAATATTCGGCCGCAGCGGGTATATATCAGGTTGAACGGTAAGCGTTGCGCGGATGCGGTGCGAAGAAAAAGGATTTTGATGGCAAATCATAAGTACCGGCAGATTTTCGACAAAATTCAGGAAGATATTTCCTCCGGTCATTACAAGCCCGGACAGCGTTTGCCAAGCGAAGCTGAATTGGTCCGGCGCTTCGGGGCCTCTCGAATGACGGTATTCCGGGCGATGCACGAACTGCAGTCTCTGGGGGTGGTGACCCGCCGTGTTGGTTCCGGCACTTTTGTGTCATCCAGCGTCAAACACCGGAAGTCACGTGTTTGGACTCTTGATTCCCGAGCTTGGGCAGACGGAGATTTTCGAAGCGATCTGCCAGGGCATGATGGAAGCACAAGAAGCCATGCATCACTCTTTACTCTGGGGGAATGCGGCGTCGCAGGAAAAAGAAAAAGAACAGGCCGCGGAGCAACTCTGCCGACACTATATCTCCCGGAAAGTTTCAGGCGTATTTTTTGCTCCAGTCGAATTCAGCACGAATCGATTTCAGGCAAACCATCGGATTGTGGCTGCTCTTGATCGAGCTCGCATTCCGATTGTGCTCCTTGATCGCTGCCTCGAACCCTATCCTCAACGCAGCAAATACGATTTGGTCGGAATTGATAACCGACGCACAGGGTATCTTGCAACCGAGCACCTGATCAAAGCGGGTGCGAAACGCATCGCATTTTTCTGCACGACCAAACTCAGCGCCGACGGTGGACGCCCGTATCGCCGGATATCGCGAAGCTCTTATGTCGCAGGCGGCAGGCGGCAGGCGTGACCTGGTCCGAATCGGGGATGCGTCCGACGCAAAGTTCATTAAGTCGATATTGAAGAAAGATCGTCCCGACGCGTTTCTCTGTGCGAATGACCATACGGCGGGAAATCTAATGCACACACTCATGTCGCTGGGTCAGCGGATCCCGGAGGACATTCGTATGGTAGGCATCGACGATGTGAAGTACGCGCGACTGTTGCCGGTGCCTCTTACGACTCAACACCAGCCTTGCCGTGACATCGGGAGAATCGCATTGGCAGTAATGCTTGACAGGATTGCCAATCCCGATTTGCCTGCCGCGCGATGTCCTTTTGGGATGCGAACTCAAAGTTCGTCAGTCGTGCGGCCGGATCTCGAAATAGACAGCCCTGACTCGTGTGCCCGCCTGACTATTCCACTAATCCTGCGAAGATACAGAGTTCCCGGCCAGCCCCGTGTTTTCACTCTCCAACGACCAAGTGGTATAGGCAGGTTTTTGGAAGTTGTCTGCAAATGATCTTGACAACTTGAAACCTCCAAAGCTACAAGTCAATCCGTGAGCGGTCGATCGGAGTTGATCTGACCGCATGATCCCAGAGTCAGTTCATCCCGAATTCAGATGTTTGTCTTTTCCACGTCGAAGGGGCGAAAAATATGACTAATGCTCGATCGTTGGTTTCAGGTCAGGTCTCGAAATTTGCAGCCACGTTCCTCCTTCCCCCAGCCAAGTCATCAGTCGGCCAGACTGGTATCGCGTCTACACAGCAACGCCCCTTCAAGCTGATGATGCGGTTTTTTGGTTTTGTCGTCATTGCTATGACGTGTTTGTCGGTGTCTGCGCAAGTCAGATTCGGGACCGTCCTGGGAACTATTGTCGATTCCAGCGGGGCCACGGTCTCGGGAGCGACCGTGAAGCTGAACAATCTAGGTACCAACGAGAACCGCACTATGCAGACTAGCAGCGCGGGAACCTTTACGCTTCCCAAACCTAACCGCCGGGAGTATACCGGGTCGAGGTCGAGATGGCGGGGTTCAAGCACTTCACTCAAGAGAATGTGGAGGTCCAAGTTGACGTCAGCACGCGCGTGGACGCCACGTTGCAGGTGGGCAATGTGACGGACAGCGTCGTCGTTACCACCGAGGCGCCTCCATTGCAGACTGACAGCGCGTCTCTCGGGACGGTCATCTAGTCAAACGGAGGTGGAGAGCATTCCGCTGAGCGGCGAAATGTGAACAACATGCTGACGCTGGTGCCGGGCGTAGTCGCCCAGGGCGGCACTTACGGCAACGCTGTCTCGAACCAGGCCGGCGGCGCGAGGACCAATGCCATCGGCTTCGGAAACTACGCGATCGGCGGCGGCTTTGGGAACCAGAGTTCGTTCTACATCGATGGCGTCGCATCCAATGCGCCTGCCGGCAATCTCAATTCGCTCATTCCCTCTCAGGATGTAGTGCAAGAGTTCCGCGTAGTTACCAACAATGTCGCGCGCCGAGTATGGAAACTACGCCGGAGGCATCATTAACCTCACCACCAAATCGGGAACCAACAGCTTTTCACGGCACAGCTTACGAGTACTTGCGCAATAAGGTGCTGAATGCGAACGATTACTTCTCGAATCAGGCCGGGCTTGCTCGCGTGCCTCTGATCCAAAACCAGTTTGGCGGAACAATCGGCGGACCGATACGGAAGGACAAGACGTTCTTTTTCTTCGGATTACGAGTATGAAAAGCTGAAGACGGGAACCCTAGTCACCAACACAGTTCCTACACGGCCGAGTTGGCAGGTGACTTTACGGCACCCGGCCTGCCTGTGATCTACGATCCAGCACCACGGGAACCTCAGTTTCAATGCAATGGCGTGCTTAACAAAATCTGCCCGGATCGACTTGATCCCTCTGCGCTGGCACTGTTTGGGAAGTCTTATCCTGCTCCTAACCGGCCCGGCTTAACGAACAACTTCATCACTCAGATGGCCACGGGAGGAGTCAACGCTCAATACAACGCGCGGGTTGATCATCGTTTTTCCGAAAAGAACAGTTTGTTTGCCCGGTATGCGTACTGGAAGGCAGATAGCAACGCCTATGATGCCTGGGGGACCCACACGGCGGGTCAGGGTCATACGGGTATCTATACTCACTCGGCTATCCTCGGAGACACTCATGCCTTTAACTCTTCGACGATTCTCGATCTTCGCCTTTCTTACCTCCGGGTTTTTCAACATGAATTTCCCAACAGCCAAGGCGTCGACCTGTCTCAATTCGGCGCCGGCTGGGGAAGCCTTGCAGGCCAGCTTGTAGCCCCCGCGAACTATCCCGCAATGAATTTCAACGACAGCCTCGGGGTCACTGGAAGCAACGGCATTGGTTCGGAGCTCTTTTGGCATCAGAATGTGTACGGTCTGTCGGGAACTCTCACCAAGATTGTGGGTCGCCACCAGCTCAAGTTTGGGGGCGTAGTGCGCCACGTGCAATGGATTTCCGATCCGGAAAATGGAGTACTCACCCTGAACTTCGACCAGGCAGCTACCGCGGATGCGTCCGGCGCGGGCGGCAGCGCAGTGGCGTCGGCACTGCTTGGAGTCATCGGCGCACAAGGCACGCAGGTGGCGCCCGGTATGATTGGCGGCTCCAGGGCGTACTTCAACTCCTACGGTTTCTTTGTCGACGATACCTTCCAGGCCACCAGAAAGCTCACCGTCACAGCCGGTCTCCGCTGGGATCAGCCCAGTGTTTTCTCGGAAGCGAACAACAATGACACGGTGTTTCTGCCGAACCAGGCCAGCCCTCTGGGATCATTCTTGAATCCGGTCACAGGACAGACACAACATCTTATGGGGAATGTCGCTCTTGGTCAACAGTCCGTCTTGGCATTCCCAGAGAGAGGACAATCTGCACTGGAAGCTGTTTTCGCCGCGTCTTGGGTTAGCCTACCGCCTCACCGATAAAACCGTGTTGCGCGGGGCGTACGGTATTTCCTATCCGCCCAGCACGCTCAGCCAAGACGGACCGAACCTCTCCCCGGTCAATCTAGCTCCGGCTTCGGGTGGTCCCACTGCCACGGTGGCGAACCCGTTTCCTAACGGTCTCCCCACGCCGCTGCGGCGAAATGCAACCCCCGGTGACTTCTACGGACAGGGCATCTTTGCCATGCGCACGCCTGGCGACAAAATGCCATATGTGCAGCAGTGGAACGCGGCAGTCGAACGGCAGATCGGCAAGGATGCCTCCCTTACGGTGGCGTACGCGGGATCGAGGGGAACCCACCTTCTTTTGCAGGGGTGGGCTACCGTTTCGAATTTCAACCAGAATCAGTTGCCCGATCAGTATTTTTCCATGGGACCGGCTGCGTTGTTGGCTCAGGTTCCGAATCCGTTCTTCGGAATCATTACGACTCCGGGACCCCTCTCAGGACCAACGGTTGCCACTGGACAGCTTTTGCTGCCTTTCCCGCAATACCAGCGAGTTCTATTCCTGGATCCGCACAGAGGTACCTCAAACTACCGGTCACTACAGACGTCGTTCATGAAGCGATTCGGAGGTAAAGGCATCCTGAGCGTTGCCTATACCTGGTCACGACTGATGTCCAACACGGACAGCTCAAGTGCATTCTTGGACGAAGGCTTCATCTTCGGAGGCTCGACTCAGGACAACAACCATCTCGATCACGAATATTCGCTAAGTTCTTACGACATTCCTCAGAACCTCTCCGTTGGGTACGGTGTTGATTTGCCCTTCGGTCGGAACAAGCACTTCATGAGTGATGCTCACGGAGTACTAAATGCGGTAATCGGTGGATGGCGGGTCAACGGCATCACCACCATACGGAGCGGTGTTCCCATTAGTTCGTACCAATTCTTTCCCGGGTCGGCTCTCAGCCAGTTTGGCGGTGGTCAGGGGTACTTCGGAGCTCAAGGCCTCTGGATGCGGCCCGATCTTGTATCAGGGTGCGACCTGAAGGCGTCCGGCTCGCGTCAATCCCGGGCAGCCAATGGCTGGTTTAACACGGCCTGCTTCCAGCCTGTAGATACCGCCAGCGAGGTGAGGTTCGGCGACGCGCCCCGAAACATTGACACGGTTCGCATGGATCACATGAACAACTGGGATTTCTCGATCGCAAAACGCAATGACATCACAGAGCGTGTGTATCTGCAATTCACAGCGGAGTTCTTTAATGCGTTCAATCATGTACGATTCGGCACGCCAAACGAGCAGGTAGGCACTCCAACCTTCGGCGTTGTGACTTCGCAGGTGAACCCGCCGCGCGCGATTCAATTCGGTCTGCGAGTTGGCTTCTAAACTTAACCACTCATCGGCACCGCCCAGCGATGGGCGGTGCCCACCCTCTATCGATCGCGATCATCCCAGCGTCCAAGAGGCTCTGTCATGATCCTATGCGTCTCCTCGCTCGCTTCCGATCTGGGTTTGCTCAATTGCTTACTGTTGCACTCCGCCACGGGCATTGCGCAAGACCATCCTCCCGGAGACGCTCCCAAGGTGGTGGTTGCAAACGGACGGTACTGTTCGAAGTTCCGGCTCAGACCGTGCCGATGTCGTCGTTTCTCAGCCCCGAAGCAAAGGCCTACGTCACGCAGCATTTGAAAGACATGCAGGATCCCGAAATTCTGAAACAGGATGCCGGGGTGCCGCGCTTCATGAAGGGATACCTGGCGCGTGACTACGAACTGTTTGCCGTCGACAAGAAGGACGAGAAAGTTGGCGGTGTCCACGTGTACGTCTACACGCCAAAAGTCCGGCGTCTCGGCGAAGAATAAAGACCGAGTCCTGATCAATCTTCATGGCGGCGGATTTTCCGGTTGCTGGCCCGGTTGCGCTGAACTCGAATCTATTCCCGTCTCTGCCTTGGGCCAGATTGAAGTAGTTAGTGTCGATTACCGGGAAGGTCCAGACTATAAGTTTCCCGCGGCAAGCGAAGACGTCGCAGCGGTTTATCAAGCAGCTGCTGAAGACGCATAAGCCACAGAACATCGGCATCTACGGTTGCTCGGCGGGCGGGATGCAGACTGCGATGTCGCTGGCATGGTTTCAGAAGCACTCATTGCCTGTACCCGGAGCGGTCGGAATTTTCTGTGCGTCGGCAGGCGGCATTTTCGGCGGCGATGCGCTTTACACGGCGGTTCCACTCGGCGAGGCGCGATTATCCCAGCCCATCGCTCCCGGAGCACGGCCACCGCTTGAGTTATTTCAGCGACACTGATCCGAAGGATCCGCTGGTTTCGCCAATCAACTCGCCAGAAATTCTCGCGAAGTTTCCCCCGACGCTCATCATCACCGGCACGCGCGGGTTTTGAGCTGAGTTCCGCTCTCTACACTCACGAGCAGTTGGTCAAACTGGGCGTTGAGACCGAACTCCACGTTTGGGAAGGTCTCTTTCACGGATTCTTCTACAACGTGGATGTTCCCGAGTCCAAGGATGCATTGAACGTGATCATCAAGTTCTTCGATCGGCACTTGGGTGCTGCGGTGGATTCGAAACGAGCCTCGGTCGCAGCTGCAGACGGAACGCGGTGACATCGATGATCAGTAGTCAGCAGTTGATCGAGCGGATACAAAAAAACGTCGGAGTTCCGTGGCAGAGTCAGCGTTCCGACGGCTTTTCCGACGGTATCCTCTTTGGGAGTGGTGAGACCACGGTCACGGGGATTGCGACCTCATTCACGCCAACCCTCGAGGTCCTTCATAAGGCCCTCACTTCAGGTAAAAACATGGTCATCTGCCGCGAGGCTCCTAGCTACAGCCGCGGCGAACGCGCTCCAGCATTCTGGAGGAATGGTCCGGCGCCTTCGAAAGACCTCCTGGACAACGACGCTGTCTGGCGCGTCAAGCAGGAGTTAATTTCCAGGAACAATCTCGTCATTATCCGTTTCTTTGATAACTGGGACGCGCGAAAGACAGACGGCCAGCTGCGCGGACTTTCGCGTGCACTCGGGTGGGACAGTTCTCACGTGGCACAGGGCAGCGGCGAAGATGCTTATGACCCTCGCAACGTTTACTTCCGCTTACCCACCACTTCACTGAGCAGTTTCGCTGAGGGTATCAAGAAAAAGCTGAACGTTCATGGTGTGAGGGTCATTGGAAAGCCAGAAGCAAAGGTGAGCAAAGTCGCCTTGACGCATGGACTGCTCCTGGTAGCTGATGCGGAGAGGATCCTTCGTGAGCCTGACCTCGACGTAGTCATTACGGGCGATGTGGTTGAGTGGGAAGCGGGTCCCTATTTTCAGGATCTTGTGACCGCGGGGAGAGCAAAAGGGCTAGTTCTGCTGGGTGACGAAGCATCCGAAGAACCCGGCAGCGGAGAGATGGCGGAATGGCTGAAGGGCTTCGTTACTGAGGTTCCCATCGAATGGATGCCGGCGGGCGAGCCATTCTGGACACTCCCACAGGCGGGTTGAAGCAATGGAAGAAACGAAACTATCCCGTAGAAGATTCTGCCAAGTCACCGGAAGCGGGCTTGTTATGGCTCCGCTATTGATGAGGGCGCAGAATCATTCGAGCTCGCCATTAACGGCTCGCGAAGTCGTAGCGCGAATCAAGGAGAAGGTTGGAGTGCCATGGCGAACTCCCACGGCTGATGAATTCAAGATCGGCGACCCAGATGCTCCTATCACCGGGATTACAACAACATTCATGTCCACGCTTGATCTACTCCAACGTTCCATCGCGGCCGGCAATAACTTTGTGATCACGCATGAGCCAACGTTTTGGAGTGCAGCCGACATTGTCTCCGATGTACGGTACGATCCCCTTTACAACCACAAAGTCAGTTTCCTCGAAAAGAACAAAATGGTGGTTTGGCGGTTTCACGATCATTGGCACGCCCACCGTCCGGATGGGATCTTCGCTGGCTGGAACAAAATCATGGGGTGGGAGAACTATGCGTCGCCAGCCGTAAATCCCTTTTCGCATGAGTATGTGATCCCGGAAACGAGCCTCGAGGAATTAGCAAGGGACATGCAGACCAGGCTGAAGGTGCGCAGCATGCGGCTGGTTGGTGATCCCAAACTGAGAGTGACGAAACTTGCCCATGCCGGGCATTACATTCAGCAGTGTATGCAGGCGCTGCCGAATGTTGACGTCCTTATCGTTTTTGAATGCCGCGAGTGGGAAGCCGCGGAGTACATGCGGGATGCGATTGCCTCGGGCCAGAAGAAGGCTCTGATCCAGCTTCCCCATGAGGGCGGCGAAGAGGCCGGCATGGAAGAGTGTGCCCGCTGGCTGCGGACATTTGTGACTGAAGTGCCGATCGGATTCATCCCATCGGGTGATCCGTTCTGGATGCCGGCATAGAGGAAGGTGCTGGATTGGAGAGGAGCCATAGTGCGGAGTAAAACGATTCTGCGGATCATTGGGGCGTTCTGCCTGGCAATGCTTCTGTTTGTTGAGGTCTGGGCTGAGGATTCCTCCAATAGCGGACATTGGGTCAGTACCTGGAGCACCGCCGTACACGCCCCACTGCCATTTCCAGGGCTTCCACCGTCCCCTGTATTCGAGAACCAGACCATCCGCATGATTGTGAGGCCGACGATTGGTGGAGAACGCGTGCGCATCAGGTTCTCGAATGCGTTCGGGACCACCTCGCTAAAAATCGGGTCCGCGCATGTCGCGCTTTCATCGAAAGCGTCGGCGATCGTGCCCGAGTCTGACCACGCCTTGACCTTCGGCGGCAAAGCATCGGTCACCGTTCCGCCAGGAGCGCCCATACTCAGCGACCCGATTGAATTGAAGGTGCTTCCTTTGAGCGAACTTGCCGTGAGTGTTTACCTGCCGGAGAAGACGGTGTCTTCTAGTGTTCATTTCTGGGCCCAGCACGAAACATATATTTCGGAGTCAGGAGATTTCACCGCCCGACAGGACATACCGAACCCAACTACTAAATGCTCGTGGTACTGGCTGGCAGACGTCGAGGTGTGGGCTCCCAATCAAACCTCGGCTGACGGTTACTTTCGGCGATTCGATCACGGATGGCGTTGGGGCGAAGCAAGGCGAGTATTCGGACTGGCCGGATCTATTGGCAAATCGTCTCGCCGCTGGGCAAAACTCGGCGACTCCTGGCGCGGTGATCAACGAAGGAATCGGTGGTAACCGAATCTTGCACGATGGCGCCGGAGTGAGTGCGCTAACAAGACTCGATCGCGATGTGTTGGCGCAACCCGGCGTTTCGACCCTGATCGTCCTCGAAGGAATCAACGATATCGGCTGGCCACACATGAAGCCACGATTACCGAAAGACGGCACCCTAGCGAAGGACACGCCGTTCACCCACGAGGTGGTCAGCGCGGAAGACCTCATCACGGGTCTACAACAAATTATCGAACGCGCTCATCAACATGGAATCAAGGTGTTCGGCGCTACATTGACGCCGTACGAAGGCGCCGACTACTACAGCGAGGATGGCGAAGCGACCCGTCAGGCGGTGAATCAATGGATTCGTACCGGCGGCGCTTTCGACGGCGTTTTCGATTTCGACGCCGCTGTGCGTGATCCAAGCCATCCAAGACAGTTTCGCGAAGGTTATCACTCAGGTGACCACCTTCACCCGAGTGCCACGGGTTACAAGGCGATGGCCGACGCAATCGATCTCACGATGTTCAGGCGCGCGCCCACGAAGAAATGATGCGAGAAGGTGATCCATCTCGCCGCTTCGTGTCGCTCGCGCTGGAGAGGAAAGAGCAAGAGGAAAGGTATCAAGGTGCGAATCAGCGACTCGTTAGTGATCATCACTGTCTGTGGGTGGTGCTGGGGGCAGGAGGGCGATCACGGCCGGCGCCGACCAATATTCCTGGTGCGGAATATCCCCGACTCAATAGTGACCTGAGTGCGACCTTCCGCGTGCAGGCCGACCACGCCCAAAGGTTCAGCTGCTGATGGAATTAGGCCAGTCCATTTATGACATGGCTAAGGCCAAGGACGATGTATGGGAGCGTGACGACTACGCCATTGCTGCCGGGATTCCACTACTACGCGATTTCCGTTGACGGATTTCCTTCGAACGATCCGGGAAGCAGAGTTTATTTCGCCGCCCGGAAAGAAGTCAGCGGCTTCGAAGTTCCCGCCTCAGAGTCGGAGTTCTTTGCCATTACGGATGTACCGCATGGCACGGTCCGCACACAGTGGTATGTCTCGAAGACAACCGGTGAGACAAGGAGAATTGTTGTCTATACGCCACCAGGATACGATCGGAGCACTTCGCGCTATCCGGTCTTTTATCTTCAACACGGATACGGAGAAGACGAAGCCGGTTGGGCGACCAGGGCCATGAGAACTTCATCCTCGACAATCTGATCGCGGCACGCAGAGCAAAGCCGATGATCATCGTGAACGAGAACGGGATGACCGGCGTGCATTTTCAGCCCCCTCCCCCGGTTCGACCCGATTCCGCCTCGCATCTTCCGCCCACGGGGACAGTGGCGCACTACTTCATGAACGAACGTTACGCGACCTTCGACAGTGTACTTTCGAACGACTTGATTCCATTCATTGACGCAAATTTTCGCACGCTAGCCGACCGCGAGCATCGTGCCTTAGCGGGTCTTTCGATGGGTGGAGCCCAGGCCGTCCGCATCGGACTAAATCATTTGGATCAATTTGCCTACGTCGGAGCATTCAGTCCTGCGATTGCAATCACGGATACGACAAAAGATTACGACGGCAAATTGGCGGATGCCATGGTACTGAACCAGCAACTTCGGTTGCTATGGATCGGAATCGGCAGCGATGATTTTCTGCACACGCCAGTAATGGAGTCTCACCAGATCTTGGAAAAAGCAGGCATCAAGCACGTCTGGGTTGAAAGTTCTGGTGCCCATGTGTGGACCGTGTGGCGCAAATATCTAGCTGATTTTGCACCAAGGCTTTTTCAATAGGTTCTCGGTGTTCTGAATGGGGCGAGGCGTGATGCTGAGAAAAATTCATGATTAAGCCAGCGATCATGATCGGCTTGGGCGAGGTCTTGTGGGATCTTTTGCCATCAGGAAAAGCACTAGGAGGAGCACCCGCGAACTTTGCTTACATGGCCAACGTGCTTGGAGATCAAGGCATCGTAGCCAGTCGCGTCGGTAACGACGAGTTGGGACGGGAAGCACGCGCCGCCATGCAAGGACTTGGCCTGAGCACGTCATACGTGCAACAGGACGATCAGCACCAGACGGGTACGGCGGGGGTGCTAATCGATTCTGGGGGCCAGCCCACATTCACAATCAAAGAATCGGTTTCTTGGGACTTCCTGGAATGGACCCCAGCCTGGGAGGAGTTGGCCGCTCGGGCTGACGTAGTTTGCTTTGGTACGCTGGCTCAGCGCTCGCCGACTTCCGCTACTACCGTCGGTAGTTTCTTGCGAGCCCTATCAAATGACACGCTCCGTATTTGTGACGTTAATCTGCGCCAGTCCTTCTATAACGAAGATGTGCTGGACAGGTCTCTTCGGCATGCACACATCGTCAAGCTCAACGATCAGGAATTTCTCCAGGTATCGTCTTTACTCAGGTTGGGTGTCGGTAATGAAGAAACCCTCGCGAAGAGACTGCTGAAACATTGCGCCTTGCGGCTGGTTTGCATCACGCGTGGAGCACGCGGCAGTCTGCTTGTGTCCGAACACAAGACGGTGGAACACAATGGTTTCAGTGTTAAGGTCGCCGACGCTGTAGGAGCTGGGGACGCCTTTACCGCCTGTCTGGCGCATCACTATCTGCGTGGAGAATCTCTCGAGGAAATCAGCGAGTCCGCGAATCGCTTTGCGTCGTGGGTCGCTTCTCAAGTAGGCGCTACGCCACTCATCCCTGAACCACAGTTGCTTCGCATCTTAAACGGAATTTCCTCGGACTAAAAAAAAGCGTTGGAAAACGGAAAGCTATCTTCGCAAAGCTTCTAAAGAGAAGAGAACCAAAGAGGAATGATGAAACGTAGAAGGCTGATGGTTGTCGCTCTGCTTACGGGACTGTGTTTTGCAGAATTGAAAGATCCAGTCAAGACTGAAGGTGGTCTTGTGCGAGGCGCAGCGGGGCGAGATGTCAACATAGCCGCCTTTAAAGGAATTCCTTATGCGCAGCCACCAGTCGGGGAATTACGGTGGACCGAGCCGATGGCTGCCCATCCGTGGAAAGGCATACGCCATGCTGACCGCTTCAGCGATGCCTGCGCGCAAAATTTTCCCCAGGGAGATTTTCCTAAGAGTGAAGATTGCCTCTATCTGAACGTCTGGACTCCCGCCAAGTCGACCAAAGCCCGTTTGCCTGTCATGGTCTATATCCACGGGGGCGGGCTGCGCGTCGGCTCTTCACGGGAAGCTTTGTACGACGGCGAGGAACTCGCCCGCAAGGGAGTTGTCGTCGTCACGTTCAACTACCGTCTGGGAATCTTGGGATTTCTTGCCCATCCAGAACTGACGAGGCAATCACCTCACCACGCTTCCGGTGATTATGGCCTGCTCGATCAACTGGCGGCGTTGCAATGGGTGCATCGCAACATTGCGGCGTTTGGCGGTGATCCCGATAAGGTAACAATCTTTGGACAATCCGCCGGCGCGTTCTCGGTAAATGCGCAGGTGGCGAGTCCACTCTCGAAGGGACTGTTCCGCGCGGCGATCGCCGAAAGCGGCGGGGTCGGGTCGCGACGCTGATTCGCATTGAAGCGGCCAGGACAGGGCCAAATGTGGTACAACAGGAACCGCAGGAGTAACACAGATGTGGAGTTCAAAACCAGGTTACGTATCTTACCTGCGGGTTCCTACCTTCGTTTGGTGGGATGTTACTACGCGGTGCAACTTGCGTTGCATGCATTGCTACTCTAGATCGGGTGCCGGCAATGCCTGTAGCGATGAGTTGTCCACCGAACAAGCCACGAAACTGATTGAGGAACTCGCATCGTTGGGAGTGTTTTATATTTACTTCTTAGGAGGTGAGCCGTTCATTCGCCCCGACTTCATGCGTCTTGTGTCAGTCGCACGCGCCAACGGCGTGGATGTGATGATCAACACCAATGGGTGGTTTATTTCAAAGGAGCGTGCAAAGGAGTTGTCAAACCTCGGGGTGCATCAGGTCCGCGTCAGTATCGACGGTGCCACTCCCGCTACTCATGATGCAATGCGGGGAATGAGAGGCTCATTCAAGAGGGCCATCGCTGCGATTGGTTTCCTGAAGGAGGGCGGAGTGCCAATCGTGAGCATTGTCTCAACGAGCACGAGAAAAAATCTCGGGGAAATTCCTGAGCTAGTCGATTTGGCTGTCGCCTTGAGGGTGAACGACATCCAGGTTCTTCTGATTTCCAGTAGCGGCAGAGGCGAGGACAATTTCACTTCGCTCGGGTTGTCGGAGGCAGACGGAGTCTGGCTTCGCGACCAGCTTGCAATGAAGAGCCAACAGCATTCAGGACGGATTGCGATCCATAGCGTCGATGGCATCATCGATAGTCCCTGCACGAAGTGCTTACAAAGCAAGGGTCGCATTCGTGCAGATTTCATGGGTTGCCGGGCTGCCCGGACATGCTGCGATATTACCGCCAATGGGGACGTCGTTCCATGTCTTCTAGTGCGTCATCCCGTTGCAGGAAACGTGCAGAGCAAGTCATTTGAAGAAATCTGGAGTAACTCGCCGGTCTTCGATCGATGGCGGAATAACGAGTCGGCCATGCGGAATGTGCTGCATGCCAGTACAACGAAGTCTGCATACGCGAGTGCCCTCTGAGTGCAAGCCAAAAAGAGGCAGGGTCAGAAGAGCGTGTAAAAGCTCTGGCTCTAGCCTCACAAGTTTCCCTGTGCAACTTGCCACCCTGTGCGATGATGTGAAAACCGTGAGGCTTCGGTACGTTGGTTCGGCATGGACACCCAACCAAAGAGATGGGCCGGGAGGACGAATCCCCCCGGCCCTGGAGCGTCCCGACCCGCAACGAGACGTTAGTCGAGGTCGCGAAGCACGACGCTGAACACCGCGTCGGCCGTGCTGTTGACCGCGTCGGCGTAGCCGATTCGGTTCTGGATGTTGTTGCCGAGGGTCGCGGTCGCCCCGGTGAGATCCTGCAAGGCCACGCGGCCCGCAAGGTCGTCGGTGCGGACGCCCCGGTCGCGGCGGGGACGAGGACGCCGCCGATCGCGGTGGTGACGGGGGCCGCGTGCTGGTTCACGACCTTCGTCGGGCCGTCGGTCACGACGTAGAAGAGATCCCACGGCGGGACGCCGGCCGGCGGCAGGAACTCGTCGATGATCCCGGCTGGGCGATCGGCCAACAGCATGGCAGTAGCCGTCGACGCCGGTCTCCAGCTTGAACGGGCCGACCGTGCCGCCGTTGACCGTGGGCGTGCCGCCCTCGTCGTAGTGGGCCAGCCGGCCGGGCTTGAGGTTGACGCCGCTGCGGTTGCGGACCACCTTGACGTGGATCGGCCGACCGTTCGGGTCGGCGGTCGGGGAGCCGAGCGCTGGCGTGGCTGTTGGGCTCGAAGACGTACTCCTTGCCCTCCAGGTTCACGCCGCCGAGGCCGAGCGGATCGGCTCGGTCGATCGCCCGCCGTTGTAGTAGGTCTCACCTCGATCGAACGGAGGCGTCGATGCGTGCCATGTCAAGTCCTCGCGTGTCCAGTGTCGGGACGTCAGTCGCTTTGTGGTTGTAGTCGAGAGGGGGCGTTCGTCCGCCCCTGGTCGAGGTCAGTCGGCGTCGGACGGGTTGGTCAGGTTGACGAGCTTGATGAAGAACTTCGGGTTCCAGACGACGTTGCCGAACATGTCCACCGAGAACCGCCACGACTTGGTCGCGATGTCCTGGTCCGGGCCTTCCGGGACGAACACCTGAGCCTGCTGGCTGCGAAGCTCCATCATGTCGCAGTTGAAGCCGTAGCCGCGCCCTGCCGGCATCCCGTACTCCCAGGTCACGTCGGTGCCGTCCTGGTTGATCACGTCGGAGAAGCCGAGGGCGATCGAGCGGGGACTTCTCGGCCGACCGCTCGACGAGGATGCGCTCCTTCGTGCCGCATCGACCTTGACGTACTGCCGGTACATCTCGTCGTCGACCATGATCACGTCGAGCTGGCCCTTGGCCGACTTGGTCTTCTTGGACTTGATGATGCCGAAGCTGATCGCCTCGACGCAGTTGTTCGCCCAGGTGTGGGTCGTGGCGTCGAACAGCGTGTCGCCGTAGTCCACGACCAGCGGCGACCAGAAGTCGTACTGCGCGTCACCACGCCCGTTCGGCCAGCCGGGCAGGTTGCCGCTGTCCCAGACGCCGCCGTAGGCGCCGGGGACGCAGGACAGGCCGGCGAAGCTGCCGGTCGGGGTGCCCGCACCGTTGCCGGCGTTCTGGACGTCGCGGACATGAACGACTCGATGCCGTGGATGCGCTTGCGAGTTGCCCGGCCGCGTAGCCGTTGATGTAGAACTCCTCGCCGAAGGCGTCCTCCATGTCCTCGATCAGGTCGCTGCTGATCTCGGAGTACAGCTTGACGATCGCCTCGGTGTTGCGGTTCTGCAGGAACTCGCCCTTCGTCATGCTGTCGGTGGCCGAGTAGCCACGCCAGTCGAGGGTGGCGGTCTTGTTGCGATCCTTCCGGCTGAACTCCAGGGTGTCGCCGTCGGCGAACGGCGTGAGGCGGACTCTCTTGTACTTCACCTTCCAGTCCATCGCCGTGCCGTTCACGGAATGCGTAC
>CAVUGT010000022.1:0-132170 GCA_963741105.1 Terriglobia bacterium
CTCAAAATCCGCCGGTACTTAGTACCTTGGGGGTTCGACCCCCCCTCCCGGCACCAAATTTCCCAAAAAACGTATCGAAGGCACTGTCGCTTCAACCTATGCGTTCGCAAGAGGGTCGGACACGATTCGAAGGGCTTCTTGGGCTCGTGCCTCGCGCATATTCTGCTCCAACCGGTTCAGATGTACCCTCGCATATTGCAGTTTTGCCTCATCGGAGGCCAGACTGATTTCGCCAGCCCAAACGCGGTCATGGAAGTCTCGGAAGTCTGGTGTCTTCGTATTGGGTTCAATCGCTTGGCCTCTAGAGCCCAACAGCATGAAGACGGTGGCGTAGGCCATGTGGACAATCTGCCGCATGAGATAAAATCGCGCCGACCTGTACTCACCTGGAGCTTCTCCGAAATACGTTGCTAGATATGCCTCTTCCTTCGCGTCGTTGGGGACGACAAAGTTCGCCACCACCGCCAGATCGAAATACCTGTCATTCAAGAATGCGGCTTCCCAATCCACCAGCCAGACACGGTTCCCGTCAAAAAGGATGTTTTCGGGCTTCAAATCGTTGTGACTCGAGACCATCTCCGAGTCGTTGCGTGGGTAAACGCTCGCTAGGCGTGCGTACCATTGGAAGAGTTCCTCAGTTTCGCTCTCCGGCAGAATCTTCGCGGTTTGAAATTTTCGAACAAACCCATCCACGGCATCCAAGTAATTCACTGTTCTCGGGAAAGGCGGCAGGGCATGCAGTGCCCGAAGCGTATCGGGTAACCGAACGGCGGCCTCTGTTCTTGGAAAGGGTTGTGCCTCCACGAAATCAGTGATCGAAACCCTGTCTTCGATACTGGTGTACCAGACTCGTGGAGCAAGCTTGACCTCGGCGGCACTCCTCATGCACTTGAAGTGGCGTGTTTGATCGCCCTGGCCGGGACCGGCGGCGGCGTTGGTATTCATGATGAGGCGCAAGAGATAGGGATGTCCCGCCACGACAATCCTGAAGATATGAGTAGTGGACATTCCCGCGGCCAACCTCCGGATGTCTTCGAACTCGGTCACACCGAACGCTTCCTTCAGGCTGCGGGCGACGGCAGCATTCTTCTCTTCGGGAATCATGAGATCCTCCTGAACGTCCCAGAAATTATCGGGTTGCTTGTTAGCTTTTCTTGGCAAGACTGGCTAATGGTTCAGCCTCCCGACGCTACTCAAAAACGCATTGAAAAAACAGACTGTTTTCAATCGGCAAAGCGCTTTATACTTTAAGTGCTGGAACTTCTTCATCCGTCGCTAGAATCTCTGCAAGCCGATGCGCCCTCCTGTCGGAATTCTCCAACTCTGGTAAAACTGTAGTGATTTTGGTTGGCTACGATCGCCACTGGAAACGCGACACGGGATTGGAAGTAAAGTTCCGTAGGCTACCAACGCACGCTCTCTCGGAGGATTGATGATCCGCTCGCTCGCCACGATGTTCGTTTGTCTTTTCGGCGCCGTAGCATTACTGATTTCTGCTCCCGCCGGTTCCAACTCGATTTCTGATCAGGCCCGGAAACTTCATTTCTCCTCCATCGTTGTGGACACTCACGACGACACTACACAGCGCTTGTTCTCCAAGGATTTCGACCTGGGCAAACGCAATGCCTCGGGTCACATCGATATCCCGCGCATGCGTGAAGGCGGTTTGGGCGCCATTTTCTTTTCCATCTGGATTGATGGACGCACCATGGGACCGCTCGCCATTCAAAAAGCTCTTGACCAGATCGATGCGGTCCAGCAAAACGTGCGGAAGAATTCCAAGGATCTTGCCTTCGCCCGCACTGCCGATGATGTGCGACGTGCACATAAAGAAAAGAAAATCGCTGTCCTGATGGGTATCGAAGGCGGACACATGCTGGGGAACGACATCCGCATGGTCCGTATCTACAGCGAACTTGGCGTTCGCTACATGACTCTCTCCCACTTCTACAACGACGAATGGGCGGACTCCTCAACCGACAAGCCCGCCCACAACGGGCTCACCGACTACGGCAAAGACATTGTCCGCGAGATGAACCGGCAGGGCATCCTGGTCGATATCTCTCACGTCTCCGACAAAACTTTCTACGACGCTCTCGCGGTCAGCAAGGCTCCCTTGATCGCCTCGCATTCCTCGTGCCGCGCATTGTGCGATCACGTCCGCAATATGACCGACGACATGATTAAAGCGCTGGCGGCGAAGGGCGGCGTCATCCAGATCAATTACGAAAAGAGTTTCATCGATCAGGCTTACAAAGACGCCTCGGACAAATGGTCAGGGGGCGTCGTGGAGATGATGGACAAACTCAAGAAGCAATGTGGCGACGACGAGGCCTGCATGGGAGAAAAGATGGGCGAGGAGGAGAAGCAAGCAACTGCTGAAGGCAAATTACCGCATGTTTCCTGGGAACGGATCGTCGACCACATCGACCACGCCGTCAAACTGGTGGGCGCGGATCACGTGGGACTGGGCTCCGACTTTGATGGCGCTTCCATGCCAGAAGGAATGGACGACGTAAGCTACCTGCCGCATATCACAGGCGCGCTGCTCAAAAAGGGATACTCGGAACCCGATATCCGCAAAATCCTGGGTGAAAATACGCTTCGAGTGCTGGCGACCGCTGAACAGGTCAGCCGCGAGATGCAATCAGCGCCTTAATTCTCGGGTTTCACCACTGCGCTCCCGAGCAGAGTACTTCGACCGGCTCAGGGACGGAGCACGAAGCGGAAGCGCATGTCTTCGCCAAACCACATCACGTAATTGGTGCCCCAAGCATTGTTAAAGAGGTTGCAGTGCACTCCGCCCGAAAGGTCAGGTTGCGAGCGGGAGAAGTTGAGAGGAGACTTCTCGCCGAAGGCAACCAGGGGCGCATCGAGGGTCTCGACCATGAAAGAGCTCTCTTGGTCCCGATAGCCGAAGGCTGAGGAAACGGCGTGCAGGTGGCGGCTGCCGCTGGCTACGACGTCGAAGGGCGAAACCTGCTCGCCGGATTTGTTCATGATCCAATTCCGCTGATCCGTAACCTTCGGATTGAAGCTGAGCCACAGTGCCTCAGGCATGCGTGTCGCTGGCTTTTCAAACCAGGAGAACTCCAGATGGATCACGGGCTCGGCGCTGGGCAGCGTGAGCTTGAGATACATGATCCGCGGAAACGCGGCCCGACCAGAAGTAAATGACTCATTGTCACGGAATTCAAGATGCGCAAGTAGTTGGTAGTCGTGCCCCGTCTGGGCGATTTCAAGTTTCGAGAGCGTGGGTTTCCATTCGCGGCTCTCTGCTCCAAAGCGATCGATGTTGGGCTTGCCAAAGTCTTTTTTTGCCCAGTCAGCGTTGCTGATGATGTAGTTGGCGAAGAACCGCGAGTAGTCCGCAGGCGAGAGAGTCTGGTAAGAGGCGAGCGCGAGAGGATGATCTGGAGACGCCCACTCGCGGCCTGTCTGCTTGTTTCGCAGTCGATGAATGGCTCCGGTGCGGGGATCGAGTGCGACGATGAAGTGTGTGGCCTCGATTTCCTTTCCCGCGGTATGAGGCGTTGCGCCACGGAGTTCCGGCGGCTTAGGGGCAAGCGCTCGAATAGCGCTTTGAGCTTCGTCGCGTAGAGCTGCGGGCAGCGTGGCGATTCCGTCGAAGAGGTCTTGCCGCTTTTCAGTCCAGCTGAATTCGACCACTTTGTAATTTTTTGTATCGAGCATTTTGGACAGATCGCGCGGGATGTAGTTATCGAAATCAAGCCAGGTTTTGGTGTCGGTTCCCCAGGTGTGTTCAGCTTCGAGGAGAAGTTTTCGCAGTAGAGCGAGGTCAGTAGTGTCGCCGGACTTAAATTTGCCGCTAGCGATCCACGAACGACGAAGGCGGGCCAGCTCTCGATAGCGTGCGATTTTCACGGGATCGCTGGCAACACCGTAAATCCAGGTGTCTCCGATTTCCTGACTGATGGTGCGAAGGTTGTTGCGGAAGGGTTCGATGGCATTGGCGATTTCCGTAAGGCCGGTCGCCGTGATCTTTGCGTTAGGGAACTGGAGGCCCAATGCCGAGTAAGTGTCCGCGATTTCAGCCAGAGGATGCGGGCCGCTGTTGTCGTCGCGCACGACGATGGCGACGGCCAGGTCGGAGCCGGGCACGTGTACGATGCTGCCGTAGCTGTGGTGATACATAACGACGAGCGAAGCGCCTCTCGCGTCTTTCCACACGAAGAGTGGAGGAAGTTCGGCGGGAGTGCTGGCGTCGTTGACCCCGATGTCGAGAAACTTTACGCCCTGTGCGGCGAGCGGCGAGATGATGCCGCGGGTGTGGCCGGGGACGTCGGTCATCTTCGCGCCCGTGGTGGTGTGGCCGAAACGTGCGTCCAGAGAATGCGAGAGAGCGATGCCGGCGGAAATCATGTCGGCGTCCATCATCTCGCTCTGCCAACTGAAAGGGATGGCATGCCAGGCAATGTCTCCTTGCGAGATGGCTTGTTCCATTCGACGGCGGTCCTGCGGCGAGGCTTGTTCGAGATACTCGTAGAGAAGCCATGAGCCGGTGGTCCATACATAACGCCGGGCCCCGGACTCGCGGGATTGCTCGGCGATCACCATGGCCTGTGGGAAGTGCTGCGAAAAATAACGATGGACGACAGCGGTTTGCGTGTCGATAAAGCCGGCATCGAAGTGGCATTTGAACATGACGAGGACACGCTTGACCCCCGGATCGGGTGCCGGCGTTTCGGGCGAGAGAGCTGTCAGGGACTTTGGGAGGAATGCGCTGCCTAGGGTGAGAACGGACGACTTAACAAAGTCACGACGCTTCATGTGCACCTGGAGGAACGTTGGAGATCGTCCCTAGGATATTCCTTCGTAAAGATTTGTGTTCTGGTCGACAGCAGAATTAAATCGGAAATCTCGTTCGTCCGTCTAAAGAAAACAGTGCCGGAAGGGTAGAATTGGAGGCGATCAGCCGGGTATAAAGGCTGGTCATTTTTGTCCAATGATGAAATGTTTTGGCGTCTGCACCTGAGGCTTGATTAAGACTCGTGGCCCTGCTTTCCCGCTGTTTCTATACCCATTTCATAACGAGAGGAATTCATGACACTTCGGTGGATTTGCGGTTCACTGCTCGCCGTGACCCAACTGATTTCAGCCCAGCCGGGGCGAGGACAGGCACCCGCGGTTTCGACGCCCCACAGCTTTACGGGATACAGCGCGCCCAGTGCGGCGCTCGAAAGTGATTGGGAGAAGAAATTTCAGGCCGGAATTGTGCCGGACAATATTCGCGAGAACATGCGCCGATTGAGTGCGCGTCCGCATCACGTTGGGTCGCCGTACGACAAAGACAACGCCGAATGGATGCTCTCTAAATTCAAAGAGTGGGGATTCGACGCGAAGATCGAGGTCTTCAATGCATTGTTTCCGACGCCGAAGATCCGTGTGGTCGAGATGCTGCAGCCGACCAAATTTCAGGCCAAGCTGCAGGAGCCTGTTTTGCCGTCTGATCCCACGAGCGGCCAGACCAGCGAGCAACTGCCGACTTACAACGCATATTCCATCGATGGAGACGTAACCGCACCGCTGGTGTACGTGAATTATGGCAATCGCGAGGATTATGACCAACTCGATCGCCTGGGAATTTCGGTCAAAGGCGCCATCGTGATCGCCCGCTACGGTTCGGGCTGGCGCGGCATCAAGCCGAAGGTTGCCGGTGAGCACGGAGCCGTAGGTTGCATCATTTATTCGGACCCCGAAGGCGATGGCTATTACAGAGGTGACGACTATCCTGCTGGAGGCTGGCGGCCGCGAGAGGGCGTGCAACGCGGCAGCGTGATGGATACCGACTATCCCGGAGATCCTCTGACGCCGGGGGTGGCGGCCACTGCGGATGCGAAGCGGCTTTCAGTCAAAGAAGCGAAGACCATCACCAAGATTCCCGTGCTTCCGATTTCTTACGCGGACGCCCTTCCACTACTCTCGGCCTTGAAGGGACCGGTTGCGCCGGATAGTTGGCGCGGCGCGTTGGCGGTCACCTATCACATCGGTCCGGGGCCGGCTCAGGTTCATCTGAAAGTTGCTTCCAACTGGGACATCAAGCCGCTCTACGACGTTATCGCAACCTTGCATGGATCGGATGATGAGCGCTGGGTCTTGCGCGGAAATCACCATGATGCGTGGGTGAACGGCGCCTCTGATCCGATTTCTGGCATGGCCGCCGTGCTGGAAGAAGCGCGCATGCTGGGCGAACTGCATCGCCAGGGCTGGACGCCGAAGCGCTCCATTATTTATTGCGCGTGGGACGGAGAAGAGCCGGGATTGCTTGGCTCGGTAGAGTGGGTCGAGGCCCACGCGGATGAACTTAAAGCTCATGCCGTCGCGTACGTCAACTCGGACGGCAACGACAGGGGATTCATGTTCCCCGGCGGGACCCAGGACCTGCAGACTTTCATCAGCGGGGTCGCGCGCGATGTGCAGGACCCGGAAACTCGCATGTCGGTATTTCAACGTTCGCATCTGGCCAGCATCGCCAGGGCGAAAGATGCAGACGAGCGCAACTCGATCCGCAAGCGCAGCGATCTTGAGGTGAAGGCCCTGGGCGACGGATCGGACTTTACCGCCTTCCAGGATTTCGCTGGAATCTCGACCTTGAGCGTGGAGTTTGGCGACGAAGACGATGGAGACCAGTATCATTCCATCTACGATGATTTCTACTGGTACACCCATTTCGCGGACACGGATTTCGCTTACGGACGCGCCCTGGCGCAGACTGCGGGCACCACAATGATGCGGCTGGCCGGTGCTGATCTGATTCCCGTGGACTACTCCCCTCAGGCCGAAGCGATCGCGAAATACGAGTCAGAGCTGGAGAAGTTGCTCAAGGACAAGCAGGACGAATTTACCGAACGTAATTTGGAGTTACAGGAAGGCGTATTCACTGCCACGGCAGATCCCCGCAAGCCCTCGACGCCGCCTCCGGCCGAGATGGTGCCGCCGTACATGAATTTTTCTCCCATGAAGAATGCGATTGAGCTTTTGAAGAAAAGTTCGGAGCGTTATTCAAAAGCCCTTGTGGCTTGGCAGGGAAAAGGATCGCCGGCGCTTTCCGGGCAGGCTGTGAGTCAGGTGAATGCGGATGTGCTCAAGGTCTCCCGGCTGTTTCTGAATGAAAAGGGGCTTCCGGAGCGTCCCTGGTTCAAGAACCAGATTTACGCGCCGGGCGCTTACACGGGTTACGGGGCGAAGCCGATCGCAGCGGTCCGCGAATACATGGACGCGAAAAAGTGGAAGGAAGCGGATGGGCAGATTCCACAGGTTGCCCAGGTCATAGAAACAGCCGCCGCAGGGATCGGCAAAGCGGCGGATGATCTGGAAAATGCAGTGGCACAATTGAAATAACGCATGGCAGTCAGGGCGCGTGATAAGGATATGAGCTGATGATTGTTAACTTCGCGGAACGGGCGCATAACCACAACTGGGAGTTAGACCCGGTCACGCGATCCTTGCTGGACACGGACTTTTACAAACTGCTGATGCTGCAGTTTATCTGGAAGCACTATCCCAAGACTCCGGTCTCGTTTTCACTTTTGAACCGGAAATCGTCAGTTCGTCTGGCGGATATGTTTGCGCCGGAGGAACTAACGGCGCAGTTGGAACACGTTCGACGCTTGCGCTTTCGAAAATCGGAATTGGTGTGGCTGGCCGGCAACACCTTCTACGGTCAGCGCGGAATTTTCGAACCGGCATTTCTGGCCTGGCTGGAGCGGGATTTCAGGTTGTCGGATTACGAGTTGTCGGTCAAAGATGGCCACTTTCATCTTCTCTTCAAAGGCCTGTGGACCGAGACCACAATGTGGGAACTCTACGCGCTCGCGATCATCGACGAGCTGAAGACGCGTGCCAATCTGAAACGATTGAGCGAATTTGGTCTCGACATTCTGTACGCTCGGGCGAAGACGAAGTTGTGGGGGAAGATCGAGCAGTTGATTGGCGTTCCTGATCTGCATGTGGCTGACTTCGGAACGCGCCGCCGCCACAGTTTTCTATGGCAGGAATATGTGGTCGAGGCCATGGCGTCGAATCTGGGAGATTCTTTTACCGGAACGTCGAACGCATTTCTTGCCCACAAGCACGATCTGGAAGCGATTGGAACCAACGCACACGAGATTCCGATGGTGCTGGCTGCACTGGCTCCGGACGACGTCGCGCTCAAAGCTTCCCAGTATCGCGTCCTGGAGTTGTGGCAGAAAACGTATGAGGGCGCGCTGCTCATCATGCTGCCTGACACATTTGGTACCACGCAGTTTCTGAAAAACGCCCCCGACTGGGCGGCGGATTGGACGGGGCAGCGCGTCGACAGTAAGAATCCGTACATCGCGGGCGACGAATACATTGAATGGCTGAAAGGGCGAGGCCGGGACCCAAAAGAAAAACTGGTCATTGCTTCGGATGCACTGGACGTCGATGACATCCTGGGCCTGCACGCCTATTTCGGTGGGACGTTCGCAGGTGGCGCTACAGCCAAGGACTTCCGCGGCGCGGCCGATTTTCTGGATCGCAGTAAATGGACGCCGGGGCGGCGAACCCGGGTCAGTGCCGGGTGGGGCACGCTTCTGACCAACGATTTTCGCGGATGTGACCCGGCCGGTGGCAGTGGATTTGATCCAGTCAGCCTGATCTGCAAGGTGCATGACGTTGACGGCCGGCCGGCTGTCAAACTCTCCGACAATTATTCGAAGGCCATGGGGCCGCCAGAGGAAATCGAGCGCTACCGGCGCGTGTTCGGCACGGCCGGAGTCAGCAACGCCCCTGTGATCGCGTAACAGACTGCCTGGAGACAGCCGAGGGCAACTGTCCCTACGTGTCTTTGTGAATCAAATGTTTCTGTCTGTGCTGTGTTCGCAGTGATCACGCACGAGCGTGGGCGCTCGCGCCTACATTGCGACTCATCTGTGCTACACTCCGGCAGATTTTTTAAAAATCCTTCTTTTTATGTCCAGGGGTCACACGAATGAATCCTCGGCCACGCTTTCTGCTCGTAGCAGCAGTCCTCTTCGTGTCATCGGCTCTTCTTTCCATTGCGGCGGCACAAGCCTCGCCTGCGCCGCATCCCATCACAGTTGACGATTATTTTCAGGTGAAAGATGTCGATGACCCGCAGATCAGCGCGGACGGACAGTGGGTGGCTTACACCGTTTCCACCGCGTCTCTAAAAGACGACGACAACAAGTCGCGTATCTGGACGGTACCGACGGCGGGTGGTGATGCCGTTCCGATGACCTCCGAGGAAGAGTCGTCGGACCATCCGCGCTGGAGTCCCGACGGAAGATTTCTAGCATTCCTGTCAAAGCGCGATGAAGGCAAGACCCAAGTATGGTTGCTGAACCGGATGGGCGGCGAAGCCCAGCCTCTCACTGACACCGTTCAGGATGTCAAGGAGTTTGCCTGGTCGCCGGACAGCAAGCGCCTGGTTCTTGTGCTGCAAGATCCGTCTCCTGAAGATTTGAAAGAGGGGAAAGAAAAAGCGCAGGAGAAGAACGAAGGCAAGGAAACCAAAGACAAGAAGCCCAAAGCGGCGCGTCCGTGGGTAGTTGACCGGTATCAATTCAAGGAAGATGAAATTGGTTATCTGGAGCGCCTGCGCACTCATCTGTATGTGTTCGATGTCGCCACCAAGACATTGACGCAAGTCACGTCGGGCGACTTCGATGACGAGCATCCCGACTGGTCGCCCGACGGAAAGTTTCTCGCCTTCGGCAGCAAGCGCACCGGACCGGATCCCGACCGCAACTACGACTCAAACATTTTCGTCGTGGCCGCTGACAACACCAACAAAGGCGCGCATCCGACGCAGGTCACGACCAGTCCAGGTCTTGATGATTCACCAACCTGGTCACCCGACGGAATGTGGATCGCCTATGTCTCGCAACCCGATCCCAAGCTTTCGATTTACGGCACGAATCACATTGCGGTTTCGCCGGCTGGAGGCGGCGCGGCAAAAATCCTGACCACGGCCTTCGACCGCGTATCCAGCGAACCGCATTTCTCGCCGGATGGAAAATCCATTTATTTCATCGCCGACGATGATGGAACGCAGAACCTCTGCAGCATTCCCGCCGCCGGCGGCGAGGTCACGCGTCCCATCGGCGGTCGCCTGATGCTTTATGCTTACTCGGTCGCAAAGTCCGGAGAAGTGGCGGCGCAGATCACTACTCCGGATCGTCCCAGCGAGATTTACACCATTCCCGGCGGCAAGCTGACGCAGATCTCGCACACCAACGACGCCTTCATCTCTCAGGTGAAGCTGACCGCGCCCGAGTACGTGAAGTTCAAGAGCAAAGACGGCACCACTGTCTCCGGTTATCTCTACAAGCCGGTCGACTACGTGCCGGGAAAGAAATATCCGGCGATTCTTCGTCCCCACGGCGGACCGGTCTGGGCTTACTACGCGGAGTACACGCATTTGGCGCAACTCTTTGCGGCCAATGGTTACGTGGTGTTGTATCCCAATCCACGCGGCTCGACCGGATACGGACAGGCTTTCGCGAAGGCTATTAACGCCGATTGGGGCAACAAGGATTTTCAGGACGATATGGCAATGGTCGACTATGCCATCGCGCAGGGACTGGTAGATCCCGACAAGCTGGGAGTTGGAGGATGGTCGTACGGCGGCATCTCAACGGACTTCATCATCGCTCAGACCACACGCTTCAAGGCGGCGATCTCGGGTGCAGGCTCCGCGCTCTTCGCATCAATGTACGGACACGACCGCTACATTCGCGACTACGAACTGGAACTGGGATATCCGTGGAAAGACCGGGCGGTCTGGGACAAAGTTTCGCCTTTCTACAAAATCACCAATATCACCACACCGACTTTGTTTATGGGCGGCGACATCGACTGGAATGTGCCAATCCTGGGCGGCGAGCAGATGTATCAGGCGCTAAAGAGTCTGGGACGCGAAACTGAGCTGGTGGTTTATCCAGGCGAATATCACGAATTCAAGTCGCCGTCGCATCTCAAGGACCGGCTGGAGCGCTATCTGGCTTGGTATGCCCACTACGTGAAGGCGGACGGGACGCCGGCGCGTCCGGTGGCGGTCGCCAAATAGAACCGCTGACGCGGACAGCGGCAAAACATGGGTGGGGACAGCCGGGGGCGGCTGTCCCCACGTGGCTGATGATGGCCTTGGGTGTATCCTAGAGATGTTATGAAGCTGTTTGAGTTTCTGAAATCCGTAAAGGCCCCGCAGCACCGGTTGGCCTGGTTGGTAGCGATTGCGGTGGATGCCATCCAGATCGGCTTTTTGCCGCTATTCGCTGCCGGGGGATTGTCACCGGCGGATGCCGCCCTGGATGTCCTGGCGGCGTTGATTCTGGTTGAGCTTCTGGGATGGCATTGGGCGTTCCTGCCGACGATCGCGGCGGAACTGGTTCCAGGCTTCGATCTGTTTCCTACCTGGACGGCTGCAGTCTTCTTCGTGACCCGTGCGCGGGTTCAGTCCGCTGAGCCTGAGATTCTGCCTCCGGGCCCGGCACCGGCGCGCCGGCCGTAAAGGCAGCCCGTCTTTCGCCCTTTCAGGGCTTCCCGCAAAACGAAACGCCCGGGACTCGGTTAAGTCCTGGGCGTTCGTAGAACAACCTCTCCCCCGAAAAGCTGTTCTTGCAGACAATTTGGCGGCTCAGTAACGCTTCTTGCTGTTTCTGAGCTGTGAGTCCGGCAGGCCGTAATCACCGCTAACTCACGAACCTGTCCCTATATTGGCAGTTTGGGGGCCAAAGGCTAATTTTTGTAAGTTATTGTTTTGACGAGACTTTAATCGTCGAAAGGACGGACGGCGAGGAACAATGCGCAAAGATTTGCATCTCCTTGCCGCCACTCCGATTGGTTCTTACCTTATTTTGCCGGAGCGTAGTCGATTCCCAGCTGGTCGAACAGGAAGCTGAGCACGTCGGCTTCTTCCTCGATTCCTTCATCGAGGGACGTGCCGATCCCATGTCCGGCGCTGGCCGATGTTCGCAGCAGGATGGGATGTCCTGAACTTGAGGCAGCCTGCAGGCGTGCCGTCATCTTGCGTGATTGCATGGGGTTCACCCGGTGGTCGTTCTCGCCTGTGGGAAAAATGATAGCGGGATACGCGGTTCCGTCCTTGACGTGATGATATGGCGAGTAGGCGTACAGGGCCTTGAACTGGGCAGGGTCTTTGACTGTACCGAACTCGGTCACGTTGAACTGGCCGTTGGGATCGAGTTCGACGCGCAACATGTCATAAATTCCGACGTAGGAGACGACGGCGCGGAAAAGGTCGGGACGTTGCGTGAAGGCCGCGCCCATGAGCAATCCGCCGTTGCTGCCGCCCATGCTGGCCAGGTGAGCAGGCGAGGTGTAATTGCGTTCAATCAGGTGTTGGGCGCAGGCGATGAAGTCGTCAAAGACATTTTGCTTTGTGGTGAGCCGGCCTCCCTGGTGCCACTCTTCTCCGTATTCGCCGCCACCGCGCAGGTTGGCGATGGCATACACGCCACCGTGATCGAGCCATATCCGGTTGAAGGATCCGAGAAAGTACGGTGTCATGTTGATGCCGTATCCGCCGTAGCCTTCAAGCAGCGTCGGGTTGGTGCCGTCGAGCTTGGTGCCTTTGCGTCGAATGATGTTCAGCGGAACCCGTGTTCCGTCCTTGGAGACAGCGAATTCGCGGACCACTTCGGTGTCGTCGAAGTGAACGGGCGAAGTTCCGAAAAGCCCAGTGCGAGTGGATTTTCCAGTGGCGTCAAGGCGATACCACGCTGCCGGCTCAAGGTATGTGCCGACGCGAACCAACACGTCGCCACTTTGAACCGGAACCATCTGGTCGATGGCCGAAACCGTAGGCAGGGGCGGCGCGGGAAGGGAATGGCCCAGCAGATCGAAGACACGTAAACGCGAAGGTCCACCTAAAAGATCGGCCACATAAAGGTGTCCCGGGGCGGGGGCAAAGTCGTCAATCGAAGCACGACCGCTTTCGTCGCTGCCGGAGCCGGAGCTTTGCGGGACGATCACCTTGGCATCAGAAAGGTCGAGATGCGCCAGCGGCAGGCGCAGGATCTGGCCGCGCGGCGCGTTTTTGCGAGAGAGCAGGTAGAGGGCGGCGTCTGGTCCGGGTTTGACGGCGACGATCGCGTCGGCGAAATGCGTCACCTGGGTCCAGCGTCCGCTTGCGTCCATGACGTAGTGCGCAAACTCGCCGCCATCGCCGTTGCCCACGGCGGCGATCAGCCACTTTCCATCGTCGCTGGATTGCAACTTGATTTCGGCGATGCGCGGAAAATCTTTGCCGATGACGTAGGTGTCCTGGCTGATATCGGTGCCAAGGCGGTGAAAGTAAACCTGCTGGAAGAAATTGGCGTCCTCGGGAGGACGTTCATTCCCGCGCGGATAACGGGTGTAATAGAAGCCGGAACTGTCAGCCTTCCATTCGAGACTCCCGCCTGCGGTGGCGAAGTTCACGCGAGGCACCACGTCGGAGAGTTCCTTGCCGGTGGCCACCTCGAAGACGTGAGCCGAACTGTCTTCAGATCCATTTTCGGAAAGCGCGGCGGCAACGTATTTTCCATCCAGAGAAGGCACGTAAAAATCCACAGCAGTCGAACCCTTAGCGCTCGATGCGTTGGGATCGAAAATGGTGTTGGCGCTGCCGGGATCATCGGCTGAGGCTAACGCTACCAGCGCGGGCTGCTGCTGGGGCGGTTGGTATTTCATGGCAAACAGGACGCCGCCGCGATACCGCAGACCGTAGTAAGACGCAGAACTGCCGCTGACAGCCTGTTTAATCTGTTGTTTGATGGCCGGCCGTGCCTGCAGATGGTCCAGATACTCGCGGCTGCGGACATTCTGCGCCGCGCTCCATTGCTTGACTTCGGGATCGTCCCAGTTTTCCAGCCAGCGGTAGTCGTCGGTGACCTTTACTCCCCGATACTCGTCAGTGACCGGGCGCTTGGGGGTCGCCGATGGCGCGGGCAAGGGAGGGGCTTTGGGCACCCGCGACAAAGGTCAAAAGAGAGAATTGCGAGAACAAGGCGGGCAGCAGAAGCGACTTTCATGAAAGGCCTTTCACTAATTAGACGGAGCCGATGATTCGCGGATTGCGCGGTTCGTTCTTGGACGGCGCACTTCTGTACCTCAACGCAGTGCGCCATGCGGAGCTTGCGAGTATCCCTCGTGGAGCGAATTTGTACTTTCCGAGCCTCTGCGATGCGCGCGAGGAATCTTCGGACTAAAGCCGCTCAGGATGCACAGCCCGTCGGTAAGTTCCGTAGCTGCGGAATGAAAATTGTTATATCAAGTGTTCTTGCGTCAGGCACGCCATCCCGATTCAGTTTGCGCTGGTGTTCGGCGCCGTACCTGACATCAAATCGATAAACATCTTGTAAAACGTTTCGAGGTTGAGTTCATCCTGGACGTGAACTAGTTGCTCGCCCAATCCTGGCTGTGAGCCTGGTGCCCAGACCAGGACGTTGCCGTAGCCCGCAGCGTGCGTGATGTCGATATCCATGTAGAGCGTGGTCTCTTTTGTGATGATGCTCGGATCGAGCCAGGCGGCTGCCGCAAGTTCGTCCCACAGGAATTCTTCGTCTGCATACTTCGCGATGTATTGGGCGGACGGGCTGGACGACTTTGCAATTTCAGCAATCATCGCTTTGGTCATGCGGGTGTTGACCGAGATGTCCACAGTCGTGATGGTGATCTTGTGCCACGGAGAAGTCAGTACCATGTGGACTGCTTCCGGGTCCCACCAGAAATTGAACTCGCGGCGATTTTCCGTCTGCCACTCCTGCGGCACGACCGGAGCAATGCTTCCACCCATGATCACGAGTTCCTGCGCGAGGTCGGCAACCTGCGGATCGAGGCTCAGGGCCTGCGCGAGGTTGGTAAGCGGTCCGCCTGCGTATATCGTCACCTCGTGTGGATATTTGTGGACCATGCGGATGATGAAATGAGCGGCATCTTCCATCGCCGCTTTGGTGGTGGGATTGCCCTCGGGCAAATCGGGGACTTCATTCGGAGCGTGATATCTTCCGCGCTGCCCATCTCCGGTGGGATCGCGGTTCCACGCGCCTTTGTAATTCACCTTGCCGTAAAGCATTTCCCAGCGCTTGATAGTTTCCTCACGATTGATCAGGGGATAAACCGCGCCGGGGTAAACCGGAACATCGGTGCGACCGATGATCTCCAGCATGCGTAACGTGTGCGCCACTTCCTCGTCTCGCCACATATCGCCGCTGACGATGGTGATGCCCAGGGCATCGACATTGGGCGACTGCAACAGGACGATCATGGACTGCTGGTCGGTGGTGGCAGGACCACGAGCGTCCTGATCGATGATTACTTTGCGGCGGGATTGGGCGGAGGCTGGCGAAACGGCAAAAAGGATTGCGATGATCGTCATTAAGACGACAGACGAACTCATTTTCAGACGCATGGCGACGTGGGACTCCTGGAAGAGGATCAAAATTGTTCGGATAAGAATAGACCGGAATACCGAGGCCGGTTTAGTACGGACGACACCGATTACGCATTTGCCCTACAACTATAAGTCATCCTGAGAGCGCTGGTAATCGGTCAATCCCGAAACCATGAACCACTAAGGACACGAAGTTACACGAAGGAAAGCCCAAGATTCGAGCCTTCGTGACACTTCGTGTCCTTCGTGGTTCATGAATTTCGTTCGGTTGAAAGAGAAGGCCTCGAACTATTTAGGCCTGGTGATGGCACCTTCCGATGCCGATGACACGAGCGCTCCATACTTCGCAAACACACCGGTCGGGTAGCGCGGTTGCGGCGCCTTCCAGTGGGCCATGCGCTGGCGCAGGGCCGCGTCGCTGACTTCGACTTCGAGTACACGCTGGTTGATGTCGATGTGAATGGTATCGCCTTCGTGCACTGCGGCGATCGGTCCGCCAAGTGCGGCCTCGGGTGAGACGTGCCCCATCATAAGGCCGCGAGTGGCGCCGCTGAAGCGTCCATCGGTCAGAAGGGCGACCGATCCGCCCAGACCCTCGCCGACAATCGCTGCCGTCACGCTTAGCATCTCGCGCATTCCAGGACCACCCTTAGGCCCTTCGTAGCGGATGACGACCACGTCGCCGGCCTTGATGCGTTTTCCGGTGACTGCGGCCATGGCGTCTTCTTCGGATTCGAAAACTCGTGCAGGACCGCGATGGCTCAGGCGCTCGTGGCCGCTGATTTTCGCGACACAACCTTCGGGTGCGAGATTGCCATGCAATATCACGAGGCCGCCAGTCTTCTTCAGCGGCTTGTCCAGAGGCGCGATCACTTCCTGGCCAGGGGTTTCTGTGGCCTTGGAGCCTTCGGCTCCCAAAGTCTGGCCTGAGACTGTGATCGAATTCTCATGTAAGTATTTGCCTTCTAACATACGCTTTACCAGCAACCCGATTCCGCCAGCGCGGTGCATGTCAGCGGCCACAAAACGTCCTGAAGGTTTCAGGTCTGCAAGCACAGGAGTGCGTTCACTAATTTTCTGGAAATCATCGATGTGCAGTGGGACACCGGCTTCGCGTGCAATTGCGAGCAGGTGCAAGACTGCATTGGTGGAACCACCCGTGGCCGCTACGCCCGCGATGGCGTTGTCGAAAGCATGGCGCGTAAGAATGTCTTTGGGACAAACACCCTCGCGCAACAGCTTCATCACTACAGCGCCGCAGTCGAATGCAATCTGGTCTTTTTGCGGATCCATGGCGGGAACACTGTTGAAACCCATGGGAGAAAGCCCGATCATTTCCATGGCCGTGGACATCGTGTTGGCGGTGTATTGGCCCCCACAGGCGCCCGCGGCGGGACAGGCGACACCTTCCAGTTCATGCAGGTCGGCGTCCGTCATCTTTCCGGCGGCGTTTGCGCCGACGGCTTCGAATACATCCTGAATAGTGACGTCCTTGCCGCGAAAATTGCCGGGCGCGATGGTGCCGCCGTAGAGGACGAGTCCGGGAATATTCAATCGCGCCAAGCGCCATGGCTCCGGCGGGGATAGTTTTGTCGCAGCCTACGACGCAAACCACGGCGTCGAACATTTGTCCGCGGCAAACCAGTTCGATCGAATCAGCGATAAGTTCACGGCTGACCAGCGAGGCCCGCATGCCTTCCGTGCCCATGGTCTCGCCGTCACTGATAGCGATGGTGTTGAACTCCATCGGGGTTCCGCCAGCGGCGCGAATGCCTTCCTTCACCTTGGCGGACAAGCGCCGCAGGTGAAAGTTGCAGGGCATGGTTTCGATCCAGGTGTTGGCAACGCCGATGATGGGTTTCGCCAGATCGCTGTCGGTGAATCCGATTGCCTTAAACATGGCACGGGCCGGGGCCTGATCACGTCCGTCGGTGATGCCGCGACTAATGTGTTTGAGATCCATGAGGGAAAGATTATGACAGAGAACGGTTGATCTTTGGAATTCGGGGCGCAAGCGGAAGATATTGAGCCTTTCTTTGCGACCTTTGCGGAATCCTCTGCGTACTTTGCGGTTCAAGCTTTTGGTTTAGATTCTGCTACAACGAACCCTTTGCCGCAAAGCGCGCGAAGCAACGCCGCAAAGAAAATCCAAAATTTGACGATTGGCAATATGGTTTCAGGCTGTATATTCTTTCGGCGATGACTCGCGACACTACAGTTGATTCCCGACAGGAAATCCTGCGCGCCGCCGCCCGTCTTTTTCAGCAACAGGGTTATGACGCCACTTCGATGAACGACGTCGCTGCAGCCCTTAAGCTCAGCAAGGGTGGTCTATACCATCACTTCCAGAGCAAGGAAGAAATCCTGTTCAATCTGATGAATCATGCCATGGACATCACGCAGGAACGCGTGATTGATGGGGTGCGTGCGATCGTCGATCCAGAGGAGCGTTTGCGGGCACTGATCAGGCGGCACATGGAGGTAGTTCTAAGCGTGCGCGATCGGGAGATTACGGTGATGTTGCATGAGAACCATCCGTTGTCGCCGCCGCTGCGTCGCCATATCAATTCTCGGAAAAAAGATTACGTGCACTTTGTGGAGGGTGTGATCGCCGAAGTGCAACAAGCACGAGGGTCGAAAGGCAGCGTGAGTCCGCGGGCTGCCGCTTTTGCCTTACTCGGTATGATCAACTGGATTTACCAGTGGTATCGGCCGGAGGGTTCGCTGCGGGAGGAAGATCTGGCGTGCCAGTACACGGAGATATTTTTCGACGGCGCGTTTCGATGAAATTGGATCAGGTATGAAACCAGCAGAGTTCTTCGAGATCGACCAACTCGACAAGCAACGGGGACGGGCGGGGAAGTCATATCTCGAATTTCTGCGAGTCTCGTCGATGAGCGCTGGAGTGTACACCCTGCCTGCCGGAGCCACCGATCAGCAAAAGCCTCATAGGGAAGATGAAATGTACTACGTGGTGCGAGGGCGGGCACGAATGCGGGCAGGTTCGGAGGACCACGACGTCAGCCAGGGAAGCGTAATTTTCGTGGCGGCGGAGGTAGAACATCGCTTCTACGACATCGTGGAAGAACTCGTGATGCTGGTGTTTTTCGCTCCCGCCGAGAGCTAGAAGTCGCAGTTCTTTGTCGCTGGATTCAAAGGCTAAGCTGTCTTGGTTTCTTTTCCCGGGATCCAGTAGATCTCTTCTTTGAGGAATTCCTTGGCGAAGCCGATACGCTGCAGGATGCCCTTGCCGCGCTCGATCATCTCGGGATGTCCGCACAGGTAGCCGACTGAGTTGGCGCCGTTGAGGCCCCACATGTCGGAGTATTTGCGGATCAGGTCATCGACGCGTCCGATTTCTCCCGTCCACTTCGGATCGTCCCAGGGACGGCTCACCGTCGGTATGTAGGTCAGCCATGGAACCTCTGCAGCGAATTTCCGCAGTTCGTCGAGGTAGCCGAACTCCCATGACCGGCTGGCGCCATTCAGCAAAAACAGTTTGTGCTCGCCGGAGAACTTTCCTTCTTTCCAGTCCTTGTAAAGCGTGCGGACGTAACTCACGAATGGAGCGACGCCGGTGACGGTCGAAACCAGCAGATGATTGGTGCGTTCACCTTTGGTGTCGAGAGTGAAGCGTCCCTTGGGAACTTTCCGCATCAGCATTTCATCGCCTACTTGAAGCTTGTAGAGGTGTGGAGTGAGTTCACCTTGCGGGACCAGTTCGAAGAAGAATTCGATTTCGCTTTCGTAGGGAGAAGACGCGATGGAATAAGGACGTTCGGAACGCTTCTCCGGACGCTGCACGCCCAGAGTGGCGTACTGGCCGGGAGCGAATTTGAATTCGCCGTTCGCCTGGACCCGGATCATCCACAGATCGGAGGCGAAGTCCTTGCGCTGGGTCACGCGCGCGTGGAAGAACTTGTCATCGGCAATGTTCATGGCGCCGCCCTCGAAAGGGCGAGCCTATAAGGTGCCTGAGGATACGCTGGAATGGCAAGTCGGAAGCGTTAGGAGCCGTTTACTGACTCTGGGCGGCAGGTTGTGCCGGCGGGGCGGCGACGTTCCTTCAAACGCTGCAACTGGTCCTGCAATTGTTGCCAGGCCTTGGCATCCTTCCTGGTGGCGATGGGCGCATTCAGGTCGGCGTAGAACTTCAAGACGTCCTCGCGCAGGCCCGGGTTGAGTGGCTCCGAGCTCTTGCTGGAAAGTTGGTCGACGAGGTGGGCATAGGTCTTGTCGGTCAGCCCGTATTCCCCGGCGCGGGTTTCACGGCCGGTATCGCAATCGCGATTGGGCAGATCAAGCTTGTCGTGACCCACATGGCTGAGCAGGCGAGTGTAATTCTCAACCGTGTCGTTCACACTCTTGAAGTACATATCTTCGGTTTGTCGCGTGGGAATCTGGAAACTGACCGCCTTGAAGGGGCCGACTTTCGGCATTAACCTCAGGAAAAATGCCAGAATCCTGCTCCCAACTCCGGGTTTCCGATACACCGTTCCCCATTCGTGTTCGTAGTTGCTACGGGAAAGGTTATAGAGAAATTTCTTCTTGTTGAAGTCGGGAGCTTCTTTCACGATCACGTCTCGTCGCGAAAGCAGGGCGACCCTGGTCATTTCCGGAATCAGAGCGCTGACGCTGCGGCGGTAGCTACCAATCGCCAGATCAACGCTGCCGAAAACGTCGTCGAGTTTCAGACCGTAGGTCTCAAAGAAAGCGCGTTCCACCAGTGGTTTCGACACTTCGAAACCGATCATGTCGTGATAGCGGTCGGAGGTATAACGATTTTTCGCCACCTGAGCCATGTCGAAACCGAACTCCGTGCGGATGTGGGCTTTGGGATCGATCGGCGTAGGTGACGTTATCGCCAAATTTCTTTCGCAGCTTGGGAAATTCGATAGCAACAACGCGGTTGATGACAGGATGGCCGCTGTTGTCGGAGGAATAATGGGACAAGCGCGCCGAGCGCAAAGGCGTACTCGTTCGAGGTCAGAAGAATCCTCGAGCAATGCCTCGACAAAGTCACCACTGCGGACGTAGTGCACCAGGTCGCTGAAGAATTTATTGCCGAACGGGTAATACCCCATGTCTTGCAGGAGACATCCGCCATAGGCGTAGGCATGGGCCTTTTGCAGGTCTTGTTCCGTGGAGTTGGGAAAGCGCTTCAGCAACAGCGGCTGCAGTTGGTCTTTCCACATCAAGTCGACAACCTGTTCGTGGGTAAGCACCGAATAGCCAGAAGTGAATGGCGAGCACAGACCCACAAAAAGGATCAAAACAGCAGCCCGCGCGAAGTGTTTCCTAAGCACGCTCCATGAGCAGACTTTAGGATGCCGGAAGCAGCCAAAAAGACAAGATTATTCGCAAATACGCGGGCCAAAGGTCACACGGGCTGGGTGCGGTTCCCTGTGTGGGACAGACTTTCGAAGATCAGATCGCAGCGGTGGCGTAGTCGCTGCAACGAAGTTTTGATGCTTTCACTCGCTGCCTTGTTGCCCTGTCCATGGGCTTCCTCGCTGAAGCGTGTGGCGCTTTCCACCAGCGTCGTTGCCACTTCCAGCAGGGTCACGAGCGAGTCGGCATGCAGCTTCCACAAAGACGGAGAATTCTCCGACCGCTTGAGTTCTTCGAGTTCGGTGGTCATGCGGGCGACAACGGCCACGATGCGTAGAAGGACTCGAGCCACGCTGCCGCGCAAACTCTTTTCCTCGAGGTAATCAGCGCTGCAGGCCTCGGCCTCAGCCGGAGTCAGAGTCAAATTGAAGAAGCGCATAGGCACAATCTGGCGGAATTTCGGGTCAGCCACGCGTACGAATACCCGAATCGACTCTTCCACTTGGCGGACTTTGGTTTCCTCGGTCGAGATCTGCTGGGGCGTGACCGCCAAGCGCAGGGCGCGCACATCCAATGCAGGCCGCGGCGGGCGTGCCGGCTTCGGCGCGGGCATGCGAAGCATCTTGGCTGGCGCGGGAGTCGGAACCGGGGCCGAATACGACAGGCGGCGCATCGGTGGCCGCCGCTCCAAAGCCTGCTTCAATTTGGAAACCCGGCGAAACTTGTCGAGCGCGGTGCCGTAGTCGATTTTCAGCAACTCGCTCTCTTCGAGAGAGGCCACGTGTTCCACGGTGACGTCCACACCTTCTACGTTGCCCAGAATCGTGCCGCCCTGCTCCTGCAAGGCTGAGGCGAACTCTCTGATTTCGACCGTCGCGGAGTGGAAGAACTCGTCAAATTTCCTGCCAAAAGTCGCGTTGTACGGAGCGATGGTAGCCAAAACTCCGGGATGGTAGAACGACGAGTCGAGCGATTGCTTCAGTTCCCGAACGCGCGGGATGATCTCCGAGTCGAGCAGAGAATTCAGGTCCTTACAGGCAAGCGCCTCTTCCTGTAGCGGATCGAAGCGCCGCAGCAGTTGTACGTGTTCTTCGGGCAGCGACGGAGGATCGGTGTCAGCCAGAATTTCAATCAACGCGATTTCGAAGGGTGAAAGCGGTAGCGAGCCGTCCAGTCCGTAGCCGCGGCGTTCCCATTGTCCCGGAACGCGCGGGTGACGGTACAGAAATGTCGCGACCAGGTCGGTCTTATCGCGGTTTACGTCGCTGGTGTCTTTTTTGCGGGTGAAGTAGCGCAGAACTGCTTCGGCAATCTCCGGATCGGTCTCGGTGGTAAACGCCCGCCGCAGCATGGCTGGCGTGATGGCCTGGTCGAGCAGTCGCAGCCAGCGGCGCATGCGGCCGAGGGTGGCGTGGACCTCGCCATCGCCCTCCTGGAGGGAGACGGCTTCTAAACCTGCCGGAACCGGGACTTCGCCTCCAATGGAATCCTGCAGGAGCTTTTCATAAAAGCCCTGCACCGTGGCCAGGATGGCCAACTCCCATTTTGGATCCTCTACCACGTTAACTCCCGCTGATCGGTCCTGCGGAAAGCTGTGAACACAGGTTTGGATTAGTAAATCCTAAGGTGGCGTTCCGCACAATCGTTTTCCCGGAGGGGTGGCACCAAAGTCACAATAGCGGATTCGCTGATGTCGTGGCTTGTGGCCTGGCCTACTTCTTCAAGTCTTTCAGGATTTCGCGGGCCGCGTTGGCGCCTGAACCTCCGGTCAATCCGGCGCCGGGGTGAGTGCCGGAGCCGCACAGGTACAGGTTCTGGATCGGCGTCCGGTAGCGCGCCCAATCCAGCAGTGGACGCATAGTGAAGAATTGGTCCAGCGAGAGCTCGCCGTGGAAGATGTGTCCACCGGTTAGTCCGTAGGTGTCTTCGAGATCCTGCGGGGTGATGATCTGGTGGCTCAGGATCAGCTCCGGCAGGTTCGGCGCATATTGTGCCAGCGTCTTGACCACGGTATCGCCGAGCGGCACCCGCTGCTTTTCCCAATCGCTGCCTTTGAGCTTGAAGGGCGCGTACTGCATGTAGATCGACATCACGTGCTTGCCTTCGGGCGCGAGACTGGGGTCTGTGAGCGACGGAATGGCGACTTCGAGATAGGGCTGCTTGGAAAAATTGCCGTACTTGGATTCGTCAAAGGCGCGCTCGAGATAATCGATCTCTGGGCCGATGTGGATGCGGCTGCTCAGCGCGCGATCGGGATTTTCGCCTTCGAGAGCGGTGAACTTGGGGAGCCCAGCGAGTGCGAGGTTGACCTTGGCGACCGTGCCCGGCATGCGATAGTGCTGCAACTTCATCACGAAGTCGGGCGACAGTTGTGCCGGGTCGACCAATTTCAGCAGAGTGCGTTTGGGGTCGGCATTCGAGATTACAGCCTTGGCGTTGATCTCCTCGCCACTCGAAAGCACGACGCCGCTGGCGACGCCGTCCTTAACGCGAACTTCGATGACTTCCGCACCGCTTCGTATTTCGGCCCCGGCCTGCTGGGCGGCGGCGGCCATAGCCTGAGTGACTGCTCCCATGCCGCCAGTCGCGAACCATGAAGTGCCTGCGGCCAGTTCGTCCCCAGCTGCGCGAATCAGCAGCACCAGGCTGCTGCCAGCGGACCAGGGACCTAGGAAGGTTCCGAAAATTCCTCGTGCGGCGACAGTGGCGCGGAGCAGTTCAGTCTCGAAATATTCCGCCACCAGGTCGGCGATCGCCATCGGTCCCCAGCGCAGCATGCGGTACATATCGCGCTTGCCCAGTTTGCGGAGGGCGCGTCCCGTGTTGAGCATGCCCCACAGATCGGCTTTATTCGGATTGTCGATGTCGGGCGGAACCAGCGTCAGCGCCTTGCCGATAACCTGGCCCATTTTCGCAACAGACGCCTGGAACTGCGGATATTTGGTCGCATCCTTCTGGGATAACTTTGCGATCTCCTGAGCTGCCTTTTCCACGTCCTTATAAAGGACGAGTGCCCGTCCATCCGGCGCCAGCGAAGTGACCGCGACCTCGGTCGAAATCATGTTCAGGCCGTGCTTCTCCAATTGCATGTCGCGGACGATATCGGGACGCAGCGGTCCGGCGGAGTGGGCCAGCGTGGAGCAGCGGAAGCCGGGATGAAATTCTTCTGTGATGGCCGCGCCACCTGGTTGAGCGCGGCGCTCCAGCACCAGCGGCTTGAACCCCGCCTTGGCCAGGTAGAAGGCGGTGACGAGGCCGTTATGGCCGCCACCGATGATCACGACGTCGCGGTTATTGGCTTCGGGCACTTAGGCTGCCCCCTTGAAGTCTTTCAGGATTTCGAGAGCCGCCAGCCTGCCGGGGCCGCCCATGATGCCGCCGCCGGGATGTGTAGCCGATCCGCACATGTACAGGTTCTTGATGGGAGTGCGGAATTGCGCCCAACCCGGTACCGGCCGCAGGAAGAAAAGCTGCTCCAGGGAGAGTTCGCCTTGGAAAATGTTGCCTTCGCTGAGGCCGAACTCGCGTTCGAGGTCCAGGGGCGTGACCACCTGGCGATGCAAAATGATGTCTTTGATATTGGGCGCATACTCCGCGATGGTGTTGATGACGTTGTCGCCGAACGCTTCTTTCTGATCGTCCCAGTTGAGGCCGGGGCGCAGCTTGTACGGCGCGTACTGCACGAAGCACGACATGATGTGCTTTCCGGGCGGCGCCACCGATGGATCGGTCAGCGTGGGGATGACCATGTCGATGTAAGGCTTGCGCGAAAAGTTGCCGTACTTCGCATCGTCGTAGGCGCGTTCCATGTACTCGACGCTGGGAGAAATTGAAATTGCTCCGCGCAGATGTGCGCCCACGCCGGGAATAGCCTTGAAGTTCGGCAGTGCATCGAGCGCCAGATTCACCTTGCCGGAAGAGCCGCGGTATTTGTATCGGTTCACGTCTTCCAGAAATTCCGCCGGCAGCGTGCCTGCCTCGAGGAATTTCGTAAATGTCAGTCTCGGATCGACGCTGGACGAAATGATGTCAGCGTAAATTTCATCCCCGTTGTCCAGCACAACGCCCTTGGCCTTGCCATTCTTCACGATGATCTGTGCGATGGCGGCCTTGGTGCGAATTTCAGCACCGGCTTCGCGGGCCGCATCTGCGATGGCGTTTGAAATCGCTCCGGTGCCGCCGCGGGCAAATCCCCAGGAGCGGAAGGCTCCGTCAATCTCTCCCATGTAGTGATGGAGTAGCACGTAGGCCGTGCCCGGCGAACGCACACCGAGGAACGTTCCGATAATGCCCGACGCGGACATCGTCGCCTTGAGCACATCAGTTTCGAACCATTGGTCGAGGAAGTCGATGGCGCTCATGGTCATCAACTGCACCTGGTTGTACTTGTCCTCGCTGGTCATGCCCTGAAAGCGTTTGCCGATGAACAGCAACTTCATCAGCTCTTTCGGATTAAGCGTCGCCGGATCGGGCGGGACCATGCTCAGGATCGGTTTCACGAAGCGGCACATCGCCTGCATCGCCTTGCCGAATTCGTCGTAGGCCTCGGCGTCAACTTTCGAGTGCCGTGCAATCTCGCGATGGGTCTTGCCGTGATCGTTGACGCGCCACAAATAGTCTCCACTCGGCATGGGAGTGAAAGTGCCGTCGAGCGGCAGGATTTCCAGGCCGTGTCGGGGAAGATCAAGATCGCGAATGATCTCCGGACGCAGCAGCGAGACGACGTAGGAGCAAACCGAAAACTTGAATCCGGGGAAGACTTCTTCCGTGACGGCTGCGCCGCCGAGTACATGACGACGCTCCAGCACGAGAACTTTTTTCCCGGCTTTTGCCAGATAGGCGGCGGTGGTGAGACCGTTATGGCCTCCACCGATGATGATTGCGTCGTAGTTCGAGTTGGAAGCAGCCATTTGAGCCTTTAGCGCCGGGCGCTGTACTGAAGTCGCGGGAATTCTATCAGGAATGTTCGGGAAGCTGATGGATGAGTCAGATCAGAAATTCCCGTATGCGGGAAACGGCGGCAACAGGTCAGAGCCCGCTTTTGAGGACGGCCCAACTCAGCATCGCGTTGGAAGAAGAACGCATAAAGATTAGCGAAATGATTGTAGCCGGAAGAAGCAATGTTTGTCTCGATAATTTGTCCCTGCATGACTGCGAGTCAGGCACGAACGCTGCATGGTTGCTGAGAACGATTGCCGGTAACGATCCAGACTGCATATAATCCAGCACGAGCAGGTTTTCTCTGCGTCCTCTGGACGCAGAGATTCGAAGGAGCTTCCCTTTGCCAGTTGGAACCGCATTTCACGAGAGAACTTTCCCTCTTTGCCAGAGCCTGAATTACCGCGAGTGGTCGGGATACTACGCCGTCAGCGTGTATGAAGTGCATCACGAGCACGAGTACAACGCCATACGCAATGCGGCCGCGCTCATCGACATCTCGCCGCTCTACAAGTATCTGATCACCGGCAAGGACGCCACCAAGCTGGTGAACCGCATCATCACGCGCGATGTCAGCAAGGTGAGAGTGGGTCAGGTCATTTATTGCTGCTGGTGCGACGAACAGGGCAAGGTGATCGACGACGGCACGATTACCCGCCTCGAAGACAATAAGTATCGCTGGACCGCTGCCGATCCCAGCCTGCGTTGGTTCCGCCAAAACGGCTTGAACATGGACGTCCAGGTCGAAGATATTTCTGAACAGCTCGCCGCACTTGCGCTGCAAGGACCGACATCAGGCAAGCTGCTCAAAGCGGTTGCAGAAGCGGACATTGCGAATCTCAAGTATTTCCGCATGACGCGCGGCAAGATCGGCAACGTGTTCGTAGACATCTCACGCACCGGATACACCGGCGATCTCGGTTACGAAATCTGGGTTCCGTGGAACGACGCCGTCAAAGTCTGGGATGCAGTGATGGAGAAAGGCAAGCAGTTCGACATCCACGCGGCCGGAATGCTGGCGTTGGATGTTGCCCGGGTCGAGGCCGGGTTGCTGCTGATCGAAGTGGACTACAGCAGCGCCAAGAAAGCGTTGATCGAGTCGCAGAAATATTCGCCTTACGAACTGGGCTTCGGCAAGATGGTTCACCTCGATAAAGAAAATTTCATTGGCAAGGCTGCGTTGGTGAAGCAACAGAAGCAAGGTGTGCCCCGGCAATTCGTGGGATTGGAAATCGATTGGCCAGAAGTGGAAGTGCAGTACGAGAAGTTCGGACTTACGCCGGCCGCGCCCAGCCAGGCGTCGCGTGTGGCTGTCCCCCTTTATTTGGGTGGCAAGCAGGTTGGCAAAGCTACGACCACAACGTGGTCTCCGGTGCTTAAGAAGATGATCGCGCTCGCGAGCGTAGATACGGCCCACTCGCAAATCGGCACCAAGCTTCAGCTGGAAATTACCATCGAAGCCATGCGTCAGCAGGTCACTGCAAAGGTTGTGAAGATGCCGTTCTTCAATCCGGAAAGAAAGACGGCGACGCCGGTCTAATCAGGTCGTGTAGGGACGGGTCTTCGACCCGTCTAGGTCGAGCGAAGCTCGACGAGGTTTTACGCTGCCGAGCTTTGCTCGGCCCGACCGGGTCGGAGACCCGGTCCCACATGGCTTATCTTAACGCCCGTTTCTTGCCTGCCCAGTAAATCCAGGCGCCAATCAGCACCAGCAATCCCGACAATCCTACGATCTTGATGACGGCGAGCAGCTTGTTGGGCTCGTCTGGCTGCGGAATCAATGACAGTCCAATGGTGAAAGTTGTGGTCATTAGTCCTACGATCGCGACCAGCCTGGCGATCGGCTTGCCACCCGGTACGCGGATGACATCAGGCCCGGCCGGTTCCTTCTGCAACTTGAACATCGCAGCGAACAAGTAGAGGAATGGGATGAAATAGGTGATCACGCCCATGCTGACCAGCACGTCGTATGCACCCTTAATGCTGGTTCCGGCCTGCCCGAGAAAAATAAATAACGCGCCGAAGACAAACTGGGTGAGCAGGCCGACCCACGGCGTCTTCCATCTGGGATGGAGGGTGCCGAATGCCGGCGGCAGGAAGCGATCGATTCCCGCAACGAAGGGCAACCGGGCGCCTGCAGCGAGATACGCGCCTGCAGCGCCAACATTGCTCAGCGTAATCAGCAGCGCGGCAAACGGAATAACGGCTTCGAAGCCAATACGCTCGGCCGTCTTCGATACCGCCTGCATCAGTCCCTGCAGGTTCCCGACTTCCGACGCCGGCAACGCCACCAGCACGCTGACCGTGCCCACGATGTAGCAGAACGTTACCGTCACTCCAGCGATCAAAAGCGCGCGTGGAATCGCACGCCGGGCATTCTTGATTTCTCCTCCCATGATCGAGGCGGTCTCGCATCCGGCAAAAGCGTAGATGAGTACCGACCAGAAAATCATGTCTTTGAGCTGGACGCCGGGCGTCATGGAATGCAGCGTGAACGAAGTGGCCGTTCCATAGCGATGCCAGGCCACGGCTCCCATCACGACGACGATGCCAACCGGGATCCACATGGCCACCGCGCCCATGTTGTGTAGCCACGTGCCCACGTTCAGCCCATAAATGTTGAGCAGCGTGGCCAGTGTGAGCGCGGCCAGGGAGAAGACGATGTAGTAAGTCGTGTTGTTGGAAAAGCGTCCCCAGTCATGCCGTATGTAAAGCGCATTGCTGGCGGCGAAGTACAGCACGGCAGGGAAGTAGGGAAGATTGCAGGCCCAATAAGCCCAGGCAGTGATGAAGCCGGCGAAATCTCCGAAGCCGCGCTTCGCCCAGACGTAAATGCCGCCCTCTTCCGGATAGCGCGAAGAGAGTTCGAGGACCGAAAGTGCGAGCGGAGTGTAGAAGAAGAGAAATGCGCCAACCCAGACGATGATCGAACTGGGACCGGCTGCTGCGGCAGTAGCGATCCAGCGCAGGCTGACGCCGGTGACTACATAGAAAAGTATGAGATCGCGGAACCCCATGACGGCCTTGGGTTCGTTAGCACGCTCGGGATCAGTAGAAGGGATTGCCCTGACTCTCAGGGGCGTCTGATCGGAAGGTGGTTCGGTTTCGTCCACTCTGGTGTAGAGACCGTCGTCTAATCGCAAAAGCAAAACTGGCCGCCGGTCAGTTTCGCGATACGGCTCACAAAACCGTCAACCACGAAGGACACGAAGAATCACGAAGGCTTCAATGCCGGGCTTTCCTTCGTGTACCTTTGTGTCCTTGGTGGTTCACGCTTTTCAAGATTGACCCCTCACCAAAAATCTCGCTGCTGCTCCTAGCGCCGGCTGCTTCCACCCAGAATAGAACCGAGCACCCCGCGGATAATCTGGCGTCCTACGGAACTGCCGATGGCGCGAGCAGCGCTCTTCATCATTGCGTCCGCCACAGTGTCGCCGCGCCGGCCTCCACCTCCGCCCAGGCTGGAAGGAAGACTGATCGAAGGAAGATTCTCATACCAGGGCTTGTCCGCTTGCGGTTGTGCTTGACCCGCGGCGGGTGCCGGAGACTGCTGAGCTTTGCCTTTCAGCCGCTCGTAGGCTGACTCGCGGTCCACAACTTTTTCGTACACGCCGAAGATCACTGAGCTGCTGACGATCTGCTGGCGTTGCGCGGGAGTGATGGGACCGATCTGGCTGTGCGGCGGGCAAATCAGCGCACGTTCGACCACGCCCGGAGTTCCTTTTTCGTCGAGAAAAGAAACCAGGCCTTCGCCTACTTCGAGTTGCGTGATGACGGTTTCAACGTTCAGCTTGGGATTGGTGCGAAATGTCTGGGCCGCCGCGCGCACCGCCTTCTGATCGTTCGGAGTGAATGCGCGCAGCGCGTGCTGCACGCGGTTGCCAAGTTGTCCGAGCACGACTTCGGGAACATCCAATGGATTCTGCGTGACGAAATAAATGCCGACGCCTTTGGAACGGATGAGACGCACTACCTGCTCAATCTTGGCTTGCAGAGTTGACGGAAGATCGGTGAACAGCAGGTGAGCTTCGTCAAAAAAGAAAACCAGCTTGGGTTTTTCGGGGTCTCCGACTTCAGGCATGTGCTCGAAGAGTTCCGAAAGCAGCCAGAGCAGGAACGTCGCGTAAAGCTGCGGCGCGCCCATGAGTTTATCGGCGGCCAGGATGTTGACGACGCCACGTCCGCTGGTATCGGTCTGCAGCAGGTCGTCGAGATTGAGCGCAGGCTCGCCGAAAAACTTGTCGCCGCCCTGTTGTTGCAACGCGGTCAAGCAGCGCTGAATCGTGCCGATGCTGGCCGGGGAGATGTTTCCATACTGCGTCTGATAATCTTTCGCTGAATCGCCGACATGCTGCAACATGGCTTGCAGGTCTTTCAGATCGAGCAGAAGAAGACCGCTGTCATCGGCAATCTTGAAGACGAGCGCCATGACGCCTGCCTGCGTGTCGTTCAGGTTCAGAATGCGGCTGATGAGCAGCGGACCCATCTCTGAAATGGTGGCGCGGATTGGATGGCCCTGTTCGCCGAACACGTCCCAGAATGTGACTGGACAGCCGGTAAAGCCGAAATTTGTCAGCCCCAACTTCTTCACGCGGTCTTGCAGTTTGGGACTGTCGGTGCCAGGCTGGCTGATTCCGGAGAGATCGCCTTTCACGTCGGCGGCGAAAACCGGCACTCCGACGCGGCTGAAACTTTCCGCCATCACTTGCAGGGTGACGGTCTTGCCCGTGCCGGTGGCGCCAGCGACAAGGCCGTGCCGGTTCGACATGCCGGGCAACAGGTAAAGCGGATTGTCCCCCTTGGCGATCAGAAGAGGGTCTGCCATGAAATTCTCCGTTGTACAGGAAGGTGGGCGATTTGTTAGTCAGGTGATTGTAAAGACATGCCGCGATATGCCAACTCGGCTAGCGACAAATGATTTTCTTGGCGACCTTTGCGAATCCTTCGCGTCCTTTGCGGTTAAGCTGGATTTGCCGTTGCGCACACAAGACCTTTACCGCAGAGAACGCGAAGGATTTCGCAAAGGTCGCTAAGGAATCACGAAGCGCCGGCAGCTTTTTTGCTCATGTGCTTCCAGTACAAATATCCGGGCACACCAATCAGCACGATCGCGGCTCCCCAGAAGGCTTCCTTGGGTCGCGTCACGATCGTGTTCATCGTCCACGCGCCGCCAATCATGACGTAGATCGCCGGCAACCACGGATATCCCGTGCAACGGTAGGGACGCGGAATCTCGGGGCGCTTCCAGCGGAGGATGAACATGCCGATCACGGTCAGCGTGTATGACAGCACCATGCCGAACATCACGTACGTATAAAGCTGGTCGTAACGGCCACTGAGAGTGAGCACCGCGCCCCATATGCCCTGGCCGATCAGGCTGAACGCGGGCGTCCTCCACTTGGGATGGACTTGCGCCATCTTCTGGAAGAAGACGCCGTCCCGCGCCATGGCGAAGTAGACGCGGGCGCCACTCATGGTGCAACTGGCCATCGCGCCGAAGCAAGAGACTGCAATCAGAGCCGACAGCCACAATGCGGCTCCGGGAGAAAAGAGCGCAACCGCGGCTGCGTGCGCGATGGTTTCGTGCTTCGCGATTTCGCTCAGCGGCAGGGCGTAGACGTAAGTCATGTTCATCGCCATATAGATGACTCCAACGGCGATGACTCCGAGCACCATGGCTCGCGGCACGTTGCGGCGCGGGTCTTTTACTTCGCCTGAGACCCATGTGATGTACACCCAGCCGTCGTAGGCCCAGAAGACGGCGATCAAAGCCACGCCGAAGGCGGAGATGAGTTGTCCGGCGCTCAATCCCAGAGAGAGGCTTTGTCCCGGCGCCGGAGAGAAGTGATGCCAGTCGCCCTTGCCGATGGCGAATCCCAGAAACACGAAAGCGGCCATGGCGGCGAACTTGGCCCACGTGGCGAGATTTTGCAGGATCGTGCCCCAGCGCAGTCCGACGACGTTGATCCAGGTCACGGCGATGATCGCCACCAGTGCGACAACGTGGGCGCGGGTGACAACGATTCCCACGGCGGAGAAGATGACGTGCTCCTGCGAAATCGCCGGAACGATTCCGCCCAGATAGGCCGCCGACGCGACCGAGAGCGCCGCGATGGTGCCGCCGTTGGCGACGCTGAAGAGCATCCATCCGTAGAGAAATGCGGGAAGGTCGCCGTACGCCTCGCGCAGATAGACGTATTGGCCGCCGGAGTCGGGGAACATCGAGCCCAGCTCCGCGAAGGCGGTGCATCCCAGGAGGGAAATGCCTGCGCCCAGAATCCAGACCAGCAGGAACAACACCGGATGCGGCAGCGGGCCGGCAATGTCTTTTGCCGTCAGGAAAATCGACGAGCCGATGATGCCTCCGACCAGCAGCAGGACGGAGTCGAGCAGGCTGAGTCCGCGAACCAGGCTGGGCGATTCGGATTTTCCGGTGGAGGGCGACGAGACCGAGGGCAAGGTCATTATTTGGTTATCCCATCCCCAGTTCGTCGGGAGATTCGAGCGGAGTTCCACAGCGACGGCAGATGACGGCGGAGCAGTCGCCGCAAGTGAGAGGGTCGGTCACTTCCTGGCTGCACCGGGGACAGTAAAGTGGCTCCGGGTCAGGCTCCGGCTGCGGGGTTGAGCTCATGAGGATGGCAAATGTAGCATATCCTTCGTGTACCTTGGTGGCCTTCGTGGTTGAGGCCTTAAGTCATTAACCACCAAGGACACGAAGGTACACGAAGGAGAACAACCTGCCCGACAAGACTCCCACCCCCGACGAGAAGCTGCAGCTGGAATTCAATCGCTGGGCGCTGGCGGGTGAAGGCGAGAAGATGGAGAACCATCATCTCGATATCACCGAGAAAACCCTGCGGCTGATGGATCTGCGTCCCGGGGAGCGCGTGCTGGATCTGGGATGCGGATCGGGTTGGGCCACACGGTTGCTCTCTCGCCTTGTAGGAGAAGGGCCCGAAGGTTTCGGCCAGGTCGTAGGTCTCGATGTCTCCGACGAAATGGTGCGGCAAGCGCGCGCGGCCTCCAAAGATTTCGAAAATATTTTGTATGTCTGGGGATCGGCGCAGCAGATTCCCTGGGAAGAAAATTTCTTCGACAAGGTTTTGTCGGTCGAATCGTTCTACTACTATGCCGATCAGGACCGGGCGCTGTCTGAACTTTTTCGTGTCATGGCGCCGCACGGGCGATTGTTCATCCTGATCAATCTCTATCGCGACAATGCCTACTCGCTGCAGTGGGTGGACAAGCTGAAAGTGCCGGTACACGTGCGGTCCGAAGCGGAGTATGTTGAGCTATTAAAGAAACACGCCTTCGAAAATGTCGAAGCGCACCGCATTCCGGACGATACGCCTACGCCGGATGACTATAAGACGAAGTCCTTCCACAGCCTCGAAGATTTGCGCGCGTTCAAAAAGATGGGAGCGTTACTGCTGATGGCGTCGAAGCCCGATCTGCGCACGCCGGCACCCGGCTACACGATCTACTGATAATAGTTGTGTGGGGCGGGCGCCCTCGCCCGCCGCTTTTGACCTTCGACTTTGATCTTAATAATTCCAAACCCAAAACCAACTTCAAAGGCGGCCGAGGGCGGCCCACCCCACACTTACGCAAAATCTACTTCACGAGCCGGTTGTATTTTTTCAAAACTTCGCGCAGACGATCGTGTGGCAACCCCATGACCTCACGATCGTTGATACCTTTCATCGTTTTGGCCGCGACCATCGCATTCACGATGGCTTCTTCCGTCGCCTGGACCGTCGCCAAAAAGATCGGGTTCAAGCGTTGATTGGGGAGCATCTCCAGTTGACGCACTCCCTTTATTCGGTTTGCGCCGGGGTTCGCGGTGGAGAACGCGATAAAAATGTCTCCTGAACCGTCTCCGGAAAAACTTCCGTCTCGACCCAGTCCCAGCGACACTCTCCGGGCCACGCGTTTCAGTTGGGTTGGAATCAGCGGGTGCGTCCGTAGCCACGACCACGATGATGGATCCAACGTCGTCGTTGCGGACGGTGTGCTCTCCAATTTCCCGTCCAACTGGAACTCCGGCGATGCGCAGCTGGCTGCGCATTCCGTAGTTGCATTGCACTAACACTCCGACGGTGTAACCGCCGAATTTTGGATCTAGCACTCGGGAGGATGTCCCGATGCCGCCTTTGAATTCGTTGCAGATCATGCCAGTGCCACCGCCGACACTGCCTTCCTCGACTGGGCCGTTCTTTGCTGTGTCCAGCGCGTGGAAAGCATCTTCAGCCTTTACGTGAAATCCGTTGACGTCGTTCAGGTCGCCATCCCAGGTTTCGGCAACCACGGGAAGCGACCACCAGTAACCCTCTTCATCCGGAGGAGCATGCTTCACCCGCCAGGCGATCACGGCATCGCGCACTACCCCGACGCTGTGAGTGTTGGTGGTCATCACCGGGCCTTCCAGAAAGCCGGAATCTTCCACCCAAGTCGTGCCAGTCATTTCGCCGTTGCCGTTCATGGTGAACCAGCCGGCGAAAACGGCGTCCATGAAGTTGTGGCCACGAGGCAGAATGGCGGTCACCCCGGTTCGCACTGGGCCGACGCCGACTTTCAGCGGGCCATTGCCGGAGATGAGCGTGGTGTGTCCGACTTCGACGCCCTTCACGTCGGTGATGGCATTGAACTGGCCGGGCGTTCCGTCGAAGGGAACACCCAGGTCGCGAGCGCGAGGACCAGTCTGGGCCGTGACAGTCGACAACAAGAATGAAAAACTCAGGGCAGTAAGCAATAGTCTGCCGGCTTTCAGCATCAAAACCTCCGTGTTAAGTTGGGCAGTATAGGGTACTGGGGCTGGGCCTCGGGGTACAATTCCTTTCAGGCGGAGGACAGAATGGAAAACTGGAAAGTGGCGCTGGTGAGTGGAGCGGCAGGCGCGGGCACGGCCATGTTTCTGAAGAAAAAGTGGACAGCGGGAATCATTCTGGCGGGTGTCGGGCTGGCCGCGCTGGCTTCCGAGTACCCCGAAAAATTTGCCGAGGTTCGCAGAAATTTGCCCGACTACATCGAGCAGGGCAACAGCTTTCTCGAAGTTGCGACGCGCGTCGGGGATCGTTTAGCCGATGCTGCGGAGAACCGAAATCGCAGCTGGTACGAGTCGTTGCTGAGCCAGTGATCTCGTGAATTCGGCGAAGCCGAGGGGCCGGACGTCCTCGGGTCGCCAGGTGCCGGCGCTACTTGGACCCGTTTTACTCTTCGATGCCCAGGGTTTTGCGGGCGTCGGGGCTGAGGCGCTCCGGGGTCCACGGTGGGGTCCAGACCACGTTCACTATGGCGTTGCGCACGCCGGGCATCTGTTCTACCCGGGCTTTGACTTGTTCCCCGATCTGAACGTGTGACGGACAGCCTTGGGCTGTAAGGGTCATTTCCACAGTGACGTCTTGTTTTTCTTCTGGCGCAGGATCAAAGCGGACGCCGTAGATCAGTCCCAGATCGACGATGTTGACCGGAATCTCCGGGTCGTAACATTGCTTCAAAGCGCTTAGAACTTCGTCTTCAGTAATTGTAGCCATATAGATATTTTACACGTCCCGAATCGTGAAACCCTACTTATGACCTCAGAAGCGAAGCGGAAAATACAGCTGGTATTGATCATCGTGATCGCGGTGGCAGCGCTGCGCGCTGGATACGTCGTGTACCAGCGTCGTAGCGAGAGGAAGACCGAACAGGCCGCGAAGCAGGCCCCGCCGCTCAATCCTGACTACTACGTCGTTCCCAAAAAACTCTATCCTTTCGATTTGAAGTCGGCGAAGCAACTCACCCAGCAGCCGGTCTGGGTCAAGGAAGGCTACCGTTTTACCTATTACCCTTACGACCGCGCTCGCCGCCACGCCGATTTCTCGCGTGAGGCTGGCCTGCTGCTGCCGATCCAGAAGCTCGACATCAAGGATGTGGTCACGGATACCTCACCGCACTCGGCGCATCTCGAGCAAGTGATGGCGGTGTTTGACTTGGACGCAAAAGCTTATGCCGTACCCATCGGCTCAAAGACCGGCGACAGTTTCCAGATTTACTCCGACGAAATGTTCTTCATCCAGGACCCGCGCGACCTTTACAAGCACTGGCCGGCGGATGTCTGGCAATCCATCGAGCAGCACCAGATCAAGCCAGGGATGAACGAATTTCAGGCGTACTTTTCGATTGGGATGGGAGTTCCAGAGCGGTCGAGCGATCCCGCAGTGAAGACAGTGCACTATCCCAACGGTGGCAAACCGGTGACGATTACCTTTCGGGATGGAAAAGCTGCGGAAGTTTCGGGCGGATAGCGGAAGCCCGATTTCAGATTGAAGATTTCAGATTCAATACGATCCTTGGCACCGAATTCCGAAATCTGAAATCTTCAATCTAAAATCTGCAATTTCTTATTTCACTATCGGTGACTTATCAGTCGCCGGAGCCTGATCATCCGCGTGGATCTGTCCGTCTTCGTCCGAATAGAACGAGCGATGCTCGGCGTCGAGTTGCTTGGGGGTCAGAGTGAGGTCGAAGCCGTCTTTGTTCTTGTTTGCCTTGAACCCTACGGAATAATCGCCGCGGTCCGGGTTCACCATGCGCTTGGTAAAGGACCCTGTGTGCACCAGGTCCGAGAGCGAGGCGGCATAATTGTTGTTCTTCTTGTAGTAGGCCTTCTGCGCCCGCAGGACGGTCCGCATATAGCCCAGGGCAGCGGCTTCCGAGTCGGACTTGGCGGGATCACCCTTAAACTTGGGCTGATACGGGGTCTGGGCCGTGGCGGCCATGCAGCTTAAAAGCAAAATCGCAGCGACCCATCGAATGCTTGTCTTCACTAATCTCCCTCGTTGCTTCATGAGTGGTTTACCCGTCTCTTTTTAGATGCTTACCACGTTACTGGCGTAATCGGAATGTCCTTGTAGGTAGTTCTCATCGCAGGCAAATGTAGCTATGCTTACGCAGCTTCAAAATAAAGCAGGAAACCATATCAAACAGGAAACCCTATGAAGGCTGCAACCGCCATGAAGGCTGCACCAGCAAAAAAACCGGTCATCCGTCTTGCCGTGGTGGAGAGCGATCCACTGCGTTTCGTGGGGTTTCGGGCCCTTTTTGATTCAGAGACTGACTTCGAGCTCATCTCGGCGTCTCTTCCGGACATCGGGAGTCTCCCCAATATCGACCTGGTGTTACTCGGGAACCGCAATGGGCAGAACCTGTTCGATCTGATGGCCAGCCTTAAAGCCAGCCGTCCTGACCTGCGCATTATTGTGACAGGTTCCGGCATGGACGAGGAAACGATTTTGAAGGCTATCGCTTCAGGCGCCAAGGGCTATGTGGACGAAGCCGCTTCGCCGACCGAGTTTGTGCAGGCTATACGCATCGTGAATCAGGGTTCGGTGTGGGCGCCCCGCCGCGTATTGTCCCTGTTCATCGAGCGGGTAAGTTCAGCTCCGGGTCGTATCTTTCCCGCAGGCCGCGTGACCTTTACCGACCGCGAGAAGGAAGTACTGGAGATGCTGGTGGCCGGCCGTTCGAACAAGGAAATCGGCTCTGCCTTGGGCATCGAAGAACGCACGGTGAAGGCCCACGTTGCCAAGCTGATGCGTAAAGTTGGAGTGCAGAACCGGATTGCGCTGTCGGTGCACGCCATCACGCACTCGCTGGTTACGGCGAAGTAAGTACAGAAAATTTCAGCTGTAGGGATTGTGGAATCGACGAATTCACATTCAGTCGATCGCACGATTCATCTTCCTCTTTTTGACATTGTGCAGACCTAGCAAGTACAGCAATAACCCTATTTTCTCTCGGCCCCGCCCGGGGTTACTTTGGTCCAGTGACTTGGGTAATCTTGTTGGTTTTCAGGTATACCCGCATACTCACTTCACCTACCACAGAACCTGGGAGACGGGGTTAGAAGCGGAGATTTAGGGTCACCGCTGCTGGCCCCGATTTTTTTTGGTCATTACTCAAATACCGATCGAAGCGGTACTCAAGCGAACATTTTAAGAAATAGCACCGGCTGTGTGGGCGGTGTTCGACCCCATCGCGCCGAGCGGAGCTTGGCCAGGTTTTGATCAGTTCCACCCCAGATTAACGAGCTTCCGCTCGGTTTGGCCGGGTCGAAGACCCCGGCCTTACACGGACTTGGCGCTGCCGCACGAGCGGGGCGCTCGCGCCTACATTACCTTCCCGCGCAAAATCCGCTAAAATCACACTACTGATTGCAGACAAACTCCCATTTGAACGGAAAGTCAGGAAGAAATGAAAAAACTGCTGCTCGTCTGTCTAGTCGTGTGTCTCGTGGTCCCAGTGTTCGCCAAAGACGAAGATCAGGACCAGAACAAAGCTGAAGATCGGATCAAGGCCGCCAGCACGGTGCTGGAGGAGATCGAATCCGCCCCCGACCAGGGTATTCCGGAAGAAGTGTTGGGATCGGCCCAATGCGTGGCCGTCGTGCCTACCATGCTGAAAGGCGGATTCATCGTTGGAGCCCGCTACGGGCGCGGAGTTGCCAGTTGCCGTACGCCTACGGGTTGGAGCGCTCCGGCATTCTTCACCGTCAAAGGCGGCAGCTTTGGCCTGCAGATCGGTGCCCAGGCGGTTGACCTGGTCATGCTGATCATGAACGACAATGGCATGAAAAATTTACTGAGCAGCGAGTTCAAACTCGGCGCCGATGCTAGCGTCGCCGCCGGACCGGTGGGCCGTCATGCTGCGGCTGACACCGACTGGAAGTTGAAGGCGCAAGTGCTGAGCTATTCCCGAGCCCGCGGACTGTTCGCCGGACTGGAACTGAGCGGCGCGGCGATCGGCCAGGACAAAGACGCCACCCGCGAATTCTACGGCCGCATGGTGCCGTTCAAGACTTCACTCACGGGCACGATCGAGGCGCCTCAGAATGCGTATCCATTTCTGAATACGCTGGCCAAGTGGGCCAAGAACGCAGCCAGCAAGTAGCGTTGGTTTTTATGTGGGCGCGAGCGTCCACGCTCGTGCAGCAGCGTCACGAACGCCGCCGCACGAGCGGAGACGCTTGCGCCTACATTGACATCCCACTTGCCCCTTGCTACCGTCACCAGTTTCCCCTACATGCGTCAGCGACTCGAGTACGCGCTTGCGTGGCCGTTCATAAAAACTCTGAGTTTGCTGCCTCGTCCGCTGTCCCGGGCGGCCGCGATTTCTCTGGCCTGGACTATCTATCTGCTGCACAGCCGCCTGCGGCGCGTCGGCATGCGGAATCTGGCCATGGCGCTGCCGGAAAAGAGCCGCAGGGAGCATGCCCGTATCCTGCGGGGAGAATTTACTTCCCTGGGCCGCCAGCTCGCCGAAGTCTGCCAGTTCCCCCGATACACCAGGGAAAACGTCAACCAGGTCGTGGTTTACGACGGCTTTGAAAACTACGAACGCGCGCTCGCTCGAGGCAAGGGTGTGCTGTTCCTCACCGCTCACTTTGGCGGCTGGGAACTCTCCGCTTTTGTCCACTCTCTGCATGGCCACTGGATGCACGTGGTCGTGCGCAACCTGGACAACCCTTATCTCGACCGCCTGATCCAGCGTTATCGATCGATGCATGGCAACACCACGGTCAGCAAAGACAACTTCGTGCGTGGCCTGTTGGAGGCGATGAAGGCCGGAGAGGTAGTCGGCCTGCTTATGGACACCAACATGACTCCGCCGCAGGGAGTCTTCGTGAGTTTCTTCGGCATTCCCGCGTGCACCGCCAGCGGCCTGGCCAGAATCGCGCTTCGGACCGACGCCGCAGTCGTACCCGGTTTTACGATCTGGGATCCGGTCCTGCGCAAATATCGTTTGCGCTTCGATCCTGCTGTAAACCTGGTCCGCACCGGGGATGACGAAAAAGATATCGTCACCAACACGCAGATTTTCACGAAAATTACAGAAGACTATGTCCGCCGCTATCCCGATCAGTGGTTGTGGGTACACCGCAGATGGAAGACGAGACCGCCGGGGGAGCCGGGGTTGTACTAAAAAGGCCGCTGCTAGCTCCTAGCGACTGGCCTCTAGCTATACCCTCAAGGCGAAGTTTTGCTAGAAGCTAGTACCTAGAAGCTTCCTTCAAAACCAGTCACTCCGATACGCGATCCACCAGCTGGCATATGCGGCTGGAATGGTCGCAACCAGGGCCCACCAGAGGGGCAGGAGAAGGTCGGCGATGAGGCCGAGCACCGTGAATGTGATCCAGAAGATTTTCTTCTCCATCTCAGCATTCTAGTCCCGAGTCAGCTTTTCTTTCCCTGCTCAAACGTATACAAAGGTGCAATGAAGCGGTCACTCCTTTCGGTTGCCCAGGCGCTACAAGCTCATTTGGTGGGAGATGGTGCAGTCGAAGTGAGCGGCCTTGCGAGCATTGCGCTGGCAACCTCCGCGGACCTGGTGTTTGTCGAGGACGAAAAGAGCTTGCTCCCAGCGCTGGAATCGCCGGCTGCCGCGGTCATCGTTGGCGAGTTCCCCAAATCGGAATCATCGAAGAGTAAGGCCACTTCCAAACCACTGCTGATTGCGAAGAATCCCAGGCTGGCGTTTGCGCGGGCGGCGCGGCTGCTCTATTCGACGCCAGATCGCGAACCCGGAGCGCATTCCAGCGCGGTGGTGCACGGTTCAGCGCGGCTTGGTAAACATGTCAGCGTAGCGGAGCGGGCCGTCGTCGGTGAGAAGGCGGAGATTGGTGATCGGACCTGGATCGGCGCCGGCGTCGTGATCGGGGCCGGTGTTTCTATCGGAAGCGATTGCGAAATTTATCCCAACGTCACGATTTATCCCGGATCCCAGCTCGGCGATCGCGCGATCATACATGCTGGAGCGGTATTGGGTGCTGACGGCTTCGGTTACGTGCGCGACCGGGCGACAGGACATTACGAGAAGTTTCCCCAGGTAGGGCGTCTCGAAATCGGAGACGACGTTGAGATCGGAGCGAACACGACGATCGATCGAGGAGCGCTCGAAGTGACGCGCATCGGACGCGGCGCCAAGATCGATAATCTGGTGCACATCGGACACAACTGCCAAATCGGTGAAGACGTCGTGATCGCGGCCCAGACCGGGCTCTCCGGCAGTATCGTGATTGAAAAGAATGTCGTTCTCGGTGGTCAGGTCGGCATCGGCGAACATGCGCGCATCGAGGAAGGCGTGATGCTGGGCGGGCAAGGTGGCGTTCTCCCCAATAAAGTGCTGCGCGGGAAAGGCGTCGCGTTCTGGGGAACTCCGGCGCGTCCGGTGCGTGAGTATTTGAAACAGTTGGCGGCGTTGGCGCGGCTGGCAAGAAGAATAGGTTAGTCGTGGTCGGTGGCCCTTGGTCGTTGGTCGAAACCGAAAGCGAAAACTCGCCCGCGATGCACTGGCCCGGAAGCGCAAGGGCGCGACCGACCAACGACCACATGGCCAACGACGCTCATGGCTCTCATCGTCATCGGCGGACACTCGCGCAACGTAGGTAAGACCAGCGTGGTGGCCGGCTTGATCAGCGCTTTGCCGGAATATGACTGGACGGCTTTCAAGATCACGCAATACGGGCACGGCATTTGTTCGAAGGACGGGCAGCCTTGCGACTGCGTGACGGATGATCACAGCTGGGCGGTCTCGGAAGAAAAAGATCGCAGTGGCCAGTCCGACAGTTCGCGTTTTCTGAGGGCGGGCGCGGTTCGGGCATGGTGGGTGCGCACCGAGCAGGGGCGACTGGCCGAGGCGATGCCCGCGATTCGAAAGAAACTGGATGGGGCGCGGAACGCGATTCTGGAGTCGAACAGCATTCTGAAGTTTTTGCGTCCGGATCTCTATCTGACTGTGCTCGATCCGGCGACTGCGGACTTCAAGAAATCAGCCCAGGAATTTCTTGACCGGGCAGACGCGGTCATCTTGCACGAAAGCCAAGGCGCGACGCCGGCATGGCGGGAGACTTCCCTGAAGCCGGTGGCGGGGCGGCCAATGTTTCGCATACAACCGCCCAACTACATCACGCTGGAGATTATCGATTTTGTAAGGCTGAAACTAACCACAGAGGACACTGAGGACACAGAGAAAACCTAAGCGCTTTTCCTCTGTGTCCTCCGTGTCCTCTGTGGTTAACTTTTTACTATGACGCCAGCTCCCATCAAGCCCACGATTTCTCGTGGAAGTTACTGAACCAGATTGATATTCGCGTGGGAACGATCCTCGCGGTCGACGACGTGCCCAATTCCGACAAGTTGCTCCAGTTGCGTGTGAGCTTTGGCGATCACGAACGCATCATTGTTGCTGGAATGAAAACAGAACGCGCCAATCCGCAGGAGATTGTCGGCAGGCAGGCGCTGTTCGTGGTGAATCTGGAGCCGCGCAAGATGCGAGGCGTTCTGTCACAGGGAATGTTGTTCGACATCGGATACGCTGACGGCGTGCGCCCAGTGCTGGCGACACCAGAAAATCCCGTGCCGGACGGAACCCGCGCTGGCTAAGGCTTGCGCGAGTGTGTCAGTTCCCAGACCTTGGCATATTTCCACGAGACGTACACCGAGTGGTAGAGGTGCAATAGCAATCCTTTTCGCCCGTCGAGAAAACCCAGGCGAAAGAAATAGTTGTAGAGAAACGTTACCAGCGGCCGCACTGCGATATTAACGACGCCGAACCCCGTGCGTCCCTCGGCAACCGCCATCTCGGCGCCCAGCGTTGAGTAGCGGTTCATGTGCTGGATGTAATCGGAGATCGTGGGATAGCAATGGTGCAGGAGAGCGCCCTGCTGAAGTCTGGCGGTCGGGCCGTTGACTGTGACGATTTCATGGACAGCACGATCTTCGAAGCGACCGGAACCCCGACGGAACAATCGTAGCTTGGGATCCGGCCAGAAGCCCCCATGTTTGATCCACTGGCCAAGGAACTCGTTCTTGCGCGCGATCCAGATGCCGGCGAGTTTTGGGTCCACCTTTTCGCCGACCCAATCTTCTAGCTCGGCTTGGGCACCCTGCATCATGATGGGATGAGTGTCGGGCTGTCGCCGAAGTGTATCCACGCGTTCCAGGCTTTCCACCGTATTTGCGAGGGTTTGCTGCAGGCGTTCGTCCAGTTCCTCATCCGCATCCAGACTCAGGATCCAGTCGCCGGTGGCTTTGTCGATGGCAGAGTTTTTCTGCGCAGCGTAGCCCTTCCACTCCTCGGTGAATACTTTTGCGCCGAAGGATTTCGCAATCTCCACCGTGCGGTCAGTCGAGCCTGAATCCACGATGATGATTTCACCCTGACCGTCACGCACCAGCGGTTTCACGCTCTCAAGCGTGCGGCCGAGGTTGAGTTCCTCGTTGTGTGTGATCAGGACGATGGAGAGATGCACGCCGAGAGAATAAACCGGGAGCAGGGGGCCGTGGAATGGCCGCAGGGATGCTCATCGAACCACGTAGGCCCAGATGTCCTGTCTGGGTGGGCGAGCATAGCTCGCCTGAATGCAAGCGGAGCGTTGCTCCGCCAGGGCAGGTGGGACACCTGCCCCTACGTAGACCGTGCTGACCTACTGCGGTGCCGTCTGTGGCTGGACAACCGCCGGTTGCACCTCAGCCCTTGGAGCCACGAACGGAATCGTCGGCATGTGAGTGACTTCACCGCGCTCGGCATCCGAGATCTGGATGCCGGTGTGGTCGAGAAGAAGACCGGTCGAGCGATCCAGTTCGATTTGTGCCTTTTCGTACGCCGCCATGGCCGAAACCAGGGTCGATTCAGCTTGCGCCAGCGCACTCTGGTTTTGCAGCACCAGGGTGGTGGTCGAAGCGCCCAGAGCGTATTTCTTCTGCTCCGCGTCCAAGGACTGTTTGCCCAGGTCCACCGCTGCTTGCGCGGAGGTCACACTGGCCCGATTCTGCGTCACCGCGAACTGAGCGTTGCGCACTTCGATGCGAACCTGATTTTCCAGCTGCTGCAACCGCATCTGGGACTGGCGATATTCCAGTTCCGAACGGATCTGCGTCGCCTGGGCCACGCGGTTTCGAAGAGGAATGGTCAGGCTGATCCCCACACCCTTGTCGGGAGCGCTGGAGTCCACCAACTGGCCCAACGCGCTGCTGTAGCTTACCGGGCCGCCATTGCGGAAGGGCGGCGCTGCATTGGCAGGATTAAAGCAGGCTTCGAAACCGCCGCCACCGCCGGGAGGGCAAGGGGGCAATGCCACGTTTCCACCAATGCCAGTTCCTCCGTAGTAGGCGTAGAGATCCAGACTGGGCAACAGCGCGTTGCGCACGGACTTGTTACTGATCTCCGAGTTGGACAAAGTAATACGGGCTTCGGCCAGTTCGGCACGATGGCTGAGCGCGTCCGTGACCAGGTCTTGTGTCGGCACGATCGGTTCCTGTTGCGGCAACTGCATGGTGGAGGTCGGAATCACTTCCGCGTCGGCCAGCCTGGGGTCTACCAGAGTGCGGCTCAGGGCATTCTTCATCAGCAACTGCTGCAGTTGCAGGTTGGTCAGGGCCAGTGTGAGCTGTTGCTGGTCGGTGGCCACGGTGCTTTGGGCGCGCACCACTTCAATGGGCGCCAGGGTGCCGATCTCCACCTGTTTTTTGGTGTCGGAGAGAGTCTTGTTGGCGAACGCCAGCGATTCGTTCTGTACCCGCACGTTCTCGTAGGCGAATACCAGGTCCCAGTACATATTCTGGATCTGGTCCACCGTAGTGATTATTTGCAGCCGGAAGGCTACATCTGAAATCTCGCGATTGTTCTTTGCGATCTTGATGTAGCGCGTGTTGGAAGCAAAACCGAAACCCTGCAGCAAGTGTTGCGTCATACGGAGCTGCATTCCCGAACTTATCGACGGGCTGTAGGTTGCGGTCGGACTGTTGGTGGTGGTGTGGGTATTGTTGAATCCAACCGACAGGTTGGTGCCGGTCTGGAAGCCCTGCAGGTAGCTGAAATTGGCGGTCCCGGTGTTCTGGTTCGCCACCGGAATCGGGCTGAAAATGCTGGAGGATTGGGTGAATGCCCGGTCCATTTGCATGCTGCCGCTCAATATTGGATCGAAGCTGGTGATCGGCGACCCGATGCCCAGAGTAGAGACGACCAACCCGCCCGCGCCGGTGCCAGCACCGCCGGTTCCAGCGCTGGTGCCGCCACTTCCTGAACCAACCGATCCGCTCAGACCGCCGGTGCCGCCTCCGGGAGTGTTCGTGACCACGCCGCTATTGACGCCCAGCGTGGCGCCTCCGGCCTTGGTGCGCAGGATATCGGTGTCGGCAATGGCCAGGTTGTAGCGCTGGATCGCGATGTCGAGGTTATTTTCCAGAGCCAGCGCCACTGCGTCGTTGATTGAGAGATAGAGCTTTCCGTCCCGCATCAGGGTGTCGATCCGCGAAGTATTGCTCAGGTCCGGCGCCGGCAGGGTCTGCGGGCGATAAGGAGCGATGGGATTCGGAAAGTGAGAGTGGGGCTTGGTGTAGTCCGAGACCACGAACTGCTGCGGTTTTGGTCCCTCGGGTGCGGCCGGTTGGGCGGCAGTCTGGGCCCAGCCCGTGGCTGTCAAAGTACCGGCCAGAACGACCGCAAGAGTCCGCCGAAGGGTGCATTGCAATGCCGACAAAAACATTCGATTCTCTCCCTGCAAGATCTGATGATGAAGAGCCCAAAAGACTTTTTGAATCAAGCGATGGTACGCAAACTAGGGGCGCCAGGTTTCATTTTTGTGGTACTGGCGCTATCTCCAGCTTTTGTCCCCGGGCGCGAAATGAATGCCATAGTATAGCTGAGCTGCGCTGGGTATCTTGCTGCCGCAGCCGCACGCGGCAGGTAAAGCTTTGTAAAGATTCGCAACAGAATTGGATGACGCTCACGGGCTGTAAGACTCCAAACAATCGCCATGCGCAATCTCAAATTGGTTCTGGCCTACGATGGCACGGAGTTCTCCGGATGGCAGGTCCAGCCTGAGACGGCCACTCTCCAGAGCGCTTTGGCCTCCGCCATTGGACGAGTTACAGGGGAGAAAGTCCTGCCACAAGGTTCGGGACGCACCGACGCTGGAGTCCATGCCCTGGGCCAGGTCGCAACTTTTACCACTCAGTCGCCCATCCCGCCTGAGAATCTGGTGGTTGCGCTGAATGACGTTCTGCCGCCGTCGATACGTGTACTCGAAGCCGCCGAGGTCCCGCCAGAGTTTCATGCCCGGAAATCGGCCCGCGCGAAGAGTTACCGGTACAGAATTTATCGTGGCGACATTTGTCCGCCTTTCCTGGCGCGCTATGTGTGGCATTATCCTTATCCGTTGGACGAACTGGCGATGCAGGAGGTAGCAGGCCTGGTGGTCGGCGAACATGATTTCACTTCGTTTGCCGCCGTGGATCCGGAGCGCGGACGCGAAGAAGAAGTTTCAAACGTACGGCAAATCTTCGCGTCGAACTGGGAGCGGCAGGAACATGAATTCGTCTACACCGTGCGAGGCAGTGGATTTCTGCACCACATGGTGCGCAACCTGGTGGGAACATTTCTGCTGTCAGGCAAGGGAACTCTGAAAGCCCAGGACCTGACAAGGATTTTGGAAGCCCGTTCCCGCTCCGCCGCCGGAGCCACAGCGCCAGCCAGCGGCCTGTGTCTGGTAAGCGTCGAGTACTAGTTGGCAGGTGTGGCGCGGGCGCCCTCGCCCGCGGCTCTTGAAGTTGGTTTTCACCATGGCAACCGATCTAAAAATCGCAGTCAGCAAGGTCGCGTCAATCAATCCAGCGACCGGCGAAGTTCTTCGCGAATTCGAATCCTCATCAGTCGGACAGGTCCACGCCGCGGTTTCGCGAGCGAAAGCGGCGCAAGAATCATGGTCTAACCTGGGAGTGCGCAAGCGAATCGCAAACCTGAGCGAATTCCAACGCTTGCTGCACCAGAGAAAATCCGAAGTAGCGCAGTTGGTCACTCGCGAAGCCGGCAAACCCTACGTAGAAGCTTTGTTGACGGAAGTGCTGGTCGTCCTCGATGCCGCGCGCTTCCTGATCGAGAACGCCTACCACTTGTTGCAGGATGAAGCGGTTCCTCATGGCAATCTAGCCATGAAGACGAAGTCTGGACGCGTCGTGCGCGAACCGTACGGTGTGATCGGAATCATCTCGCCCTGGAATTATCCCTTTTCGATTCCGGCAACGGAAAGTCTGGCTGCATTGGTTGCGGGCAACGCGGTGGTCTTGAAGCCCTCGGAGTTCACTTCGCTCACGGCCATCGAACTGGCGGGGTTATTGCATCAGGCGGGAGTGCCTGAGGATGTTTTTCAAGTGATCCCAGGCGATGGGGCCACGGGATCCGCACTGACGAACGCTGCTATCGACAAACTGATCTTCACCGGGAGCGTCCCTACAGGCAGACGAATCGCGCAGAACGCGGCAGTGCGACTGTTGCCCGTGGTTCTGGAGCTGGGTGGCAAAGACCCCATGCTGGTGCTCGACGATGCGGACATTGAAATCGCGTCCAGAGGGGCGGTCTGGGGCGCATTCGTGAACGCGGGACAGGCGTGTCTGTCGGTCGAACGCTGCTATGTTCATCGCAGCCAGTATGAACCGTTTCTCGAGGCTTGCGTCCGTCGTACTAAAGAATTGCGAGTGGGAAACGGCATGGACTCCTGAGACGGATCTTGGCCCGCTGATCCACCAACGCCAGTTGCTGAACGTGGAAGCGCAGGTTGAAGACGCCCGGGCGCAGGGCGCGCGCGTGCTCATCGGCGGAAAGCGTCTGCCGGAAATCGGAGAAAACTTTTACGCGCCCACGGTACTGGCTGATGTTACGCACGAAATGCGCATCATGCGCGAAGAAACCTTCGGACCGGTGTTGCCGGTGATGCCGTTCGACGGTGACGATGACGCCGTCCGTTTGGCCAACGATTCGGAATATGGTCTGGCGGCAAGCGTCTGGACGCGTGATCGCGCTCGGGGAGAGGCACTGGCACGGCGCATTCAGGCGGGAACCGTGATGGTGAACGACGTAGTCTCCTGCTTCGGGATCAGCGAAGCTCCGCACGGAGGTGTGAAGGCTAGCGGCATTGGCCGCTCTCACGGACGCTTTGGCCTGGAAGAAATGGTGCGGATAAAATATCTGGATTCCGACCGCCTGCCAGGAATGGAAAAAATCTGGTGGTACGGATACGGCAAGGCCTTCTCGCGCCAGATGGAGGGGTTGCTGGACTTCCAGTTTGCCCGCGGGATACGGAAGCGTCTGCGGGGTGCGGTAAGAGCCGCAGGAGCGTTAAGAGGCAAGGTAAGGAGTATCCATGACTGATCCGAAGCGAGACCTTTTGCGCCACTCCGTCGCCACGGTGGCTTATCGCGGTGGCAAGGCTGTCCGCAATGCACCGGAGGGCTTTGCCGAATTTCGCGGCTGTCCCTCGGGACGGACTGCCGGCCGAATTCTCGCCCATATCGGCGATCTGCTCGACTGGGCGCTCTCCACCGCGCAAGGGGCGCAGCGCTGGAACGATTCCAAACCCTTGCCTTGGGACAAAGAGACCGAACGGTTCTTTTCGGCCCTCAAGCGTTTCGACGACTACCTGGCTTCGCCTGCACCTCTGCACGAAACTCCGGAGAAACTCCTACAAGCTCCCATCGCCGACGCATTGACTCACATCGGCCAAATCGCGATGTTGCGGAGGATGGCTGGCAGTCCGATCAAAGGCGAAGGCTATATCACCGCCGAAATTGTTGTTGGGCGCGTGGGAGCGGAGCAGGCTCCGCCCAATCAAGAGTTTGGTTGATGCGGTTGTAGCTCCAGTGAAACGCCTTCGAGTAAAATGATTTCGTAAATCCGGCGGGCACTTTGCCGCAGCGACGAGGATCGCCCTTGGCCACTACCGAAACCGTGACTGCTCCTCCGCAGCTTCCCCATCACAAAGTGAAAATCAAGAAGCCGGGACAGCGTTCCTGCAACGAAAAGGACGCTAAAGGCAAATTCTGCGGCGGACATTTGAAGCGCTGGTTTTACACGACCGACGTGGTCGAGCAAGCCTGCGGCGACGCCGAAGAGGCCTGGGGACGGGACGCCGAAGTCTATCGCTGCGAACATTGCAAAACGCTTTACTTGCCGCATGAAGAGGGCGTGCGCGGGTTGAATGTCGCCGGGCAGGGGCAGACATCGATCTTCGGGTTGACCGTGCCGCCGAAGAAATAGTCGTGTAACAACACTGCCGGGTTTCACCCGGCCAGGACGGCCGAGGGCGGCCGTCCCCACGTGGGCACGTGAGGTGTCTGCGTTCTTGATGTTTCCTTGTGAATACTTCTGAACTTATCTACGACTGGAACCAGGTGGATGCCGCCAAACTGCGGCCGACGGGGCCAGTGCTGCTCAACGACGAGACTCTGCGCGATGGTTTGCAGTCTCCGTCGGTACGCGATCCTTCGATCGCGGAGAAAATTGAGATCCTGCACCTGATGGAAGCGCTGGGCATCAACTCCCTCGATATGGGATTGCCCGGTGCGGGGCCGCGTGCCGTCGCGGATTGTGAGGCATTGGCCCGCGAAATCGTCCGCAATAAGATGAAGATTCGCGCCAACTGCGCGGCCCGCACTCATGAGAACGATATCCGGCCGATCGCCGAGATCGTGCAACGCACCGGCCTCAACATTCAGGCCGCGACTTTCATAGGCTCGAGCCCGATTCGCCGTTACACCGAAGGTTGGACAGATGATTTCCTGTTGGAGACCACGGAAAAAGCGGTGAAGTTCACCGTGTCGCTCGGCCTCGATTCGATGTACGTGACCGAGGACACGAGCCGCTGCGATCCGGACATGGTGAAGCGTCTCTATTCGACCGCGATCAGCTGTGGGGCGCGAGCGATAGTGATTTGTGACACCGCAGGCCACGCTACTCCGATGGGCGCGTTCGCGCTCGTGCGTTTTGTCCTCGACGAAGTGGTGAAGCCTTCCGGAGAAAAGATTCGCGTGGACTGGCACGGCCACTGCGACCGCGGACTTGCGATTGCGAATTCGATGGCGGCGCTGGTGGCAGGCGCGGAATGTGTACACGGTTGCGCGCTTGGAATTGGCGAACGCGTTGGCAACACGCAGATGGACCAGATGCTGGTGAACTTGAAACTCATGGGCATCTCTCCATGGGCCGAGCAGGACCTGACCAAACTGAAAGAATATTGCCTGGCAGTGTCGAAGGCCACAGGCGTACCCATTCCCCCGAATTACCCGGTAGTGGGAGAAGACGCATTTCGCACTGCGACCGGCGTGCACGCGGCCGCCGTCATCAAGGCCTACAAGAAGAACGACATCGAACTGGCCAACGCGGTCTACTCCGGAGTGCCTTCGCAGATGTTTGGGCTGGAGCAGATCATCGACATTGGACCCATGAGTGGGAAGTCAAATGTCCTGTTCTGGCTGGAACGCCACGGTGTCCCCCCAACCGATGATGTGGTAGACCGTATTTACCAGCGCGCCAAAGCCTCCAACCACACCCTTAGTGAAACAGAAATCCGCCAGTGCTTAGACAAGCCAATGTAGGCGCGAGCGCCCCGCTCGTGCAGCAGCGTTCCCAACGATTCAGATCAAATCTTTAACCGCAAGGGCCGCTAAGGACTTCCAAGGTTCGCCAGAAACTCCCGCAAGCCGATGTCAGCACCTTGCTCAAGGTAACGCGTTGTAAGATGGGACTCAGTCGCCAGTCGCCGCGTTCAGAGCAATAAACGACTGGTGACGGAACCAGCGACCAACCCCATGCCTCGATCGCAATCCGACGTATCCGATCCATTTCCTGGAGTGCAACACGAGGTAGCACACCTCTGTGAGCTTCCTGAAGTTCGCTCGGCCTTTACCTGGCTGCGCGCGCAGGAGCCGCAATTCGCGCAATGGCAGATGGAGTTGGCGCGCATCGCGGCACCTCCGTTTGGCGAAAGCGTGCGCGGGAAATGGCTGGCTGACAAGTTTTGCGAACTGGGGTTGCAATCCGTTCACACCGATGAAGTAGGCAACGTTTTCGGAACCCATCCCGGCTACGGAGAAGGCCACGTCTCACTAAGCGCGCATCTGGACACGGTTTTTCCGGCAGGCACACCGCTGAACATCCGGCAACAGGGCAGCCGGTTATACGGGCCCGGAGTTTCGGACAACGGCGCGGGCGTGACCGCGATGCTGGCCATGGTTGCGGCGTTGCGCGCGCTGAATATCGGACATGCGCTGCCATTTTTGTTCATCGGCAACGTTGGAGAAGAAGGCGAAGGCGACTTGCGCGGCATGCGGCATATCTTTTCCCAGCCGCGCTGGAAAGGGCAGATCCACTACAGCCTGGTGCTCGACGGTGCTGGTTCGGACACGATCGTGGCCGAGGCTCTGGGCAGCCGTCGTTTCGAAGTCATCGTGCGTGGCCCGGGGGGACACTCCTGGAGCGATTTCGGCGCACCGAATCCCATCGTCGTACTGGCTCGAGCGGTGCAGGCTTTCTCGCAGACTCCGGTTCCGGTATCGCCCAAAACGACGTTCAACGTGGGAGTAATTCGCGGCGGTACTTCCGTGAATTCGATTCCGGAGTCGGCCAGCATGCGGGTGGACATACGTTCCACCTCGATGGCGGAAATGGAACGCTTGGAGGGCGCGTTGCGGTTGGCACTCGATCGTGCACTGGCCGAGGAAACGCGGGCCTTGGAGGCGCGAACCAACTCCAGGCGTCGAACGATTGGGCTGAGCAGTGAAGTGGTGGTGATCGGTGATCGTCCGGCCGGCGAGCTTAGTTCCACCGCTCGCATCCTGCACGTAGTTCGAGCGGTTGACGCGCAACTGGGCAATGCGGCGCAGGTGCAACGCGCTTCGACCGACGCCAATATTCCACTGTCGCTGGGACTCGAAGCCATCGCGATCGGTGGTGGCGGCACCGGAGGTGGAGCGCACACCTTGCAGGAGTGGTTTGACTGCAACGGCCGCGAACTCGGACTCAGACGAATCTTGCTGACTCTGCTCGGGCTGGCCGGTGTGGCGTTATAAAGACGCCGTTGGTCCTTGGTCGCTTGGTCGTTGGCCCATTGCCATTTGCAGCACCAGAAATTCTTGGCCTCGGTTTTTGCCAACGACCAAAGACCAACAACGAACGACCAATGACGCTTTACTCACTCTCTCGTTTGCTACTCTAGCCGTGTGTCGCGCTCCCTCAAAGCTCACATTCTTCTTGTCCTGATCACTCTGATCTGGGGCTCGAACTTTGTTGTGATCAAGAATGCGCTGGCGGACATCTCTCCTCTATTTTTTAACGCTGTCCGCATGAGCCTCGCGGCTGTGGTGCTCGCGATGGTTTTCTATCGTGAACTGGGCCGTCTTACTAAGAGTTCACTACGCTCCGGACTACTGGTTGGCGTTTTTCTTTATGTAGGAAACGAACTGCAGACGGTGGGCCTGAAATATACGACACCATCGAAATCAGCTTTCCTGACCGGTGTTTCCGTCGTGCTGGTGCCGGTGCTGCTGGCTTTGTTCTGGAAACGCGGACTCAATCGCTGGACTGCCGTTGGCATTGTGCTGGCATTTGCCGGCTTGTACTTGCTGACCGTACCAGCCTCCGCTGGCGGCGGATTGAATTTGCGCTGCATGAATCAGGGCGATCTTTTCACCCTGGGCGCAGCCGTGGTGTTCGCCTTCCACATCATTTTCATCGAGCACGCTACCCGGACCCAGGGATGGCAGCAGATCACCGTCGTGCAGGTGGCGGTGACCGCACTGCTGATGATCCTCACCGTTCCGATCGTGGAGAAGGTTCATGTGGCGTGGTCTCCTCGTGTGCTTTGGGGCATCGGGATCACGGGGATTCTCAGCCTGGCGTTGTCATTCGCGATTCAGGCCTGGGCCCAGCAGTTCACGCCAGCCACGCATACGGCGTTGATTTTCACCCTGGAGCCGGTGTTTGCCTGGCTGACATCATTCATTTTTCTCGGAGAGCGGCTCGGCACGCGGGCGGGAGTGGGTGCGGCCTGCATCCTGGCGGGACTGCTGATTTCGGAGGAGAAAGCCGGGGTCGAGTCGATGGCGGTCTCTCCGGACCATGCTGCAGTCCCCAGCCACTACGACTACACCTGATTGCGACCACACTCTGGCCGCTTTAGCTTCGCAACACTTTTGCCGCTACACGCGTCTAACCTACTGAAAGTCGCTCGACAGGCAGGTATAATCCTCAAGGCACCTATTATTTGGAGGAAGTCATTATGATTCAGCGCGCAAGCGCTCTTTGGGTACGTTTGAAGGCGAATCGCCTCGCGTACACCTTTTCCGTCCTTCTTACGCTGACCGTGGGTATCCTGATCGGGACGGTGATCTCCTCCGGGGTCAAGGGCCAGGACAAGAAGTCATCTTCCTCCGACGTAACCCCGTTGACTGTGCCTTCGCCGCAGCAACTCTCGAACCAGTTTTCGCAGATTTCGAAGCAGCTTGAGCCGAGCGTGGTCAACATCAACACCGAATCGACTATCAAGACGCCCAAGCGGCGCCGTGGCGTTCCCAATGGAGACGACGACGCCAGTCCTTTCGACGACTTCTTCGACCGCTTTTTCGGCGGCCAGGGGGGACAAGGCGGACAGGGTGGTGCGGGCGGCGGTTCCGTTCGCGAGCGTTCCCTGGGTTCAGGGGTAATCGTAGACTCGAAGGGCTATATCATCACTAACCGGCACGTGGTAGAGAAGGCAGACCGTATTCGGGTGAAGTTGCAGGACGATCCGCCGGGATTGCTGCGTGACGCCAAAGTTGTTGGCTCCGACCAGGAGACCGATTTGGCTGTAATCAAGATCGAAGGCGACAAGCCATTTCCCGTCGCCAAGCTGGGCAATTCTGACAGCATGCAGGTGGGAGACTGGGTGCTCGCCGTAGGCAGTCCTTTTGGCTTGCAGGAAACCGTGACCGCCGGCATTGTTTCGGCGAAGGGCCGGAATATCGTTCCGCAACGACAGTTCCAGTCTTTTATCCAGACCGACGCGGCCATCAATCCGGGCAATTCTGGAGGCCCGCTGGTCAACATGGCGGGCGAGGTCATCGGCATCAATACCGCGATTCTTACCGACACCAATGCATACGCCGGCGTGGGCTTTGCGATGCCTTCGAACACCGTGGCGCAGGTTTACAACCAGTTAGTGAGTCCCGACCACCGGGTATCGCGCGGATCGATCGGAATCATGTTTAACGCGCTCGATAATCCCGCCATCGCAAGAGTTTACGGAACCGGATCGGGCGTGACTATTTCAGACGTGACTCCGGGCAGTCCGGCCGAAGCGGCTGGACTCAAAGTGGGTGACACCATAGTCTCCGTGGACGGCAAGTCGGTGAAGAACGGCGACGAACTGGTTGCTGACATCGCCGCACGCAAACCCAGCTCGAAAATCGTGGTCGGCTTCATCCGCAACGGTAAAAAACAGGAAGCTACTGCCACCGTCGCCGATCGGGCCAAGCTGTTTGCCGCGCGACTGGGCGACGAAGATGAAAGCAGCCAGGATGCTGGACCCAAAGAAAGCAAGCTTGGCATCACCGTGCGCACGCTGAACCAGGAGATGGCGGACCGGCTGGATGTCCCGGCAAACAAGGGCGTCATCGTACAGGATGTGAAGGCTGGATCGTTTGCCGAGGACGTTGGTCTGAGTCGCGGCGACATCATCCTGGAAGTCAACAAACAGGCTGTGGATAGCGATGACGCGTTCACCCGCGTTTCCACCACATTGAAAAGCGGCCAGGATGTCGTTTTCCTGGTTCGCCAGCGGGGCGCCGGACGCCAGGGTGGAACCATCTTCCTGGCCGGTACACTTCCGTAACTGGATGCTGGCCCAATCGGGGCTGGCACCCAGGGCAGCGATGAGGTACCCTGCCTCCTCGATCAGTAATATGCGGTAATCAGTTACCCGGTCGAAGAGAGGGTCACGTCAGGGCTACGATTGTGAGAGTTGGCAACGCCATTTCGACGACCTGGCTGAGCGCAGGATGGGTTGTGCTCCTGGCTTGTGGCTCGCTCACGGCGCAAACCAAAAGTATGCCCGCCACTTCGGTCCAAAAGGGTCCGACGCCAAAGTTGCTGACCGTTTCCACTCATACGACTTCCACCACGAAAAAGAAATCACACAAGAGCACAAAGGCCAGCAAACGCGGACAGCAGAAAATCGACCCCACGCGCGCCCGTGAAATCCAGGAAGCCCTGATTCGTGAACATTACATGGACGGCACCGCTACCGGCACATGGGACTCGAAGTCACAAGCCGCCATGCAGCGCTACCAGGCCGATAACGGCTGGCAAAGCAAGGTCGTCCCTGACTCTCGGGCGCTCATCAAGATGGGATTAGGCCCCGACCACCAGCACCTGTTGAATCCGGAAAGCGCGATGACTTCGCAGCCAGATGCTCCCCACGCCTCCACCACGTCGGAGCAGAATCGTGGCATGGAAACGCCGAAGTAAGGCGGGCGTCGGACGTCAGACCTCGGACCCCAGCCTTCAGACCTCAGCCTTCAGACCTTCAGTACAATCGCCCTTCTCGATCCCGCGCCAGCTCCCAAGACTCCAATCTGGCAACCGCAATTAACAATCTAATGTCCGAGGTCCGAAGTCCGCGGTCCGACGCCCGCCATCCGACGGCTATTTCTTCAACACTGGATTCGGAAAATAAGGCAGTGGTTGATCGCTGATGACAGCGCGGGGATTGTCGTCGACCAGCGCTTTGGCGACGTCCTGGCCGTATAGTTTCGCGACTTTGTCGCGCGCGACCGAGAGTGATGGAGTGCGGCGCTTGGTGTCGTGGGCGTCAGTGGAGAGAATGTGGACCGCGTTTCTTTCAAATAACCAGCCCGCAACGCGCTCGGCTTTTTGTCCCCACATTCCGGTGAGCGCCGAAGCCGTCACTTGTACCGCACAGCCCTGATCCACCCATTGAAGAATCCGGTCCTGCGCGTCCTGGAGAATTGGATTGCGCTCCGGATGGGTGATGATGGGCGTGATACCCACGTCGGCCATGCGCGTGAAGTACTCGTTGATTTGCGCCGGGATGCTGTAGTTGCTGGGTTCAACTAGCAGGTAATGGCTGCCTTCGATGGTGTAGCGTTCCGGCGTAATCAGGACATCCTGCACGTTCTCGTAGGAGAGATGGAAGTCACAGCCCAGGCTCAGCCGCGGAGCCGGGCCGACCAGACTCTTGAGGTGTTCGAGATCACTGGCCAGTTGTTGCCGGTCATACTTGTAGCGTTCGTTGGCATGAGGCGTGGCGACGATATGCTCGATGCCGTCCTCCGCCGCCATGCGGCACATTTCCTGCGAAATTTCCCACGACTTGGGTCCGTCGTCGACGTTGGGCAGGATGTGGCAGTGAATATCGATCATGAAATCCGTACGGAAGGGCGCTGAACAAATTTAAGCAGATTTCTGAGTAAAGGCAAACAAAGTGGAGGCGCGAACGTCCTCGCTCGTGCGCCAGCACGAGCGGGACGCTGGCGCCCACATTGTTATTTGCCCATGGTGAGGACGACTCGGAAGCGGGCCCTTCCGCTGATCATCTGATCGTAGGCTTCCGCGACTTTTTCCAGCGGATAGCGTTCGATCATGGGCCGCACTCTGGACAGTGAGCTGAACTGCAACGTGTCTTCGGAATCTTTGGCACTGCCTGAGGGCCAACCGCGGACCGTCCTGCGAGCAAAGATGAGTTGTAGCGGAGTGATCGTGAGCGGCTCCAGACCGGCCCCGACGATTACCAGCTTTCCGTCCGGTCCCAGTCCATCCACCAGCGCTGAGATCGCTTTCGAATCCGGCGCAGTGGCAAGAACCACACTGGCGCCGCCCAGGGCTTGCAGGGCCGCGGCTGGCGAGCCAGCGTCGGCGTCAACGTAGTGGTGAGCGCCCAGCTTTTTGACCAGTGCTTCTTTGTCTCCTCCGCGGCCAATCGCGGCCGTTCGGAATCCCATTTGGCGCGCGTATTGAATTCCCAGGTGACCCAGGCCGCCGATACCCTGTACCGCCACCAGCTGTCCGGCACTCGCTCCGGAATGGCGCAGCGAGTTGAACACGGTAATGCCGGCGCAGAGCAGCGGCGCGGCTTCGTCCGCCGGAAGCTCGTCAGGCATGGCCGCTACCGCTTCGGCGGGGACGACAACATATTCCGCGTAGCCGCCGTCGTAACTGATCCCCGTGATCTTCTGATTTTTGCAAAGAATAAAGTGGCCGCGCCGGCACGGATCGCAGATGAAGCAGTGTCCGCCATGCCAGCCGACACCCACGCGCTGGCCGGACTTCCACTGCGTGACGTCAGCGCCAACCGCGTCGATGCGCCCGGCGATTTCATGCCCCGGAACTCGCGGGTACTGCAATCCGGGAAATCCTGACTGCTTGACGATGGCGTCGCTGTGACAGACGCCGCAGGCTTCCACCTTGATCCGGACCTGGGCGCGGCCGGGCTCAGGAATCGGACGCTCGACGATTTCGAAATTTCCACCGGGTTTGCTGACTTGTGCGGCTTTCATAATTTTTTCCCTATGAGAAGTATGAGATGAATTGAGCAGCAGCTGTCCGAGCTACAGACTTAGTAGATGGGCGAACGGGCGGTGGAGATGCAGAAATGCTTAGACCCGGGTGCCCCGTCCTTGTCTCTCCGTTTTTTGGAGAGACAGGGCGGGAAAGTTGGTGCGAACCGTGCCACTCCCGCACGAGCGAGGACGCACGCGCCTACATTTTTACTTGTATCTTTCGGCGATGAAGTCGCCGATTGACTGATAGGCCTTGGTCAGCGTCGGCTCATCCGGCAGGAACACAATCCTGAAGTGGCGGGTACCCTTCTTCTGTCCGAAACCAGAGCCGTGGACCACGAGCACGTGTTTCGCCCGGCACAACTCCTTGACGAACACGTCGTCGCCTTCTGTGATGTCAATGCGGGGGAAAGCGTAGAACGCTCCGCGCGGCGAAACACAGCTCAGGCGCGGTGTGGAATTACACCAATTGACGGTAAGATCGCGCCGCGCGCGAAGTTTGTTGCGGACTTCCACCAGATGGTCCTGAGGCCCGTCCAGCGCGGACTTGATCGCATACTGCTCGGGATGGTTGGCGCACAGTCGTGCCCGCAACAGACGATGAATGCCTTCGATATACGGTTTCACGGCAGTCGCATCGCCGCTGACGATGCCCCATCCGATGCGCCAGCCCGGCGCCAGATAGTTTTTCGAGAGCCCGCCGAAAGTCACGACTGGAACATCCGGAGCAATGGCTGCGATCGACAGGTGCTGGTGTTTTTCGTCCTCGTCCAGGATTAGCTTGTCGTAAATCTCGTCAGCGAAGATGACCAGATTATTGCGCCGCGCCAGTTCCGCCAACTGTTCCAGCATACGGCGGGAGCACATGGCGCCGGTGGGATTGTTGGGATTGATCAGGACAATGGCGCGAGTGCGCGAATTGATCTTGTGCTGGATGTCGATCAGGTCAGGCTGCCATCCGTCGTCTTCGTTCAAGTCGTAAGGCGTGACCGGAATCCCGAGTTTGCACAGCACCGCAGAATACAGCGGATAGTCGGGGCTGGGCGTCAGGATATGCTCGCCGGGATTGACCAGCGCGGTGAGAGATAAATCCACTGCTTCGCTGGCGCCGGAAGTCACGAATACATCCTGAACTGTCGAAATGCCCTTGCGTGCCGCGTCACCGCGAATGGCTTCGAGAGCTTCCGGAATGCCGGGCGACGGCGCATAGCCGTTCTTGTTCTCCCGCATCGCCTTGTAGACAGCTTCGACCAGGTGCGCCGGAGTCTTGAAATCAAAAATATTAGGATCGCCGACATTGAGGGCGAGGACCTTGTGGCCTTGCTTCGTGACTTCGTCGGCCACAGACGCGAGGTCACGAATGGCATAGCGGACGTTGTCAAGCCTCTGTGCGGCAGCGATTTCGCGGATTTGGGTGCTGGGCATGGAATTCCGTTATAGCAAAGCTCTCAACTGCAAAGGCCGCAAAGAAATCCTCCGAGGCATGCGCCTAACGAACGACTAACGACCTGTGACTAACGGCTGACGACCGAGGACTGATGACTGCCTCAATCCACTCTATCGATCTGCGCTTTCTGCAGCCGGTCGGAGTAATCGACGTACACCGCTTTCCACTCGGTGTAGAAATCGATCGCGCCCATACCGCCTTCGCGATGGCCGTTGCCTGTGGCCTTCACGCCGCCGAAGGGCAAATGAACTTCGGCGCCGATGGTCGGAGCGTTGATATACGTGATGCCAGCGTGGAGATCGCGCATGGCGACGAACGCCTTGTTCACGTCCTTGGTGTAGAGAGCGGACGACAGTCCGTACTCGATCCCGTTGGCGATAGCGATCGCATCTTCCAGGTCTTCGCAGGGGATAATCGACACAACCGGTCCGAAAATTTCTTCCTGCGCGATCCGCATCTTGGGATCGACATCGACGAACACCGTAGGCTCCATGAAATAGCCGTACTGGTAGTCGCCCTGATCGAGGCGGTTGCCGCCGCACTTCAGCTTCGCGCCTTCGGCTTTGCCGATTTCGACGTAGTTGAGATCGGTCTTGAGCTGGCCTTCGTTGATCGCCGGGCCCATCTCAGTGCTCTCGTCGATACCGTTGCCAACACGCAGCCGCTTGGCCCATTCGACATAGCGTTCGACAAATTCCGCGTAAACGCCTTTTTGCACGATGATGCGGCTGGTAGCGGTGCAGCGCTGGCCGGTGGTGCCGAAGCCGCCCCAGATGCCGCCTTCGATTGCAAGATCGAGGTTGGCGTCGTCCAGCACGATCATGGGATTCTTGCCGCCCAACTCCAGCGAGCAATGCTTGAAGCTCTTGGCGGCGGTGGTACCAACGATCCGTCCAACAGCGGTCGAACCCGTCAGCGAGATTGCCCGGACTTCAGGGTGCTCCATCAGCGGTCCGCCAACCGCCGGACCGAATCCACTGACAATATTGATTACGCCTTTGGGCACTCCGGCATCGGAGAGCGTCCGCACTAAGTTGTACGTGGACAGTGGAGTATCCTGCGCCGGCTTGATCACGCAGGTATTACCGCAGACGATCGCGGGCAGCAGCTTCCATGACGGAATCGCCATGGGAAAATTCCACGGCGTGATCATGCCGCAGACTCCGATGGGAGTCCGCACCGCCATGGCGAACTTGTTGGGGAGTTCCGAAGGCGTGGTAGGCCCGAACATGCGGCGGCCTTCACCGGCAAAGTAATACGCCGTGTCGATGGCTTCCTGAGTGTCGCCCCGAGTTTCCTTGAGGATCTTTCCCATCTCTCGGGTCATGTCACGGGAGTATTCTTCTTTGCGCTCGAGCAGCATCTCGGCGGCGCGAAAGACGATTTCGGCGCGGCGCGGAGCCGGCACCAGGCGCCACTTGGCGAAGGCGTTCCGAGCAGCTTCGACGGCGTTGTCTACGTCCGCTTTCGCGGATTTCTGGAAGATGCCCACTACGTCGCGCGTGTCGGCGGGATTGCGATTTTCAAAAGTCTCTCCGGTCGAGGATTCCACCCACTCGCCATCGATGAAGTTCTTGTAAACCTTGGTCGGATTGCTGCCGAGCGTGGCTGGAGGGGTCAAAGTTTCGGTTGCCATAAGAGTCTCCTGAGTCGCAGGGAAGAATGCGTGAACCTCTATGCTACAGGTGGGGTTGAGGGTGCGGCAAGCTGGGGGGCACGAGCGGGAGGACACCCAAATCACAGGAAATCGGCGACCGATTTTACGGATGTGCACGGATAGGTCCATTTTTTCTGTCTATCCGTGTAGATCTCCGTGGCCGATTTTTTCAAACCTCGTCGTCGCTTGACAAGGTCGCGACCACAGTACAGAATCGCCAACTCCCCGACCGGCTGCCCAACGACAGGGGAACCATTCAGCCAGCGGCAACGTATTGAGTGCGAGGGCGCTTTGACGGCGTCCCCAGGAGCGAATCTTCGTGGAATTGCAGATTCAGAACCTATCCAAAGTTTATAAAAACGGCGTGCGCGCGCTGGACAACGTCTCTTTGACGATTCCCGTGGGCATGTACGGATTGCTCGGTCCCAATGGCGCCGGCAAGTCCACATTGATGCGCACCATCGCCACGCTGCAGGAGCCGGACAGCGGGCAGATCCATCTGGGAACGTTGGACGTGTTGCGGCAGAAGCAGGAGTTACGCAAGACGCTGGGATATCTTCCGCAGGAATTTGGCGTCTATCCGCGGACCTCGGCGCAGGAGATGCTCAATCACCTGGCCTTGCTCAAGGGCATCACCGACTCGAAGCAGCGGAAGGATACGGTCGAGGCGCTGCTCAACCGAACCAATCTTTATGAACATCGCAAGAAGGCGCTGTCCGGATTTTCGGGCGGCATGCGGCAACGCTTTGGGATCGCGCAGGCGCTTCTTGGCAATCCGCGACTACTGATCGTAGACGAGCCGACGGCGGGTCTCGATCCTGGAGAGCGCAACCGTTTTTACAGCCTGCTCTCCGAGATTGGTGAAGACGTCATCGTAATCCTCTCGACGCACATCGTCGAAGACGTGATGGAGTTGTGCACCAACATGGCGATCATCCATCAGGGGAAGGTGCTGTTTTCGGGCGCTCCCAATGACGCGGTCAAATCACTCGAAGGACGCATCTGGCAGAAATCGGTGGCCAAGTCCGAGGTCAAAGACTACGAGCAACGCTATCGCGTTATCTCCAGCAAGCTGATTGCGGGCAAGCCGCTCATCCACATTTATTCCGCCGAGAATCCGGGCGATGGCTTCACCCCGGTGAGCGCCGATCTCGAAGACGTATTCTTCAGCCGCATTTCCGGGATCGCCTGAGGCCAGCCATGTTCAAACAGTTCTTCAACTTCGAGGTCCGGTTCTGGCTGCGCTCGTGGATGCTCTGGGTATTTTTCCTGATCGTGGCGTTGATGTTTTTCGGGGCGGCCAGCAGCGACCAGATCACAGTCGGGAGTTCGCTGAAAAATACCTTTCGCAACGCTCCCTGGGTGGTCGAGAACTTCTACGCGGTTTGCAGCCTGCTGACGCTGCTGATGACCACTGCGTTCGTGAACTCGGCCGCATCACGCGATTTCGCTCACAACACTCACCAGATCCTGTTCAGCACGCCGATCCGCAAGATCGACTACCTGGCGGGAAGATTTCTAGGCTCCGCGCTGGTTGCAGTAATTCCGCTGCTCGGTGTCTCGGTCGGAATTCTGGCCGCGAAGTATATGCCTTGGGTCGACGCGGAACGCTGGGGGCCAGTGGTGTGGGCGGCGCACTGGAAGGCGATTCTGGTCTTCGCCGTCCCCAACACGCTGTTCATCGCTGCGGTGATCTTCGCCATCGCGGTGCTGACTCGAAGTACCGTGGTTTCGTTTCTCGGCAGCCTGGGGCTGCTGGTCGGATATGGAATTTCGCGGGTGCTCACCAGCGACCTGAAGAACCAGAAACTGGCGGCGTTGGTAGATCCGTTCGGCATCGATCCTTTTCAGTACGCGACCAGGTACTGGACGGTGGCGGAGAAGAACACCCTCTCCATCGGATATTCCGGATACATGCTGTGGAATCGGCTGATCTGGTTGGGTGTCGGGGCGCTGATCTTTGCTTTTGCCTACTGGCGATTCAGCTTCGCCGAAAGAAGTCCGAGAACGAAGAAGGTCAAAGCTAAAGACGGCCTTTCAATCACGACCGCAGCGATTCCCGTGGCAGCCAGGAATTTCGGCGCGGGCGCGGAGTGGTTGCAGTACTGGGGCACTGTAAAAATCGAATTCAAGCGTCTGGTCAAGACGACGTCGTTCATCGTGATCACCGCTTTCGCTCTGCTGAACTGCGTTCCGGCGTTGATCTATAGCAGCACCGAGGGTTTCGGAAACACGTTCCTTCCAGTCACGTACCGTCTGCTCGAAGTAATTGCAGGGACGCTCTATCTGTTCCTGATCGCGATGATCACGTACTTCGCCGGCGTCCTGGCGTGGGAGGAGCGCGACAGTGGCACCGACGAAGTGCACGATGCGCTTCCAAATCCGGAGTGGCCTACCTACCTGGCGAAACTCACGGCCCTGATGAGCAGCATTGTGATCATTCTGGCTTTCGTCATGTGCGCGGCCCTGCTGGTGCAGTTCTTTCACGGATATCACCGTTACCAGATTGGCCTCTTCGTCGTAAACCTGTTTGGGATGGACCTGCTGGGCTTCGTTTTCCTGGCCATTCTTGCGTTTTTTATTCACGTTATCTCGCCCAACAAGTACGTGGGCTATTTCGGATACATCGCCTTCCTTCTGCTGACCACGTTTATCTGGTCGCCGCTGCATATCGCGACCTACCTCGTCCAGTTTGGCCAAGCTCAAACCATGACCTACTCGGATTTCTTCGGGTACGCTCCGTTCCTCGAGAGCTGGTTATGGTTCATGTTCTACTGGACGGCGTTTTGCACATTCCTGGCGGCGGTCACGATTCTGCTATGGCAGCGAGGACGCGAAACCAGTTGGCGCAGCCGCATCCGGAATGCGCGTTTGCGGTATCACGGTGCCGTGCGCTTTGTCGCTGTTGCGGCTGCGCTTTGTTTTGTGGCAAGCGGCGCCTGGATCTTTTACAACACCAAGATCCTGAATACAGTGCGCAGCGAAAATGACGGCGATCGTCTGCAGGCGGACTACGAGAAGACGTACAAGAAATTCGAAAGGCAACCCGAGCCACGAGTTACCGATGTGAAGTATGCGATTGATCTGTATCCTGAATCTCGCAACATGACGATGCGCGGGCAGCAGACCATCGTGAACCAGACCTCGAAGCCGTTGACTGAAATACATTTCACGCTGGACAAGGATTACAAAACCACGATCGAGATACCGGGCGCGAAGCTATCCCAGGATGACCCGCGTCTGCTCTACCAGATTTATGCTTTGACCATGCCCATGCAGCCGGGCGAGTCGCGCGTGATGAGTTTTACCTTGCAGACGCAGCAGCGGGGATTCGAAAACACGCTTATCAACCGCGCCGTCCTCCCTAATGGCACTTTCATTCACAGCCGGATCGTACCCCAAATCGGATACCAGACCGGCAACGAATTGGAAGACAAGAACAAGCGCAAGCGTTTCGGACTCAAGGAAAAAGATCTCATGCCGGCGCTGGAGGAGAACTGCGACGCCGACTGCCACGACAGTTACATCAGCAATAACTCCGACTGGGTGAATGTCGAAACCGTCATCAGCACTTCGCCAGATCAGATCGCGATTGCGCCGGGCTCGCTGCAAAAAGAGTGGAATGAAAACGGTCGGCGTTATTTCCACTACAAGCTCGACCATTCCGGGTTGAACTACTATTCGTTCTTGTCCGCGCGCTACGAAGTCGCCCGCACTGAGTGGAACGGCATGCCGATCGAGGTCTATTACCTCAAAGAGCAGCCCTGGAATGTTCCCAAGATGCTGAACTCGGTAAAGAAGTCTTTTGACTATTACACGACAAACTTCGGACCGTACCCCCAGAAAGAGGCGCGGATCATCGAGTTCCCGCGACTGGCCGCTTTTGCCGAGGCCTTCCCCGGAACCATGCCTTACTCCGAGTCGATCGGATTCATCGCCAGCATCGAAAAGCCAGATGACATCGACATGGTCTTCTACGTGGTCGCGCACGAGATGGGACATCAATGGTGGGGCCATCAGGTGGTGGGAGCGAACATGCAAGGCGCCACGTCGCTGGTGGAGACGCTGGCCCAGTACTCAGCCCTGATGACCATGGAAAAAGAATATGGCCGCGACACCATGCGCAAGTTCATGCAGTACGAGATGGACAATTACTTGCGCAACCGCGGGGCCGAGCTGTTGAAAGAGCGTCCGTTGTTGCGGGTCGAAGCATCGCAGGGATACATCCACTATCGCAAGGGCAGCGTCGTGATGTACTACCTGCGCGAAATGATCGGCGAGGACGTGGTGAACCGGGCGCTGCGCAAGGTCCTGAATAAATACGGATATGCGCCGCCGCCGTATCCCACGTCGTATGCGTTGGTCGATGCGCTGCGCGAAGAGACTCCACCGCAACTGCAGTACCTGATCCAGGACCTGTTCTATGACATCACGCTATTCTCTAATCGGGCGGTGACTGCGACGGCGCACAAAGCGTCCGACGGAAAATATCAGGTCACTGTCGAGACTGAGGCCCGGAAGTTTAAAGCCGACGAAAAAGGAAATGAAACCGAAGTCCCAGTTGATGACTGGATCGAAGTAGGAGCGCTGGCCGCTCCGGAGAAGGGCAAGCGTTTTGGGAAAGTCCTGCACCGCGAGCGAGTACACATGGCCAGCGGCAAAGGCAGCTACAGTTTTACGACCGATGAAAAGCCCGACAAAGCGGGAATCGATCCGCTCCTGTTGCTAATCGACCGCGTCCCGGATGACAACATGGTCGAAGTCACGGTCCAACCCTAGACGAGGCACCCTCTGGCGGTTAAAACGCGCCGGCTGTTGTGGTTTGACCTTCTTCGGGGCGACAATAGGGTTGAAATCGCAGTCCTGCCAGAGCAAGACCTCATTCTCTTTGATAAGGAGCAATCTCTATGGCACTGATGCGTCCGGACCCAACGTTTTATCCTTCACCCGGCATGGCGATGCAGGCTCCGCCCGAGCGCCTCGCGTATGTCGCGCTGCTCAACGTCGGCCAGAACGGAAAACGCGACGCCATGGGCGTCATCGATCTCGATCCAAGTTCCTCCACGTATGGCCGGCTGGTCGGGCAAACGGATTTTCCGCGCGGTGACAATGAACTACATCACTTTGGCTGGAACGCGTGCAGCGCGTGCCTGTGCCCGCAGGCTCCGCATCCGCACATGGAACGCCGCTACCTGATCGTGCCCGGGATCGGGTCATCCCGGATCTACATCCTCGACACCAAGGAAAATCCCAGGCAGCCGAAGATCGTAAAAGTAATTGAGCCCGAAGAGTTCATAAAGAAGACCGGCTACACTTCGCCCCACACCATTCATTGCGGCCCGGACGGCGTCTATGGAAGCGCCCTGGGAGCGGCCGGTGGAGACGGACCCGGCGGCATTTTCCTGATGGATGCCGACACGTTCGAATTGAAGGGCCAGTGGGAAAAGGATCGCGGCCCACAGCAACTGGCCTACGACTTCTGGTGGCATCTGGGAAAAGACACCATGATCACGTCCGAATGGGGTACGCCGAACATGGTGAAGGATGGCCTCAATGCGGAATTGCTGCTGGCCGGCAAGTACGGCCACAAAATCCATATCTGGGACCTCGACAAGCGCCGCCATCAGCAGGAACTGGATTTGGGCGCGGAGCAGCAGATGGTGCTCGAGCTGCGGCCTACCCACGATCCGAACAAGACTTACGGGTTCGTTGGTGTAGTGGTTTCCCTCAAAGACCTTTCGTCCTCGATCTGGATGTGGTATCGCGACGAAGGTAACAAGAAGTGGGCTGTTCGTAAGGTGATCGAAATCCCGGCCGAGCCCGCTGACCCAGAGAACCTTCCGCCGTTGCTGAAAGGCTTCAAGGCCGTGCCACCGCTGGTCTCGGACATCAACCTGTCACTCGACGATCGCTTTCTTTACGTTTCGTGCTGGGGGACTGGTGAGTTTCTTCAGTACGACGTCTCCGACCCGGCGAAGCCGAAAAAGACCGGATCAGTTCATCTGGGCGGCATCGTGCGCCGTGCGGCCCATCCGAGCAAGCCCAAGCAGACCCTCAATGGCGGTCCGCAGATGGTCGAGGTCAGCCGCGACGGCAAGCGCATCTACTTCACCAACTCGCTCTACTCCCCATGGGATGAGCAGTTCTATCCCGATGGAATAAAGAGTTGGATGGTAAAACTCGACGCTAATCCGAAGGGCGGGATAAAACTCGATGAAAAGTTCTTCGTCGAGTTCGACGGACTACGCGCTCACCAGGTGCGTCTGGAAGGCGGCGATGCCTCGTCAGATTCCTACTGCTATTCAGAGGCGAAATGATTCATGGTGCGATGACGCATGAGATCGGCTCAATCGCGTTGTGGCTGATGCTGCTCCTCGGCGCCTTCCACGGAATCAACCCCGGGATGGGTTGGCTCTTCGCGGTGGCGCTGGGGATGCAGGAGCGGAAGGGAGGTGCGGTCGTGAAAGCGCTCGTGCCGATCGCGCTAGGTCACGCGTTGGCTGTCGGAAGCGTGGTGCTGGCGGCGGTGTTTCTTGGCATGACGCTGCCGCAGAACGCCATTCGCTACTCTGTTGCAGCCATTCTGTTCAGTCTTGGAATTTACTTCCTGGTGGGACACCATCATCCGCGCTGGATTCGCATGCAGGTCGGCTTCAAGGACCTGACGCTGTGGTCGTTTCTGATGGCCTCGGCGCACGGCGCGGGTTTGATGGTGCTGCCGGTGCTGCTTGGCTCGAGCGCGGTCCAGGCAGCAGACTCGATGCCCGGCCACCTCCACCCATCTGCAACGGCCACCCCGCTCACGGCGCTGCTTGCCGCGGGAGTTCATACGGCAGCCTATCTTGCGGTCACGGGACTGATCGCGTGGGTCGTCTACGCCAAACTCGGACTCGCGATTCTCCGCACCGCGTGGCTCAACCTTAACCAGATATGGGCAGGAGCGCTGGTGGTCACGGGACTCGTTACCCTGATGATCTAGCCTGCTTCGAGAATCGACGAGGCGGCCCCCGCCCGCGGTTAGGCATCCATCGTGTGACTCTTGCCGTCGAGATTTTCATTGTTTAGGCTTCCACAGACCTGTGGCGGTTGTCGACGCCTTCAGGTTGAACGAATTAAGGAGAAAGACAATGAAACGAAGATTGCTGAGCTCGTTTGCTGTACTAGCCATGCTGGTCGCGATTTCTTCACCTTCCCCTGCGTTTGGACGTCATCCGGAGATCGAAGATGCGCTCCACGCCCTGCAGAATGCCAAAGCGCATCTGCAACATGCGAATCACGATTTCCAGGGACACCGGGTTGATGCCATCAGGGCTATCGACGAAGCCGACCGGCAGTTGCGGATTTGCATGCAGTACTAAGTCTCAGCTACTTGAGGGTGCCCCGTCCAACCTCCGCTTGGGCGGGGTTTTTTTAGCCGGAACCCCCGAACTCCCTGTGTCACATCATCCACTCATTACTTAAACCCCCGCCCAAGCGGAGCTTGGACGGAGCACCCTCAAGAGCCGAGATGGATGTGCACCGCGGTACATGACCGCCGGGGGTGTGACCCAAGGTAATCAACGGCACCCTCCCAGTTATCCTTGTGCTACTCTCGGAGATACCCCATATTCTTAGGGTTTGACTGGCGTCCGGTGGCCTTTGTGTCTTCGAGTACCAAACCTGGAATCCATGTAGCGTGGAAGACTGTCACCTATCGCAGCGTGGCGTTAGGAATACTGTTTGCAGTGGTTTTGCTGACCATCGGGATGAACTTCGCCTTCCCGCAGTTCACTCAAAAGGGCGTGAAATCGGTCAGCAGCCTGGGCACCAGCCTGCTGGAAGCGATTGCCGGAGCGGGCGGCAAGGTCAAATCGGGTACGGTCAATTCGCAGCAGGCGCACATTACGGCCTTGGACGGAACTGTCCGGGTCAAAAAGGCCAGCAGCAACAGCTGGCTGACCGCCGACTACAACGTGCCGCTGGAAAAGGGCGATGTGGTGCAGACCGGGTCTGAAGGTATGGCCAAGATCGTCTTCAGCGATGGCACGAACTACACCGTGAAGCAGGATTCGCTGATTGTCATTGAGGAAAACTCGGCCAACGATCAGCAGCAGACCAACGTGTCGGTGGCAGTGAGTACAGGAACGGTGGACCTCACGACCGCGACGTATGTGCAGGGATCGAAATCCCAAGTGATCGTGGCCGGAGCAACCGCCTCCCTGGCGCCGGACAGTTCGGCGATGGTCCGTAACGATCCCAAAGGCGACCAGCATGAAATCTTGATGAAGAAAGGTTCCGGAGAGATCACCCGAAATGGTGAGGTGGTACACCTGGCGGATTGGGAGAAAGTGGCTTTCCAGTCGCAATCGCCGCGTATGGCTAAGGTAAAGGAAATCGGGCCTCCAACGCCGATTTCGCCGGCCAACATGATGCCGATTTTCACTGCGGGCGCGCCCAAGCCGGTGGAATTTTCCTGGACCCCGATGAACAACGCGGTGGCCTATCGCTTGCGTATTTCGCACAATCCTTATTTTTCTTCTACCATCGTCGACCGCAGGGTCACTACGGCAGATGTAATCGTCTCCGGTTTGGGCGAAGGGGCGTACTACTGGCTGGTGCAGTCGTACGATGCCGAGGACAAGGAGTCGGTGGAAAGCCAGAAGAACCGGTTCACCATCATTCCCAAGGGACAGAACACGACCGCCATCGATCTTGACCTGGACCCCTTTATGCAGCACGGCCACGTAATCGAACTGACCGGAAGGACCGAGGTTGGGGCGCGAGTAATGGTGAATGGCAGGGAAGTGCCGGTGGTGGGCGCCGATGGGAGCTTTCATTACTTCATGCCGCCGCTTCCGCCGGGAGAGAGTTTAGTCACGATCACGGCGCAAAATGCCAAAGGCGGCGTTAACACCGTCCAGAAAAAGATCGTGATTCAGTAGAAAACACCGGACTTGGGCCATGAACACCCGAGGTACTGGGACTTTGGTTTGACGGCGAAACGGGGTTCTTCCCATAGAATTATGGACACGGCCCCCCATCCGCAGAGAAGCAACCGGGTACGCCCGGTAATGACAGCGGTCCGAGAGAGCAAATTCGCGTATGTCATCTAACGGATTCCATTCATCGACGCGCCTGCACAACCTGAGATCGCTGTTCAGTATTTTTTCCAGCGATCTTGCCATCGACCTGGGGACAGCCAACACGCTGGTGTACGCGCGCGGCAAGGGCATCGTGGTTAACGAGCCTTCCATCGTGGCCATCAACAAGAACACCGGCGAAGTGGAGGCCGTGGGCAAGGAAGCCAAAGAGATGCTGGGCCGTACGCCTGGCAACATCGTGGCCATCAAGCCCATGAAGGACGGCGTGATCGCCGACTTCAAAGTCACCGAGAAGATGCTCAACTACTTCATCCAGAAAGCGCACAACCGCAAGATGCTGGTGCATCCCCGCATCGTGATCGGCGTGCCTTCGGAAATTACCCAGGTGGAAAAGCGCGCGGTCATGGACTCCGCTTATCGCGCCAAGGCCAGCGAAGTGTACCTGGTGGAGCAGGCGATGGTGGCTGCCATCGGCGCCGGACTGCCCATTACCGAACCCAGCGGCAACATGGTCGTGGATATCGGCGGCGGCACTACCGACATCGCAGTCATTTCTCTCAGCGGCATCGTTTATTCCCGTTCCGTGCGCATGGCCGGCAACCAGATGGACGAAGCGGTAATGAACTATCTAAAGCGCAAGTACAACTTGCTGGTCGGAGAACGAACTGCCGAGCAGATCAAGATGGAGATTGGATCGGCGTATCCGCTGGAAAAGCCGCTGACCATGGAAATCAAGGGCCGCAACCTGATTGAAGGCGTGCCCAAGACCATCACCGTGGACGACAGTGAAATTCGCGAAGCCCTGAGCGAATGCGTTTCCACCATCATGAACGCGATTCGGGTCGCACTCGAACGTACGCCGCCCGAACTTTCTGCTGACATCAGCGATCGCGGTATTGTGCTGACCGGTGGGGGCGCGCTGTTGAAGAATCTCGACAAGCGTATTCGCGAGGAAACCGGGCTGCCGGTTTCAATCGCCGACGATCCGCTGTGCAGTGTGGTACTGGGCACGGGCAAAATGCTCAGCGATTTCAAGCTGCTGCGGAAAATTTCAATCGAATAGTTGGGAATCAGTTTTCTGGTTTCCGGTTTCTTTCTAGTTTCCTGTGTAGCTAAATGGAGGACGGGCGTCCTCGCCCGTCCCGCGCCGAAACCATCCGTGGAGCCGCCGTTGTCTAGAAACCAGAAACTAGAAACAGAAACCAGAAACTGAGTTCGGCGCCATGGAAAACCTGATGAGCCGCTACCGCAACGTCACCTTTCTGGTGGCGATCCTGTTTGTACAGGTGCTGGGGCTGGCGGTGCAGGTCAAGCGTTCCGGCGCCGGCGAACATACTCGAATCATCCGTTTGTGGACAGTCAGCACAGTCTCTCCTCTGGAAAAAGCTCTGCTCTGGTTCCAAAACGGCGTAGGAAGTATCTGGAGCAACTACGTTTACCTGCGTGGAGTGCGGCAGGAGAATCGCGATCTGAAATTCGAAATCGAGCGCTTGCGGCTGGAGCAGGTACGCCTCTCCGACGATGCCCAGCAGGCGCGCCGGCTGCAGGCTTTGCTGGGCTTCAGGGAAACTTACATCGCGAAAACCGTGGCGGCTCAGGTGATCGGGACCAGCGGCAGCGAACAGTCGCGGTCTATCTACATCGATAAGGGAACTTCCGCAGGGGTCGACAAAGACATGGCCGTGATCACCGCCGATGGCCTGGTTGGCAAGGTGTTGCGGTCATTCGGGTCCACGTCGCAGGTTCTGTTGATTAATGACCAGAGCAGTGGAGTGGGCGTCATCCTGGATAAAACGCGCCTGCAGGGGGTCATTAAAGGCACCGCAGGCGGTGAAGTAATTCTCGAAAAAGTGATGACCGACGAGCAGGTTTCGCCCGGCGATCGGATCGTGACCAGCGGTGGCGACCAGATATTTCCCAAAGGCGTTACTGTAGGAACGGTGATGAAGGTGTCACCGGGCGCGGATCTTTTCCTGAATATACGGGTCAAACCCGCGGCCAGCCTGAGCCGGCTGGAAGAAGTGCTGGTGATCACAAAGAAAGAGGATCGGCCGCCATCCCTAGCGGAGAGCAATTCAGTGCGCGCAATCGACATCCTCACCCAGCGACTGCCTTCAGTTCCCGATAAGCCCGCAGCGGATGCGACCCAGGCAGAAGGGGCGAAGCCGATAGTCGCGGCACCGAAACCACAGGGTCAGGCGGGTATAAACAGTCCAGCGGGAACTTCGACGGGTCAAGCAGGAGCAAAGCCAGCCACCTCGCAGACTGCAGTTCCGCCGAAAAAAGCCTCGCAGACCGCCAGGCCGGCAGCGTCCGCACCGGGTGAGTCTCAGCCGGCGTCGCAGCCGCCTTCATCGCAGCCCGGCACGGAGGATCAACCTCACTAGCGTGCCTATTACATACACATCCCAGGAGCAGGTGGAGGTATACCGGTTCCATCCACTGACAGCCGTTCTGGTTCCGCTGGGTGCGCTGTTTCTACAAGCTTTTCTGCCCCGGCATTTCCATTTCTTCTTTCTTTTCGACCTGCCGTTGCTGGTCGTGATTTTCTTTTCGGTAGCGCGGCGAAGCCAGGTGGCGGGTCTGCTGACCGGTTCGCTGATCGGACTTTTGCAGGATGCCCTAACCCATCAGCCGATCGGGATGTACGGTATCGCAAAGACGGTCGTTGGCTACGGCGCGTCGTCTCTGGGCGCAAAGCTTGATATCGAGAACGTGGGAGCGCGCTTCCTGGTCACCTTATTTTTCTACGCCGTTCACGAAGTGGTCTACTTCACCGTCGCCCGTGGCCTGGTGAAACTGACCCTGGAATGGAGTTGGGGACACGAAATAGGCGGTGCCCTTTTGAACGCCGCCACCGCCGCAATCCTGTTTACCCTGCTGGACCGGTTTAAGCAGCGAGCGTAGGGCAGTCGTCAGTCTTCAGTCGTCGGTCGTCAGCCAAATCCAATCGTCTATGGCCTTGGGTTACCCGCCAGAGCAATCCTTTGACGTCAAGCGCGCATTACAATGAAATTAACTTCGACTCAGTGTTATATGCGCAAGTCCAAGCGATCGCCGAAATTTGGCCTGATCGTGATTGGCTGAAGACCGACGACTGACGACCGAAGACTGAAGCCTGATCCTATGTTTGGCCGCGACGAAAAAGTATCGAGTTCCCGTCTGACCGCGGTGCAATACATCATCCTCGTCGTTTTTCTGGTGTTGGCGTATGGATTGTGGCGGTTGCAGGTCGTGCAGAGCGAGTTTTACGCGGCGCTGGCGGAGAAAAACAAGACTCGTGAAGTTCCCATCCTCGCTCCCCGTGGCAAGATTCTTGACCGCGAAGGCCGCGTCATCGTCGATAACTATCCTTCGTTTACCGCTCTGCTGCTGCGCGACTCTACCCGCGATCTTACCGGAGACGCAGATCTGATCGCTCAGGGGCTGCATCTTGATCCCAAGGAAGTGCGAGAGCGTCTGCGCAAGTTTGCCGGCACGCCGCAGTACCAGCCGATCTATCTCAAGGAAGACATCACGCCGGATGAGCTGGCTTTTATCGAGTCTCATCACAACGAATTGCCTGAACTCGACACGATCATGGCGCATCGCCGGCTCTATCCGCGCAACGGCTTCATGGCGCATCTCGTGGGCTACGTCGGCGAGGTTAGCGAGCAGATGCTGAACCAAGCGCGCTGGGAGCTCTACAATCCCGGCGATGTGGTGGGCAAATCGGGCGTCGAACTGCAATACAACCAGGTCTTGATGGGCAAGAACGGTTCACGCCAGGTCCTGGTGAACAGCAAGGGCAAGGAAGTCGGCGAGCTGGATGAAAAGCCGGCTGTGCCCGGCCATAACCTCAAGCTGACAGTGGATATCGATCTGCAGATTGCTGCCGAAGAGGCCATGGGAGACAAAAACGGGGCCATGATTGCCATGGATCCGCACACCGGAGAAATCCTGGCCATGGTTAGCCGGCCGACATTCGATCCCAACGATTTCGCGGTTCGAATTTCACGCGGTGAGTGGAACAAGCTCGTCACCGACCCTGACAAACCGCTGTTGAACAAAGCGATTCAGGCGCAGCTGGCTCCGGGCTCGACCTTCAAGATCTTGATGTCGGTTGCAGGCTGGCAGGAAAACATCGCTCAGACTCTGAACGTGCACTGCAATGGCGGCGCGACGTTCTATGGCCGCCGGTTCGGCTGCTGGGTGAAAAGCGGACACGGCGCCGTCGATCTGACCAAGGCGATTTACCAATCCTGCGACGTGTTCTTTTATACGCTGGCGGAAAAACTGGGTATCGACCGCGTGTCGAAGTACGCGACCGCAATGGGGCTGGGCCAGAAGACCGGAATCGACTTGCCGGAAGAAGCCAGCGGAGTTATGCCGTCAGAGGAGTGGAAGATCCGCAATTTCAAGCAGAAGTGGTACGCGGGCGAAACCATTTCTGTTGGCATCGGACAGGGCGCGGTGGCCACCACGCCAGTGCAACTGATGCGCGCGATTTCCGCCATCTCGATGGACGGCCGCATGGTCGTCCCGCATGTTGCCAGCCCGACCGGTCTTCCCTCTGAGTACCTCGAGACCCATCACTACACGGATGTGACCAATATTCCGATCGATCCGGGCGGATTCAACGTCATTACCGATGCGATGGCGAGAGTCCTGCTACCAGAGGGAACGGCGCCGTCGGCGCACGTCCAGGGAGTTGATATCGCGGGAAAGACGGGATCGGCGCAGGTTGTTTCTCTGGCCGTCCGGGCCAAGCACCAGAGCAACGAATCGCTCAATCAGAATGGATGGTTCGTAGGATTCACGCCGCGGCGTAATCCCGACATCGTAGTGGCTGTCCTGTTCGAAGGCGGCGAGCATGGCAAGCTGGCAGCCCGGCTGGCTACCCAGGTCATCAAGGCCTATGTTGACAAGCAACGCCGACAGCCAACCAAGGTGGCAAGTTCCGGAAACGTAGATGTAGGGGCAGTATGGAACGGCGGTTCCGAGGGAGAAGATGACCTCCACGGCGGGCATTTCGATCTGGACGTGCCGAAGAATCGTGCGCCGCTGGCAGTTGCGGCCCCGGGATTACAGTAGCGCCGCGCTTACTTGGTAAAAGTTGGAGAGGCAATCAAAGTAGTAACTACTGAAGACTGACGACTGAAAACATGTCCCGCTACATCTCATTCCGCGATTTCGACTGGCTGCTCTTCATCTTTGTCCTGATGATCTGCGGGCTGGGGGTGATGGAGATTCGCAGCGCCACCTCGCATACCAAGTTTGCCGGGGCGCACATCCGGCAGGTGTACTGGATTGCAGGTGGCGTGGCCGGCATGTTTCTGATCAGCCTGATCAACTACCAGAAGCTGCTCGACCGGATACATTGGCTGTACATCGCGGCCATCGTTTCGCTGATGAGCGTAATGCTCTTTGGCCAGAAGTATCTGGGCGCGCGGCGCTGGATCAAAATGCCAGGCGGAGCCCACTTTCAGCCTTCGGAGTGGGTGAAGCTGATCCTGATTCTGGCTGTGGCCAAGTATTTCGCCGATTTGCACTCAGAGGGAGCTTTCCTGGCCGGACTTCATGAAGGCGGGTGCCATTGTGCTGGTGCCGATGCTCATGGTGCTGCGCCAGCCCGATCTGGGTACCAGCCTTACGTATCTGCCGATCGCTATCGCCGGACTGTTTCTGGGCGGGGTGCGCTTCAAGCAGGCCGCGATTGTGACCATCGCGGCGGCCTTGCTCTTGCCTCTTGCCTGGCACGCCTTGAAGCCTTACCAGAGGGACCGTCTGACCAGCTTCATGCATCCGGAGGCCGACAGTCAGGGTTCCGGGTACCAGGTCAACCAGTCTTTGATTGCCGTCGGATCAGGCGGTATTTGGGGGAATTCGGAGGGTTCCCAGACCCATTTGGCGTTTCTTACCCGTCCCGCAAACGGACTTTATCTTTGCAGCATTCGCCGAGGAACATGGTTTTGTAGGAGCCTTGGCGGTAATGCTGTTATACTTCATAGTGCTGATGCGATTGACCCAGAACGCGCAAACGGCGCCCGACCGCGCTGGCACGTTCGTCGTCATGGGTGTGGTGGCGGTGCTTAGCTTCCATATTCTGGTCAATGTCGGCATGGTGGTTGGCTTTATGCCGGTCACCGGAATACCCTTGCCGCTGATGAGTTATGGCGGGTCTTCTGTCCTGTTTATGTTTCTGGCGTTGGGCATCGTAATGAATGTCCGCATGCGCCGTTTCGTGAACTGACGCAGGATGAAGAATGGCAAGGGGTTAGCCCGCGCTTGCCATCCGCGCGGAAAACAAGATTAATTACGATCGCCCTCGCGTAAAGAGGGCACACACCGGCTAGAAAAGCAGTTAGAGCCGGGAAGAATGAGGCAAAGGCGTTGCCAGGCCGGTAACGGCCCCCTCAGAGTTGAGAGAGCGGTCACAAACCTGGCGAAGCGCAAAGCGATAAGTGCAAAAGATTCCTAATCTTACGCAACCAAAACGACCACGGAGAGAACTCCGGGGCCCGGGCTGTCCCTTGTTCGGGATGGCCATCGCGAAGCTTGATCCTCCCAGTCTTTTCCTGCCTTCCATCCGGTGATCCCGTGGCCGACTGACGGCCCGGGACCGGAGTATCGCATGACTAGAGAATTGTTTGTGTCTTCCACGCCCCACGAAACCAAAGTGGGCATGGTCGAAGACGATCTGCTCGCAGAAATCTACCTCGAGCGCGAAAACGAATACACCCTGGCAGGTTCCATCTACAAAGGACGCGTCACCCGCGTTCTTCCCGGAATGCAATCGGCATTTGTCGACATCGGCCTGGAGCGCGACGCGTTCCTCTACGTCTCCGACTTTATGGAGTTGGAAGATTCCGAGGACCTCGACGATGTTCCCACCAACCGGCCGCCGGAGCGCTATACACCGGAGACCCCACTCCCTGAGCAGCTCGAATCGAAGATCGGTTTGCCGCCCACGTCGCCGAATCACAACCACAGGAACAGTCCGAAGCAGGGCCAGAGAATCGGGAGGCGTCCGCGCCCGGCGAGTCGCGCGACAACCGTGGCGGCATGCGTGGCCGCCGTCGCCGTCGCGGCCGCCGCGGGGAGCGTATGCCGGAATCGAAGTTCGCCAGTCCGGCAACGGAAGCGCCTGTGGAAGCTCCGCCGCGCAATGAGCGACCAGAACGCACGGAACGTACCGAGCGTCCGGAGCGCAATGAACGTCCGGAGCGAAGTGGGCGGTCCGAATTTTCGGATCGAGGTGGACGATCAGACCGGCCTGCCAGGACGGAACGGCCCGAGCGTTCTGAATACGGCCCGCCGCCGGGATACCAGCCCATCATTCTGCCTGGAGAGTCGATCTCCAAATATTCGCGCATGGCTTCGGCTCCGCCAGCACCATCCCGGGAGCGCTCAAGGCCTGCGGTTCACGAACAGCCGTCTCAGCCCATTGCGGAAGTTTTTGCTGACGACGAACCTATCTTTGCCGCTTCATCTGCCTCAGTCGTGGAGGAAGCGCAGCCTCGAGTTCACGAAAAGCCTTCGACCCATACTTCGGAATCCGAGCATTACGAGACGCCGACTCAAGATTCATCCAACGCATGGGATCGCGAGCAGCAACGTCTTCACCAGATGAATGTGGCAGCGGTCTTCGGCGGCGAGGCAGCGGAAGAGGATGACGAAGACTTCCGACGAATCCAGCGACCAGTTGGCAGTGGCCAGCGAACACACTGACCACGCCGTGCCGGTTTCGGCTGCAGGCACAGTCGAAGAAGAAGAGATCGAAGAGGAAGAAGCCGACCTAGCCCACTACGTCGAAGAGCTTGAGGAAGATGCGGCCTTCGAGGAACTCGAAGAAGAGACCCATGCCGCCGGTGAGAACGATCACGAACACGACCACGAGCAGCCCGCGCAGGAAATCGCAGCTTCGGCGGAAGTCGCATCGGTCGATGCGGTGCCGTTTTCCGGAGAGCCGATTTCTTCGGAAGAAGTAGACATCGCGGCAGCGGACGAAGTCGACGAAGAAGCGGCAGACGAAGCCGAGCTTGACGAAGCCCAGGCCGAAGCGGAAGCCGCACTGGCAGCCGAGGCCAGTGGAGTCGGAATGACCGATGCCCGTGCCGAAGTTCGTGCTCCCGCCGGGACGGCTGGATACACTCAGCGCGCGCCGCGTCCGGGGTACGATCGCCGGCCGCAGCGCGGTGGCCGGCGTAGCGGCGGAGGCGGCGGTGGACGCCGGTCGCGCAGCAACCAGCAGCAGAACATGCCGCTGATCACCGACCTGCTCAAGGAAGGGCAGGAGATTCTGGTCCAGATCGCCAAGGAGCCGATCGGCAAGAAGGGCGCACGCATCACCAGCCACATCGCGCTGCCTGGACGCTTTCTGGTTTACATGCCGACGGTGAATCACACCGGCGTGTCGCGCAAGATCGCTTCCGAAGAAGAACGCCAGCGGCTGAAGCGCATCATTCAGAGCGAGCGCGAAAATGGACACGGCGGATTTATTGTCCGCACCGCAGCGCATGAATGCCGCGGAAGAGGATCTTCGCGCCGATATCCGCTTCCTCAAAGGTCTGTGGGCTGAGATCAAGTCTCGCGCCGATACCGGCAAGGGACCGACGCTGATCTATCACGACCTCAACGTTGTCGAGCGGGTGCTGCGCGATCAGGTCACCTCGGACTTCTCCGCCATCTGGGTGGACAGCGAGGAGGAGTACGAACGCATCCTGCGCTTCGCCAACCGCTTCCAGCCCGCGCTGGTCAAGCGAGTCAAGCTCTACACAAAAGAGACACCGCTCTACGAGCAGTTCGGCCTGAGCGAAGAAATCAACAAAGCGCTGAAGTCGAAAGTCTGGCTGAAGAGTGGCGGCTATATCGTCATCAATCAGACCGAGGCGCTGGTCGCGATTGACGTCAACACCGGCAAGTACGTGGGCAAGACGACGCGTCTTGAAGACACCATCGTCAAGACCAACGTGGACGCGATCAAGGAAATCGTGCGCCAGATCCGGCTGCGCGATCTGGGCGGCATCATCGTGATCGACTTCATCGACATGGATGAACGCCGCAATCGCCAGAAAGTCATGCAGGCCTTGGAAGAGGCGCTGCGGGCGGATCGCGCGCCGTCCAAGGTTCTGCAATTTAACGACTTCGGGCTGGTTGCCATTACTCGTAAGCGGGTGAAGCAGTCTCTCGAGCGGACCATCGGTTCGCCGTGTCCGTATTGCCAATCCACCGGCTTCGTGAAATCGGTGACCACGGTATGCAACGAGATCTATCTCGAGATGCGCAAGATCGCGAAACATCTGGAGCATGCGGACGTGATGCTGCGGGTGAATCCCGATGTTGCGAAGGCGCTCAAGCTCAACAACGGCAAAGCTCTGATCGAAATGGAAGAGATGACCAAGAAGACCGTGATCGTGAAGAGCGATCCGGCGCTGCATCAGGAGCAGTTTGATATCAACTGAAAACAGCTTCTAGCTATTAGCTTCTAGCTTAGATCCCTCAACTACAAAATGGAGAACGGGCGTTCTCGCCCGTTTTTCTTTTGGAGAGACTCAGCTTGAATATTTCCCGCCCGCCTGGCTCTGCGTCATCCTGAGGGACTTTCAGTCCCGAAGGATCTCGCGCGTAGCGCCACCGGTGCCGAAGTGTCGTATCCGCTCCACGCCAGATCCTTCGCAAGCTCAGGATGACCCCTTCAATCACGGCAGAAGTTCCTCTCGAGCCAGTACCGCCTATTGCTACGGATTGCATGCAGAGGTCGCAGCGTTGCACAATGACTCGCTGGACACCGGAGAAAATGTGAACACACTCAAGCGCGCCGTTCTGGTAGCTGAAGCATTTTTTCTAATAGTCACATTTTCAGTCTCACCTGCCTCCGCGCAAACGCCCGCGCGCCTGAAAACCCGCAACGTCGTGCTGATCGTCAGCGACGGATTGCGCTGGCAGGAAATCTTTTCAGGCGCTGATCGAAGCTTGATGGACAGCGAACACGGCGGTATCTGGGCCGACCCCAAAGAACTTAAACAGGAATTCTGGCGCGACGATGTTTCCGAGCGGCGCGAGCTGCTATTTCCCTTCCTCTGGAGCGTAGTCGCCAAGAAGGGACAGATTTTCGGCAATCAGACCAAGGGCAGTGTGGCCCACGTGACCAACGGTATGGCATTTTCCTATCCTGGCTACAACGAGATGCTGACCGGGCGCCCTGATCCGAAAATCGATCGCAACGAGTTTGGCCCGAATCCTAATGTCACCGTGTTCGAATGGCTGAACAACATGCCGGAATTTCGCGGTAAGGTTGCGGTCTACGGAACGTGGAATGTTTTTCAGGATATTTTCAACGAAAAGCGCAGCGGTCTGGTGATGCAAACCGGATGGAACCTGCCGGGCAAGGGTAAGGCTAAGTTCAGTCCACGCGACGAGTTGATGGACGAACTTTACCGCACAACCACGCCTCTTGACGGCGAAGACACGTACAACTCGTTTATTCAAGTTCCGCTGCTGAACTACGTGAAGACGAGCCACCCGCGCGTGCTGTTTGTCGGCTACGGAGAAACCGACAACTGGGCCCACCAGGGTCGCTATGATCTGGTACTCGAAAGCGCTCACGGCTTTGACCATTTCGTGCAGCAGCTGTGGGAAACCATGCAGAAGATGCCGGAGTACCGCGATCAGACGACTTTCATCCTGACCACGGATCACGGACGCGGCAGCGGACTGATGGAATGGAAAGAGCACGGAGTGGATGAAAAGGGATCGGAAAATATATGGATTGCGATCATTGGACCGGACACGCCACCGCGAGGCGAGCGCGAGAATATCGATCCAGTTACTCAGGCACAGATCGCTGCAACGGTCGCTGCGTTGCTGGGCCAGGATTACCTTCGCGACGTGCCCGCTGCCGCCAAACCACTTCCCGCGATGCGTTAATAGTTGCGATTGGAGGACGGATGCCCTGCCCGCCCCTTTAACTTCTCGAGTTTCCCATAGGCAACATTAAGAAAAGCTGAATCCAAGTCGGCGCGCCTGACCACTATGGGAACGCATTGACAGTAATTGGGCGAGTGGGCAACTCTGCAGGACGATTTTCGATCAAAATAGTGCGGCTTAGATTTACAGGAGGGATGCTTGAAACTACGACGACTGAAACGGTTTGCATTCACGGCAGTGATGACGACGGCCTTGGGCACGGCGATGTTGGCCGTCCCCCCGGCATTTGCCGATTCACCAAACGCGAAATGCCAGCGTGAGATCGAACGCAGAGAAGCAAAACTTGACCAGGCGATTCGCAAACACGGCGAGCGCAGCCACCAGGCTGAGCAGCGCCGCCATGATTTGAACGCCGAACGCGAACACTGCTGGAATTCCTATCACGGATGGTGGAGTGGCCACGATCATCAATGGCACACCGACCGGGATTGGGACCGCGACGATCATCGCTAGAGACGATCATTGCTAGACGATGTCTTAAGTTAGAAGGGCTCCGGGTCACGGGGCCCTTTCTACTTTTACTGCTGATAGGGTCGGTAGTCGGCATCGAAAACTGTTTCCCAAGTCTTCCCCGCATCGCGCGAGATCTCGATTACTTGGTGTACCCGTCCTCTCGGTAGGGGCGTCAGAGTTGTGCGGTCGAGAAGTGATTTGCCGTCGGGATGAAGAATTTCACCCTGGAAGCGGACGCCGCCATCTTTTGTTTCTTCGATCAATTGTTTCTCTTTGATCGGCCCCGCGTCCGTTACCCAAACCTGCTTCCACTGTTTCCTGGCCTGCTGATAATAGAAAAGACTTTTGCCTTCGCCGCTGCCATCTGCTTCTTTCCAGTTTTCGACGATGGCGCATCCGCCCACAATCTTTTCGACGATGTCGATGCCGTTCAGGGTGGCGTCATGATTGTCGTAAACGTCCCAGGTACCGACCCAGAAATCGAGCTTGTGATAAGCGGGATCGATCTGGCAGGGATGAGTAGCGGGCGGATGGCTGTTGACCGATTGGCAGTACAGCGAAGTGCGAGTGAAGGAAGTGAGAGGGATAAGACAAACAATGAGAAACGCCGCCGCTGGATTCTGAAATCGCATGCCGCCTCCTCTGCAAGAATCACAGACGGGCGAGGCGGCACAATGTCACCGGCCCCGTCTAGCTCTTGCGGCCAGCGATCATCAGTCCAGCTCCAACTACGAGCAGCACGGCGCTGATGGCGGGGGCGACTTTTTCGCTCTCATGGGTCTGGACGCCAATGTTGACGTCGCCCGCCTTGATACCGTGATTTTCAGAATGAGGAATCGCCACGAAAAACGACAGGATTCCCAGGATAATCACTGCCAGTCCCACGACAAATAAACCCTTCATTGGAAGACCTCCCGATTGAAATCAGCTGCACGGACGCAAACGTCCATCGAGCCGCTTCAGATGCGGAGAGGGGCGGATGGGATGCTTCTTACCCCTTGCTATCGGCAAAATTCCGGGCAAACTCCACCAGGCTCCGGAGGGCAATTCCAGAGGGTCCCTTGGCGATCCAAGGTTTCTGTTCTTCGGTCCAGGCGGTGCCGGCAATGTCGAGGTGCAACCAGGGCGTGTCTTCCGCGAACTCCTTTAGAAACATGGCTGCGGTGATCGCGCCACCCCAACGTCCGCCGGAGTTGATGATGTCGGCGATGTTGGAGCGAATGATCTCCTTGTATTCGTCATCGAGCGGCAGCCGCCACATTTTCTCGCCAGCGCTATCGAGCGCCTGGCTGAAACGGCTGTACATGGCGTCGTCGTTGGCGAAGATTCCGGCATTGATGGAGCCGAGTGCAACTACGACCGCGCCAGTGAGCGTGGCAGCGTCAATCAGGTGCGTGCAGCCGAGCTGGCGTGCGTAGAACAGACCGTCGGCCAGAACCAGGCGTCCTTCGGCATCGGTGTTGATGATCTCAATCGATTTGCCCGACATCGCAATCTGCACGTCGCCTGGCTTCTGGGCCTTGCCGGACGGCATATTTTCCGTCGCTAAAATGATGGCCGTGATTTTCATCTTGGGCTTGAGCAGCGCGATGGCGCGCATGGCGCCGATCATGGTCGCGCCGCCCGCCATGTCGTATTTCATTTTTTCCATGCCGTCGGCAGGCTTGATGGAAATTCCTCCGGTGTCGAAGGTGATGCCTTTGCCGACGAGTCCCAGCACCGGTTTCTCCGGGGCGCCGGCGGGCTCGTAGCGCAACACAATGAGCGCGGGCGGTTCGTCCGAGCCCTGAGCGACGCTCCAGAAGGCTCCCATCTTGAGTTCCTTGATCTTGTCCGCGCCGTAGACTTCGCACTTCAATCCAACTTCCGACGCCATCTTCTTCGCGCGGTCAGCGAGGATGGTTGGCGTCATGCGATTGGAAGGTTCGTTGACCAGGTCGCGAACGAAATTCTGCGACTCGCCGACGACACTGGCTTCGTCCACTGCCGCTTGCAGTCTTGCCTGATCGCCGCGAGCGACTACAGTAAGCGCGTCAATCTTCTGGTCCTTGCGATCGCTCTTGTAATAGTCGGGATCGAAGTTGCCGACGAATGCTCCTTCCACGATGGCCTTGATCGCGTCTTCCGTCTTCAATCCTGCTTCGGGCGCGAGGAAGGCGAAGCTGCGTAAGCCTTTCGACTTTAAGCGTGCGCACGGCGGCGCCGGCCAGGCGGCGCAATTCGAATGCGGAAAAGCTCTTGGCTTTGCCACCACCGAGAAGTAAGAGCCGCTTGCCCTTAAGGTTCGCGGGACGATGGATGAGCGTGGTTTCGAAAGGCTTACCCGTGACTTCTCCGCCGGCGATTACGTCTGCGGCAGCGTCTTTCACCGCTGCGTCGGTGGTCTCAATCGAGACCTGCGGCTTGTTCTTGTCGCCACTGCTCTTTTCTGTCCTATCGAGGACAACGGCGACCAGACATTCGGTTTCTACTTCGGAGGGACTAGAGAGCGACAGAATAGTTTTCATGATTGTGTAACTCCAGTATCGTCGGCGGGAAGGGAATTAGGCAAGAGGAGGGGCTAATGCCTTTTTGAACCATCAATACGGGCGTCATCCTGAGGGACTTCAGTCCCGAAGGATCTTGCGCGCATCGGCATGATCGCCCCCAAGAGCACATCCGCTCCGCGCCAGATCCTTCGCAAGCTCAGGATGACGCCGGAGAAGAGAAAAATTTCAGATTCAGAACACCGTCTAACGTCACAGCACCACGATTGTGATCCCCAAATTACGCCGGCCCAGGTCAGCGTCCTGTTTCAGTTCAGGACGAGCGTTCATGAGGGCCCATGCGTGCTCGTCCGATTTGGACCAACTCTCGCCGAAGATGCAGGAGCGAATCTCGCCTCGGCTCGCCATCTCGGTCATACGCTTTTGCACCGCGATACGAATATCGCCACCGGCACCAGTCGATCCGTAGCCGTGGATTAGTTTTAGGACACTGCACCCGGTTTGACGAGCGTGGGCAAGCTCGCGCGCCAGGTGTTGCAAGGCCTCTGGGACTGTCGGCATTCCGGCTTTGAGGTTGATTGTCTTGATGTGGATTCCACCTGTGCTGCCGCGAAGACAATAGTAAGCCCCGCCGCTCTCCCCACCCTGTCATCCCGAGCGAAGTCGAGGGACCTTGCGTTCTGCTGGACGTCTAAGGACAACGTGCGTCCGAGATGCCGCCGGCAACAGCAGATCTGTCGACTACCCTCCGCTGAAGATGACAAGGTCCTCTAAGTGTGCTTCTCCAGCCACACCGTGTTTCGCCAGCCACATTCTGGGAACTCTTGCTCTCCGTAACCCGCGTTAAATCAGCCCCTTCCGCAATGGCTGCTGTCGTGCGATCTCCCTTGCGGGCAGTGACCCAGGAGGAAATTATGACGCAGCTTAACTTGTCCGGAAGGCAGCCAAGCAATACGCAGCAGAAATCGACTGCGAACAATGAAGATGAATCCATCAAGAACCAGACCGTGGGAGCGCTTGGAGCGCTCGCCATGTTCGCCGCCGTGATCGTGATCGCCAGCTGCTCTCGAAGCAGCAAGCCGGTGGCGGTGGAGCAACCCCTTAAACCCGAGGCTCCGGTCTCAACACCTGCAGTTGTGACCCCGGCACCGGTTACGACGCCGGCTCCGGTGGTGGCGAAAACGAAAACGCGCCGCGCCGCAACTCTTTCCTACGTCAACCGCGAGTACGGACTCTCATTCACTTTTCCGCGAAACTACCGGCTGAAGACGCAAGCGAAGTCCGATACTGACAATGCAGCGCAGATGAATTTCGTCCAACCCGGCGGGATAAAGCTTGCAGCCATCGAGTTGCCCAGCAATTCGTATCCTGGAACCGACTTCAAGTCTGGATCCGTGAACGTCAGCGTGAATCCAGGGATGACTTCCGAAGCCTGTGCTCAGTTTGCGCTTCCCGAACCGAGCACCGGAACGGGGACCGCGGCAAAGACGGATCAAGTGAAGCTTGGCGCCATCGAGTTCCACGAAGTAGAGAATTCCGACCGCGCCATGATGAAACAAACTGACGCAAAGTACTATCACGTCTTCGGAAACGGGGCATGCTATGAATTCGCCCTGGGCGTGGGGACCGATAGCGACCACAACGTGGAAGAAATTACGCCTGTCGATCGCAAAGAAGTGTTTGGCAAGCTGGAAAAGATTCTGACGACGGTCAAACTGCGGCCTACGGTGATGCCGGAGACTCAGATGCCGGAAGCCCAGACTCAGACTTCGACCAGCCAGACTTCGTCAACCCAGACACCAGGCGTTTCCACTCCTGCTGGTTCGTCGGCCACGCCGGAAAATACTTCGGCCCATAGTCCGGAGAAAAATACGGAACCGGAGAAAAGCGCACCGGTCCCGAACCTCTAACCCTTCGTTGAATCTGCAACGGGATGACCTGGACTGCCGGCGGTGGACGGCAGTCCGGGTTTTTGATTTCCTGCCGGCTGATAGGTCTTGAATCCGGCGCGTTGCATGCCCCGGATTGCTTCCGGATTCTTCATGAAAGTATTCCAGATAAAGCCGGTGCGAGCGTTCTCGGCCATGAGCAGGGTGATACCGGTGTCGATCGCGACGACGTCGCTGTCATACCAGTTTTTCAGTGGATTGAAAGCGTTGACGAATCCATAGGTGCACCAGGCGTCCGGGTAACGAGTCCGAATATTGCGCAGGACGCGCATCACAGGTTGGGGAAGAAATGGAAGCGAACCGCCAGCAGCACTCGGGACCACGGAGCCGTCGATCGGGCCCATGGACGGCGGCCCACCCCAAACCACGTAACCTTTGTCGGAATCGGAAGCGGTGATGCCCCAGAGGTCATCGCTGTAGCTGGGGAACTGTTTTCCCAATTCAACGCAGAAGCGGCGATGCACGTCAGTCGCAATCGCTGAGTTCTGAAAGTAGTCGGCGTAGCGGTCGCGTTTGCCGCGGAAGTCGAACCACGCCTGCGAGTACTGGTGCACAAACAGAGGCGCGAATGACCCGATGTAACGCAGCCCGTCATATTCAAATACGTTTCGCTTCCACGCGTCCCACGCTTCGGGTTTCAGAGGATGGGACGCCGAGCCCATGCCCAGCAGATACATCATCATCAGTTCGCTGTAGTAGTCCCAGCGGTAGGGCAGGAAGCCCGCTTCAGGTAGCCATCCGTGAGGCAGCAGCGTGGTGTCTTCCGACAGCCACGTCCAGTCCACGCGATCGAAAATGGCCCGAGCCAGATCGCGAATCTCGGAATTTTCGAAATGCTGCCGGCAGCACAGGATGCCGCACAGCAGAATGGCAGTGTCTACCGAAGAGATTTCCGAGTCCCATAGCCGCTCGCCCGTGTTGACGTTGGCGAAGTGATAGAAAAATCCGCGATGGTGAGGCAGGGTCTTCCAGAGAAAACGCAACGCGTTCTGCACCCGAGTGCGGGCTTCGTTCAGCGAAATAAAGCCGCGCTTCTCTCCGATGCAAATGGCAGAGAGCCCGAACCCAGTGGCCGCGATGCTGGCGACTACGGCGTTATCAGTCGATGCCTTGCGTGCGTTGCAGCGGTCCTTCACCAGGCCGGTGAGCGGGTTGGCCTGTTCCCAGAAATAACAGATCGTGGTTCGCTCGATATCGTCGAGAAACTCGTCATCGCCTGCAGAGAGATATGTTTTGACGGGAGGGGGCGCGGGCTGGGCATGCTGGTCGGGCGAGGGAGGCAGGAAGGACGCAAAACCGGATTCGGCGCCAGGCAGGCAAATTCCCAGGGCAGCGAGTTGTGCCAGGAACTTACGGCGGGAGCGCATCGGGGGGCCGAACTTCCTCTCATCCACCTGACAAATCTAAACGATCCTGCCTTGCGGAACGATGGTCGAGAGCAATCGATGGTAACAGGGATGGTTACACCGTCTGAGCCTAAAGACCTTGACGAAAGAAGATGCGAGACTAAAAATCTGGTCTGGGAGCGGGCATCGTAGAATGGCAAGTGAGGGTGGTGCGATGGCAGGGAAACCTTGATGGCAGGTAAAAGAAGGCTGATCTCGTGGACGGCGACATTCGTCGTCGCGGGACTGATTATCGCCGCGATACTGCTCACGCGTCCCCACACCCGGCCTCTGACCTTGCGCGGGGCAGTGATCCGCCAGGATGCCGATCCCACCAAAGAACTGCCGCTGGCCGATACTGAAATCGCAGTGCTCTTCAATGGGTCGCCTATCGGCGAAGGCAAATCGGATGCCTCAGGCGCTTTTACTGTCACCCTGCGTACGCGCCTCTGGATCGGCCGGCAGGTCACACTGAAATTCAGCCATGCCGACTACCAGCCCCTGGAGATGCGCGATTTCGTGGGAGACAAGCTCTACCTTGCTCACATGGTCCCTCTACCCCATGACACGACAACGGCGAACCATCCCGCGATCGTGGTGTCGAATGTGCTGGCCCGTTATTCGATCAAAACGACCAATACGGCCAACGTAGGCAGCGCGGTTCAAACCTTCAAAGTCGTGAACACCGGCAACGTGCCTTGCCGGAAGCAACCTCCATGTTCGCCCGATGGGAAGTGGAAGGCTGCGATGGGTTCGGCCTCGCTCGATGCTGGAGAGGGCAATGAATTCCGCAATGCGCGAACTTCGTGCATCGCGGGTCCGTGTCCGTTTACCAAGATCGAAGCAGAGGATTTTCTACAGGGTGGCCGTGAGCTGAAAGTGTCGGCGCGCAACTGGTCGGATACTGCCACGTTCCTGCTGGAGGCCGAGGTTTTCCGGGCGATGGTGGCGGACATGGTGCGGACATCGCATCCCGTGATCTTCGGCCAGGCGCTGAACTTTACCGTTCCCGGATCGGCGGAAGGAATCAGCATTCAGGCCGAGATCAATGGCGATACCATCACGTTCCCCTTCGGTCCGAATCTTTATCTGAGCTGGGCTGACTGCAATGCGCGCGTCAATCGCGATCAAACGAAGGTTTACCGTTGCGAACTCAAGCCCGGGTATAAGTTTCCGTAGGAATGTAGGTGCGAGCGCCCTCGCTCGTGCGGCATCGCAACGGGTGCTGCTCCGATGGTTTTACCCGTCCGGGAGCGTCCCGACCTCAATATTCCCAAGGCGACAGGTATGCTGTGCCGGCCGGTTCGCAGGTGCTACCGGCAAGCGTGTAGTTCCCGCGAATCAACCCGTAATCCTTCAACGTCCCAAGCAGAACAATAGAGCCGTTGTCAGTTTCGATTTCAAGGGACACAGAATTTCCCATAACGTAGCTGCCGGAAGGAAATGTCCCCGATACAATCCTCGCTGACGTGAAACATGTGCCGACCTCAAAACCCGCCGTTCCGCTAAGAGGAAAGATGCCGTCCGAAGTGGGGGCGCCCTGATTCAGTGCGACCCACAGGCGGTTGATATCTCCTGTTTCACTGGTAAAATCGCCGGCCCAGTTGCGTGATAGCGAAGAGATCTTCACACCTGTGACGTTTCCCTTGTCGCCGCCGGCACAGCCCCCGTTTATGGCATAAGTCCCGATAAATTCTCCCGGCACATGCGTGGTGGTGAAAGTGTTGTCGCCAATCATGCCAGTCAGAGTAGTGACTTGACCATCTACGGACGTGGCGGTGAGAGAGAGGTCGCTTCCGGTCAAGGAACCAGTCAAGTCCACTGTGCTAAGCGAATCAAAGCAATTTGAACCGTTGATATGTACCGCGCCGCTCACGGAACTGCCGGATGGACTGATGCTACCGGAAATCGTCAGGGGTGGCGCGCCCGAGACGTTGGAGGTCAAACTGAATTGCCAATTGTCCGCAATGTTCGGACCGGACGATGGCGGAGTTACACCTCCTGCCCCCCCGGGCGTTCCACCGGTTGGTCGCTGGTAAGCTCCTCCCCCGCACCCACAGAACAGAAGAAGTGCCGATAATCGCAAAATGTTCGACCAGCGCTTCATAGATGTTTCTCCTTAAGACCGTCCCGAGGTTCGCGGTCAATAATCCCAAGGGTTCGCAGCAATCAGGAGAGCGGTGCCGGTCTGATCGCAGGTACTGCCCGAGACTGTGTAGTCCCCGGCAATCTTTCCGGTGGCGGGGTCCAACCTTTCAACGAAGGTGACCGTTCCATTGCTGGTCTCGATCTCAAGTGCTGTAGACGTGCCGACAATGAAGCTGCCTGAAGGAAATTTTCCAGACTTGAGGGTCCCCGAAGTGAAGCAGGGGGTACGGAACGAAACCATTCCTGTGAGACCGAGGTTGCCGTCTGAACCGGCGCCCTTGTCCTGAGCAACGTAGCTCGCTCCGTCGAAGGTTTCGCCTTCTGAAGGAGTGAAGGTGCCGGCAAAGGTGTTAGTAATTGGGAATATCCTGATGCCGGTGACATTTCCCCGGTCGCCGTCGGCACAGACACCCTTGACGGAATAGGTCCCTGAGAAGGTATCGCCGCTGATACTGCCGCTAAAAGTAGTGGACTGTCCAGCCACAGACGTGGAGGTGAGGGAGACGTGGTTGCCGGACACTGTGCCAGTCAGGCCCACGTCAGTCACCCAATCCAAACAATTCGAACCATCGACATGCACTGTGCCGCTTAGCGACGTGCCGGATTGATTGATGGCGCCATCGATCGCCACGGGGGAGACTCCCGAGGCAGTGGACGTTGAGACGAAATGCCAATTGCCTGCAACTTTCACGGAGGTGGAGGTTCCCTCTCCTCCCCCACACCCGCAGAGGAGAACACCACAGAGCAGAACAAGGATCGAAACCGGCCACAAAGAGCGCGCCGAGTTTTCCATAGCAACTTCTCCCCGATGGATTTTGGCGCTCATTTGGCGGTCCGCTGCGTGCCTTGCAAAGCTGGAGCTTCGAAAATCTCGGACAGGACGCGGCCCCTCATCTGGGCTGGCTGAGGTATCCCGTACAGCTTCAGGATCGTCGGCGCAATGTCGAAGACGCTGACCGTGAAGCCCATCAGACGGACGTCTCGCTTGATATCCGGACCGATCGCGATGAAGGATCCCGGCACGTCATCGCCATCCTCGAAGTCGTGTTTGGCGATAATGGGAGTATTGCCGCCATGATCATGAGCGGAGTGGTAGTGGCGCCCGCCGTCTTCAAACTCCCGCAGCGGCTTGATTCCGTGGTCAGAAATGATGAACAGATACGTGTTCTGGTCTACGTACTGCAAAATCTTTCCCAGAACCTGGTCAAAGGCCCGGTACTGGTCAGGGAACGCATTCACACGAATGCTGTGCAGCTTCGGATCGTAGCCAGAGTTGTAGGGCTGGATGGGATAGAGCCAGTGCCCGACGCGGTCCTCGCAGGATTGAGCCAGCATGGTGAAGTCGGTGCGATGGTGGCTCAGCAGATAGTCGAATAACTTCTCCTGCTGAGCGCGCACTTGCGATACCTGTAACAGCCACTCATCAATTACCTCTGCTTCCTTGCCCTTAAGTTCGTCAGCCGTGGGCATGCGCGAGCAATCAATCCAGAAATCGCCCACGTTCTTCTCCAGTTCAGAAACCAGGCTGGGCGGATACACGGCCGCTCCTCCGTCCACCTCCGACAGCTTCGGGGAACATAGGATCCCGTCCTCGCAGCCTCTGCCACGGGTAAGCATGCCGCTGATCATGTAGCCGTTTAACGGCATGACCGGGAAGGTCGCAGGCACGTTCGCCATGCCCACCGTCACGCCATGCTCTGACAGGATCGACCAGATTGGTTCACGCTGGAGCATCGCCGTGCTGGCAGTCTTTCCCGCGACGATGAAACCCGTGATGCCGTTCTCCTCGGGGGGAGTACTCGTGGCAATGGCGCTATAAATCTTTGGACAGTTCGGACCCGAGAGGGTTCTCATCTTGCCATAGACGCCGCGCTGGATGACTTGAGCAAAGTTTGGAAGTTCACCTTTCAGTAACAATGGACGAAGAATGTCCCACTCCATTCCGTTGACGCCAATGATGATCACGTGGGGTCGGGACTTGGTTTGGGTGACCGACGGAATGGCGCCCATCATCAGGAGAGCAACCACGCAGATCAGGGAATTCAGAAGATTCCCGCCGCACTCTGTAGACGTCCTTGCCGTCATCATTACCAACCCGTCTTCTAGCTATTTGTAAAGCTCCGCCGTATTCAATTGGGCTCCACCGGTCACCAGCGGTCGGCCATCTTGCAGCACGACCGCTGCCGGGAAATCCCGGGCTGCTTCCATACTTCCGGTTTGGGTAAACGTTCCGCTTGCGGAGGTGTAGATCTCCGCGGTCCATCCATTTCCGCTGCCACCGCCAGCCACCAGAACAGTTCCATCGGGTAACAGGAGGGCAATATGGCCGGCGTGTGCTGTGATCATGGGTCCGGCTTCGGTGAAATGGCCGGCTGCAGGGTCGTAAATCTCTGAGGTCGACAAGGTTGTGGACTTGTCGGCCAAGCCTCCGGTTAAAAGCACATTGCCGGAACTTAGTAGGGTAGCCGCGTGAAGCGTTCGCGTAGTCACTAAGTTGCTTGCGGCGCTGAAGGTTCCGGTTGAGGGATCGTATAGTTCTGCAGTGGCCAGTGCGCTTGTGGCGTCGTTGGTGCCGCCGGCGATAAGTACCTTTCCATTTATCAGCAGAGTCGCCGTATGCAAGCCGCGAGGCGCAGCCATTGCGCCCGAGGCCGTGAAGGTTCCCGTATTGGGGTCGTACAGTTCGGTGGTAGCGAGGTACCCACTAACGTTGCGGCCGCCGACGATGAGGACCTTTCCATTGGCCAGAAGCGTCGCGGTGTGGGACTCGCGGCCAACGCTCATGCTTCCTGTAGCTGCAAACGTCCCTGAAGCCGAATCATAGAGCTCGGCGCTCGCCCCAGGTCCACCCGCTACCAGCACCTTGCCGTTACTGAGCAGCGTAGCCGTATGGAAAACACGCGTCACCGCCATACTCCCGGTGGCTCTGAAAGACCCAGTGTCGGGGTCGTAGACCTCCGCAGAAGAGGTCGGACAATCCTGGTAATAGAAATCAAATACGCAGGGGTCGCCTGCAGCCAAGAGCACTTTTCCACTTTGCAGGAGTGTGGCCGTGTGCCCCTTGCGACCCGTATTCATGTCCCCGGTAGGCCGGAATCCGCTGGGCACAACGGTTACGGTGGCAGTCCCACTCTTGGACTTGTCTTGGGTGCTGGTGGCAACCACGTGGAATATCCCGATAGTGCTTGGGGCTGTGTATTGGCCGCTGGCCGTAATGGCGCCCCCGGAAGTTCCCTCTTGTACACTCCAGACGATTGGGACAATATTAGCGTTAGTAGCGAGGAAGGCACGAACCCCCTGGGGTCCTAAGACGTCGCTCGCAGGCACGACGTACACTGCGGATGGAGGCGGGGTAACAGGTCCCGTGCTTCCTCCCGCGCTTCCGCCTCCCTCGTTGCTTCCTCCCCCACAGCCGGTGAGCGCTACAAATAGCACAAGAGCCGCGATCCAGGGTTTCAAGAGCGCCTCCTGCGCTTTCACGGAGATAAGGCCAATGGACATGCGTGCACCATGGGACACCCGGGCTGGGACCGTCAAACGGCAATATGCTGCACCTGTCGAATGCCGTGTTTTGCCGTGCCCTTTTCAGCCGCGCAAGCTACAATTCCGGTTCTCACGGCCCGCGATAACGACTGACTATTTCAGGAGATGCGATGGGCGAACCATCCCAGGGCACGACGCCATCCGTGAAACCGGCTGAAGACCGGCTGGATTCTTGGAAGGAGATCGCGGTATACCTCAACCGCGACGTGACCACCGTCCAGCGCTGGGAGAAGCGGGAGGGGATGCCGGTCCACCGGCACCTGCACGACCGCATGGGCTCGGTTTACGCGTCCAGTTCAGAGCTTGACGCCTGGTTGCAGCGCCGCCGACTGCGTTTACAAGAAACAGAGCCAGATAAAGAGATCGAGGCAGAGCCGCCCACTGATGCCACAACCAGTCACGGACTTCGGGCGACCCCGCGGGCTCGTGCCTGGTTGGTTCTCGGCGCGGTGGCTATAGTCGTGTTGCTTGCCGTCGCTCTTGTGATGATCCGCAGCCATGCGACGGGGCCAAAAATAGGGTCGCTGGCTGTCTTGCCATTGAAAAACCTGTCTGGCGATCCCAGCCAGGAGTATCTGGCCGACGGTATGACCGAGGCGCTGATCGGACGTCTCTCTCGCATCCACGATCTGCGCGTGATCTCACGTACCTCGGTGATGCACTTCAAGGACACGAAGCTTTCAGTTCCAGAGATTGCCAAAATGCTCGGCGTGGATGCCCTGGTCGAAGGGTCGGTCATACCAGAGGGCGGCCGGATTCGCGTCAATGCGCAATTGATTCGCGGCGCCACCGACGATCATTTTTGGTCCGAGTCCTACGACCGCGACCGGGCGGATGTGCTCGCTCTTGAGAGCGACGTCGCACAGTCCATCGCGCGGAAGGTAGAAGTAACGGTCACCGGCGAGGAGCACGAAAGGCTTACCGCAGTGCGTCCAGTTTCGCCTGAGGTCTATGAGAACTACCTCAAAGGCGAGTCTGCCTTGGGCGCCAGCGGCCGGGATGATGTTGACAAAAGCATCGGTTACTTTGAAGAAGCGATTAAGAGGGATCCGACGTTTGCCCCCGCATATGTCGGCCTCGCAAACGCGTACGCCGGAACGGTCCCGATCCTTTTCGGCGGTCCGCCCGCCGAGGCGCGCAGGAAGGCGATCAGCGCCGTACAGAAGGCGTTGGAGTTGGACCCCGATGTGGCCGAGGCTCACGTACTTCTGGCAAGGATGCTGCAGGGGCAGTATCAATGGGCCGAGTCGGAGGCTGAATACCGCCGAGCGCTCGAGCTGGAACCGAGTTCGTCGATCGCGCAGAGCGCATTCTCTCACTGGCTGCTCTGTCAAGGCCGAATAGAGGAGGCGTTGGTAGCGGCGCAGCGGGCCCGTGAGCGCGATCCGCGATCGGTTTCTGGAATTCAGATCGGCTGGATTCTATTCCACGCTCGCCGTTACGACGAGTCCGTCCAAGAACTGCACAGCGTGCTGGTAGTGGATCCGGACGACGCACAGGCTCTCTGGAACCTTGGATTTGTGCTGATCGCCAACGGTCAGCCCGAACAAGCAATCACAGTACTGGAGAAGGCGTTGTCTGTTTCCGAACGCAGGCCGGCCATTATCGGCGTGCTCATCCGTGCGTATGCCCAAGCCGGGCGCCGCACCGAAGCGCTCCGCCTTCTTGAGGAATTGAAGCTACGCCAGAAGACAGGCTATGTTCCTGCTGCCGCATTCATACATGCATATCTGGGCTTGGGCGACAACGAGCAGGCACTTGTCTGGCTGGAGAAGGCTTACCAGGAACAGTCAAACATTCTGGGATTTCTCAAAGTGCACCCCTACTTCGACCCATTGCGCGGCGATGCTCGCTTTAAAGAACTGCTTCATCGGGTCGGCCTTGAGTAGATAGCTGGGCCCTTCAGTCAGTTCCAACGCGGAGCCGTAGATGAAATACGCCATCCTGATCCTCCTGGCGTTCGAACTGGCGATATCCGGAGTACTTGTTGCGCAGGCCCCTGCCGGTACCATCACCGGTTTCGTCACTGACGCAACGGGTGCGAGGATTTCCGGCGCCAGCCTTGTGATCACGAACCAGCAATCCGGCTGGAAGCGCACTGTGATCACATCGGATGCGGGCGACTACAGCGCGCCAGCGCTACTGCCAGGTGTGTACCAGGTCGCAGCGGTAGCAACGGGATTCACACAGCTCGCACGCGAGGCTACCGTAGAAGCCGGCAGCACAACCACGGTCAACCTCGCCCTGCCGGTCGGCGTTAGAACGGACAGCCTGACTGTAGAGGGCACCTCGCCCCAGATTCGCTATGAGTCCCACGAGATTGACGGCATGATCTCTCGTCCTCAGATCGAAGGACTGCCGGTCAATGGCCGGAACTTCCTGGAGCTAGCCAAGCTTGAGCCGGGGGCGCAGCCACCAGCAAAGGTAAGTACCAATCGAACCTTGGTCCCCCTGCTGGGCTCCCCAGTGGGCCTGAACGGACGCGCAACGCGGGTTACCGTGGACGGTGGCAGCGTCATGGAGATCGGAAACGGTGGGGCGGCCATGGGATTTTCAGAGGAAGCAGTGCAGGAATTTCAGGTCTCTACCGTCAACTTTGATCTGAGTACTGGAGCCACTGCAAGCGGGGCGGTGAATGTTGCGACGCGTTCGGGCGGTAACCAATTCCACGGCTCCGGCTTTTTCTTTTTCCGGGACCACCATCTTTCCGCCTACCCGGCTCTACATCGCGACCCGTTTAATCCCGATCCCTTCTTTCAGCGCAAACAGTTTGGCCTGTCGCTGGGAGGCCCAATACGCAAAGACCGCGCTTTTTTCTTCGGCAGTTTTGAACGTCTCGACCAGCGCGGCGTGGTCAGCACCGAGCTGCTTACTCCCGAATTCGCTTCCCTCAGCGGCATCTTTCCCAGTCCGACCTACGGGAATCAATTGAGTGTCCGGACGGACTTTCAACTGAATGAAAAGCAATTCGTGTTCGTGCGGTATTCGCACGAAGGCAGCTTCTCTTATGGGCCGATAGCTGGGGGGTACCCTTCTGCATGGCCGAGGCAGAATGGCTGGAATGATCAGAGCATCCTGGGATTGACGTCACAGTTGGGTGCCGGGCTGGTGAACGATGTGCGCTTCTCCTATTTCTTCGTCAGTTTTGCAACGCATGCGCCGGAAGTATCGGATTGCCCAACCTGCCTCGGGATGGGAGCGCCTTCCATCGCCGTGGACCCCGATCTCTTTATTGGGCTTTCCTCCACGACCGCCGTCCTGGGCCGGCGCTATCACCTGAATGATGTTGTCAGCTGGCAGAAAGGCCTGCACAACTTCCGGTTTGGCGGAGATTGGGAGACGACCCGAGGCGGCCGGACTGACGTCGGCGACCAGCCCGTCACCATGAATTTGTTCTCTCCCCAGAACGTTAGAGACTTCAACGCTCTTCAGCCTCCGGAGCTCCAGATTCCGCTACCGGCGACATTCCTGACCTTGCCGGACATCCTGCAACTGCCGCTGCAGAATTTCAATGTCGGCATCGGCAATCCGTTCGTGCCCCAGGCAGGGTTCGGTGATGCCCGTGTTTCCCCGCTGGTTCACCTGTTCTTCCAGGACACATGGCACGTGAATGCACGATTCGTCCTCGATTACGGCCTCGGCTGGACGTACGACGCTCCTCTCAACTACGACCTTTCCAAGCCGGCCTATCTGGCGCCTGTGCTTGGTACTTCGGACCTTGGTCCGACGAGACGGAACTGGAAGAATTTCTCTCCCTCTCTGGGCTTCGCGTGGAACCTTAGAGGTGACGGAAAAACCGTGGTGCGTGGTGGCGCCGGCATTTATTACGATTTTCAGACGGCTTTCGGCATCGCGGATGAAGAGAGAGTTTCGCTCGGGCCGCGCGGAGTAGGCCGCGGTACCTACTTCAGCGGGGGGATACGCAACCCGCTTACCGATGTTCCAGGCGTCCCTCAGGGGACACTGCTCGATCTCGCAAATCCGTCGCAATTTACAGGCGCCACGGTACTGGAGGTTCTTCCCGGCATTCGAGCGGACTTGGCACAGGCCCGGGGAGATCCAAATAACCGAGACTTTTCCCTCACTAATATTCAAGTGGATAAACAGGGTTCTGTGGTTGCCGGGGACCTGCCCAGTCCATCCGCGATTCACGTCAGCCTCGGAGTGCAGCGCGAGGTCGCACGCGACCTGGTTGTCAGTGCAGATTTCGTCATCCGGAAATTCCGCGACATCGGCACGCCCCCCGGTCTTCTCGACGCCAATCATTTCACCAGCGTTCGCGGCCCGATTCTGCCCATCTGTTCCGACGCCCAGAGCAGCGATCTACAGGCCCTCTGTTCACTCGGACCCATCTCCCTGACCTCCGGAATCGGTAGCGCAACCTATCGCGGTTTGCGGGCAAGGGCTGAAAAGCGTTTTTCCAACGGACTGCAGTTTCTCGCGTCGTACGCCTATTCCAGTAATGTGGGCGATAATTTCGGCAATGGGTTCGACGACGATCATCCGCTGGACAATAAAGGTCCGCTCGGTCGCGATGTCCGTCATATTCTGAGTATTTCCGGGGTCGCCCAATTGCCCAGGGCCTTCCGGTTGGGGATTTTCGTCAGTTACAGCAGCAGGCCGCCATTTTCCGCCTTTCTCGGTGACCTCGACCTGAACGGCGATGGCACAACCGGCGATCTGCTTCCAGGCACAAAGGTCAACCGGTTCAATCGGGGATTGGGAAAGCAGGATCTACGGCGCCTTGCGGACCAGTTCAACAGTACCTATGCCGGTGGAGAGGACGCCCAGGGGAATTTCATTCCGTCGATTATGCTGCCTCCAACATTTGAGTTCGGCGATTCATTCTTCACCGAGGACCTGCGCTTAAGCCGCGATTTCGTCCTCCACGAACGCTGGCGAATGACTCTGATAGGAGAGGTCTTCAATCTGTTCAACACTGCGAACCTGTCGGGCCGGAGTGGGGATCTGCTCGGCGCCGGCTTCGGGCAGGCAACCAGCCGCGTAACTCAGGTTTTTGGTTCGGGCGGCCCTCGCGCATTTCAGCTAGCCGTGCGCGTCAGCTTCTGATTATGTCGGCACGAACGCCCTCGCTCGTGCGGCAGCGCCGCGAACGTCTCAGCACGAGCGAGACGCTCGCGCCCACATTGTTTATGAGTGCTTTCGGCTAACGCCCTTTGCGCGACCGGTTTACCGCTTCTCTGGCCTCTTTGTCGGCGGTGCGGCGGCGTTCGGTTTCTCGCTTGTCCCACAACTGCTTGCCCTTTGCCAAGGCAAGCTCGAGCTTTACTCGGCCGTTTTTGAAATACAGACGGGTGGGGATCAGCGTCAGGCCCTTCTGCTGGGTCTTGCCGACGAGTTTGCGGATTTCTTCCTTGTGAACCAGAAGTTTCCGCGTGCGTAGAGGTGCGTGGTTGAAGATGTTGCCGTGGTCGTAGGGCCCGATGTGGCAGTTGAGCAGCCAGAGCTCTCCATCTTTGAGCAGTCCATAAGAATCTTTGAGGTTCGCTTGTCCGGCGCGGACTGACTTCACCTCGGTGCCGGTGAGGGCAACCCCGGTCTCGAATTTCTCCAGGAGAAAGTAGTTATGGGAGGCGGCCCGGTTGACCGCGGCATCGCGCTGGCCGGCCGCTGTGGGGTCGCGTCGGGGGTTCTTCTCGGCATTCGGCTTGGTTTGGTGTGCTAGCTGGCGGGCCATGGCGATGAATTAGTTATCTCACACGCTGAGGAAGGGCGTCGAGTGCGGGGGATCACTGCTCGATGCTGTACACGAAGGTACGTAGCAAGGGCATCGAATCCGGGGGCTGGTTGCATCCGATGGATAAGGAAAGAAAATTCCTGATGCGACGGTATAGCGTGCTGGTGGCCTGGTCCGGACGAAACCTGCCTCGGGAACGACAGTGCAGGTAACTTCACAGGGACTAAGACTAATGAGTAACTGCTACCACAGCAGTCACTTCCACGCCCTAGAGGCGATGCTATAATCAGCCAGCTTACTTCTAAAATCAGCGCATTTTCAGCGGCCTAGCCCGGGGTTATTGGCCGATCCCGAGGGAAGACTGCCTGCGAGGGATCCAGTGAAGACACGCCTGATTCGCCCGGCAACAATCACGTTGCTCGTGGTGGCGATGACCTTGCCTATCGGCGCTGCCGACAGTGCCAAGTCCTTGTTCAACAAAGGCAAAGACGCCGAAGCTCGCCAGAACTACGAAGCAGCCTTCGATTTTTATAAGCAGGCCTATGAACTAAAACCTCGCGACTTAGCCTTCCGCGCGTCCTACGAACGGACCCGGTTCCTGGCTGCCGCCTCGCATGTGCATCGTGGACAGCTGCTGCGCGAAGCCGGCAAGCTGCAGGAGGCCCTGACCGAGTTTCAGAAAGCGTCTGAGATTGATTCATCGAGCTTCATCGCCCAACAGGAACTTCGCCGGACCCAGAAGCTGATCAACGATACGGGCAATGGGCCCTTGCCGACTTCCGTGGAGCGGCCGGCCACCGGCTTGCAAAAGCGCGTGCAGGAGGCCCAGGGACCAGTCGATCTGGCTCCCATCGCGAACATCCCCATTACCCTCCGGATCGGCCCCGAAGACACCAAGATCATCTATGAGACAGTGGGCAAGCTGGCGGGTGTGAACGTATTGTTCGACCCCGATTACACCTCGCGGCGGATCAAGATCGAGTTGAACGCCGTTACTTTGCAGGACGCCCTGCAGATTATCGCGCTGGAATCGAAAACCTTCTGGCGGCCGGTGACGCCGAACACGATTTTTGTCGCGTCCGATAATCCCGCCAAGCGGAAAGAAGTTGAACAGAGCGTCATCAAGACGTTCTATTTGGCGAACCTGTCGCAACCGACCGAACTTCAAGATGTGGTCAACGCCCTTCGCCAGATTCTGGAAATCTCCCGCATCCAGCCCCTGCCTTCGCAGGGTGCGCTGGTGGTACGCGGCACTCCTGATCAGATTGCTCTGGCGGAAAAGTTAGTAGGCGATCTGGACAAGGCGCGTCCGGAAGTTATTGTCGAAGTGGCGATCATGCAGGTCAGTCGTGACAAGACGAGGAACCTGGGCATCAGTCCGCCCACCAGTGCCACGGTGGCCCTGCAAAATAATTTTCAGACAAACAACACCGTCACGAACAACGGAACCAACAATAGCGTGAGCAGCACTTCAGGAACAGCCAACCAGGTCAACCTGAACCGGCTGGGGAACCTGAACGCAACTGACTTCACGGTCACGATTCCGCCGGCGACGGCAACGGCGCTATTCAGTGACAGCACCACTAAGCTGATCCAGAACCCGCAGATTCGCGCCGTCGATGGCCAGAAGGCCTCGCTCAAGATTGGCGACCGCGTCCCGGTGGCAACCGGTTCATTCCAGCCCGGTATCGGCGGTGTGGGCATCAACCCGCTGGTCAACACCCAGTTTCAATACCTTGATGTCGGCGTGAATATTGACATCACACCCAAGGTGCATGCCGGCCGCGAAGTCACATTGAAGGTCTCAATGGATATTTCGTCGGTGACCGGGCAATCGAACATTGGCGGCATCAGCCAGCCCGTAATTGGACAACGCAAGATTGAGCACGAAATCCGCCTGAAAGAAGGCGAGGTAAACATCATGGGTGGAATCCTCGAAGATCAGGACATCCGCTCGCTGAGCGGCATTCCGGGTCTGGCGCAGATTCCAATCCTGAAATACCTGTTCTCGCAGACCAACGTGGAGCACAAGGAAAACGAGATTGTGTTTGCCCTGATACCGCACGTGATTCGAGCGCGTGACGTAACCGATCTGAATGAGAAGGCATTGGAAGTGGGAACCGCGGCCGCTATCGAGTTGCGACGGTCCAGTGCGACACAGGCTCCGGCGCCGGCCAACGAAACAGCCCCGGCACCTGCGCAGCCTCAGGCTGCGGCACCGGTGCAACCCGCGTCACAGCCGGCTGGTGCAGCCAGCTTCGCGTTTGATCCGGCCACCTTGACTCAGGCACCGGGTTCAACCTTTGCCATCAATATAATGCTCCGCGGGGCGCAGAATGTGTATTCCGTGCCCTTGCAGGTCAGCTACGATCCCAAAGTTTTGCAAGTGGTGAATGTGTCCAACGGAGGCCTGCTCTCGCAAGACGGCCAGCCGGTGGCGCTGGTGCATCGCGACGACGATACGACCGGTGCTCTCCAGATTACAGCGACGCGTCCACCGGGAGCGACGGGAATTTCCGGACAAGGCACGGTTGTGACCCTGACCTTCATGGCCAAGGGGAGCGGACAGACCACGCTGACGATCTCAAGAGGCGGAGCGCGTGATCCGGCGATGCAAGCCTTGCCTGTGGCTGGGGCAGCGGCCACCGTCACCGTGCAGTAACGGATCGGCCCACTTTTGCGTTCTTTGCGGATTCTTTGCGCCCTTTGCGGTCAAAAGTCTTTACAGGAAAGTTCGACGAAGGACCCCAAAAGGACCGTCCTGAAAGCATAAAGGTTCAACTTGTTTTCGACGATAATATTTCCATGAAGTCCGCCGCTTTGAAACGAACTTCCGCACGCGGCCCACTCGGGTTCACGCTCATTGAGTTGATCGTGGCCACCGCCATTCTGGTCATCTTGACCGGCTTGGCCGTCCCGTTGGCGCGGGTTGCAATCAAGCGGGAAAAAGAGCGCGAGCTGCGGAACGACCTCTGGGAGTTGCGTGACGCCATCGACCGCTACAAAGATGCCGCCGATCGCCAGGCATTCCAGATCAAGGTCGGCACCGAGGGCTATCCACCGGACCTTGAAACCCTGGTGAAAGGTGTGGATGTGGGCGGGAAGAAGGTCCGCTTCCTGCGGCGCATTCCCGAAGATCCCATGACTAACAGCACGGAGTGGGGAATGCGGTCGATGCAGGACGATCCCGACTCGGATTCCTGGGGCGGACAGAACGTTTTCGACGTATTCACGAAAGCGCAGGGCACTGGGCTCGACGGCACGGAATATAAGACCTGGTAATGGCGAACCGACCCCAAAAACGTGACCGCGGCTTCACCCTGATCGAGCTGATGATCGTCATCAGCATGATCTTGATCCTGGTCTCGATGTCGATTCCGGCCTATAACCAATCCATTCTGCGGGCCAAAGAGTCTGTCCTCAGGCAGGACTTGTTCCAGCTGCGCTCCCTGATTTCTCAATACACCCTGGACAAACAGAAAGCTCCGCAGGGACTCGACGACCTGGTGCAAGCGGGATACATCAAACAGATTCCGACAGACCCGATCACTGGAAGCAACGGCAGTTGGACGGTCGAACAGGAAGACTCCGTGATGTCGGTGGATCAGCAGGAACCCGGTATCAGCGACGTGCACAGCGGTGCGGAAGGCATGTCCAGCGACGGGACGGCTTACAGCAGTTGGTAGATGTGGTCGCGGGCGCCTGGCCCGCGGCTTTTGAAGTTAAGTCAGCCCTCGCGGGCGAGTCGCCCGCGACCACACGATTTGAACAGTCCCCGCCTAAGAACTAACATCTAACCATGCCGGTCGAAACTGAAATCAATCCCTCCACCTACACTCCGATTCATGCGCCGCGCGGGAATCAGATCACATGCAAAGGCTGGCAGCAGGAAGCCGCCATGCGCATGCTGATGAACAACCTCGACGAGGAAGTCGCCGAGCGTCCGAGAGACCTTGTGATCTACGGCGGCACGGGACGGGCGGCCCGGAGTTGGGAGGCGTATCACGCGATTGTGGCGTCTCTGAAGAGTCTTGCCGATGACGAGACGCTGCTGGTCCAGTCAGGCAAACCGGTGGGCGTGTTCAAGACCCACGACCACGCTCCGCGAGTGCTGATCGCAAATTCCAATCTGGTCGGGCATTGGTCCAATTGGGAAAAGTTCAATGAGCTGGAACGCGCCGGACTCATGATGTACGGACAGATGACGGCGGGCTCGTGGATCTATATCGGCTCGCAAGGAATCGTGCAGGGCACGTTCGAGACTTTTTCAGCGGCCGGAGAGAAACATTTTGGCGGCGATCTCTCGGGCAAGCTCATCGTCAGCGGCGGCATGGGCGGCATGGGCGGCGCGCAACCGCTGGCCGCGACCATGACCGGCGCAGCTTTTCTCGGGATTGACGTCGACGCCGAGCGCATCAAGAAAAGACTGAAGACCGGCTACTGCGACTTCATGGTCACGACGCTCGACGAAGCGTTGCGCATCCTGAAGAACGCGATCCGAAAAAAGGAAAACGTTTCTGTCGGACTGGTAGGGAATTGCGCCGATGTCATTCCAGAACTTGCCGAACGCGGTGTGCTGCCTGACATCCTGACCGACCAGACTTCCGCGCACGATCCGCTAAATGGCTACGTGCCGAATGGAATGACGTTGGCGGAAGCCCTTGAATTGCGGCAGAACGATCCAAAAGCCTATCAGGAGCGGTCCTTGAACGCGATGGCGCTCCATGTTGAAGGCATGCTGCGCCTGCAGAAAATGGGTGCGGTAACTTTCGATTACGGAAACAACATCCGCACGTTCGCGTTCCAGCGCGGCGTCAAGAATGCATATGACTTTCCCGGCTTTGTTCCGGCGTATATCCGTCCTCTTTTCTGTGAAGGCCGTGGACCGTTTCGCTGGGTGGCGCTGTCGGGCGATCCCACGGATATCGCAGTCACCGATGATCTGGTGCTGGAGCTATTTCCTGACAACCGCATTCTGCGCCGCTGGATTGATCTGGCGCGCAAGCGCATCAAGTTCCAGGGACTACCAGCGCGCATCTGCTGGCTGGGATACGGCGAGCGCGCGCAATTCGGTCTGGCGATGAACGACTTGGTCAAGAAGGGCAAGCTCAAGGCGCCAATCGTGATTGGCCGCGATCATCTCGATTGCGGATCGGTGGCTTCTCCGTTCCGCGAAACCGAAAGCATGAAAGATGGCAGCGACGCCGTCGCAGACTGGCCGCTGCTCAACGCTTTGGTCAACACCGCAGCTGGTGCTTCGTGGGTATCCATCCACAATGGCGGCGGCGTGGGCATCGGCTATTCTCTCCATTCCGGACAGGTCACGGTCGCCGATGGCACGGAGATGATGGCCAAGAGAATCGAACGTGTTCTGACCACTGATCCGGGCATGGGAGTCATTCGGCACGTAGATGCTGGCTATGACGAAGCGAAAGAGTTTGCCAGGCAGAAGCAGGTGAAGGTACCGATGGGGAAGTAAGCTGTCAGCTCTCAGCTTTCAGCAGTGCCCATGTGGGACGGGATTGTGTGGGGACGGGTCTTCGACCCGTCGAGGCCGAGCAAGGCTCGGCTAGGTTTCGCTTTTGTTCGTCCCAGAAAACCGCGGAAGCAGGCTTCGAGTAGATCACCGCCGAGCTTCGCTCGGCCCGGACGGGTCTTCGACCCGTCCCTACACAGTCCATTCCACACAGTCGCTGCTAAACTAACTACTCAGTGACTCCTGCGAAAACTAAAATGCCCGTCGATCGACCGCTGATGCTGGTCAACATCAGCCAGTTGCTGACGCTGCGTTCTTCTTCCCGAAACTCCGGCCCACGCCGTGGTCCCGAGTTGCAAGAACTCGGTATCATCAAGGACGCAGCAGTCTTGTGGGCGGGCGGAAAAATCGTTACTGCCTGCAGCACCAGAGACGCTGTGCACGACCCCTGGATCAAAAAAAATCGCAAAAAGATCGTCGAGATCGATTGTGCGGGACAAGTCGTCCTGCCCGGATTCGTCGACTCCCACACTCATCCCGTATTTGTCACGCCACGTCTCGTGGATTTTGAAAAGCGCATCACCGGCGCAACCTACGAGCAGATCGCGGAAGCGGGCGGCGGAATTCGATCGAGCGTCGAAGGCGTGCGTAAGGCTGGAAGGCAGTTGCTGGTGGAGAAGGTGCTCGACGCCCTGCATGAAATGGCGGACCAGGGCACCACCACTGTCGAAGCCAAGTCTGGGTACGGACTGACCGTCGATTCTGAAATCAAGTCACTGGAAGCCATCCGCGCCGCCGCCGCTAAATGGCCGGGAACCGTGGTCGCAACGTTGCTGGGTTCGCATGTTGTCCCCAAAGAATTTCAAGGACGAGCGCAGGAATATGTCGATGTTGTCTGCGAACAGATGATTCCGCTGGCAGCCCGCCGAAAACTGGCGCAGTTCGCGGATGTATTCACCGATCGCGGAGCCTTTACCGCTGAAGACACGGAAAGAATATTTGAAGCGGCGAAAAAACACGGCCTGGGAGTACGAGCCCATGTCTGCCAGCTGAGTCCAACCGCATTGCAGCCCCTGCTGCGCTTCGAAGTTGCGTCCTTTGATCATATGGACTACGTCGACGATGCGGACGTACGTGAACTGGCGAAGACCGATACCGTTGCGACGCTGGTGCCGGGCGCCAATTATTTTCTCGGTCTGGAGAAATTTCCCCCCGCCCGCAAACTGATCGACGCTGGTGTCGCCGTCGCTCTCGCGACCGACTACAATCCGGGTTCGTCGCCGACGCTCAGCATGCCGTTTGTGTTGTCGCTGGCCTGCACTCATTTGAAGATGTCGCCCGCCGAGGCCATCGCCGCCGCCACCATGAATGGCGCCTGGGCCCTGCGGGTGCAGGAGCGAAAAGGTTCGATCGAGCCGGGGAAAGATGCCGACCTGGCGGTCTTCGACGTCGCGGACTATCGGGAAATCGCCTACTGGATAGCATCGAACCGCTGCGCGTTTTCGATTCTCAACGGCACGATAACGGCGTCTCGGTCGCACTAGCACGGCGGAGCGGCAGGGGAGATTTGAGCGAACCCAACTCCGTTGCTATAATCGTGGCTGTTCGAGTGTTCCAACGCTTCCAGCATTCTGACTGCCTGAATTGACTGGCAATTCCGTATCAGACCTCGCGTGCCAGACGACGCGCCCGGCGCCGGCAGACAAGCTGTGAGCCCAAAAGTGGCCAGGTAGCTCAGGTGGTAGAGCGCAGCCCTGAAAAGGCTGGCGTCGGCGGTTCAACGAAAAGGCTGGCGTCGGCGGTTCAACTCCGTCCCTGGCCACCATTTAAACACCTCTATTTGCAATGATTTAGAGCCTATTTACAATAGTGTCCTGTCGGGTGTACTCTTCATTGATGAATTTCTCCCCCCCAAGGTTCTGAACGGTAGGCAGAAAAGGGGAGATATGGCGCGAATCAAACTCTACAGGCGGCACGTTCAAGCCTGCACTCATCAGGACGACAAGTTTTATCAGCGGTGCAACTGCCCGGTCTGGTTTGAAGCGAACGTCATCGGGCTTCGCTGGAATACGGCATCCAACTCTTGGTCTCAGGCTCAGACGCAGGAGTCGCTTCAATCCCGTTGGTCGTCGAAGTTAAAGAATTGGCGTGAAGCGGAGCACCTTGCCCGCGAACTCGAAGAGAAACTCTCCGATATAAAGGAGGGCAGGAGCCGCCCAGATACGAAGACCGTCGAAGAAGCGGTCATCCTATTCCTTCAGAACAAACGCGGTGAGCAACTGGCGAGTGACACGCTCTATCGTCATACCTACATCACAGGGTTGTTGCTCGAATTCTGCAAGCGACAAGGCATCGTGGCGATACGCGATATCACCCTAGCCCATCTCGGAGCGTGGCGGTCGGAGTGGACGGTCAAGTCGGCTCAGGCTCGACGCTCGTTTCAAGAGAAGGTTCGCAACTTCTTCAAGTTCTGCTTTGCCGCAGGCTGGATCACGACTGACCCGAGCAAGAGCCTGTCGTCGATCAAGGTCAAGAACGTCGCAGCGGCTGTACGCCCTTTCACGAATGAGGAGTACGAGCGGATTATCGCAGCGGTCGATAAGACCACGCTGACCGACGCCAACAAAGCCCGCGTCAAGGTCTGCATGCAGCTACAGCGACACTCTGGGCTGTCCCTCGTCGACGCAGTCTGCCTTGCTAAAGACGAATTGATTCAGGACAATGCTGGCTTTCGTGTGAAGTGCGACCGCCAGAAGACCGGAAGCCACGTCAATAACGTCATTCCCGCGTGGCTCGGTCGAGAACTGCTGCGGGTCAAGAACGGTAACCCCGAGTATTTCTTCTGGTCTGGAGTGACGACCGCAGAAGATGCACCGTCATATTTTCACAAGATGTACAGGAAGGTCTTTAAGGCGGCAAAGATTGACGGCAGTTCACACGATTTGAGGCACACGTACGCGGTCAGAATGCTCGAAAAAGGTCTCAGGATGGAAGACTTGAAGAAAGCCCTCGGTCACGCAGGAATTCAAATTACCGAGAGATACTACGGGAAGTGGAGCCGGGGACAGCAGGACAACCTCGATGCGGCACTACGAGAAGTGGTCAGTGAAGAGATGGTTTAACGTCAATACACGCTGCGGGCGGCACAGGGAGTCTAGCCCAAAAATAACAAAGAAGCGTCCAGCGAGGGCTGAAGGGGAAAGGGTAATGTCGATTTAAAGTGTAGTAGCTTGAACTCGACCTTGCAGACAACTTGGCGAGACCCCGCGTCTCGGACACAGACTGGTATCCGAGTCGGGGGGGATTTTGAGTGTAATAGGGATATTTCACCAGCTATTGTGGTAAAACTTTCGTGTCCACGGGAACAAGAGCGATGAAAGTCAGCCGCGAGGAGCTAGCAGCGACCTACCTACGCCACTACACCCTCAAAAATCAGCAAGACTGGTGGGCATTTGAAGAGGTGGACTCCTTAGGGACTCTCTGAACAAGCACGTTTCTGATCCTTGAAATGTAGTACCTCAGGAAATAGCAGGTCAGTGAAGCTTGGCTCTTACCTCAGGTTTCTTGCCTTCGCCTTCGTTCACCGCAGCGCGAAGCGGTGTCTTCGAGTTATGCGCTGGTCGCCAACAGCAACTTATTTCGGCTGAGAAACAGATTGACCAACCCACAAATAACAAACAACTGATGCGCGTTCTTCTTCAGTCCTCGGTAACGCACCTTCACAAATCCGAATTTCACCTTCATGACTTGAAACGGGTGCTCCACCTTGGACCGCACGCTCGATTTCGTCCGATTCTTCGCCCGCTCTTGTTCGTCAATCCCGTTCTTATAACGATAACGACGATGCGTGTGGTCCTGCGCCAGGGGTGCACACTCCCGGATCACTTCGCTTTGTCCACGATAGGCCTGGTCGCCCCATACCCGGGTTTCTTCCCCGTGCAGCAGATCCGCCAGCACCGTCGAGTCCGCAACATTGGCTGCCGTGGCCACCGCCGTGTGGATGATCTTGGTCTTGCTGTCCACTCCCACATGGGCCTTCATCCCGAAGTACCACTGATTTCCTTTCTTGGTCTGGTGCATCTCCGGATCCCGCTGCTGCTCTCGGTTCTTGGTCGACGAGGGTGCGTGCAAGATGGTTGCGTCCACGATCGTGCCGGTGGTGATGCGCACTCCGCGGGCTTGCAGGTGCAGATTGACCGCGCCCAGAATCTTTTCCCCAAGTCCATGTTCTTCCAGCAAATGCCGAAACTTGCACACCGTGGTTTCGTCCGGCGCCGGCTCCTGCCCCAAATCGATCCCCACGAACTGCCTCATCACCGGCGAGTCATACAGGGCCTCTTCCACGGCCGGGTCCGACAAATTGAACCACTGCTGCAAGAAATACATACGCAGCATACGTTCCACTCCCACCGGCGGCCGCCCGTTCCCCGGTTTCGGATAGTATGGCTCAATCAGCGCGCACAGCTCGCGCCACGGGACAACCTGCTCCATCTCTTCCAGAAACGCTTCTCGTCGTGTCTTTTTCGTGTACCGCTCAAAACCATTCATCGTCGCCAGAGTCCTTTGTCGTTTGTTTGTCGATCTCATCTGGCGCAACTTACTCTATATTCTTGTGGAAAGGGAGACCTTATTCAGACTCTCCTTAGTGCGCGTGAATCCATTAGAAGCATGGGAAGTTACACGTATTCTAGTGAACACAGCTTCATCGGACGAAGCGCTCGCTTACGTGGCAGCCGGGCCGTTGGAGGATTTGCTCAAAAAGCACGGGCCAGTTGTCATTGACCGCATTGAAAGCGAATCCCAAGAAAACGAGCGACTGCAACTGGCGCTCAGCGGCGTTTGGGGACTTGACCGCAGCAACCCTGTATTTGAGCGTTGGAATACATTGCTGTGGAAGTACGGGTTTGCTGAGGGTAAGCGCAGGCCCCTTTGAGCATAGCTGTCGAGAACGCATTATAAGAGGGCGTCCCTTTAGGAGTAGGTTATGAGCGCAAGCATCATTCCCTACGAAAGGAACACCCTCCATGAATAGCGAAAAGTATATTGGGCTCGACGTTCATCAAGCAACCATCTCGGTGGCAGTATTGGATTCCGCTGGCAAGTTAGTCATGGAATCCATCCTGGAAACAAAAGCCGCGACCATTCTGGAGTTCTTTGCGGGGTTGCGCGGAACTTTATCGGTCACCTTCGAAGAAGGAACTTGGGCCGCGTGGCTGTACGATTTACTGAAGCCGCATGTGGCCAAGCTGGTGGTGTGCAATCCGCGAAAAAATGCTCTGCTCAAAGACGGAAACAAAAGTGATCGTATCGACGCCCACAAGTTGGCCGAACTGTTGTACCTGAACAAGCTCAGCTCGGTCTACCATGGCGAGACGGGCGTGCGCATGCTGCGCGAGCTAGCCCGGAGCTACCTGACCATCGTCAAAGATCTGACCCGAGTCATGTGTCGGTTGAAAGCGGTCTATCGCAGCTGGGCGATCCCCTGTGCCGGCCGAGACGTCTACTATACCCGTCATCGAGCCGAGTGGCTGGGCAAGATCAAGGAAGCCGGCGTCCGTCGCCGAGCCGAACGACTCTACCAGCAACTGGACATGATGCAGTACTTGCGCCAGCAAGCGCGCCGCGAGTTGTTGGCGGAGAGTCGCAAGCATGCCATCACCGTCAAACTACGGCAGATTCCCTCACTGGGACCGATTCGCTCCGCCTTGGCGGTGGCGCTGATCCAGACCCCGCATCGTTTCCGCACTAAGCGACAGCTTTGGGCTTACAGCGGACTTGCTTTGGAAACCCGCACCAGTGCGGAATATTGCTATGTCAAAGGCGGACTGCGACGTTCTAAGAAACAGATCTCCATTCGCGGTCTGAACAAGGACCACAATCATGATCTGAAAGGCTTGTTCAAAGGTGCGGCCACCAGGGCCAGTGTACTGCCCGGCCCGTTCCAGGATTTCTACCAGAGATCACTGGCCAAAGGTATCAAGCCAACGATGGCGCGTCTCACGCTGGCGCGCAAGATTGCAGCCATCACGCTAACTCTATGGAAGAAGGGAGAAAACTTCGACGCTGACAAACTGAAATCGCAAGCCGCTTGAGCGGCTCACGGGAAGAGCCTTCCATCTCCGGTGATCTTTTTCTGGTGGTGGCCAGTTGGTTCTTGAGACGCTCGGGTTCGAGGGTGAGCATCATTATCGCCTGTAGGCGCACAGTGCCTGTGGCACTGAGCCTCTGTGTTAACCCTATGCCCTCTCGGATAACCCGAAAAAGCACTAGGCCTCGAGTCGCAGATAGAACCATGGTTGACACCGTACAACCACGAGTGCTTGCCAGTTTCAGAAACCGATCGGCGTTGTCGCTACTAATGAACATGCAGCTGCTGAGATGGAGCAAAGCAAAACCCGAAACCACAGGGCAAGACACAAGACTCGAGCGTCACTCCTATCTGACAAGGGACTGGATGCCGCGAACCATAACCCGCGCTTCCGGCGGAGGGAGAAGAATGTTCTTGACATCCCCTCTTATAGAACAGGCGATAGCGTAAATTGACAAAAGGTCACCGTGTCGTAAGGGGATGTAAAAGGTCATTGGGCTTTCGACAACTCGGCGTGACACGGGGTATATTGCACGGGTGAAGAGAAAGCCGCGATTTGGCAAGAGGAAAGCGCTCGCCCGTTCGTGGGTGGACAGGAAGTTTCGGCCTGGCTTTCGAGGCTACCCCATCGCTACGATAGCGTTCTATGGACCCGACGACAGACTGGCTACCAAGGTCGTGGTGAGTGTGTTCCTCAGGGAAAGCAGCGAACCAGATTTTCTCGAACGCTGGTTCTCCAAGGGCGACATAGACGTACGCGAAGATCTCGACATTGGCGAACAAATTCTAGCCTTCCTCAAGCCGCACGCACCTCGCTCCACTGTCATAACTGAGGGGATTATCGGATGCCCGCACGAAGAAGGTGTGGACTACCCAGAGGGCGCGTCTTGCCCGCAGTGTCCCTTTTGGGCCGGACGCGATCGCTTTACCCATGAGCGTATTCAGTGAATGGGCGAGCCAGAAGCGACATGGTCCAAACTTCTGATTTTCGCGGACGAGAGGTTTTGAGTGTAATCGCGATAGTTCACCAACTAACCCGGGATGTGAGATATGCAGCTTTTATACGGCTCCAATCGGGTACTCGCGTATCGGGCTGGCCCGGTTGCGGAGCGTATGGTAATCCAAGCCGCCAGCCGGACTCACACTCGCACTGGCTGGACTATGGTGGGATGCCAAGGGCGATTGGACGCAGGCCCACGAATCCGCTCAGCAAGACGAAGGCATCGAGGGTTCGTGGGTACACGCCTATCATCGCAGGGGATCTCTACGATACAGGGCTCAAGAGCTTCGAATCGGCACTATTTTTCAATAAGGAGATGGCGCGCCTGAAGGACGCCGGGATTGATGTCTACCTCGTCCATGGAAATCACGATGCCGCCAGCAAGCTGATCAAGCAGATTCGCCCGCCTCGGAATGTCAAGATTTTTCGCGCGAGCGAGCCGCAAACTATGCTGAATGACGAGTTGCGAGTTGCGATTCACGGCCAGAGCTTTGCCACTCCCGAGGTTACCGAGGATCTGGCTGAGAAATATCCACCGCCAGTTCCCAACTTCTTCAACGTCGGAATACTGCACACCAATCTTGGGGGCGTCTCCGAGCACGCAAATTATGCGCCCTGCTCGCTCCAAACGTTGAAGAACAAGGGATACCAATACTGGGCTCTCGGCCATGTGCACAACGGGCAGATTCTCTGCACCGATCCTTACATCGTGTATCCGGGTAATATTCAGGGCCGGCATGGAAAGGAGCAGGGAGAAAAGAGTTGCGAGCTCGTGACCGTCTCCGATACGGGAACAATCTCAATCGAGAAAATCTTCACTTCGGTGGTCCCGTGGGTTGAGGCCGAGATCGACGCGTCTGAGTGCCAGACTTCGGACGAGGTATATGAGAAGCTTCGGATGCGGCTCGGAGCATTGGTCTCAGAAACAAAAGAGCGCGTCACGGCGGTGCGTCTGCGAATCGTTGGCGCCACCGCTGTCCCAGCTACCACCAAGGAAACCTACAGGTAGTCCCGTTACGCTTCCTGCGCAGGTTGCAATTCTCCCTATGAGTCATCGCCTTCAGGTTCGATGGACTATTGTTCTCGACGTCATGGTCGATATGATGCACGTCTCGTTTATCGCCTACCTCCAGGCCGGCGGCCACCCGATGGGCTAGTAGTCGCTTGCCGTCAACAGTCCGGCCCCGGTAGCTGCTATCACCGGACGCGATATTCTTGGTAGGGGAGACCGGGGCCAACGAGCTAACCTTAGCGGCTTGCCGGACCATTTCCCTGCGGGCCTTTGTAGCAGCTCTCTCGGCGGCCCGGGCTGCTTTGGCAGCAGCCTTAGTCACAGCTCTCGCCGCCAAAGCCTCCTGTAATTCCTTTTCCAGTGCAGGCCGTATCGACGGCTCGTGACAACGACGGATGCTTCGTCGCAGTACTGCTATGCGTTTGTCCACCATTACCTCCATTTATGGCACGCATGGTGGGGTGCCGCAGACATACTGCAGGCTCCCCTCACTCACCGTGAAGGATTATCGTTATTTTGGGTAAGTAACTAGCGCACACTGTGCGCGAACCTCACGGCACTAATCGGAGGTTATCGCCTGGGGTCAGCCGGGTAGAACGGTAGGGATGTTGAGTTAGTCAGATTCCTCAAGTGTAGAAGGCAGTATACAGCAGTTATCCTGTGGAAGTCAAGTGGAATCAAGTGTATACAGCCACGATCCAATACTGCCATGATGGTCAATTCGGGTATTCTCTCGATTCAATCGGACGCGCTCATGATCACCAACCTGCGCTTTCAGGATGAATCGGGCAATGAGATCGGGGAGGGCGACATCTGGATCTACATGTCTTGGACCGACGGTCATATCAAAGGGCTCAGAGAAGAGCCGAGCAGTACCTTTCTTCGGGGAGGCGAATGGGGTTTTGCTTGGAGACCCAGTATGTGATCCTCTAGCTTCGCTCGGGATTGAAACGACGATTCCAAAAGAGCATTCAGATAAATTGAAGGCTCTTTCATTTGTCCGCCAATTTCTGCCGGTCTTCGGACGTGTTCGCGTCACCAGCAGCCCTGCGCCGAGACCCGTCGGCGCATTGTTGGCTTGCTCAGGTGGGAAAACCCAGCTTGGGCAGAAGCCACTGCATTACGAGAATGTAGAGAGCGACAAATCCGAGGCCCCACATCCAATCGGGCATATTTCCTCTCTCCTTACGGCTGCCGGTCTCTCAGGGGTTCGGCTGACCGTGCGGCTGGTTGGCTCTCGCTCCTCCTGCATCTGGCAATCCTAGTTTGCGGAAGATGGACATAGCTGGGCACATATTTGTGAACCCCGACTGGAACAGATTGAGCCCGACAAAAGCTGTGAACAGGAACCAGTATGGTGAAACCCAGTAGCCTAGCGCCACAGAGATCGTCACGAAGGCTCCTGCCAGTATTCTCAGAGCACGTTCGACTGTCATAGACGACTCCTCACTTACAAAGGATTTATGCCGCAACTGTGGTCGTGCTCTCCGGCGAGTACAGTTGTGGCGGCGGTGCATCTACATGCCGGCGTTCGCTCAAGTAATAAAGAACCGGGACCGCGATTCGCGAGAGCACCGTCGAAGCCACTTCACCCGCCATCAGGGAGATCGCAAGCCCCTGAAAGATCGGATCGAACAGGATGACGCTCGCTCCGACGACAACCGCCGCCGCGGTCAGTAACATCGGCCGAAATCGCACTGCGCCCGCATCCACCACGGCGTCCTCCAGCGACATCCCCTGCGAGCGCCGCAATTCGATGAAGTCTACGAGGATGATCGAATTGCGCACGATGATTCCGGCGCCTGCGATGAATCCGATCATGGAAGTCGCGGTAAAGAATGCGCCCATAAGCGCGTGCGCGGGAAGAATGCCGACAAGCGTGAGCGGGATCGGCGCCATGATCACCAGCGGCGTTACGAAGGACCGGAACCAGCCCACTACCATCACGTAGATCAGCACCAGCACCGCGGCGAATGCCAGCCCTAAATCACGGAACACTTCTACCGTGATGTGCCACTCACCATCCCACTTCATGGACAGGCGATCGGTACGCTCGGGCATGGTCGTGCCCTTGTACTGCTTGACGGCATAGCCTTGCGGCAACTTGATCTTGTCGATGGCGTCGCTCATCTTCATGATGGCGTACACCGGACTCTCTTCCCCGCCCGCCACATCACCGGTCACGTACACCACGGGCTGCAGATTCTTGCGATAGACACTGGTGTCAATCGTGGTCTGCTGCAGGTTCGTGACTTCCTGCAATGCGATCTGCTCCCCGGAAGCAGTCGGCAACTTGATGTTTCCCAGGTCCTCGATGCCCGAGCGATCAGATCGCACCAACCGAACTTCGATCGGGATGTCTTCTCGAGACTGCGGATCATGCAAGAGCCCGGCGCTCGCGCCGCTCAGTCCAACCTGCAGTGTGCGGGAGACATCGGCGGGCGAGAGTCCGTGCAGGGCCGCCTTGTCGAGATCCACTCTCAGGTCGTACTTGGTCTGCGGGTCTTGAACGTACCAGTCCACATCCACCACTCCCGCAGTCCGCTGAAAAATGTTCTTGATCTGCGCTGCCAATTCGATTTGGCTTTTGTAATCCGGCCCGTAGACCTCCGCCACCAGCGTCTGCAGTACTGGCGGACCAGGAGGGACTTCAGCCACCTTGATGCGAGCACCGAACGGCTGGGCAATCTTGTCGAGTTCGGGACGCATCCGTCTTGCAATCTCGTGGCTCTGCGCACTGCGATCGTGCCGTGACCGCAGGTTGACCTGAATATCCGCCTGATTGGGCTGACTACGCAAGAAGTAATGCCGTACCAGCCCGTTGAAGTTGTAAGGACCAGACGTGCCTGCGTAGATCTGGTAATTCGTGACTTCGAGCTGCTGGCTCAGATAACCGCCGAGCGCCTGCGCGACGCGGGTCGTCTGCTCCAGCGGAGTTCCATCCGGCATATCAATGATGATCTGGAACTCGCTCTTATTGTCGAAAGGGAGCATTTTGACTCGCACCCACTTCAACGGGACGAACGCAACCGCAGCCAGTAACAGCACCACCACCCCGCCTAGAAACATCCAGCGGCGACGCGCGTCCAGTATCAACGGGTTCATCATCCGCCGATACAGCCGCGTAGTCCAGCCCTCCGCCTCATGTTCATGTGTGGCGCGAGCGGCCTCGCGCGCGTAATTTCTCAGCAATCTCAACGCCGCCCAAGGGGATACCACAAAAGCCACAATGAGCGAAAACAGCATCGCCGCCGAAGCGCCCACCGGAATCGGCCGCATGTAAGGACCCATCAGTCCGCGCACGAACGCCATGGGCAGGATGGCACCGATGACAGCGAACGTTGCCAGAATCGTGGGATTGCCGACCTCATCCACAGCCTCCACCGCCACTTGTGCCAGAGGACGTCCGCGGCTTCCCGGCAAGCGAAAATGGCGCACGATGTTCTCCACCACGACGATGGCATCGTCCACCAGAATGCCGATGGAGAAGATCAGCGCAAACAGGGTGACTCGGTTAAGCGTGTAGCCATAGAAATAGAAGATGGCCAAGGTAAGGGCCAGCGTGACCGGAACGGCGAGAAGCACTACGCCGGATTCCCGCCAGCCCAGCGCCAGAGCGATCAGCAAAGTCACGGAGAGCGTAGCGATCAGCAAATGCTCCAGCAATTCATTGGACTTGTCTTTTGCGGTCTCGCCATAGTTGCGCGTGACCGTGACGTTCAAATCATTGGGCAGAACATACCCACGCAGAGAGTTAACCCTCTCCAGCACATTCTCGGAGATGACTGTCGCGTTTGTGCCTTTGCGCTTGGCCAGCGTAATCGTGACGGCGGGATAATCCGCGCCGACTGTCTGGCCTGCGCCGCCGCGGCCGTTGGCAAAGATCACATAGTTGTCCGGCTCGGCGGGGCCATCCTCCAGCTTCTCCACGACATCACGCAAGTGGACCGGACGCCCCGAGTGGACTCCGACGACCACCTGCTGCAAATCCTCCACACGGGTGAAGAACCTTCCAGCTTCGACCTTGAACTCATGGTTATCACGCGCGAAACTTCCTGCCTCAGTACGGCTGTTCGCGGCCTGGAGTTGATTCGCGACTGCCGCTGGGGTGAGGCCATAGCCGGCCAGCCGTTGCGTATCCAAAACCACTCGTACCTGGCGGGGCTGTCCGCCGATAATCGCGGTTTCGGAAACATCGTCGAGCTGCTTCAACGAGTTTTCCAACTCGCCCGCGATCCGCCGCAAGTGGTACGAATCATAGTTTTTGCCCCACAACGTGAGCGCCATGATGGGGACATCATTGATCGAACGGCTCTTGATAATCGGCTGGGAAACTCCGGGCGGGATGTGGTCGAAATTGGAGTAGAGCTTGTTGTACGTCTGTACGATCGCGTCTTCTTCCTTCGAGCCCACGTAGAAGCGCACGATCAGCATGCTCACGCCCGGCTGGCTGATGGAGTAGACATACTCGACACCGGGCACTTCGCGCAGCAGCTTCTCCATGGGGAGGCTGACCCGTTGCGAGACTTCTTCGGGTGATGCGCCCGGCATCTGCACGAATTACGTCGAGCATGGGGACAACGATCTGAGGTTCTTCCTCACGCGGTGTCTGAAGAATGCTGAAAGCGCCTAGCAGCAATGCAGCCACGATCACCAACGGAGTCAACTTCGAGTCAATGAAGCCGCGAGCGATGCGTCCCGCCAGGCCAAGGCGCGGAGTGGACTGCTCAGTCGAGTTGGTCGCTTCGTCTCTCATCGTGATCACTGGGCCTCGATGCGCTTGCCATTCAGGTCTAGTACGCCGGGTTGTGCCACGAAACGCTCACCCTCTTGAAGACCCGCGAGCACTTCCACGCCAGGCCCGGAAGTCTTTCCCAGAGTGACGTAACGCAGGCCCGCAACCTTGTTCTGGTCCAGCACGTAAACCCCTTGCAGTTGACCCCGCTCGACCACTGCGGTCCGCGGTATCACGAAGGACGACCGCTGGCCGCGGGAAAACTGTGCTCGACCAAACAATCCAGAACGCAGTTGCGCATCCGACGGTAGTTCGATCTTCACCAGAAAACTGCGGCTGCCAGGATCAGCCGTCGGCACGATTTGCGTGACTCTTCCCTTCAGTTCCGAATTTTGCAATGCGTCGACAACCACAGGCACCTGCTGTCCCATCTGCACGAATCGCAGATCGTTTTCGTTGACCGTGGCTTCCAGTCGGTAGTGCCCCAGGCCCTCGATCGCAAATATCGGAAGACCCGGGCTGGCCAACGTCCCCGGATCGGCTTTCTTCTCTGTGATCACTCCATCAAAAGGCGCGACGATGCGCGTGTATGAAAACGAGGAGAGTGCCTGCGCCAATGTTGCTTTGGCTTGCGCTTGGCCGGCCTGAGTCATGTCGCGATGCGCGACCGCCGCCTGGTAGCGCGCCTTCACTTCATCGAATTCCTGCGGGCTGACGGACTTCTTGTCGTACAGATTCTGGTAACGCTTGAGTGTGGATTGAGCTAGAGCCAGGTCGGAGTCCGACGCGACCACTTCCTGCCCGGCTGCACTCTCGGCAGCTGAGGCACGATCGAGCGCCGCCCGGGGTTGCGCGTCATCAATGACCGCCAGCACCTGCCCGCGCCGCACGCGATCTCCTTCATGCACTTGAATCTCAACGATGTTCCCCGACATCTGGCTGGCCAGTTGGCTCGTCTGCGCCGCCCGCACCGTTCCCACTGCTTCCAGCAAATCGGGTACATCCGCGCGTTGTACCGGAAGCACGGAAACGTTATGAACGGTTTCTGGCGCTGCAGCCACAGGTTGCCGGTCATTGGAGCAGCCGCTGAGCCCGCCGACCAGAACCACAGCCAGAGGAATGAGACGTGAAAAAATTGAATTGGTAAGAGTCATGGCATCACCACAGGCGATTGAGGACTCAGCGTCCCGCTGGCCAATTCCAGGTTTGCGTAGCTGGTATGAAACTGGTAAACCGTTTCCCAGTAGTCGGTCTGGCTGCGGCGCGCCGCTTCTTCCGAACCCAGCAGATCGGTGATGGTGGTCAGCCCGCCGTCATAGCGGTCCTGGTTGATGCGCAGACTTTCCTGCGCCTGGGCAATGGCGGCCCGCGCCACTTCCAGTTGCTGGCGGCTGGCATCCACATTGTAGTAGGCGCGGCGAACCTCCAGGCGTACCGCATCCGTGGCCGCTTGCTTCATCGCTCCCACCCGGTCGGCCAGAGCGCGCTGACGCGAGAGCTCCGCTCGTTTTGCGCCGCCCTCGAAAGATGTCGAACTGCACTTCGACTCCGCCCAGCCAGTTGTTGCCACCGCCACCCGCTACGAACGTCGGATTATCCAACTCCCAGCCAGCAAAGGCATTCACTCGCGGACCAAACGACGACTTCGCTATCGCAACACTCTGCTGCTGGGCGACCTCCTGCGATTGAATGCGTTTCAAGTCCGGCCGGTTTGCGAGCGCCTGCTTTTCGACTTCCTGAAGCACGGGGACAGGCAGCGCCCGCTCCGCCAAGGCTTCAGCAGGCTGGAATAAGGAATCCATTGGCACGCCCATCGACGTACTTAATTGGGCTCGCGCCAGGTCCAGATTGTTTCTGGCCCGAATCAATTCCTGCTGCCGAGATGCCATGCGCACTTTCGCGGTGAGCAAATCCGACTCCACTACCAACCCGCTGTCGAACCTCACCTGGCTCCGGTCCATGATGGACTGCGCGGTTTTGGCCGCCTGCTCGGCCACATCCAACTGCTTGCTCGCCAGCAACACGCCGTAATAGGCATCCACGACCCGGAAGACGATCTCCTGATCGGCACGCTCTAGTTGATGGCCGGCAGCCTCGTTCATCTGCCTTGCCCGGTTTACCGCGTGCCAGCTGGCGAATGAATCAAACAGGTTCCAGCTTCCCGCAAACCGCGTGCTGAAGTTGCCAAACGGCAGCGGCGTATTGAGCTGGTTCAGCGCGAAATCGAGGGTAGAGAATCGTTGCTGCCGTAGCTTGCTGCCAAACACATAGACCGGATCATTGCCGCGCGTCGCTGTCTCCGAAAAATTCAGATGAGGCATTAGCACCGATCGTGCTTCTCGAACATCTGCGGACGCTACTCTCGTGTCCGCCAGGGCCACCTTGCGCAGCGGATTCTTCTCCAGCGCGATCGTTACCGCCTGTTGAAGGGTAAGAGGCGCAGGCTCGGTCACAGTTTGCGCCTGAACTGCCGTCAACAGCCACATGACCGTCAATACGCACAAAGCGAATCTGTGGCGAGCTTTCAACCCTGTACTCCAACAGCCAGGGCCGGTTTCATCCACGCGGTTTTGTCTTCGACAATCTCATACGTCGTATGGAAGCTCGCGCTCTTTTGCACCATCGCTCCCACCGAGCAGTACTTATCTTCGGAGAGACGGATGGCTTCCTCGATGACCACCGGATCAATTTCGTACCCCGTAACCACGTGATGAATCCGCACCGCCGTAAACACCTGCGGCGGGCGTTCAGCCTGGTCAGCCTCGACCCTCACTTCATACCCAGTCACTTTCTGGTGATACTTCTGGCGCAAAATGGTGATCACATCGAACGCGGTACAGCCCGCTAATCCAGCCGCTACCAATTCAATAGGCTTGGGCCCGGTGCCTCCGGCCGCGTCGTCGAGCAGCATGTGATGGCCGCTGCCGGTCTGTGCCACGAACTGCCGTTTCTGTTCAAGTGGTTGATTTAGTTCAACTTTGGCGCTGATCATGATTGCCTCCTGCGATTTCGTTTCCGGGAACTACAGAACAAATGCAATAGGACGGGTTTTGTTACAGGGTATTTCGGGGATGTCGGCCTTATGGACACTGCACCATCATTATTCTCCAGGCCTTAATGGGCAGCTGTGATTGTTGTCACACGTTGCGGTACGGCTGGTCACCTCTTCACCACGGCGTAACGAGACCACGGCGTAACGAGTTCCAACTAGGAAATAGACTATTTGGTTGCTATAATGCGTCGAAGGACGGTCTGTTTAAGGTGTCGCTACTCGATACATCACGGCTAGATCGCCAACGCTCAGGCTGGTGTTTGCTAGTTGTAGTCTTGGCAGTCTTTGCCCTTACTGCGAGCTTGGCGACTCGCACCAGCGTCCCTACCGACCTTCACGGTACTACCGCCCAGTCCGCGTCAGCACAGGCTACCCGGCAACATCTGGATGGCGATGCCATTCAGTGGGTGGCTCCAACTCCAGTTCTCACAGCTTTACAGGCTCCAAGCTTTTATCCGCGGTTCTCGCCCTCAGGCCCTCCCCTTCCCAATCTGCTGTTCGATGAAAGTCTTTACAACCGGCCTCCTCCTTCCTGCTGAATTTCCTCTTCTGTCGCGTTTACGCAGTTAACTCTGCGTTCCTCTTGATTCGACCTGGTCACTGACCAGGAAACCTCTGTGCCGTCGTGCACGTGCCGGAGTCAACTCGAACGGGATTTTTCGATGCGAACTCGCTTCTTGAGCCCAGCGTCCGTGATCCAGGTGGGAGTGGTGCGCCTGCGATTGCCGTTTGAGTCTGCGACCGCGAGGGAGAAGGTTCATGAAAAACAAGGCTTATCTATCTGTTCTTGTACTCGTCATCACCATGTCTGCGCTCAGCGCAAAAGCAAAGGAGGTTCAATCCAAGGGATTCCAGCAAGGAACTGTGGTGAGTGTTGAAAGGCAGGAGGTCGTGAGTCCTAACCAATGCTGTTACAGCGGTTCCGATGCACCGTTGCAGAATCAGTATTACGCTTTCGATGTTTCTGTAAGGGTGGGATGCGGGACCTACGTCGGCCGCTACGAGTCTTACATCGACTATCTGCCATCAGCTTTTAGCCCAAATAAAGAAATCCCGGTGCGCCTGACAAAACACGTCATGTACTTCGATGTTCCCGGAGAGCGTGACATGAAGATGGGCATTGTGCACCGCAGCATCGACCACTCGGTACCGTGCGACAACGGTACAGCCAGTCGTTAACTTTCGCCACGGGTTGCGGCCAGGCAAAACAAACGCCGCACCAACATCAGCGGACCACCGCAACCCGTGACGATTTCCTGCGCCCACAGGAACAACAAAGGTCTCCCGGTTAGCAGGAAACGAAAGGAGCCCCCATATGTCGAAAACATGACAACAGGAGAAACGCACATGAGGCAAGTAGCGAACGTCGTAATCACGGTTCTGCTTGTGGCTAACCTGGGCATGGCCCAGGGAACGGAAACGGCAACGACCGCAACGCGGGGAAAGAAGAGTAGTTCATCTTCCCAAAAGATCTCTGCGCAACTTTCAACGATGCAGCAGTCAATTGATGCACAACAGCAGCAGATTCAACAGCTGATGCAGCAATTGCAGAGCCGCGATCAACAGATCCAGCAATTGCAACAACAAATGAACCAGGTGCAAAGCACGGCGAACCAGGCGCAACAAAAGGCGGACACGGCGGTCTCAGAGAGCACTCAGCAAAAGCAAGATGTTGTCGCGGTACGCAGTGACGTAACTGACCTCAAGGACAGTGTGACCAACACGGCATTGGCGATGCAAGAAACGCAGAAGGCAGTCAACGAAAGCCCCCTGGCCTTGCGCATCAAGGGGATCACGCTTACGCCGGGTGGCTTTCTGGCGGCTGAAACGGTCTGGCGGCAGCGAGGATTGGCGTCCGACGTTAACACTCCCTTCAATTCGATTCCGCTTCCGGGAAGTTCACAAAGCAACTTGTCCGAGTTCTTTGCTTCCGGCCGTCAATCGCGTATTTCGCTGCTGGCCGAAGGCAAGCTGAAAGACACAAAGCTAACGGGTTACTACGAGACGGACTTCCTGTCTGCGGGCGTAACCTCCAACAACAACGAAAGCAACAGCTATACCAACCGGCAACGGCAAGTGTGGGGACAAGCCGCGCTTCATGGCTGGAGTTTTACCGGCGGTCAAATGTGGAGCCTGGTCACAGAGACCAGAAAAGGTGTGGACAACCGTACCGAAGCTCTGCCGATGACCATCGACGCGCAATACCACGTTGGATTCAGTTGGGCTCGGCAATACGGGTTCCGCGTGGCCAAAGACTTTGGCGACAAGGTCTGGTTGGCCTTCTCGGTGGAAAATCCGCAGACAACATTTACTGCTCACGGCAATGCCAGCAATTTCCTGCTTGGCGCTCCGGGCACGGGTGGCGGCCTTTACAATCCCACCGCCAACTACTCCTTTAACTCGGCTCCCGACCTCATCGCGAAGGCAGCCTTCGAGCCGGGCTGGGGACACTACGAAGTCTTCGGTGTGGTCAGTCAGTTCCGTGATCGTGTTTTCCCCAACGGAACTGCGGCAACTCCTTCCGCGGCGGGCGCTTTCAACGATTCAAGAGTGGGAGGAGGGATCGGAGCGAACGCTAGGGGGGCGCTGTTTCACAAGCACGTGGATGTGGGTCTGCACTTCCTCGGCGGCGACGGCGTAGGCCGTTACGGCACTACGGGGCTGCCCGACGCGACTGTCCGTCCCGACGGCACGCTGGCCCTTGTTCGTGCATATCAGGCGCTCGGAACTCTTGAGTGGCACTCCGCGAAGTGGGACATCTACACCAATGCCGGAGGTGAATACGCGGCGCGAACCGCATACCTGAATTCCGCCGGCAAGGGAGTTGGATATGGCTCAACGCTGTTCAACAACTCAGGTTGCTCGACTGAGACGGTGCCCGGCAGCGGCAACGGCTTCACTCCGGGAGCATTGACGAACTGCACGGGCGATACGCGCAACATCATTCAAGGCACATTTGGATTCTGGTATCGCTTCTACAAAGGTCCGAAAGGAACTGTGCAAGCAGGTTCGCAGTATTCGTATGTGGTCCGTAATACCTGGTCTGGTGCCACCGGTGGTGATCCGCACGGCATCCAGAACATGTTCTTCACTTCGTTCCGCTACTACTTGCCGTAGCGTGCGAACCCTCGCCTTCGTGCGTCCCACAGTGCACGGAGGCGAGGCTCTACTTTAATTCTAACGACGTCTTTGGATAAGACTAACGAATGAAACGCAAGCTCAAACACATCACGCTTTCGGCGCTCATCATTTTTGCCATATGTCTGGTGATTTTCTTTAGGGCATCCGGGAAAAAAGCCAAGGCGGATCAGGGAGAAGAATCTTTCCTTCGACCGGTGGCTGTGTCACTGGTCAAGCGGGGTCCGCTGGTGAATACGCTGACTCTTTCCGGCGCTTTTCGACCGTATCAGGAAGTCGACGTTCACGCGAAGGTCGCTGGATATATCCAACAAATCTTCGTGGATGTGGGCGACCACGTGAAGGCGGGACAGGTGTTGGCCATCCTTGAGGTCCCGGAGTTGAATGCGCAGGTCATGGGCGCGAGAGCGGACATGCAGCGCAGCCAAGACGCGATTCGTCGGGCGCAGAGTGAGATCGAGCGAGCTGAATCGGAACACTCGGCCTATCACGCTGCCTACACGCGCCTCAAACAAGCTTCTGAAGCTCGCCCAGGCCTGATTGCAGAACAGGAACTCGACGACTCGTTCGCGAAAGATAAGGAGTCAGAAGCCCAGGCGAGCAGCGCCCGTTCCGCCCTGGCTGAGTCGCAGAGTCAGCATGCCAGCGCAGAGGCAAATCTTAGTCGACTGGCGGCACTCGAAGCCTATTCGCACATCACGGCACCGTTCTCGGGAGTTGTCACGAAACGTTACGCCGATACCGGAGCGCTGATCCAGGCCGGCACCGCCTCCGATACTCAGTCCATGCCCGTGGTGCAGTTGGCGGAGTGGTCGAGGTTGCGGCTGGTTGTACCCGTGCCGGAATCCGCGGTGCCGCAATTGCATCTCGGCAGCACGGTGCAGGTGCATGTCTCCGCACTGAATCGTGATTTTGAAGGTCGTGTGGCACGGTTCGCTGACGCTCTGAATGATGAAACACGGACGATGCACACCGAGATCGACGTGGAAAATTCGAACGGAACCTTGGTGGAAGGGATGTATGCGGAGGCAAGGCTGGTTCTGGCGGAGAACAAGGACGCACTGACGGCTCCGATCCAGGCAGTTGAGCGAAATAGTTCGGGCGCCAGTGTGCTGATCGTGGATTCTCAAGGGCAGATTCAAGAGCGGCAAGTGAAGTTGGGGGCAGAAGGCAGCGATCGCGTCGAGGTGCTGAGTGGTCTGTCTGAGAATGACCGGGTAGTGATTGGAAGCCGCAGCCAGTTCCGGTCCGGCGACAAAGTGCAGCCCAAAGTCGTTGCAGATGGCACTGCCGAGTCGGAGGCGAAGCTCTAATGTCCAGCTTTGCCATCAAGTACCCGTTTTTCATCATCGTTCTGTGTCTCATGGTGGCTATCGTAGGAACAGTCACCCTCGCCCGCATGCCTGTCGATTTGTTCCCCCCGATCAACATTCCGGTGGTAGTGGTGGCGACTTTTTATTCCGGCATGCCACCGCAGCAGATAGAAACGGACATTACCGATCCCTTCGAACGATTCTTCACGCTGGGTAGCGGAATCGATCACATTGAGTCGCGATCTCTACCGGGCGTGAGTTTGATCAAGATATATTTCCAGCCGGGGACCGATCCGAATGCTGATCTCAGCAGCATTTCGAATCTGGCGCTCGCTGATTTGCGGCGGTTGCCTCCCGGCACGCTGCCGCCGGTTGTTCTCAAGTTTGACGCTTCCAGCTTGCCGGTTTGCCTGATTACGTTGAAAGGCCAAGGCCTTGGCGAAACACAGTTGCGCGATCTGGGCCAGTACAACATACGCAATCAGATCGCAGGCGTTCCCGGAGCGTCCGTGCCACAACCCTTTGGCGGCCGTTATCGCCAGATCATGGTTTATGTCGATCCGCTCAAGTTGGATGCTCACGAACTCTCGGTCATGGATGTCGTCCGCACGGTTAACGAGAACAATGTGATTCTGCCCGCGGGCGACGTCAAGATCGGCCCCGTTGACTACAACCTCTACACCAACAGCCAGGTTCCGACGACTCAACAGATCAACGACATGCCATTGAAGACCGTGAACAATGCCTCGGTACTGGTGCGAGACGTCGGTCAAGCCAAGGACGCGCAGCAAATCCAGACCAATATTGTGCGAGTGGACGGCCAGCGGTCTGTGTATCTGCCGATTCTGAAGCAAGGCGGAGATAGCAACACCATCGCGGTTGTGAATGGAATCAAGGATGCGTTGCGCAATCTGGTTGACGTGCCCAAGCAACTGGTCACCAAGGTGGTTTTCGATCAGTCAGTATTCGTGAAGGTTGCGATCGAGAATCTGCTGCACGAAGGCGGCAATCGGTCTTGTCCTCACCGGATTGATGGTCCTGTTGTTTCTGGGAAGCATGCGGGCGACGGCAGCGGTCTTCCTGTCGATTCCTCTGTCGGCTCTGGCTGCATTCATGGCAATCAGCATTGGCGGTGGGACGGTCAACACCATGGTGCTTGGCGGATTGGCGTTGGCATTTTCGCGGCTCATCGACAACTCCGTGGTCGTCCTGGAGAACATCTTCCGACATCTTGAGATGGGCGAAGCGCCGGAGGTCGCGGCTGAGCAAGGAGGCCGGGAAGTCTCACTCGCAGTTCTGGCGGCCACTCTAACCACGGCGATTGTGTTCTTTCCAGTCATCTTTCTATACGGTGTGAGTCGTTTCCTGTTTGTCGCCTTGGCCATGGCCGTAGTTCTTTCTCTGCTGGCTTCCTACGTTGTCGCGATGACAGTCGTACCGCTCTTTTGCGCAAAGCTTATCGGTAAGCATCAGGCGGACGAGGAAGTTGGACAGGGATCGATCGGTGCACGGTTTGGCGCGATTGCCAAACAGTTCAATGTCTACTTCGAGAAAATGCTTGGGAAGTACGACCGAACTCTAAGTACCGCGCTGTTGAAACCGTTGGCGACTGTGGTTGGGCTGGTGGGAATCTCTCTTCTGTCTTTCTCGCTTTATCCGCTGCTGGGAGTTGCGTTCTTTCCACGGACTGATCCTGGACAGTTTGTGATCAACGTGAAGGCCCCGTCGGGCACACGTATTGAACTGTCCGAGCAATACGCGAAACAGGTGGAAGACATTGTGAGACAGGTTGTGCCTGAAAACGAACTGTCGATGATCGTCTCGAACATCGGGATCACGCCGGATTTCTCCGCCATCTACACCCCAAACTCGGCGCCTCACACAGGTTTCGTGCAAGTCAGCTTAAAAGAGGACCACAAGATCGGCAGCTACGAATACATGGGGCGGGTGCGGCAAAGACTGGCACAGGAATTGCCTCAGCTGAGCGCGTACTTCCAGTCGGGAGGACTTGTGGATTCAGTCCTCAACATGGGCATGCCGGCGCCGATCGATGTGCAGATCAGCGGCAACAGCCTGAAGAGCGATTTCGAGGTTGCTTCTCAAATTGCAGCCAAGGCCCGGGCTTTACCCGGCGTCAGCGATGTCCTGATTCCACAGGACGTTGACTATCCCGCCTTGCAACTTGACGTTGACCGCGAAAAAGCAAGTCTGGCCGGTCTTTCCCAAAAGGAGGTCGTGGACAACGTCATCACCGCCCTCACTTCCAACGGCATGATTGCCCCCAACTACTGGATCGATCCGAAGAGCGGGAATCCCTACATGCTGACCGTGCAATACCCGGAGAATTCCGTGAAGACGCTCGAAGATCTGAAACAGATTCCGATGCGGGGGAGCAAGAGCAACGAGACCACCATGCTCGACGCGGTCGTCAACGTGAAAACCATTCCCACGCCCACCGAGGTTGACCACTACCAATTGTTTCGCGTGATCGATCTCTATGTATCCCCGAAGAGCGAAGACCTCGGGCGGGTGAGCAGTCAGATCAACAAGATTGTGGCCAACACAAAGTTACCCGAGGGAGTGAGAGTGAATTTGCGAGGATCGGTGCAGAGCATGAATTCTTCGTTCAAGAGTTTCGGCATCGGCCTCTTGCTCGCGGTTGTACTCGTCTACCTGATCCTCGTCGCTCAGTTCGCGTCGTTCCTCGATCCTCTGATCATTTTGCTGGCAGTCCCGCCTGGGCTAGCTGGGGTTCTGCTGTTCTTGCTGGCCACGGGCACAACCCTCAATGTCATGTCGCTTATGGGCGTGGTCATGATGGTGGGCATTGTGGTCTCGAACAGCATTCTCATCGTCGAGTTCACGCGGCAGATGCGTCACCAGGGGACCGCACTCAGGGAGGCCGTGGCGGTCGCGTCTCGACTGCGTTTGCGGCCGGTGCTGATGACTTCGCTGGCGACATTACTTGGTCTTATCCCCATGGCTCTGAAACTCGGAACTGGGAGCGAAGCTTATGCACCGCTGGCCCGCGCCATCATCGGAGGGCTGCTCGTGTCCGTCGTGGTGACGGTCTATCTCGTTCCTGCTGCCTACCTTTGGATTCACCGTAAAGAGGAAGCCGGATCTCCCGAGGTGATAGCGTGAGATTGAAGCTGGCCTTGTGGTTCGGGATTGTTCTCAGCGCCGCATCTTGCTGGGCGCAGTCCACTCTCATCCTGCAAAATCCTTCCGACGCGCCGGTAGGTGCGCTAGGCAACTCTGGGGATGGGCAAGCTTCCGGGCATGACGACACGACACTGGAAGCGCAAGCGTCATCCGCATCGCAATTCACGCCGAACAACACGTTCAATCTTTCGGTGAAGGATGCGGAAGCCATCGCGCTCAAAAAAAACCCAGCAATCTCCGTGGCTCGTCTGAATGCACTGGCTTCGCAACAAGTGACGCGAGAAGTCAGGTCCAGTTTGTGGCCTACCGCTTACGCCAACCTTACCGGCGTGGATGCCTATGACGACAGTCGTATTAGCGCAGGGGGATTGAACAACCCTGTCATCTATGCGCGTGCCGCGGCGGGAGCAACGGTTAGCCAGCTGATCACGGATTTCGGCCATACAACCAATCTTGTTGCCAGCGCTCGTTTACATGCGAAGGCGGAAGATCAAAACGCGCTCGCGACCAAGGAAGACGTTCTTCTGGCAGTGGATCAGGCTTTCTACAATGCCCTTCAGGCGCAGGCAGTATTAAAGGTCGCGAAGCAGACCGTCGACTCGCGGCAATTGCTCACTGACCAAGTGTCAGCGTCTGACTAGAAGCAAACTCAAGTCAGATCTGGATCTTGAGCTTCGCAAACGTGAATCTTTCGCAGGCCAAGCTTTGCAGCTGGACGCGGAGAATAACGTGCAGAGCCGCCCTGGCCAGCCCTGTCCGCTGTGTTGGGTTTCCCCACGATGCAGAATGTCGCATTGGTTGAGGACACCGAACCCCTAGTCGCGCCTGCTGGGAAATCCGGATCAGCTGATAGCCGAAGCATTCAGCAAACGTCCCGAGATTCTGGCTCTGGAGTTCGAATCCGAGTCGGCTGACAAATTGCGCGATTGCGGAGCGCGATCAACTCTTTCCCGACGATTAGCGCTCTCGGCGCAATCGGCGACACGCCGGTCCGCGACAGCCGTCTTATCCAGTTGGTATGGAGCGGTGGGTGTGAACGTGCAGATCCCGATCTTCAACGGGTTCCTGTTTACCGCGAAAGACGCATGAGGCCGATCTGCGGGCGCAGGCCGAAAAGCAACGCATTCTGGATCTGCGTAATCGGATCTCGCGTGACGTGCGAACCAGTTGGCTGGATGCCAGCACTGCCTATCAGCGGCTGAGCGTAAGCCGCCAACTATTGGACCAGACCAACCAGGCGCTCGATCTCTCGCAAACTCGTTACAAGCTGGGGCTGGGCTCAATCGTCGAATTGAGCCAGGCACAACTCCAACAGACGCAAGCGGAAATCGGCAATGCACAGGCTGGTTATGGATACCGCCTTGCCCTGTCCGTGTTGCGTTACCAGACTTCGGGACTCTAGACTCGATGATTCTGTCGGCCCCAATGAGGCGACGATGATGCCCAAGACGCGTCCTTTTTCTGTTGCTCGCAGTGTCGACCTGTTTTGCCCGAGAGGTTGTCAGAATTCGAGTGGTCAACAATGTGGTTTTGGTTCCGGTGCGCGTGAATGGGAGAGGTCTCAGCTTCCTTCTCGACACCGGAAGTGAACACTCGGCGATTGATGCCAATATCGCGTCATCCTTAAGCCTGGGGCAGGTTGCCGACGTAGAAGTCTTGAAGAACTACCGGACGCAACCTGCGACGGCCGATCAAACAACCAAAATTGAAGTCGGAGGTCTCGCCTTCGACCATAAAGTCCTGACAGTTCTCAATCTGGGTTCTGTTTCGCATGCGCTAGGGGATCCCGTCGACGGTGTGGTCGGCAACGACATCCTGCAAGATTTCGTCTTCAGGTTGAACTACTCAAGGGAAGAGCTGGTTACAGGCCCAATGGCGGAGCTAGGAGACCCTGGAGTTCCGCTCAAGCTGCGTCGATCGGGTGACGAATTCTTTATTCCGCTTCAGCTAATGTCTTTGTCCGAAGACCTTCTGCTGGATACGGGCACGAACTCAACAAATCTGTCCTGGGGAACCTGGCAACAACTGTCGCGGGTATGGACGCCCGATTCGACTATTGACGGCGTCATACGCGCTGGCTTCCCGACGCCGCCTGCCTTCCTGGTCTGCGTGCCTGATGTGCGGCTTGGCGAGATTGAAGTCCGAGACCAAGCGGTGCGAGTACAGCGTGCGGTGAATTCTGGCGCATTCTCGGCGGCAAGGTTTCGGGGGAACTCTGGGCTCCGAATTCTTGCGACAGTTTGAAGTGACCTTCGATCTGAAGCACGACGAGGTTTTCCTGAAAAGAGATCCGCGATCGAGGCCGGATCCTTACCGATACGTAACCGTCGGCATCCAGTTCGCGCAAAACGACCAAGGTACATACACGGTCATGTCAGTGTGGAAGTATTCTCCCGCCGACCAGGCCGGAATCAGGCTTGGCGACCGAATCAGGGCTATCAACGGCGAGTCTGTGGCGTCCCTGAGTGCGGAACAAGTGTCGGCGCGGCTTCACGGAGAAGAAGGTACGGCTGTGAACCTGATAATGGAACGTGGCGACGACGCTTCAGCCGTCACACTGCGCACCCGGCAGATGCTTTGTGGACACAATAAGGATCAGCATGAGTATCGGTCACAAAAGTAAGTTGCGGAATGATCGGTGGAAGATCAACCGTTGCCTGGCAAACGCGCGATTACAACCGAGCAGTGAGCATAGCGAGCAACGGCCTCGGACACGCTTCCCAATACAAAACGGGCGACTCCCTTGCGCCCATGGGAGCCCACGATAATTAGGTCAGCTCCCCACTCGGTGGCGCAATCGAGGATCACCATTTTGACGTCACCCTCCCGGACGGCTGTGCTTACCTCAAACCCCGTCGAGCGCAGACGATTACTGGCATGTTCCACCAGTTCGTGAGCTTTTCTGGTTTCCGTCTCTATGATGGATTCGAGTCGACGCGCGCTGTAAATCGGTTCCTCCCCGATTGTAGGAAACGGACTCGGCATAAAACTACTCCAATCCACGACGTGCAGCACACGCACTTGCGTATGATCCTGACGGACCTGCGAGATTGCCGCCTGGATAGCGGCCTCAGCAAATTTCGAGTCGTCAATCGCTAGCAAGATCTTCATAACTCATGTGATCGTCTACCGTTTGAGATTCGCCCCGGGATTGAAACGACGATTCCCACGTAAAAAGAGCATTCGGGTAAATTGAAGGCTCTTTCATTTGTCCCCCGATTTCTGCCCGTCTTCGGACATGTTCGCGTCACCAGCAGCCGTGCGCCGAGACCCGTCGGCGCTTTTTTGGGTTGCTCAAGTGGGAACACCCAGCTTGGGCAGAAGCCATTGCGTCATGACTATGTAGAGCGCGATAAATCCGACAGCCCACACCCAATCGGGCATATTTCCTCTCCTTACGTTCTCCTGTATTTCACCGGTTCGGCTGACCCTCCGGCTGGTTGGGTCTCGCGCCTCCTGCATCCGGCAATCCTAGTTTGCGAAAGATGGCCATCGCCGGGCACATATTTGTGAACCCCGACTGAAATAGATTGAGTCCGACAAAAGCCGTAAACAGGAACCAGTAGGGGGAAACCCAGTAGCCCAGCGCCACCGAAAGCAGCACGAAGGTTCCTGCCAGCACTCTCACAGCACGTTCGACTGTCATAACAACTCCTTCCTCACTTAAGGATTTATGCCGCAACTGTGGTCGTGCTTTCCGGCGAGTGCAGTTGTGGCGGCGTCGCATCCACATGCCGGCGTTCGCTCAAGTAATAAAGATGATGTAAGTACGTGGACGTGTTCAACCGCGAGATCGAAGGCGTTGCTGCAGACTCAAGGACCCTTTCCGGCAAATTAGTGAGCACCTCAAGCTCACCCTGTTCTCGTTGCCATCGCTCGCTCGTAACGAGACATGACGTCCCTTCGCAACTTCGCTGCGTTGACACGGTCCGAGGCTGCGGCAGGCAACCGGCGGCAATTTTCAATCGTGGATTGCAAACTGGCAAGAAAGGCCTTGCAGGGATCACAACCGTCAAGGTGTTTCTCCAGTTCCTCGCACAAGGAGTCATCGATCTGTTCATCCAGGTAGTTCGAAAGCTCGGCGAACATTGCCTTGCACCGGGGAGGTCTGGAAGGCTCCGTGGCCGCAGCTCGCGACCTGACAGCCTCGAGCTTCCCGCGGGGACGCGACTTCCCCATCTTCATCAATTCTTTCCGCACGAACAGCCTCGCACGATGCAGACGAACCCGAACGGTTCCTGAACGGAGTCCTGTGATCTCTGCTACTTCTTCGTCTGTCAGGCCCTCCATATCACGCAAGACTAGAACAATGCGATATTGCGGCGGCAGGCGGTGAACTGCCTCTCGTAACTGGCCCGCCTCTTCGCTTCGGATGGCAAACGCTTCAGGGTTGACGCTGGCGTCACCGCTCAATCGCTCCAGTTCCCGTCGATCAGGCATCAGTTCTTCCAGTGAAATATTCTGATTTGGAGCGAACTTGCTTTTGCGTCGGCTCATCAGGCAACGGTTCTTCGCCACCTTGTAGAGCCACACCACGAGCGCTCTGGGGCTGTCGAACTTGGGCAGATGCGGAACTGACCGTTCAAGCACATCTTCCATATGTCTCTGCGTCTTGCCGTTGGCCGCAGACTCTCATGCTGAAGGAGAAAACGGTGTTTTGGAGCAGGGCCAGGGCTTGTTCTAGTGCTTCGGCATTGCCACGCCGCAGACGGAGGACAGCCCGCTCTATCTCGGAGCGCATTCGGGTAAATGTAGCATGCCAACAGAATTATGAGAGCGCACCTCTGCAGGTGCGCTGCCCTACATCTGTGACTCCGCTTCGGACAGGGGCCTCCATTCGTCTCTGCGTGATCTTGGAGTTCCGAAACCGATCCGAACTGGGGGGAACAGCGCGATGCTGACTGACACTTCGAGCCGGGCAAGCTCGTCCGCTGGGCACTCAGGACACCGTCGGGACACCGATGGGCGCGAACTACGCACGCCTTACAAGACCGAGCGAGGCCGATGTGGAAGGTAAGTGATTGAAACTAAAAAATATGGCGGAGAGGGAGGGATTCGAACCCTCGGTACCGGTATTAGCCAGTACAACGGTTTAGCAAACCGCCGCATTCGGCCACTCTGCCACCTCTCCGGCGTGCGGAGGTCCAGTTTACCACGCGATTCGAGAATGGCGTTACCGCTTCAATCGTAAGCATTTACGCTCTCTTCTTTCTCATTGAACCCACTTCGACGTCACCTGGGTTTGTCCCTCGCCCCGTGCCCCTGGGGAGCAATTGGGGAGCAGTTGAGGCTTTTGCATTGTTGTAAGCGTATCGGAAAGACGCTGCATCGCGGAAAC